>NZ_HG916852.1:714000-1363000 GCF_000577275.2 Rhizobium favelukesii
TCGGCCTCTATGTGCCGGGCGGCACTGCGAGCTATCCGAGCTCGGTGCTGATGAATGCCGTGCCGGCGAAGGTCGCCGGCGTCGATCGCATTGTCATTGCCGTTCCCGCAACAGGCGGTGCCGTCAACCCGGCCGTGCTTGCTGCCGCCAAGCTCGCGGGCGTCACCGAAATCTACCGGCTCGGAGGCGCGCAGGCCATCGCTGCACTTGCCTATGGCACAGAAACCATCACGCCTGTCGCCAAGATCACTGGTCCCGGCAATGCCTATGTTGCCGCCGCCAAGCGCCAGGTCTTCGGCACCGTCGGCATCGACATGATCGCCGGTCCCTCGGAAGTGCTGGTGATTGCCGACAAGGACAACAATCCGGATTGGATCGCCGCCGATCTCATGGCGCAGGCCGAGCACGATGCGAGCGCGCAGGCGATCCTCGCCACCGATGATGCCGAGTTCGCAAAGTCGGTAGAAGCAGCCGTCGAACGGCAGCTGAAGACGCTCAATCGCGCCGAGACCGCTGCCGCAAGCTGGCGGGACTTTGGCGCGATCATTCTCGTGAAGTCCCTGGAGGGCGCTATTCCGTTGGCAAACAGGATCGCGCCTGAACACCTCGAGCTTGCCGTTGCCGATCCGGATGCACTGCTGTCTCGTATCCGCAATGCTGGCGCGATCTTCCTCGGGGCCCACACGCCCGAAGTGATCGGCGACTATGTCGGGGGCTCGAACCACGTTTTGCCGACGGCACGTTCGGCGCGGTTCTCCTCCGGTCTTTCCGTGCTCGATTTCGTCAAGCGCACCTCGCTCCTACGTCTCGGTCCCGAGCAACTCCGCACGCTAGGCCCCGCTGCCATTGCGCTCGCCGTGTCCGAAGGGCTGGACGCGCATGCGCAATCGGTTGCGATCCGCCTCAATCTGGAAAGGTGAGAGATGGCAGCGGGCGACTTCCGGCTTTGCGACGTCGTCCTTGACGACACCATCGGCCGAGCGACGCCCGACGTCGAGCACGAGCGCGCGGTCGCTATTTTCGACCTCGTCGAGGAAAACAGCTTCACCCCTATCGGCCATCACGGTGGCCCGTACCGACTGAATATCTCGCTGGTCGATTCCAAGCTGGTTTTCGCGATCACGACCGAGGACGGAGGTGCCGTCGCGACCCACATCCTATCGCTGACCCCGTTTCGCCGCATCGTGAAGGATTATTTCCTGATCTGCGAAAGCTACTACGAGGCAATCCGCTCGGCGTCGCCGAGCCGCATCGAGGCGATAGACATGGGACGGCGCGGCATTCACAACGAGGGCTCGCAGACGCTGAGGGACCGTCTGAACGGCAAAATCGAGGTCGATTTCGACACTGCCCGGCGGCTGTTTACGCTGGTCTGCGTGCTCTACTGGCGCGGCTGACGGCGATGGAACCCGCGGTCGAGGCAGGCGAGGGGACAAGGCCGGGCGCCATCCTGTTCATGTGCGGAATGAACGCCATCCGCTCCCCCATGGCCGAGGTGATCGCCCGCAGCATGCTACCGGCGAACGTCTACATCAAGTCTGCAGGCGTTCGCGCCGGGGAGCGGGATCCCTTCGTCGACGTAGCACTGGAGGAGATCGGACTTTCTCTCGGTCGGCATCATCCGCACACGCTGGAGGAGCTCGAGGACGACTACTTCGATCTCATCATCACGCTCTCGCCGCCAGCGCACCACGCCGCGCTGGAGCTGACACGGTCAAATGCCATCGAAGTCGTTTACTGGCCGACCAAGGATCCGACCGTCGTTCAGGGCACACGAGAGCAGATTCTGGACAGCTATCGGGAAGTCCGTGATCATCTGACCGAACTCATCGAGAGCCGGCTGGTTAGAAGAAATACCATCGCCGCGCAATCGGCGTGAAACAAATGACAGAAACGCGATCAATTAGGTTCACAAACCTCCGTTGATTGTGTAGTTTCCGCGCAAAATTTGGGGCGGCTGCCGCCGTCATCTCAACCGACAGGAAGAAAACCACTATATGCCTAAAGAAGAAGTCCTCGAATTTCCGGGTATCGTGACCGAGCTTTTGCCGAACGCGACGTTCCGCGTAAAGCTCGAAAACGAACACGAGATCATCGCCCACACGGCCGGCCGTATGCGCAAGAACCGCATCCGCGTTCTGGCAGGCGACAAGGTTCTCGTTGAAATGACTCCCTACGACCTGACCAAGGGCCGCATCACCTACCGCTTCAAGTAGGCCTGGCCTCAAAGGCTCGAAAGGCTATTTTCTTCGTCTTCCGGTGGTCGAGGTTCCATGGCGCTGAAATACAAGCTCATTCTGGCTTCCGGCTCGCCCCGCCGCGTCGATCTGCTCAACCAGGCAGGGATCGAGCCTTCGCGTCTGATGCCGATGGATATCGACGAGACGCCGAAGAAGTCGGAACACCCGCGCTCGCTTGCGCGGCGTCTGTCGACGGAAAAGGCCGAGGCGGCGCTCGCTGCCATCAAGGGCGACATGATGTGGAAGGGCAGCTATATTCTGTCCGCCGATACCGTGGTCGCCGTCGGCCGCCGCATTTTGGGGAAGGCCGAGTTTGCGGATGAGGCATCGGCCTCGCTGTATCTCTTGTCTGGCCGCAGCCACTGGGTCTACACCGGCGTGTGCCTGGTGACGCCCGACCGCAAGATCCGCCAGAAGATTGTCGAGACCAAGGTTCGCTTCAAGCGGCTCTCCGGTTTCGAGATCGAGAACTACCTTGCCTCCGGGCAATGGCGCGGCAAGGCCGGCGCCTATGGCATCCAGGGCCTGGCCGGCACATTTGTGCAGAAGATGGTTGGCTCCTACTCCAATGTCGTCGGTCTGCCACTTTATGAAACCATCCTTCTGCTGACCGGCGAAGGCTTTGACGTGCATAGCCGGTGGCCCGAGGGCTGATCCTCGAAGGGACCGCTTATGTCTGACGAAAAGAAAGCAGCTGCCAAGGTGGAACCGCTGCGCAAGACGCACCCTTGCCCGGAATGCGGCAAGCCATCCCACCGCGAACACTACCCGTTTTGCTCGAACCGCTGCCGCGAAGTCGATCTTTCGCGCTGGCTCTCCGGCTCCTATGCCATCCCCGTTGCCGACGACGAGGCGAAGGCGGATTACGAGGACGAGGAATAGGCTCGTTTTCCACGGGCGAAGCCCTTAAATTCGTTGATGAATCCGGAAAATTCAAAGGGTTCTCAAAAAACTGTCATTTGGCGCTTGCCATGTCCCGACAAGATGCTATAACCCCGCTCGCTTCCGGGGCGAACCAAGGCCCCCGGTACTTTCTCGGGAAAGAACATCTGCGAAGCGGGTTAGCCCAGATAGCTCAGTTGGTAGAGCAGCGGATTGAAAATCCGCGTGTCGCTGGTTCGATTCCGGCTCTGGGCACCAAATCACCATTGATTTTATTGTGTTTTATTTTGCTAGGTGTCCAGAATCTCGTAGGGCTGGATACCACTATCTCTCAATGACCGTTCTCGGCCCCATTGCGGACACTCCGGTGACCGGAGTTCCGCGATAGCATGGGCTCCAGACCTGACGCGACGATTGGGATTTCGAACATGGTTGGGCGGCTGACTTAGCGTTGGTTTGCCGCTCAAGCGGGACACACGTTGCAACTCCTCTCGAGCTTTTCCAAAGCGGCAGCACCGGCCCAGCCCTCAAAGCCATATGCCTTGACGCGCTGCTTTATGAGGCAGCAGTCGGCACGACCGGCCAGGGCCGGCTCAAGCGGATCATCGGTCCAAAACCTTTCAGCAGGCTTCCAGTAGCCTAGAACATCGAGCAGCGACACGCCGAAATAATATTCGTCGGCATAGGAGTCCCCGTAGCCGGGATCGTGCCGATAGGTACCATCGGGGTTCAGGGTGTTCCCGATTGACCAGCGCAACATCTGGCGGATCTCATCGCGGGCCGTCCTGCGCTCCTCCTCGCTCATGTGCGGCCAGCCGAACTTGAAGATCGTCGCGACATCGTAGAGGTTGTGATTGTTAAACTTCCCGCCACTGCGCCACCCGAACGGATAAGGATCGTCTTTGATGGCGAGGGTCGTCCTGATGATCTGCGGCCAATGATCCACTTCGCCCTTGCTGTACCGCACGACATGAAATGTCATGCTGAGATCGGCGGTCTTGCGTATCTTACCATCGATGACGTACCAGGCTCCCCAATAGCCAGTTCCGATATCCTGTGAGCCGTGGATAAAAAACCAGGCAGCCTCGCGCATTGCATCCCAGTCAATGTTCTCGTCAAGCGCTACAAAGCCGGCAAGGACATCCTGGAGATCGCGCTTGTAGGCTGCCGTTGAATAGCTCGTCATCACGCTGCTGAGTTCGCCGCGGTGGTCGATGCCTGTGTTTTCGATATCCGAGATGAGCAGGCCCTGCAAATAGTTGATGAGGTCGCGTCCGGTGGTGAGCCGCGGGCGCAAGCGATACCGAGGGGGTTGCCCCTGGCTTGTGAGAAGGCCAAAGGCCGTCGCTGTCGCGCCTACTCGCATGAACCATTGATCGTAGCAGAGTCCCCAGAAACCATCCACCGGCGATTGCTCGGTGGCAAAGTCCTGGGTTTTGTCCTGCAAGCTCCGCTCGATGCGGTCCAGCTTGTCCTTGAGTGCATCCCAGTTTGCCGTATAGCCGAGCAGCCACTTTGCCTCGAGATACATTTGCTCCGAGCATTGCAGCGTGTTACCCGCAGCTTGCTCGGCTGCGATCCTGGCGGCGAGCGCCCCGAGGCGCTCCGCATACTGCTGACGCCGTTCCCGATAATTGGGGTCGAACGCCTCGAACTCGCGAACAACGACGTCGCGCATGTCGACCGTGTCCGCGAACGCGGCTGACGGGGAGCCGCTGAATATCACGACCCCCGCAAGCGCCAGCAGCGTCGGCCGAAAACCTGCAACAATGCGGCGACCGCAAAGCGAGTGTGCCATTGTCTCCTCCACATCCATCAAGGCTTGTTCGTTTGCGGGACTGTTACATATGCAGCGCGTCTATCAGCTTTGCGTCTTTGTGAGCCTCGCGGGCGTTATTGATCGCCATGAGCAGGTTGGCCTGGCTGAGCTTGCCCAGCTTGGGATCGTTCTTCAACGCCTCACGCACCGTAGAACCGATCTTTACCACGCCCTCGTGGCTGGCTGCATTATGATCCTTGCAGGTCACCGTGGCCGGTCGATCTGAACCGCGCCGAGAGCTGGCAGAGCGGCGGCGGCGAAGACGAGCGAAGGTGGAAGGTGGCGAACCATCGATTTCCTCCCTGGTTAAACTCGCCCCCGCAACAAGGCGAGGCCGAGGCAGTCTAGCAGAAATTGAAAACCCAATCGCGCATGATGTGCGCTTACGCTTCTATCGCTCTCACTCCCAGGGTTGTATCATTCGCCAGGAAAACGAGCGTCATGTGCGCAGAGCACACTGTCCAAAGGGAGGATGCCTTGCCTAGATCGTTGTTCCTCTCACTAGCGCTGGCTGCCGGTCTGTCCCTCGCGTCAATCTCCCTGCCGACCTGGGCAAGCGCACAGACCAATATCACCATCAACATTGGCACCGATCTCAATAGAGGCAGAGGGATCAGTTGCAGTGAGGGCGAGAGGCTGCTCCGCAACCGCGGTTTTAGGGATATCCGGCGGATCGACTGCCGCGGTAGGGGCAGTAGCCGGTTCGAGATTGCCGTGCCGCAGCACGATGGCCGCGTTGTAGACATGCGCCGCATCAGTAGTAGAAGGCGATAGTGCCTGCCGCAAAATTTGCCGACTGTGTTTCTGGAGGTCACGTCCCGGTAGTATGGCAGATCGCATCGTGCCAGATGATCAGCTGCGCCCGGTTTTGAACGCTTTCCGGCCGAGCTGTTCGTCTGCTTGGCGCAAAGCGGACCAAAATAGGCTGGACACTTTTCCAAAAAGCCTAATGATTGCGTAGCAAGATCCGGTGTCCAGCGGCGTGCTAACTATATTGTTTTTGTTGAATTTCCGTGTCTCGGCTCTGGGCACCACTCCTTTTCGAAGCAGATACAATCTAGTCGCTCTTCGCTTCGGTTATTTCAGCCAATTCGCGTCGCGTTGCGTTGCACGGCCATTGCCGCATTTCCCAGCGACTGAATACTGCGACAGCCGAACCGTTTTCGTCCAGGATAGCTGCGGGGTCTCCCCGGTTTGTCAGGGCCCTCCAAAAATTCATAAAGGTGCTACGAGATGCGGGAGCAACGACCAAGATCGTTGGCGACGAGCAACAAGTTGCGCTTGGATTAGAGGACGTCGTTCGCCTATCCGGGCGTTTCGCCGAGGTGAACGTCACTGACGAAGAACTCGTTCTGGACGGCGTACTGCTCGGCATCTACCAGACCCATGAGTTGCAACTACCAGAGGGCGGCACTCTAAAAGGAACAGTCGTAGAAGGTCTGGCTTTCAACGATCTCCCCGATCAGGCGTTTGAAGAACAGTTCCTCCTCAAGCCGGCGCTCGCGTATGTCACGGTAACGAAGACATTGCAGCGCGGTTTCTTGAGCGCCTCGAGAAGCCCTCCGCTTGAGGGCGCGGCCGATCAGATCAGCCGGCTTCACCCACCCTGTCTAAGCGGGTGCCGCTACGCCATCCGTCGTAGCACATCGAGCAGCGTCTTGGCGTCGTCATTGGCGCCGATCCGCCCGAGGCTGTCGTCTGCAAGCGTGATGATGGCCTCGAGCGCTTCGTCCTCGCTCCAGCCCGCTTCGACCGATGCCGCGACGAGATCGCGAAATGCGAACTGCAGGGCGTCCTGGCAGCGGATGTCCCGGTCGGGGTCATCGCTGGCGACAAAGGGCTTGTAGATCTCTCTCATCTCGCTCTCCGCGAATGTGCCGGCGAGGCAGAATAGTCGAGATGAGTTTAAGGAAGTGCTTAAAAATGCGCTACTGTTCAGAAGCTGCGTCGCCTCCGCGACGAGCCGGCAATGCCGCTTCGCGGATGGGGTCGCCGGATGGTAACATGATAGTTTGGCGAAGGTTAAATCTCCGAAGGTAGGCCGTTCTCAATTGAATTGCGCAATGATAATACTATCGGAGCAAACGGAAGGGGATACTCTATGCCACGCATCTCGCAGTTATACTTCAAGACCGCAGTCATATTTCTGATCGTCGGCGTCGTCATGGGTCTGAACATGGCAATTTCGCAGGATCACAGCGTCATCGGCGCGCATGCGCACTGTAATCTGCTGGGGTGGGTGACCATGGCAATCTTTGGCGGTTACCATGCGCTCAATCCCCAGAAGGCCGAGAAGCGCCTCGCGATGATCCAGTACTACGTGTACACGGCTGGCATCGCCCTGATGGTGCCGTCGCTCTACCTCATGCTTCAGGGCAACCCCGCCATGGAGCCGCTTGTCGCTCTTGCGTCGATTATCACTTTGGCAGGCGTCTTGCTCTTCGCCTTCATCATCTTCTCCAACGGCAAGGTGGTGGTCACACCGTCGGCGCCGTCTTACCGCTGATGCCAGCCCAATGCGACGTTTGGCAGGGCGTGATCGCCTTGCCGGACGGTCTCCCTTAGCACAATTTTCGTGCTGGGTGCGATGCCGGTTCGTGCCAGGCGTCACGTTGCGCGGACATCGCGCAGAGATTCAATGGATGATCTGTATGCGGATCTGTTCCTTCGCCGCATAGGTGTGGCAATCACTGGCCGCATCGCCGACGAAGATCACGTCGCCATCGGAATCGAACAAGCCCCAGCAGGCCTCGTCGTCGACGTAGACCTTTCTGATATAGCCGAACGGTTCGGCATCGATGATGACGCTGGGTGCAACAGGAACAGCCGCAAGTGCTCGCATGGATAACTCCAATGAGTCGTTTCTGTTTTAGTGCACTCTTATATTGCCATTTGAAGCTGACGTGGGCCTATCCTCAGAAATCGGGATGGGAAACTGAGGTTGACGTGCGGGCGAATTGAAGCCGACCGAATCACCTGGGGTGGTTTGTTTTCCTCCCGCCGCTGGAACAGAAGCGCGTTGCCGTGAACACTCAAAATGCCTATCTAGGATCGGCTATCATCACCAAAGGATTTACCCATGGCCGATCTCAAGGCCCGTCCCCGTCCTGTTGGCGCAACCGCCGTTCTTAGCCGTACAGGTTTTCCGCATGTCACCTCGGCCACCAAGGGTGAGCTCGATATCGTCACCGGCGCCTCGCAGCCCGGCTTCAATCCGCTGGATCTCCTCTATGCGTCGTTGTCGGCCTGTCTCGTACTGAGCGCGCGCATTGCTGCGAGCCAGATGGGCATTCTCGACCGGGTCACCGAGATTACCGCCGACGTCACCGGCGAGAAGGCGAGTGAGGGGCCGTCTCGCGTCCAGGTATTCAACATCGCCTTCTCGATCAAGGGCGACCTCGACGAGGAAACGCGCCTGAAGATCGCGCATGCGGCGGAGGAGATCTGTACGGTCAGCAACACCATCCGTGGCACGCCGGAATTTTCGACCATCATCACCGGCTGATTGGCGGTGCTGCAAATTCGCATCGGCGGACAATAAGATTGCGCTTTTGCCTGCGCTCGTCGTTCATTGGCTATCCGCCCGCCACAGCTTCTGATAGGTCCGATGCTCGCCGCCAGCCTTGAGGCGGTGAGAAAGCATCGAGAGTCATGTCGCAGGCCGCTTCCGCCATCGCCGAAACCCCCAGGTCCAACCGATTTGCGCTTGCCGCCCTGATCCTCGGCGGCGCGGCGATCGGCGGCTCGCCAATCTTCGTGCGGCTGTCGGACGTCGGGCCGATGGCCACGGCTTTCTGGCGGGTTGCCCTGGCCTTGATTCCGATCTTCATCTCCTCGCTTGCCAAGGGCAAGGATGCCGGGCCGAAGCCTGAAAAGGCCTCGGATTATGCCCTGCTGATCCTGCCTGGTGTCGTCCTCGCCATGGATCTTGCCGCCTGGCATCTCTCCATCACCATGACGTCGGTGGCCAATGCAACGCTGCTCGCCAATCTTGCCCCCGTCTTCGTCACGATAATCGGACTTCTGTTTTTCGGCGCAGTGGTCACCCGCGTCTTCGTTCTCGGCCTCGTATTGGCGCTCGCCGGCGTGGTCATCCTGAAGGGCGGCCCCGCGGCGCTCGGCAATGGCGACCTGCGCGGCGATGGTGTGGCGGTGGTCGCAGCCGTGTTCTATGCGGGTTACATCCTGGCGATTGGCAAGCTGCGCAGCCGCTTCGATACGGTCCGCATCATGCTCTGGAGCACCGCGTCGGCCGCTGTCTGCATCTTCCCGCTCGGATTCTTCTACGAAGACCAAATGCTGCCGCCGACAGCCTATGGTTGGGCGATCGTCTTCGGCCTCGCCTTCGTCAGTCATGCGAGTGGACAGGTGGCCATCGCCTATGCGCTTGCCTACCTGCCGGCGGCCTTCTCGTCACTGACGCTGCTGCTGCAGCCCATCGTGGCGGCAATTCTCGCCTGGGTTCTGCTCAGCGAGC
The DNA here is from genome assembly GCF_000577275.2 of Rhizobium favelukesii. Lineage (NCBI taxonomy): Bacteria > Pseudomonadati > Pseudomonadota > Alphaproteobacteria > Hyphomicrobiales > Rhizobiaceae > Rhizobium > Rhizobium favelukesii. The sequence goes on from NZ_HG916852.1 coordinate 723,419, forward strand.
CGATCGGGCCAATGCAGGCGATCGGCGGCGGCGTTGTGCTCGCCGGGATTCTGGTTGCCCGGCGAGGCTGATTTCAATCAGGCGACCGCTGCCGGGGCGACCCTGCGTGCATCGAGAATGGCGAGTGCCTCGTCGACCGTCGAGGCAAGCTCTGCCTTGTCGCTGTTGCAGGTGCCCCACGCCTCGATGAAGCTGCTCGTCTTGCCGTAGCTGTTGTCGAGAACGCAATGATCGGCGCCCAAGAGCACGCACATGATATGACCGTGCATGCGGTCGGTGATGACCTGGCGCGCCGAGCTGAGCAGGGCGACGCCACGGTCGAAGCGCTGCTGCGCCCGTTCACGATAGGCAAGCTCGGTCATCCGCGCCCGACCGCCGATGCGGCCGGTCAGCAGGCCTTTCAAAATTGCGGCACGCTTTGTCTGGCGCTGGAAATCGGCGGGCTCGTCGGGCCAGTCCGACTTTACCGTGCCCGGACGCAATGTTGCAGCGGTCAGGTCCTGTGCAGCGCCGACTTCCTGGTCTTCGCGCAGATTGAGCAGCAGCTCATGTTGCGCCGCCGGGCGAGCGACCGGCCCGATGCAGAAAGCCATGTCGGGGCAAAGGCGTGTTTCGCATGGGAACCAGCGCCGGGCAAATTCCAGGCTTCGCTGGTCGCGGACGAGAAGCGTGAACTGGCCGTGGCGCTCGATCGCGCGCGCGGTGCTGTCGATGTTGGCCTGCTCCTTGAAGTGGATCGTCTGCGGCATCTGCACGATCGGGCGGCCCTTGTGCTTGTTGAGCAGACCTTCACGGAACTGGCGATAGCCGGCCCAGATGTCGCCGAAATTGCCGCCGCCGTGCAGGAAGATGCGACCGCTGCCGATCGTGCCCAGCATGCGACCTTCATCATACGTCGGAATTTCTGTCACAAAGGACGGGCGCGTGCGTTTGCCGTCGAAATAGGCAAGTTCGCCGAGCCAGATTGCGCTGTCGCCGATGTTGTAGTGGTTCGGAAAGTCGAGAAGCGCAAAACGCTCGGAGGGATCAAAGAGATCGGAAAGGCAATTGGCGATCACGCCCTGAAGGCGGTTGATGATCGTAATATTGGATTCCATTAAATGCTCCTTGTTTGCGGACAAGTGGTCCATGCAAGCGGCTATGCTTCGGCCTGTTTGCGGAATGGGTTGAGGGACATGGCGAGTGCGATATAGGGGCGGATGACCGAGCGGCCGAAGATCGGCAGGAAGGCAAGGTAGATCGCTCCGCCAAGGCCGATGCTAAGGCCGAGCGCCAGCCAGCGGTTGTGAACGCGCGCCAGGATGACGGGATTCGCAAACCAGACGCAGACGGCCATGAGTGCAGCGCCGCAGAACGGCAGGGCGACGGCCTTCAGTGTGCTCTTGGCGTCGATGTGCGCATATCGTGCCAGGACATATTGCTGATAGGGCATCGTCAGCCAGGCACGCAGCGTATAGCCCGCCGCGACTGCAACGACGCCGTAGGGAACGAGCAGCCAGGTCAGGATCAGCGTCGTCACGAGCTGCAAGGCGGCGACGGAAAGGATCGATTCCGCCCGGTTGACCGCAGAGAGCGCGGATGAGGCGAAGAAGTTCATGACGAAGGGAACCGCCATCAGCACCAGCACGGTCGCGATGTCTCCGGCATTGCCCCACTTGTTGCCGAAGAGCAGCGCGATCATGTCGTTGGACAAGGCGCCGAAGCCGAGCAGCAGCGGAATGGTGCCAAGCGCGGCTGCACCGACGATCTTGTTGTAGGCATTGCGGAAGGCGGTGGCGTCATTCTGCAGGCGCGACAGCGTGACGAGCGACACGCTGCCGATCGGCGCAAGCACCGCCTGGCCGATCAGCTCGATCAGCCGCCAGGCAATGCGATAACGGCCGACTTCGACCGGGCCGAACCAGCGCGAAATGAAGATGTCCTGTACGCGGGCAAGCAACATCCACATCAGCTGGGTGACGACGAGGCTGATGCTGAAGAGGAAGACGGAGCGGAACATCGTGACGTTGAAGCGAAACTTCGGCATCCAGGGGTAGTAGTACCACCCGAGCAGCACGGTCACGGCGGCGTTGACTGCGGTCTGCGCGACGAGCGCCCATACGCCCCAGCCGAGAAAGGCGCAGACGACGGCGGTGATGCCGGATAGCAGGCTCGCGGCAATTGCCTGCCCGGCGAGGCTCTTGTGGCCAAATTCACGGGCGAGGCGAGCATTGTGGATGACCGCCAGCGAGGAAATCGGAAGCAGCGGCGCGAGCCAGCGAAGAATGCCGGAAACGGACGGATCGCGCACCAGATCGCCGTAATAGGGCGCAAAGAAGAACACCAGCGAGGCAACGATGCCGCTAAAGGCGATCGTCGCCCAGAAGGTCGTGTCGGCAAGCTCCTCGTCGAGATCGAGCTGGCGTGTAACAGCATCGCCGAGGCCCGCATAGGCAAGCACGCGGCCGATTTCCACGAACAGGCTTGCAAGCGCAAAGGTGCCGAAATCGCCGGGGCCGAGAATGCGCGCAAGGATGACGAAGATCACAAAGGTTGCGATCGTGCTCCAGGCCACCCGGATGACCGACCACAGGACGGAGAGCGCGGTTTTCTTCTTAAGCTCGGCGTGGGCAATTGCCGTATCGGCCATGCATTATCCCATCGAATTTGGTTCGCAAAGGCTTGCGCGTTGGTTCTGTTGGCGGCGTGCGGCTGCCTCAGGCGGGCTGCCTTGCCTTTGGAGCCCGCCAATAGGCGAGCATGCCGGTAAGGTTGTCACGAAGCTGGCTGCGGTAGCTCAGGCCGAGTTCCTCGTTGAGTTTTTGGCGCCCCATGGCTTCCATGACCGCCTGGCGGATTTCCCAGCGCAGCATGCCGCGCATGTTTGAGCGGCGATCGAAGAGATATTTGGCATACAGTGCTCCGTTGCCGAAGGCGTAGCCGGTCTGGAGGCGCTTGATGTCCGCGAGCTCGCGACGCCCATGGAAGTGCTTGACAGCAAAATCCGGCAGATATTCGACACGCACACCGGCATTGAAGGCGCGGTGCACATAGTCGGTATCCTCTCCGGAGCGGAACGGCGATCCGGCCCCGAAGCGAGTATCGAAGAGGCCGATCTTCTCGACCAGCGCATAGGGAAACGCCATGTTGGCGCCATGAACGAAGCCGCCGGCATGCAGGTCGCTGGTCAGTACCGCAGGTTCCATCTCGGGCTTGATCGTCACCGGCAGGTCGCGTGTATCGCCAAGCTCGATCCGGCCGCCGCGCATGACCATCTCCGTATCCGAGCTGAAAAGCGCCGCAAGCGTGCTGAAATAGTCGGGGAAGATCTCGCAATCGTCGTCGGTAAAGGCGAGGATGCGTCCCCTGGCGGCTTTGAGCCCCACATTGCGTGCGACGGCGAGGCCCGGTTTGACCTCGTAGATCAGGTTGGTCTTGATCGGAGCGGTCGACGCCCACTGTTGTCCACGAAGACCAGTTCAAGTCTCAAATAGTCTGCCTGGCGGGCGGCTTCAGAAACGGCATCCAGGCAGTTTGTCAGTCCATAGGCCCGATTTCTCGACGAGATGATCAGGCTGATGTCCACGGGCCGAGGAGGCATTCAATTTCCCCTTCTGCGATCGATGTCGAAGCGAGGATAGGGCTGGGATCCCGCTTCGGCAAGGAGCATTTTTGCGGTGCAGCAAAATAGAACAGATGGAGCAGTTCGCAGACGAATGTGGTAATTTCTTGCCTTAAATAGATATGAAGTTAATATAAATATAGATCTTATGTTAAGTCGCAGCCTTATATGAAAAGAATAGTCAAAAGTAATCTATTAAAATTCTATATCACGCACTGCCAAATTTTGTATTGGTTTATCAATGGAGAGTTTATGTAAGAGTGTTAAGATATATAGTATAGATTTTAGAACGCTGGTGGTGATTTATTTCAATAATCGATGCGTTGTAATAGATGATACAGGCTCCTTCAGATCTATGGAGAAATAAACAGAAGCATCCTTCTGGGTGGCAATAATTGATAGCTCCAGCGCCCGGCGATCACTGTTCAGATACGAGATGAAATAGGATTTCGCCCCCTGAAGGGTCGTTTGGCCTTTGTTCACTGCCCGCTTCAGATAAATCAATAGACGGTTGTTCGCCGAGGACGTCGCGCAGACCGAGTTGCTACTCTGGGGCAACGCGAAGACGTGGGTTTGCGCAAGGGCTTGAGCGTCCGGGGCGTGCTTGAAAGGCAAGCGACCGCTGGTGCTCGCACCCGGCGAAGATGCTTAAGTTGATGCTGCCTGGCGAATCGCACGCCATGCCCGCCTCGCTTGAAGGCGCCTCCAAGTCAGTTGATTTGCTGTGACAGCCATTTCTGGATGATCGAAACGTCGGCGTCGCCGAGATCGTGTCCGCCCGAGATGACGTCCGAATCGACGGTCGCTCCCGATTGCTTCAGGCGTGTTTCGAGCTCGCTGGCATACTTGCCGTAAGCATCCGTCTTGCCGCTGATGACCAGAAGATCGGTGCCCTTGAGATCGGCGTGTGGAAACGTCTTCAGGACCGGCATGGAGCGCAACAGAACCGCTTTGTGCACCAGATTCGGATGCAGATAGAGGAGCGAGTTGAGCAGGTTCGCGCCGTTGGAATAGCCGACATAGACGATCCTCTTCGGATCCAGGCCGTATGACGACACGGCGCCTTCGATGAAGGCGGCGAAGGCTTCGGCTTCGCTCTTGATATCGTCCTGATCGAAGGAGAACGGCGTGATGCGCTTGTACCAGCGCGGAATACCTTCCTCGGTCGCGCGTCCGCGCACGCCCAGCAGCGTGGCACGCGGGGCAGCCTCGTGCAGCAGGGGCATCAGCGTCGTCTCGTTCCCGCCCGAGCCGTGCAACAGCACGAAGACGCTGCCGTCAGGGTCCGGCGGCGTATAGAAGCGGTGCACGAAGGGCAGGTCGCGATAGTTGACACGGGGCTCGCCGGGCATCGAAAACTGCGGCAGCAAGACCTTTAGGTCCTTGAGGTCGGTGATCGGATCCTTGGGAACGAAGAGCTTGGTGCCGAGCGTGGGCTGCGGCTCGTCCACCGTCATGCCGGGCTTGTCTGTCGCCAGTTCGATCAGCGTGCCACCCGGCTCGCGGGCATAGAGCGATTCGAAGTATTTGCGATCGTGCAGGTTCGTCGCCGCCGCGCCGTCCTCCTTCAGTGCATCGTGGACCTTGTGAAGTTGCTTTTCGTCGGCGGCGCGGAACGCGACGTGATCGGCCGTCCCGGTGCCCGGCGCGCCAGACCAGAAGCCCTGGGCATCCCTGATGTCGACAATATCGCCTGATTGCGAGACAAGCCGGTCGATGTTGCCGTGGTTGGCCTGGAAACGGTAGCCGAAATGGCGCTCCACGAAGTCACGGCTTTCGGCCGGTTTCTCCGTCAGCATGGTAACGCCGCGCACCCGTTGAACGGCGTGCTCGACCGGCACGCCAGCGCCATCCCAGGCGGCCGGTGATTTCAGATCGCGGGCACCGGCGAGCTTGACGATGATGTTATCGGGGTCTTTCAGGCGCAGAACGGGTTCGCCAAACTCATCGGCCGGACCTTCCGAGCGAAGCCCGAAACTCATGCAGCGGGTGAGCCAATAGCCGATGCTGGCAGGATCGATCGCCAGTGACAACTCACCGATCTGGCTGTGGCCGACGCGGCCGGGTGAACCGTCCTCCCATACCAGGAACGTCACGAGCGACCCCGGGCTGCCTACGGTGTCCCCATAGAAGAGATGAAGCTGTGTAGCATCTTCAAAACCGGCGGTCTGCTTGACCAGCCGCATGCCAAGAAACCCCGCGTAGAAGTCCACGTTTGCCTGCACCTTTCGGGTAAGGAGGGTGACGTGATGGATGCCAGATACCATTGAGTACAGTCCGGATGGGTTGGAAGGCGTCGTGAGCGCCAGAATCAGTGCGAGTATAAACGTCATGCCGTCATAATTGGAGTTTGCCTCGAATGTTCCGCATAAAGAACTAGGCCATCTCCGCGCCGCTGCAAATCCAAATGGTCCAGTCCGTCCAAAACCTCCCGGAATTGCTGGAGGGTTGGCGGCTTGATCATGTAGGCGCTTGCGCCGAGGTTCTTGGCGCGCTGCATGTCATCTTCGTCGCTGGAGGTGCTCAGGATGCAAACCGGGATGCTCTTCAGCTGCGTGTCTGCCGAAAGCGCATCGAGAACCTCGAAACCGTCCATGATCGGCATGTTGATGTCGAGCAGCATCAGGTCGATCCCGGGCCCGCCATCGGCGGTCGCGCGCTCCTGCAGAAGCCGCATCGCATCGCGGCCGTTGGCGGCGACGTGAAGGTTGAAGCTGACCTTGGCGCGTTGCATCAGCTTAATCTTCAGGAGTTGGACGTCCGCCGGACTATCCTCGACGAGAAGAACCTCGGCCAGCCTGGACGATCCTTCGGGCGGGGGCGATACCGCCTTGGCGCCCTGCCCATCCGGCGCAGTCGTCGAAGCAGTGGCAGCAGGCCGGGCAAGCGGCAGCTCGACGATGAAGGTGGATCCGACAGGCTCCTTGCCTTCACACCAGATCGCGCCGCCGTGCAGTTGCACAATGCGCCGGCAGATGGCAAGTCCAAGCCCGGTGCCTTCGACGCCGCGGCCCACCAGCCGTTTGAACGGCTGGAAGATGACCTCCCGGTGTTCGGGGTCGACACCGGGACCGTTGTCCTGCAGGGCAAGGCGGCATATGGCGCCATCGCTTTCGGCGGAGACAAGGACTTCGGGACGGTCGGCGCAATAACGGATTGCATTCGAAACGAGGTTCTGCAGCAATTGCACCAGTAAGGTGGCATCGCCCATCACGTCCGGCAGATCGCCATAGGAGATCGACGCCCTCGAACTGGCGATCTGTTCGCGAAGATTGCTCTCCACCCGTTCGATCGCTGTCGAAAGCGCGACGGGCTTCAATTCGAGCTCGCCCGAAACCTCCAGTTTCGTGAAGCCGGAAACCTTGACGATGAGGTCTTCCATGTGGTCGGCGGCGCCGAGGACATAGTCCAGCAGTTCGCGGTCCTCGTCGGATAGCGTCGGGGAAACCTGGAGGATCTTGCTGAATGATTTGATCGTGCGCAGCGGCTCTTTAAGATCGTGGGCCATGGCGCGCGTGAAGATTTCGAGCGACTGGCGCTTCTGCTCCAGCTTGGCTTCGAGGTTGCCGTGCATGATGGCGTTCTGAATGCACCAGTGGAGCGCTTGCGGGGAGAGTGCGTCCTTCGTCAGATAGTCGCGAGCGCCGGCCTTCATCACCTCGACGGCGACGGTCTCGCTCCCCTGGCCGGTCAGCATGACGACATTGGCGGTCGGATCCTGCTTCAGCATGTCCTCCAGCACGCCGATGCCGTTGCGGCCGGGCAGGGAATAATCCAGCAGGATGCAGTCCGGACGTTGCTGTTTGCTCAGTGCAAGGCCTTCGTCGCCATTCCCGGCCTCGCGGACGCTGTAGCCAGCTTCGGGCACGCGCGCGAGCATGCGCCGATAGAATTCGCGGTCGTCGACATTGTCGTCGACGATGAGTATGGCGCAGTCGTCAGCCACGGCCGTCCCCATCCACGGGCAGGATCGCGATCTCGAACCAGTATTCCTTCAGCCGCTGTATGGCGGCGAACAGGCCGTCGAGGTCCACCGGCTTCTGCACATAGGTATTGGCGCCGAGCGCGTAGCATCCCTCGATATCCCGCTCGTCATCGGAGGTCGTCAGGATCACGACCGGAATCTTACGCCAGTCCGGATTGGATTTGATCGCCTCCAGCGTCTTGCGACCGTCGAGGCCGGGCATGTTGAGGTCAAGCAGGATCAGGCCCGGCCGCGGCGTCATGACCGCCAAAGCTTCCAGTGCCTCGTGGCCGGACGCCGCCCAGCGGACGGGATTCTTCAATTTAGCGCGCTGAAAGGCCCGAAGCGTCGCCTCGAAATCGTCCTCGCTGTCTTCGACAATGAGGATCGGCTGTGTCTCACGCTGTGACATGCTGGTCCTCTCGGTTGTGGCCCAGTGTGAAATAGAAGGTCGTTCCCTGGCCGAGCTCGGATTCGAGCCAGATATCGCCCTCGTGTCGCGCAATGATCTTGCGCACGAATGTCAGGCCTGCGCCCGTTCCGTCATCGGAATCCTTAGGCTTTTCCAGCCGTTTGAAAATACGAAAAATGTCCTCGTGGAACTCCGCCGGAATGCCTTTGCCATTGTCCCTGACGAAAAAGACGTCGCGCGCTGAGGTTCCGCCGTTGCCGGTGAAGTGCTCGATATGCCCGATCGTCACGAGCGGCTCGGGCTTGTCATTGTATTTGACAGCATTGGTGATCAGATTGCGGTAGACCTCGGTCAGCCGCAGCGCATCGCAGACGATTTCGGGCAGGCGACCCTCGACCTTAACCTGCGCATGCCGCTCTTCGAGATAGAGCTCCATCGTCGAAACGACGTCCCTGACGATCGCATTGACATCGCTGCGCTTGACCGCCAGCTGCTGTCGGCCGATGCGCGAGAAATAGAGCAGGTCGTTGACGAGCTTTTCCATCCGCTGGCTGAGGAGAACGAGGCGGTTGAGGCGCCGCACGCCGTCCTCGTCGAGCTGCTTTTCATAGTCTTCCAGCAGAAATCGCGAGTGGTTGTGCAGGCCGCGCAGCGGTTCCTTCAGATCGTGCGAGGCAATGTAGGCGAATTCATCGAGGTCGGCGTTGCTGCGCTCGAGATCCACGGTATAGGCCTGTAGTCGACCGAACATCGTTTTGAGCTGCTCTTCGTGTGCGACGCGATCGGTGATGTCACGGAGGATGCCGACGAAGGTGATGGTGGTGTCCGTGGCGAGCCTGCTGACGGAGAGATCGAGAGGAAATACCTCGCCGTTCTTGCGTCTGCCGGAAACCGACCGCGTCGTCCCGAGGATATGCTTTTCGCCGGTCCGGGCGTACCGATCGAGATAGTCGTCATGCTGGGAGTGAGAGGGCTCCGGCATCAGCAGTCGCACGTTCTGGCCGATTGCCTCCTTTGCGGCATAGCCAAACATTGCCTCCGCTGCCGGATTGAACAGCGAGATCACTCCTTGCGCGTTTGTGGCGATGACAGCGTTGGGCGTGTTTCGAGTGACGCTGTCGAAGCGAATGCGCTCCGCGTTCAGGCTGCTGCTGTTGCGGAGGAAATAGAAGACCAGCAGGGCGACCAACCAGAGCGTCGCTATTGTGATCGCCCGGTTGGTGGCCTCGTACCAGTAGCCGACACCCTCCCGATCGACCGCAAAGAATCCCAGAGACACGAGGACCGAGCAGGCGAACGCGAAGGAGAAGGGCGCATTCTTGTTGCCGAACCACAGTGAGGCCAGCACGAGAGGCACGTAGAGAATGCCGTTTGCCACGCCAAGCGGCGTGTAGAGATCGACGAAAAGGCCGGTAAGGCAAATGACAGCCGGCAGCCAGATCGGCATGCGGCCGCTGCTCTCCGGCTTCACCCACCAGGAGCGCGCGAGCGTCGCGGAGCCGAGCAGCACCAGTCCGGCCGCCGTATGGACGGCCATGCCGATACTGGCGCCCCATTGATAGCCGTGCTCGGACCGCGTCGCATAGCCGGCAAGCGCTGCCATGCCGAGGCCGATGACGACATAGCCGACGAGCTCCTGCACGAGCTGCGCTCGTTCCTCGCGGCCGGACAGCGCGAAGGCGAGCGAGAGATTGGCAACGAAGAAGACGACCGCTGTATTCGGCGCCATGCCGCTGTCAATCCTTGCAGTGAAGGCCGGCTCGACAATCAACCCGGTGAGAAAGTGCTCGATGATCTGTGTCTGATCTCCAACGAAGACGATCTCGATCAGCCGCTGCCCGCTCATTGCTGCTGCCAGGCTGAAGAGGAGGAATGCCAGCATGTGGCTGCGCTGACCCGTTTGAACGGAGCAGATGAGGCCGAGCCCGGAGAGCGCAAAGCAGAGAGCCGTATTCAAGGCCATTCCCGAAAAGCCGGGCAGCACGGAGAGAATGGGTTGGATCTGTCTGATCCATACGACGATCACGATCACCCCGAGCGCAACGAGGAGGGCACCGATCGCCACGACGACGAACCGGTACTGCCGTTGTCGGCGAAGGATATCGGCACTCGCAGCCTGGATCGGCTCTGGCACGCGGTCTCTCCCGTTTTTGTGCGCTCATCTAGGTCTGGAAATTGCAAACTTTCAATACGGTTCGTTGAGATCGGGAGAGCTTTCCCCGTGCGCGTGCACGGATGCGTATTTGGATTTTCGCGCTGCCCGATCCTGGGGCATAGTGGAAGCTCGATGGTTCGAACGGATCAATATGCCGACAATATTTTACGTGGACGACAATGGAGATGACCTCTTCTACGCCGACTATGTGCGCAAGAAGCAGCAGATCGACGTCACACTGCTGTGTTTCTCCAAGGCAGAGAGTGCCATGCAGGCGTTGGAGGAAGCATGCGTGAAGGGCGAAGGATTGCCGGATGCACTGATCGTGGACCTCTACATGCCGCTCGATAGCGGCCTCGATCTGATCGCGCGGTTGCGGGCTGACTCACGGTTTTCTCGCATCCGGCTTGGCGTCTGCACCGGCTCTGATGCAGAGGAGGATCGCAGGCGCGCGCTGGCAGCGGGCGCAGACTTCTATGCCGAGAAACCCATCGATCTCCCGGCCGTGATCGCGCAGATGAGCTGACGTTGAGAGAAAAAGCCGAGAGCGCCGAGCAACCTTAAGTTTGCCGCCACAAACACAGTCAACCCCTTGACTGAAAGGCTGGTCGGCTCTCTCCGATGCCGCGAGGGCATCGCCTTCCACATACAAGGGGTGTTGCATGCGGAAAGACAAAAGACTTGGAAGGAAATCGCGCAGCCCCTAATCCGGGAGATCGAGGTCTTGCTTCACGCTCTTCCTGCAATAGTCTTGCTAGTGGTAATAATTGTGCCGGTCCAAGACGTGTATCCTTAGATCTTGGGATACCGCCAAATCTGAGAGGCAGCAGGAGGTGCAATGAGTAGTGTCGCCGCCATTCCTTTCCATCTTGGACCGGAACTCGGTCGGGCGATCAATCGTACCGATTTCTTTCGCTTGCTGAGGGCTGCAGCGCAGCACTACCACTTTGAGTGCTTTGCTCTTGCGCGTGTTTCGGAAGCTTCACCGCCATTCAGCACGCGCGAGATCATCATCACCAACGTTGCCGAAAGGCGCACAGCCTTGTTTCTCTACGGCATGCGTCAGGCTCTCGGACTTTTGAAGACAAAAGCCTCGCAATTTCTCGCCACGCCGCTGACCGGAAGCGGCAGTCTGCCGGAAGACTATCCGCGCGACCTCGTCCTCAACGAATTTGACAGCAACTCCTTCCTCCTCGTTCCCCTGTTCACGCCGGAGGGCAAGCGTTACTGCGTCGCTTTCAGCGGCAAGCGTGCCGAACCGGATCAGGGAGAGGTCGCCGAAGTCCTTCTCGACACGATGCGGATATTCGATAAGTTCTACGAGGAGATACTGGCGCACGAAATCTCGGGGCGCCTCACTCAACGCGAGACCGAAGTCGTGAAGTGGACGAGTGAGGGCAAAACCTCCGCGGACATCGCGATCATCCTCGGCCTTTCGGAACATACCGTCAATTCCCACATAGCGGCCGCCGTCAGGAAGCTCGACGCCGTCAACCGCGTCCACATGGTCGCGATCGCGCTCAGGCCGTCAAGGTTCTCTTCGTCGACGACGAGGTCATCGAGTTTCGATCGCTGAAAAAGAAACTCGCCACGCTGACCGAGCCGCCAGTCGCCATCGAGTATGCGCAATCGATCGACGATGCTCTAGAGAAGCTTGGCGCCGACAAGTTCGATCTGATCCTGCTCGACAATCGCCTGTTGCCGAACGCCGATTTCCGTGAGACCGTGCCGAAGCTGCGCGGCAGCGGCTATACCGGGCCGATCGGCGTCGTCTCCATGGATATCTCGGACGGTTACTTCCAGCACTTCCCGGATTATGGCGTGGATTTCCGGATCGGCAAGGACGAGATGGACGTCGAAGCCCTGCAATACATCATCCGTGAATATGTCACCTACAATGTGCCAGACGTCTGGAAAGACGACTACACGAGATGAAATTTATGTTCGCGGGGAGGGGAGGCGAATAGCAAATCGGCTTCCGCCCGCGTCCGAGCGCTCGAGACGAATGCCGCCGCCGAGCGCCCGCAACATCTCGCGCGCGGCCGTGAGGCCGAGCCCCGGACCGGCCGTCCTTCCATCCTGCGGTCGTTTCCAGAACGCGTCGAAGATCTTGTCCTGATGGGTCGGGTCGATGCCAGGGCCGTTGTCGGAAATGCGTATTGTTACATCAGCAGAATCCTGCTCCGCTTCGATCGTCACGACAGGAGGCGATGCGCTGCGATAGGCCAGCGCATTGGCGATCACGTTCGTGAGCGCGATCCTGACGATCGCGGCATCCGAAATAATTGTTGGCAAGCTGTCGTGCTGCAATGTCGCGCCTGATGCGGCGACTTCGCTCGCCATGTCGACCCAGATCTCGCGGACAAGACCATCGAGATCGATCTCGGTTGCAGTCACCTGCGGCGCGCTGCTCGCAAAGCCCATCAGAGCTTTTGTCAGCCGCTGCGCCGTCTCGGCTTTATGGAGGATGGTTTGCAGGCTTTTCAACTGGTCGCCGTCGAGCCTGTCGGCCAGGTCGTCGAGCAGGATTTCCGCGTACATCGCGATGTGGCGCAGCGGCGATTGCAGATCGTGCGAAGCGATCGCCAGGAAGCGGCGAATGCGCTCCTCGTTTTCATTTGATGCAGCCGGTTGTTCGGACGACATGCTGAAACCTCCCACCCCGCGAGAATAGAAAGAGGGCGCCGGCTGTGCAACCGGCGCCCTCGTTTCGTTTCATCTCGGCATCGTACTCAGCCAGCGGTCTTGCGCGGCTGGCCCTCTTCCGGAGGGATGATCTCCGCCGCGGCTTCCGTCGTGGCGACAGCCGCCCGGTGGCGGCGGCGCCAGTCGCCGAGGAAGAGCAGGATCGGAGCTGCAATGAAGACCGACGAAGCACCGGCAACGAGGATGCCGAAGACCATCGGAACAGCGAAGCTCTCGACCGCGCTGCCGCCCCAGATTGCCATCGGCAGCAGGGCGAGGAAGGCTGTCGCGTTGGTGTAGAGGCTTCGGGCCAGCGTCTCGTTGATCGACCGGTCGATGATCTCGCGCAGAGGCATCGACTTGTAGAGCCGCATGTTCTCACGCATGCGGTCGTAGACCACGACCTTGTCGTTCACCGAATAACCGACCAGGGTCAGGATTGCGGCGATGGCGGTGAGGTTGAAATCGAGGCCAGTCAGCGCGAAGAAGCCGATCGCCTTGGTCACGTCGAGGACGAGCGTGACGATGGCGCCGACCGCAAACGGCCATTCGAAGCGCCACCAGATGTAGAACAGCATCGCCAAGCTGGCGATGACGACCGACAGGATGCCGGCCCAGGCGAGCTCGCCGCTGACCTTCGGACCGATGACGTCGGTGCCGGTGACGGTTGCCGATGGGTCGATCTTGAGGATTTCCGCCTTCAGCTTCTCGACTGCGGCCGTCTGGGCTTCTTCACCGCCGTCCTGCCTCTGCGCGCGCACCGCCATCGTGTTGTTGTCGCCGTAGGATTGGAGGGAGACTTCGCCGAGGCCAAGGCTGTTCAAGCCCTCACGGAAGCGACCGAGATCGCTGGCGTCCTGCGTCTTCACCGACATCTGGATGCCGCCGCGGAAGTCGACGCCATAGTTGAGGCCGGGATGGATGAAGAGAACGACCGAGGCGATCGACAGGAGTGCCGAGACCGTCACGCCGAAGAATCGAGCCTTCATGAACTGGATGTGGCGGCCATAAGGGTTGAACATCATCGGTATCAGGGGACGGATGTTCAGGACCTTGAGCTTACGGCGGCGGGTGATCTCGATCATCGTCACGCGAACGAAGGCGACGGACGTGAACATCGAGATGATCAGGCCAAGCGCCATGGTCACGGCAAAGCCGCGGACCGGTCCAGAGCCGAACCAGAACAGGATCGCGGCCGCGATCAGCGCCGTCATGTTGCCGTCGATGATCGTCGAATAGGCGCGGCGGAAGCCGGTGTCGATCGCGGCAAAGGCGCTCTTGCCCTTGCGTGTTTCTTCGCGGATGCGCTCGTTGATGAGAACGTTGGCGTCGACCGCAAGGCCGATGCCGAGGACGACGCCGGCGATGCCGGGCAGCGTCAGGGTCGCTCCGACAAGCGTCAGCGCCGAGAAGGTCAGGATGGTGTGGATCAGCAGCGCGAAGTTCGCGAGAAAGCCCCACGTGCCATACAGGATGAAGATGAAGGCGGCGACCAGCACGAAGCCGACGACGCCGGAATAGATGCCCTTGTTGATGGCGTCCGCGCCGAGATCGGCACCGACGGTGCGTTCTTCGATGACGGTGAGCTTGGCGGGCAGGGCGCCGGCGCGCAGCATGGCGGCAAGCGTGGTTGCGCTGTCGGCAGAGAAGCTGCCCGAGATCTGGCCGGAGCCGCCGGTGATCGGCTCGCGGATGACAGGCGCGCTCAACACGGTGTCGTCGAGAACGATGGCAAACGGATTGCCGACGTTCTGGCGGGTGATGTCCGCGAAGCGGGTTGCGCCGGCGCTGTCAAAGCGGAAGCTGACGACCGGCTCATGCGTATTCGGATCGAAGCTGACGCGGGCATCCGAGAGACGGTCGCCGGAGATTTCCACGCGGTCGAGAACCGGATAGGTGTTGCCCTTCTCGTCCTTCAGCATCGTCACGCCCGGCCCCGGAGCATTGTTCGGAGACAGCATGTGGAACGACATTTTCGCGGTCGAGCCGAGAAGCTGGCGCAGACGGGACGGGTCCTGTGCGCCCGGGAGCTGCACGAGCACGCGGTTACCGCCGATGCGCTGGATCGTCGGTTCCGCAACGCCCACCTGGTCGACGCGCTGGCGAATGACCTCGAGGCTCTGCTGGACGGCAGAATCGACGTTGCTGGCGATACCGGCCGGCGAGAAGGCGATGAGGATGTTGCCGCCGTTCGTCGTGACCGAAAGATCCGACTGGCCGGCGCTGAGGCCGGTGGCAATCGCGTTACCGAGCGTCTTCAGCTGTGCAACCGCATCATCGCTCTGTGCCGGATCGGTGAGCGCAACGACAATCTGGTTCTGGTTGCGAACGATCGCCTTCGTCTGGATGTTCTTTTCACGAAGCACGCGACGGGCATCCTGCAAGAGCGATTGCAGGCGCTCGCGGGTCAGGTCCGCTTCGTCGACTTCGAGAACGAGATGCGAGCCGCCGCGAAGGTCGAGACCGAGCGAAACACGGTTGTGCGGCAACCACGAGGGCAGACGATCGAGGGTGGATTGCGGCAGTGCGTTCGGCAAAGCAATCAGAATGCCGAGGAGAATGATCACCGTATAGGTGAACACCAGCCATGGTGAATTACGCATGTTGTTGTTTATCCTTGATAACGCTTGAGCCTGCGCTCCTCGCGCAGGCGGCGTGTCTTAAAAGCGATGGAAAGCGCCGGACAGGCGCGCGTTCATGCCGCGGCCGCCGGCGGGCCATGTGAATCGTAAGCCTTGGCATCGGCCGCGCGGAGCGCGGCATGGAAGGCTTCCAGCCGCTGTGGCTCGCCGGCCAAGGGCAGTTCGATGCTCGGAGCCGCGCCAAGGGCTGCGACGCCGGAATCAAACGGCGCGTATTTTGGAGCCGCCTTGCGTTCGGCCGTCAGGATGCCGCGGACGGCATCTCGAGCGCTCAACTGCAGCGGCTGGCCGTCCTTGCTGGACGACGAAATGGAGTTCGCGCCGCGCGTGGGACCGATGACGAGGTTGCCGCCGAGCAGCAGGCCGAGATAGGCGAAAACGGCAACGAGCAGCGAGATCGCAACGCGACTGCTCATGCGGCGCGCGTCGAGCCTCATCTCGTGATCGTTGGGATTTTCAACCTCGTACCGGCTCAACGGCGCAAAAGTCTCTCATTCTTTGTCGGGAGAAGGCGTTTCCTCGGCTGCGATTGTAGCAGTCTCGGCTTCGCCTTCATAGGGCACACTGTCATGATGCACTTGGGCGAGCCGGTCAACCATGCCCATGGCGATTTCCCGTTCGCCCATGATGACGGTGTCTGCACCATATTCCTTCAGCTCGTCGACCTCGGCGTCCGAATGCGCGCGTGCGACGATCAGGATGGAAGGGTTGATGGCGCGACCCTGTTCGGCGACGCGGCAGGCCTCGAAGGCGTTGGGGATGGCCACGACAAGACTGCGGGCCGCGGCGATGTTGGCAAGGTCGAGCACCTCGCGCGACACCGCATTGCCGCTGATCGCTTCGATGCCCTGATCCCGAAGCTCGCCAATGCGCTTGTCCGAGTCCTCGATCACAAGAAAAGGGGTGCTGGACGATTTGAGGTTCTGGCCAACGATGCCGCCCACACGGCCGTAACCGACAAGGATCGCATGCCCGCGAAGCGCCGTCGGGTGTACGTCGTCCTCCTCGGCCACCGGCTCGTCAGCTGGTTCGGGTAGCTTCTCTGCCATCGGTTCGGCGACAGGCTCGTCGCGCTTGGTCCGCTCCAGCATCGGGCGCAGATGATCGCAGACGTAGAAAAGTAGCGGGTTGAGGATGATCGAGATGATCGCGCCTGCGAGGATGAGGTCGCGTCCCTCCTCAGGCAGCAGGCCAAGCGCGACACCGAGCGTTGCCAAGATGAAGGAAAATTCGCCGATCTGCCCGAGGCTTGCCGAAATCGTCAGCGCCGTGCCGACAGGCTTGCGGAATAGCAGAACGATCAGGAAGGCGGCGATCGATTTGCCGATAACGATAATGAAAACGGTGGCGAGCAGCGGCAGCGGCTTCTCGACTAGGATGTTCGGATCGAACAGCATACCGACCGAGACGAAGAAGAGAACCGCGAAGGCATCGCGAAGCGGAAGGCTTTCCTGGGCGGCACGGTGGCTGAGCTCGCTCTCGGCCAGTACCATGCCGGCAAAGAAGGCGCCGAGCGCCAGCGACACGCCGAACATCTTGGAGGCGCCAAAGGCAACGCCGAGAGCGATCGCAAGGACGCCAAGGCGGAAGAGTTCACGGGATCCGGTGTGGGCGATGCGGTGCATCGTCCAGGGAATGATACGCCGCCCGAAAACCAGCATCAGCCCGACGAACAGCGCGACCTTGATCAGGGTCATGACGATGATCCCGCCGATGCCGAGGTCGAGGCCGAAGAGTCGGCCCACTGCGGCGGAAAGAGGCTCGACCGTCGCGTGCTCCCCGCCGCCGAGGCTGGCAGCCGCCGGGATGAGGACGAGCGCCAGAACCATGGCGAGGTCCTCGACGATCAGCCAGCCGACCGCGATCTTGCCGCGATCGGTCTCGACCAGCCGCCGCTCCTGCAGTGCCTTCAAGAGGACGACTGTCGAAGCGACGGAGAGAGCGAGTCCGAAGACGAGGCTCCCTCCCGTCGGCCATCCCATGAGCGCACCCAGTCCCCAACCGAGCAGCGTCGCAAATGCAATCTGCGCAACGGCGCCCGGAACCGCGATGCCACGGACGGAGAGCAGGTCTTTCAGAGAGAAGTGCAGCCCGACGCCGAACATGAGAAGGATGACGCCGATTTCGGCGAGTTCAGGTGCAAGGCTCTGATCGGCAACGTAGCCGGGCGTATGCGGACCGACGAGCACGCCAGCGACGAGGTATCCGACCAAGGGGGGCATACGAAGCCTGTTGGCAAGCGCGCCGAGGATGAACGCAAGCACGAGGCCTCCGACGATTGTCGAAATCAAAGGCGTATCGTGCGGCATCACTTTCTCCCGAACTGGAAATCCCGTTTAAAACATGACATATATGACCTATATCAACCAATATGGGTGGTTTGGCAGTATGGGTCAAGGCGCAAAGGAAACAATTCTGACCCCGGCATTGTGCCGGGCCGCTCGCGGATTGCTTGACTGGACGCAGCTCGAGCTCGCCGAGCATGCGGCCGTGTCGCGCAGTACCATCCGTGACTATGAAGGAAAACACCACGAAATTCATCGAGCAACCGAGGCGCAGTTGCGTCTCGCGTTCGAAAAAGGCGGTGTCGTGTTTGTGGAGGTTGAAGGGATGGGAACATGTCTTGGCCTCCCATCCGCGACGAGGTGACGGTCTACTTACCGGCGAGGCAGGCCGGCGAAATCCTGTAGGAAAAGATCGTCTTGCCGCGGTAGTAGCCTTCCGTTGGCCGCCAGCTCTGGACTAGCTCAGGCGATTGCACGCAGTCTACCGGATGCATCGTCACAAAAAGGACGCTGTCTGTGATATCGCCTGGCAGGGAAAGGGTCTGCTCGTAATAGTTGTCGGGCGCGCCGGCAGGCGGCTTGGCGTAGATCCGGACAGGATCGTTTCGCAGCGTGTGGAACATGTCAGCCAGGAGATCGCGGCTGTCGCTGACGATGATCGAGGTGGCCGACCGCCGTGCGAGCTCACCTGCCTCGCGACTGATCGCGCTGCGACCAAGATAGCGCTTCATGATCTCGTTTCCGTTCGGCAGAACGAGCTGGTGCGCAAAGACCGCAGCCAGAGGAAACAGGAAGCTGGCCGTACCATTTATAGCAAGCGAAAGGCGCAAGCCTTTTGGCCAGAGGCGGTGAAGCAGCCATACGGCGAGAATCGTTCCCGCACTATAGGCGGTCACACCCCAATTGGCATAGGCCTTGGCGACCAGCGCCTGAAGCGTGATCAGCAGAACGACGGGGATTGACAGCCAGATCAGCAGCGCTTCTCTTTCATTGTTCTTACCCTTGAAGGCGCGCGCGACAGCCCAGAGCATCGCAAAGAAAACGATTGGCCCGACGACGCCGAATTGCGCCGCGAAGAATTCGAGACCCCCGGCGACGTCGATACCGAGCTTGCTCCAATGTGCAATGTTCGTGGTGTGACGGATGGTCGTGCCGTCGTGGGCAAGATTCCACCAGAAATTCGACGCAGCGACGGCAAGTGCGACGATGACGGATACGAAAAAATGGCGCCAGGCTATGCGCGCGCTTGGAAGCAGAATGAGCGCGATCAGCCCACCGGGGACGACGAAGAGGATCGCGTATTTCGAGAGGAACGCGCAGCCGAAGGCAAATCCCATGAGGATGGCGAGACTTGCAGAGGGCTTCGCTATCAGGCCGAAATAGGCCCATAGCGCAACAGTCAGGAAAAAGAGAAGCACGACATCGGTGGAAAAGAACGCCGATGACAGCGCAACGCCCGGCAGTGTGATGAAGGTGACGCCGGTCCACCCTTCGATGTCAGGCCCGACAAAGCGCTTGGCCGTCTTCATGAGCATGATCGAAGTCGCCATGTGGATCAGCGGTCCGCCAACCCTGATCCAATAGATCGATGTCGATCCCGCGAGCTCCGTCATCGCCCGAATGACCCAGGCGATCATCGGCGGCTTTGAATAGTAGCCGAAATCAAGATTCTGCGACCAGAACCAGTATTGCGCCTCATCGACGAACAGATCGGTCGTGTCGAAATGAAGGGTGATGACTCGCCAGAGTGTCACGCCAAGGATGATGAAGAGGCCAAGTCTGGCAGACATGAACGGAAATTCCGCTGAACTCAAACGCTGTAGAGCCGAAGGTTAGCGCCCTGGCGAACCGGGCGTGTTATTGCCTGGTTGCGAAGAATCAAAGAACGCGCAGGGCAACCTGGCCGCGGGTCGCTTCGATCTGGTCAAGCAGCGTAACGGCTACGAGAACAGCAATTGCGAGGAAGCACGACCCCAATCCAAGAACAATCATTGCCCAATCCTTCTGACGTCATGTCACGGTTATTTCTGGGCGTATAACACAAAGCTTGCGTCGGACTTGTAGCAGCGCTGCAACGCAAGCCCAGTAATTCGTAGATGGTTATTAGGGCCTGCTGGAAAGTCGGCATTCATAAAATACGCATTAACCTTCAGGCAAGGAATTAACCATAAACATTGCATGACACGTCGGAATGGGAAAACTCACTCGTTCCCACCAGGCATGACGCCGCCCCGCCGTACCGGTCGATCCGGAATCCATCTCATCAAGCAGCTCCGAAGCAGAATCTACTGATCGGGAGGCTTCAGGCCGCCGGCTGCCGCCGGAGGCAAGCCACCCATCGGCAGCATGCCTGCCGCGCGGAGCAACAGATTTAATGACGGGCATACGCCCGGCATGTGGTTGGGGACAGGCGTTGGGGCAGGAAATGCCATCAGATCAGGCTCGAGGAGCGCAGGCAGGCAGCTTGCGTGACCGGTTGCGCTTTGCCGGGCTCGACGCCGAGCACTGTGATTTGGTCCGGCGCCACCGTGTCGATCTTCAGCAGCATCTCGCCGCCGGCCTGCGCGATCTTTTCCAGCGTTTTCAATCGTTTCCCGACGCAGCGCGCAACTTCGAGAGTGAGCGTCAGGTCGAGCGGCTTCACGACTTGCAGGCCTCGCACTGGGACGTTTTGACCGATGCGCGTTTCGACAGCCTCTATGCCGAGCGCGTCAAGGTTCTCTCAGATTCCGAAAGCAAGATGGGCCTCGACCCGCGCTGGCATGTCGCGGGTCACGGCGTCGTTCTCGAGCACGTCATCGGCGGCCTTGCGACCGAACTGGCGGGTCGCTCCTTCCTGCCGAGCAGTCGTCGTCGGGCCAATGAAATCTCCGACCTGATGTCGGCGATCATTCGTCTCGTGATGGTGGATGTCGAGATTGCCGTCTCTTTGCGTTTCAATGCCTTGCGTGCTGCCCAGCAGCGCGCGCTCGCCGATCAGCGCAACAATGACAAGGCGGACATCGCGCACGTTTTCGCCGATGTGATCAACGGTCTTGCCGCCCACGACCTCACTGTTCGAGCAGCCGTTGAGGAAGACGGCGCCCACCGGGACATCGCGCAGGCGCTGAACGGCGCGCTCGATGTCGTCCAGTCCGAATTTCAGGCGATCGCCGAAAAGACAGCGGCGGCTGGAACGTCGGTGCAGACGCTTGGTGATGCCTCGAAGCAATTTGCCGGCAAAGCATCCATCCATGCCCAGCAGCTGCTCTCCTCCGCCGCCGCCCTTGCCGACCTCTCGCAAAGCGTCCGCCACGGTGCCGCAGGCAGCCGTGCTGCCGAGCAGGCTGCCGCCTCGACGCGCACCGCGGCGGAAGAAAGCGGCCAGGTGGTTGGACGCGCGATTGCCGCCATGGCGGATATCGAGCAGTCCGCCGAAAGAATCGGCCAAATCATCGGGGCGATCGACGAGATCGCCTTCCAGACCAATCTCTTAGCGCTCAACGCCGGCATTGAAGCCGCCCGCGCAGGTGATTCGGGACGTGGATTTGCCGTCGTGGCACAAGAGGTGCGCGCCTTGGCGCAGCGTTCCGCTGACGCTGCGCGCGAGATCAAGACGCTTGTGAGCGCCACCAAATCGCAGGTGGATGCCGGCGTGCAGATGGTTGGACGTACTCAGGATTCGATCGGCAGCATCGTTCGTCAGGTCAGTGAGATCAACACGGCGATCGCGGCGGTCGCAACTCAGGCAAGCCAGCATGCCGCGAACCTCGATGTCGTGACGGCCGAGGTCAAGGGCCTTGGCGTGCAGATGACCGACAACGCCGCTTGCGCATCGCGTTCTGCCGAAGGTGCGGACGACCTGCACGCCATCATCGTCGAACTTGGCCAGACGATCCGCGAATTTCGCGTTGCCCGGCTGAACGCCGAGCCCGCGCGCCCC
Organism: Rhizobium favelukesii; assembly: GCF_000577275.2. NCBI lineage: Bacteria > Pseudomonadati > Pseudomonadota > Alphaproteobacteria > Hyphomicrobiales > Rhizobiaceae > Rhizobium > Rhizobium favelukesii. The sequence goes on from NZ_HG916852.1 coordinate 745,085, forward strand.
GCGCCGCTGTTGTCCCCGGCCGTCGATGTCAGGCGCTCTGCCGATGTCGTGGTTGACGACGAGGATTTCGGATTTGTGCAGCCCGTCGCCTCGGTCGGAGGGCGGATTGTTTACTAACGAGCCGGTATATGAGCCATGCTCACATTCGTTGAGCGGGAACTAAGAGACAAGGAAGAGCTGATGGCGGCAAGGAAAACTGGGAAGACGCTGAACCTGTCAGCGGTGCTTGATCTGAACGAAGCGACCGCGCTTCGCGACAAGCTTGCTTCGTTGCGCGGCAACGATCTGGCCATCGATGCCTCTGCAGTCGAACGCGTTGGTGCACTGAGCGCGCAGGTCCTTATGGCCGCGGCCAAGACCTGGGACCAGGACAAGCTCGCCTTTACGTTCAGCAAGGCTTCGGACGCATTTCAGAAAACCATGCAACTGATTGGTGTCGATATCCACCATCTGCTCGCTAAGGAGATCCGGCAATGAAGAAAAAAGTGCTTACCGTGGATGATTCACGGACCATTCGGAACATGCTTCTCGTGACGCTCAACAATGCGGGCTTCGAGACGATCCAGGCCGAAGACGGCGTCGAAGGCCTCGAGGTTCTGGAAGAATCCAATCCCGACGTCATCGTCACCGACATCAACATGCCGCGCCTCGACGGTTTCGGCTTCATCGAAGGCGTTCGCCGCAACGACAAATATCGCGCGATCCCGATTCTGGTCCTGACAACCGAAAGCGATGCGGAAAAGAAGAACCGCGCGCGCCAGGCAGGTGCCACCGGCTGGATCGTCAAGCCTTTCGACCCTGCCAAGCTGATCGATGCCATTGAGCGCGTAACCGCTTAAACCCAGGATTTTCGCCTATGGATATGAACGAAATCAAAGAGATCTTTTTCCAGGAGTGCGAGGAGCAGCTCGCCGAACTGGAATCCGGTCTCCTGAAAATGAATGATGGCGATCGCGATCCGGAAACCGTCAACGCGGTGTTCCGTGCCGTCCATTCGATCAAGGGCGGCGCTGGCGCCTTCGGTCTGGATGATCTTGTCGCTTTCGCGCATGTCTTTGAGACCACACTTGATTGCGTTCGTTCCAACAAGCTTGAGCCGACACAGGATGTCCTGAAGGTCATGCTGAAGTCGGCAGACGTGCTGGCCGACCTGACCAACGCCGCCCGCGATGGCGGCAGCGTCGATGAAAGCCGCAGCCGCGGCCTGGTCAAGGAACTGGAAGCGCTCGCCAACGGCGAGCTGCCCAAACAGTCGGCTGCCGTGGAAGCACCGGCCGCGAAGCCGGCGACGGTCGCCGCCGCTCCGGCGCCTAAGCCCACCGATGACAGCGGCTTCCAGCCGATCCCCTTCTCCTTCGACGACTTCAGCGGTGAGGAAGAGGCTGGCTCCGATCTGCCCACATACGAAATTACCTTCAAGCCGCGCTCTGACCTCTATTCCAAGGGCAACGACGCGACGCTGCTGCTGCGCGATCTAAGCCGTCTTGGCGAGATGAGCTGCTACTGCAACATGGATGCGTTGCCCGGTCTCGACGAGGTCGATCCGGAAGCGGCGTATTTCTACTGGAACGTGACTCTCAAGACCGACAGGGGCGAGGACGCGGTCCGTACGGTCTTCGAATTTGCCGAGTGGGATTGCGACCTGGATGTCCTCGCCACTGAGACAAACGCCGTGGCTTCTGCCTCCGAAGAACTGCCGATGATCCCGGTTCCTTTCGATCTGTCGATCCTCGATGACGGTGCTGCGGAAGCGCCAGCAGAGCAGCCAAAGTCCGATGCGGCAGCTGCCGTTGCTGCTGCCGAAACCGCGTCCAACGTCACGCAGATGGCTGCCGCCGCTGCCCGCGTCGAAAAGAAGGAATCCGCTGCCGCCGCTGCTGCGAGCGCTGCCGCTGCCGCCCAGAACAATGCCGCCGCCGGCCAGACGATCCGTGTCGATCTCGACCGCGTCGACCGCCTCATCAACCTCGTTGGCGAGCTCGTCATCAACCAGGCGATGCTGTCGCAAAGCGTCATCGAAAACGACACGACCGGCACGTCGTCGATCAATATGGGCCTCGAAGAGCTGCAGCAGCTCACCCGCGAGATCCAGGATTCGGTCATGGCGATCCGCGCGCAGCCGGTGAAGCCGGTCTTCCAGCGCATGTCGCGTATTGTTCGCGAAATCGCCGACATGACCGGCAAGACAATCCGCCTGATCACCGAAGGCGAGAACACCGAAGTCGACAAGACGGTCATCGACAAGCTGGCCGAACCGCTGACGCACATGATCCGCAACGCAGTCGACCACGGCATCGAAACGCCCGAGAAGCGCGCCGCCGCCGGCAAGAACGTCGAGGGCACGGTTCGCCTGACGGCCAAGCATCGCTCCGGCCGCATCCTGATCGAGCTGGCCGACGACGGCGCCGGCATCAACCGCGAGAAGGTGAAGCAGAAGGCGATCGCCAACGAGCTGATCCCGTCCGACGCAAATCTGACGGATGAGGAAATCGACAACCTGATCTTCCTGCCGGGTTTCTCCACGGCTGACAAGATCTCCGACATCTCCGGTCGCGGCGTCGGCATGGACGTCGTCAAGCGTTCGATCCAGGCGCTCGGCGGCCGCATCAACATCACCTCGAGGCCGGGGCAGGGCTCTGTCTTCACGATGAGCTTGCCGCTGACACTCGCCGTTCTCGATGGCATGGTCGTCACGGTCGCCGGCCAGACGCTGGTCGTGCCGTTGACGGCGATCGTCGAAACGCTGCAGCCGGAAGCTGCCGCGATCCACTCCTTCGGCGCCAGCCATCGCCTGATCTCGATCCGCAACAGCTTCTGCCCGCTGGTCGATGTCGGTCGCATCCTGAACTTCCGTGCCACCCAGGCCAACCCGGTCGAAGGCGTTGCTCTTCTCGTGGAGTCCGAAGGCGGCGGTCAGCGCGCCCTCATGGTCGATGCGATCCAGGGCCAGCGCCAGGTGGTTATCAAGAGCCTTGAGGCGAACTACACGCACGTTCCGGGCATCGCTGCGGCAACCATCCTCGGCGATGGCCGCGTGGCGCTGATCCTGGATGTCGACGCGGTCGTGGGAGCTTCCCGCGGTCAAGCGCTGAGGCAGGAAGTGTCGCTGGCGGCGGTGGGGTAAGCGATGTCATATGCCGTAAAAAGTCTGAAGGATGGGGACCGCGAGTTGATCGCGTTCCGCATCGGGGATCAGGAATTTTGCGTGAATGTCATGTCGGTGCGCGAGATCCGCGGTTGGACGCCGGCAACGGCGATGCCGCACTCGCCTGGCTACATGAAGGGCGTCATCAATCTGCGCGGTGCGGTGCTGCCGATTATCGATCTGTCGGCTCGCCTCGGTATGCCGCCAACCGTGCCGACAGCGCGACACGTCATTATCGTGGCTCAGGTGCACCGCAAGGTCGTGGGTCTGCTGGTTGATGCCGTATCCGATATTCTGACCGTTACCGAAGATAACGTTCAGCCGACGCCGGAAATCGCATCTGAACTGCAGCGTCAGTTCGCTCGCGGTATCCTGGCGATCGACAAGCGCATGATCTGCCTGCTCGAACTCGAAGCCATTTTCCCCGAAACGGAAAGCGAAGCCGCATGAATGTCCTGAGTGCAAAAGACACGCGGCAGGGAAGCCCTGACGAGGTGCTGGCGAGCGGAGAATATCCGCTGACGCGCCGCGACCTCATGGAAATTGCTGCGATGATCTACTCGGATGCGGGGATCTTCCTGAACGAGACAAAGGCGTCGCTGGTCTACTCGCGTCTTTCGAAGCACATCCGCAACCTCGGCCTCTCCGGATTTCGGGAATATTGCGCGCTCGTTTCTTCACCGGCAGGCGCCGCGCCGCGCCGCGAGATGCTGTCGCATCTGACGACGAACTTCACCCGCTTCTTTCGCGAGAACCATCACTTCGAGCATCTGCGTGAGCATGTGCTGCCGGAGCTGCTGGTTCGCGCCAAGATGGGCGGCCGGGTCCGTATCTGGTCTGCTGCCTCCTCGGACGGTCAGGAGCCATATTCGATCGCGCTGACCGTTCTGTCGATGATGCCCAACATCGCCGACTACGACTTCAAGATCCTGGCGACCGACATCGACCCGAAGATCCTGGCGATCGCCCGAGCGGGCGCCTATGAGGAAGGCGCGCTGGAGACGGTATCGCCCGCCATGCGCAAGCAGTGGTTCAGCGAAGTCGAGGTTCAAGGACGGCGGAAGTTCCAGGTCGATGATCGCGTCAAGCGTCTGATCACTTACAATGAACTGAACCTGATGGCCCAGTGGCCGTTCAAGGGCAAGTTCGACGTCATCTTCTGCCGAAATGTGGTGATCTACTTTGATGAGCCGACGCAAATGAAGATCTGGGCGCGCTTTGCCGAACTGCTGCCGGAAGGCGGTCATCTCTATATCGGCCATTCCGAGCGCGTCTCCGGCGACGCCAAGCATGTCTTCGACAATATCGGCATCACGACCTACCGCTACACGACCAAGGGCGTGGGGAGGAAGGCATGAGCGCGGCAGCCCGAGTTCTCGTCGTCGATGACTCCGCCACCATGCGCGGCCTCATCACAGCTGTGCTGAGCGCCGATCCGGAGGTCAGCGTCATCGGTCAGGCAGGCGATGCGCTTGAGGCGCGCGAGGCCATCAAAAAGCTCAACCCCGATGTCGTGACGCTCGATATCGAGATGCCCAACATGAATGGCCTCGACTTCCTCGAGAAGATCATGCGGCTGCGTCCGATGCCTGTCATCATGGTCTCGACGCTGACCCATCGCGGCGCCGATGCCTCGCTGGCGGCGCTTGAAATCGGCGCATTCGACTGCGTCGGCAAGCCGCTTCCCGGTGATGCGCGCCCCTTCGGCGATCTTGCCGAGAAGGTAAAGGCCGCTGCCCGTTCGCAGCGGCGCCAGTACACCCAGCCTGCACCGGCTACCCCGCCACCTGCAGTTGCCGACTTCCGCGTCGGCCGCAAGATCGTCGCGATCGGTTCGTCGACCGGCGGCGTCGAGGCGTTGATTGCGGTGCTTCAGAAATTCCCGGCAAACTGCCCGCCGACTGTTATCACGCAGCATATGCCGCCGACGTTCACCCGGAGCTTTGCCGAACGCCTCAACCGGCTCTGTGCGCCGGTCGTGCAGGAAGCAACCGACGGCGCGCGTCTGGAGATCGGCAAGATCTACCTTGCGCCAGGTGGCGAACGCCATCTGCAGGTTGCCAACGCCCATGCGCCTTGCTGCCGTCTCATCGAACGTGATCCCGTGAACGGCCACAGGCCGTCCGTCGATGTGCTGTTCGATTCGGTGGCCGAACTGGCTGGCCGCAATGCGGTCGGCGTGATTCTGACCGGCATGGGCCGCGACGGCGCCGCCGGTCTATTGAAGATGCGCCATGCCTGCGCGCGCACCCTCGGTCAGAACGAAAAGACAAGCGTGGTCTATGGCATGCCGAGAGTTGCTTACGAACTCGGTGCCGTCGAGCAACAGTTGCCGCTGAATGGCATCGGCGAAGAAATCTTGAAAATGACAGCCGCCCGAAAGGAAGGAACCGACTAATGTCAATAGCAGAGAAAATCAAAGTTTTGATCGTCGACGATCAGGTCACCAGTCGACTGCTGCTCAGCGACGCGCTGACCCAGCTCGGCTTCAAGCAGATCACCGCTGCCGGCGACGGCGAGCAGGGCTTGAAGATCATGACCCAGCAGCCGCACCATCTTGTCATCTCCGACTTCAACATGCCGAAGATGGATGGCCTCGGCTTCCTTCAGGCCGTGCGTGCCAACCCGGCGACGAAGAAGGCGGCTTTCATCATTCTGACGGCCCAGGGAGACCGTGCGCTGGTCACGAAGGCGGCGCAGCTCGGGGCCAACAACGTTCTCGCCAAGCCCTTCACGATCGAGAAGATGAAGGCGGCTATCGAAGCCGTATTTGGAGCATTGAAATGAATCTCGACGTTGCAGCCCGCCGCGTCAATATCATCCAGGGCGAATGGAAGGTCCTGAATGATCCGAATGCGGTACTGACGACCATCCTTGGATCGTGTGTGGCTGCATGCCTGCGAGATCCCGTGGCAGGCGTTGGAGGAATGAATCATTTCCTCCTGCCGGGGACAGGAAACACGCCGATGACGGGCGGAGATGCCACGCGTTACGGCGTCCACTTGATGGAACTGCTGATCAACGGTCTCCTGAAGCAGGGCGCGCGCCGCGACCGCCTGGAGGCGAAGATCTTCGGTGGGGCGAAGACGATCTCGACATTCTCGAATGTCGGCGAACAGAACGCCGCCTTTGCTGTGCAGTTCCTGAAGGATGAAGGCATTCCCGTCGTCAGCTCAAGCACCGGTGGTGAGCACGGGCGCAAGCTCGAATACTGGCCAGTCTCCGGACGCGCTCGACAGTATCCGCTCACCGGTGCGGAAACGCAGAGAACGGTTGCGCTTGAGCAGCGTCCGGTCGCTCCGCAGAAACCTGTCGAAACCAGCATCGAATTCTTCTGAGGGCGAGGACGTTATTAATGACTGTGAATGCAATGACAGAGCAGCCGCCGCCCGCCGAGGCCCTGCCCGATGTCCTGATGCGCATCGTCTCGGAACTGCATGACGTCGCCTATCTGATCGAGCGGATCGAGCCACAGCTCCTCGAAGTCGGGGGCGGTGCCGAACTGCTGAACTCGCCGGAAAGCATGAAAGTCATGCAGGGAATTGATCTTGCCGTGCAGAAGACGCGCGGACTTGCCGAGTTCATCGACACCATCACCGGCGAAATCCCGCAGGACTGGGCAGTCGATGTCGCGACGGCATTGAGCCTTGTCAAGCTCAGCGAAATGCAGCGGGCGCTAGGCGGCGCCATGCATCATGGCAACGTTCAGCCTCTGGCGAAGGCGGCCGGAGACTTCGACTTCTTCTGATCCGGGTTTCACTCGCACGTCCCACGAAACGTTCGCACAAGTTTCGGCATCTATCGTCGAAATGAGGCAATAAGCCTGCTTTGTCTGTGACGGTCGTGCGAGAACAGAATGAATCTGTTAAATCAATTAGTTCAAATTTTTAAGAACTTCAGTTCGCTAGGACGGAATCGCCTGCTGGCGCTGACCGGCGTGGGTGTCGTTTCAGTCGTGCTGATCCTGGGGGCAGCCTTTTTGGTCAACAAGCCGGCTCAGGAAACACTTTACGTCGGGCTTGATACGCCGGATCTGAACCAGATCAGCATGGCGCTCGCCGAGGCGAATATCGGATTTCAGGTCGGAAGCGACGGCACCAGCATCACGGTTCCTGCCGGCATGACCGGCAAAGGCGCGGCTTCTGCTCGCCGAGCGGGGCCTCCCGAACAGCGCCAACGCAGGCTATGAACTCTTCGACAACGTGGGTTCGCTCGGCCTCACCTCGTTCATGCAGGAAGTCACGCGGGTTCGCGCGCTTGAAGGCGAAATCGGGCGCACGATCCAATCGATTTCGGGCATCACCGCTGCACGCGTCCACATCGTCATGCCCGAGGTCGGCAACTTCCGCAAAGCCGAACAGAAGCCCACTGCCTCTGTCATGATCCGCGCCAGTGCCGCGGCCGGCCGCAATGCGGCGACATCGATCCGCCACCTTGTTGCATCGGCCGTTCCCGGCCTCGATGTCGGCGATGTCACAATCCTCGATTCCGCGGGCCAGTTGCTCGCTTCCGGCGATGAGGCCAGCAATAGTTCGCTGAACCGTTCGCTGAACATCGTTCAGAATGTCCAGGGCGAAGTTGAATCCAACATCGACAAGGCGCTCGCACCCTTCCTCGGCATGGACAACTTCCGCTCCAGCGTCACGGCCGAATTAAACACCGACAGCCAGCAGATCCAGGAAACAACCTACGATCCGGAATCGAAGGTCGAGCGCTCGATCCGGACGACCAAGGAAGCCTCTCAGTCGCAGCAGAAACAGTCCGACAACGCCACGACCGTTGAGCAGAACATTCCGCAGGCAGCGCCCGACTCCGGCGGCGCCACCGGTCCGGAATCGCAAGACAAGTCTGACAAGAAAGAAGAGCAGACCAACTACGAAATCAACAGCAAGACGACAGCAACGACGCGCAACAGCTACAAGATCGACAAGCTCTCTATCGCCGTTGTCGTCAACAAGGGCCGCATTGCTCAGATGGTCGGCGAACCTGCCGATCAGGCGAAGGTCGATGCCTATCTCGCCGAGATGCAGAAGATCGTCGCATCGGCAGCCGGCATCAGCACCAACCGCGGCGACGTCGTGACCGTCACGGCCATGGACTTCCTGGAGAACCAGCTTCTGGAGGAGACGGGTAGCAGCGTCCGTGTGATGGATATGCTGAGCCGCAACCTTGCAGGCATCATCAACTCGCTCGCCTTCGTCGCAGTCGCCTTCCTGGTGATCTGGATGGGCGTCCGCCCGATGATCCGCAGTGTGACGGGCAATGGTGCGGCGGCTATCGGCGACACGTCGCCAGAAAGCGCCGGTCTCGAACTTCCCGACTTCGCCCCGGCGGCAGGCGCGGGCGCAGGTGGCGCGCTCATGGATGGCTTCGGCTCCGACTTCGGCTTCGACAGCACCGAGGACCTGCTCAGCCTTGGTGACGACGACGGCAACTTCAACCGCCGCGTCAAGGAAGGCCCGGAACGCAAACTGGCGCGCATGGTCGAGATCAACGAGGAGCGCGCCGCGAAAATCCTCAGAAAATGGGCGGTCGATAACGCAGCATAGTAAATGGCCGGGCAACCGGCCTTTACTTTGCCCATTTGCTGCATGGCGATCCGGTCGGATTTTGCTGTTGCTCGGGCGCGCGCATGAAGATTTCTGAGGATAGAAGTGACACAGGGCCGATCTGGCCACGCGTTTTACGCGAATCGTATTGTCAGAGTTCCCCGAATCACTTTACTTTAAGAATTCCTTAACAAGCGGAATTTGCGTGCGAATCAGCGCACGAAATGCAGAGCATGTAAATCCCAAGAACTCGGAGATGGTGGATTTTGCCACCTATCGTAATCTTGGGTGATTCGCGGAGAGGTCGTAGTTTGTTCAGGAGCGTGCGGATCAAGCTTCTGTCTTAGTGGTTCACAGCCGCAGGGTTTTGCCAATGGACATGCATATATTGCAGGCTCTCAAGAGCGATGCGCACAAGGCAAACTTCGTTGGCATCGCAGCGATAAACCTTTCCTCGCGTGACGAGTTGATCGCGCAGCTCTGCGAGATTTCGAACACGGGACGGTTGCAGCCGGGGCTCCGCGCGTTGACGGATTATGTCGGCGCTTCGCATTATCTGTTGGCGCGAGCGGACCTGGTGCAGGAGGCGGGCCTCGATTTCGTGGTCTCCTCGGACTGGCCGTTCGATCTCGTCACCAATCTGGCGCATGCCTTCGTCGGCGGCTTCGCCCGTGCGACGGAACTCGAAAAGTGCATGCAGCTATTCAAGCCGCATTTCGCCCTCCTGCCGGATACGGCGGACGCCCCTGATGGCGCCAGCCGCCAATTCTGTTCGCTGATGTTCAATATCGGCCGCTCCCGTCTCGTGCTGATGTTTCTGTTTGATGATGGGTTCATCCTGTCGCAGGAGCGGTTGCGGGATGTGGGGCTTCTGGCCGCCTATTTCGCCAGCTTCCTGCAATGCGGTGCTACCAAGACTGACCGGGACTTCGAATTGACCGATCGGGAACTGGAGTGCCTTTTCTGGATCGCCGAGGGAAAGACGAGCGACGAGATTGCGATGATTCTCGGCATCTCCCGCAACACCATCAACAACTACATCACCAGTGTCATGCGAAAGACGGCTACGAAGACTCGTTCTGAAGCCATCGCATTCGCGGTGAGGAACAATCTCGTCTAAGGGGACGGCGTTATGGGGCAGCCATCCGGTAGGTCGATAGGCAATTCGGAAACGATGCGCGGCGTGCGAACCAACAAGGTGGCGAGCCGGTCTGACCTGTTCCCGCGCCTGATCGGCATGCAGAAGCTCGCCTATGCCCAGAATTTCGCGGTCTACCGTCTCAGCGCCGCCGGCGTCCCGGCAAAGCAGCGCCTGGTTTGCGAACTGGAGAATTGGGGTTCTGTCAACAGTGGCTTCAGCCGGGCATTCATCGACGCCCATGGCGAAGCGCTGCTTGATCATATCGAGAAGTCGCTTCTGCCCGTTGTGTGGGCTGGGGGCCTCGATCGCGCCCCTCCGCGGCCTGCAAGCATCGCTCCTTTCATGGCGCGCCTGACGGGCGGTGTGGTTCCGTTCTCCGGAATGGCGTTTCCGGTGCGCCTAGGCGCCATTGGCAACGGCTTCGTTGTCTTCACCGGCGACGATCTTGAACCGGCGAGCGACATGATCGTTGAGCTGCACGCGAGGTCCTGCCAGATCATGATCGACCTGCTCTCGCTCGACGAGCGCCGTGTGGCGGCCGCCGAAGCACTCAGCGAACGCGAGATTGCCTGCCTGCAGCTTGCCGGCGACGGACGCATCAGCGAAGAGATTGCAGAAAAGCTTGGCCTCTCCGTGCATACCGTCAACGCCTATCTCGGCTCGGCAACGGTCAAGCTGGATTCGGTCAACCGAATCCAGGCGATCGCGAAGGCCATTCGCCTCGGATACATAAGCTGACGAGAAGGCGCGCGGGCGCTTCAGCCCGCCAATGCCTGCAATGGCTCGACGTTATAGCGTGCGTCGCGCAGGCTCTGCTCGAGGACAGCGGTGTTTTCGTCCGGGTCCGTCGACGGACTTTGGAAGGCGATGTGGTTGATCTCGATACCGGCATGCTCCTCGGCAAGCGTGAGCTGCGCATAGATCGTAACGCCGCGCGGCTTGATTTCGAGATCGATCACCACTTCGGGCTTGCCGCCCCACTCGAGCGTATAGCTGCCGCCATGGCCGAAATTGACCGTGCCGGGATGGAAGAAAAGTTCGGCGGCTGACGACACCAGGTCGGAAAGATTGCCGTAGTACTCGAAGCGCAGAAGAGAGATGAGGTCCGAAGCGTCCAGAAGCCGCAATTCCGTGGCCACAGGGCTGATTGCTTCGGCCAGGATTTTTTCACGCTGGGTAGAGTAGGGGCATTTTTTCATTCGGCTATCTTACCCGTTTGTTCTTGGCTTGCGTCGCGTAAACCCGATGGATGAGTTCCGCGACTGCCTTGTAGAATACAGACGGTATGACACTATCGACCGAGACTTGCGCAAACATGGAGCGCGCGAGAGGCGGGTCTTCGAAAACCGGAATGCCGTTCTTTTCCGCGATCTCTCTGATTTTCAACGCAATTAGATCCTGACCCTTGGCGACGACGACAGGTGCGTCATTTTCCTCTCGCACATAGCGCAGGGCGACGGCAAAGTGCGTCGGGTTGGCGATCACAAGCGTGGCGCGATCGACGTTGGCGATCATGCGGCGGCGGGCACGGTCGCGCATCACCGAGCGCTGGCGGCTCTTGACGAATGGATCGCCCTGCGACTGCTTGTTTTCTTCCTTGATCTCGTGTCGCGTCATCTTCAGTTCGGTGAACCAGTGATAGCGCGTCCAGAAGACGTCGGCGATCGCCACGACCCCGGTGGCAATCAGGACGACGATAGTGATCTTCTGCATCGACGTCATCATGCGCGTGAAGATCGTCTGCGGATCGGAGAACATTGCGTCGATCGCGTTGAAGTATTCGCTTTTCAGCACAAAGAACATGACGACGCCGACGATCACGATCTTCGTTAGCGACTTGCCGAACTCAACGAGGCCGGGCAGGCTGAACAGCCGCGACCATCCCTTGGTGATCGAAATACGCGAGACCTGCGGCCGTATGCGCTCGAGCACCGGCGTCGGCAGGTTCTGCGAGATGGACGCGGCGACGCCAAACACCATGAACAGGATGAAGGCAGGTGCGAGCAATGCTGCCGAAACCCAGCCCAGGTGAACGAATAGCGAAAGCGCATCCGGCCCGGTTTCGAGCTTCCATTGGTCGGGCTGTTCGAAAATGTCCTTCAGCGCCTCGCCGACCTTGCTGAGCCCGTCCGGCAGGAAGAAGATGATGTAGACGTAGGTGGCAAGTACGGTGGCAAAAAGCGGCACCTCGCGCGAAAACGGCACGTTGCCTTTCTCGGCAGCGTCGCTTTTCTTTTTCGCTGTCGGGTCTTCTGTTTTGCTATCCTTGTCGTCGTCGGCCAAGGCAGAGGCCCTCCATCAAAAGAAACGGCCGCGCCAGGGCGCGGCCTTTCCGGAAGGGTATCTCCCTTTCGCCGCCGCGATCAACCACGGCGGTCGCGAGGGCGCGCTTCGTGCACAACAACAGCGGTTTAGGCGGCTGCGGAGCCTTCGCCCTCGGTCTCCTTGAGCTGGATTTGTCCGGAATTTGCCAGGCGAATCGCTTCCTGGGCAATAGCGCGCCGCGCGATGGCGATTTCGCGCGGATTGATGCCGGCAGTTCCGCTCTGCAGATCCGATTCGATCATGCGGCGCTGGCGCGGGCTGATCGAGGCGAGCACCGCCTCGCGCATTTCGGCCGCCGAGCCGCGCAACGCCATGGTGAGGATGTCGGACGAGATGTCGTTCAGCAGCATCACGCGGCTGCGCTGCGGCATGAGCATGAGGTCGTCGAAGAGGAAGATCTTCGGACGGACCTTGTTGACCGATTCGCGGCTGATCGATTCGAGCGAGGTGAGCAGGGTATCGACCTGCGGCTTGTCCATCTCATTCATCAGCTCGGCAACCTTCGTCGAGCCGATCGAATTCTTCTCTGCGTCGATCTCGGTCAACAGGGTCATCACCTGCTTCTCGATGATCTGCGCGGCCTTGGGGCTGACGGACTTGAGGTTGACGGTACGGTTCATGATGTCTGCGCGGCGACCGTCCGGAATCTGCATCAGGACCTTGGCGCCGAACGAGGAGGGCATCATGGAGAGAATATAGGCAACCGTCTGCGGATGTTCGCGCAGGAGGAACTTGCCGATGAAAGCCGGGTCGCCTTCGCCGAGACGGTCCCAGATCGACGTCTCGTAGGCCTGGAAGGTGGTGCGACGGCCGAGGAGGCTGTCGACTTCGTCGGGGGTCAGGCCCTCTTCGAGGATGCTCTCGATTGCCTTGGCGTTGTCCATGAGACCCGCACCCTCGGTGAACAGGTCCTCGAATTCGGCCACAAGCCCAAGCAGTTCATCAGGCGGGATCGCACGCAGCGTTTGCGCCGATCCGATGATCGTCTGCAGCTCGGCCTGCGTGAAGTACTTCAATAGCCTGCCGGCGACCCCTTTCCCCATAGCGAGGAGAACAGCCGCCGCCTTTTCAGCCTGGGTCAACGGTTTCTCGGCAAGAGCGCCGCCGAAATCGTCAAAGTCCATCATGGTCTAACCTCTCCGTCCCTGCACCGGGATCAGGCTTTTTTCGTACTCAAAACTTCTATCAGCTTGACGCCGAAACGCGTGTCGTCGTTTTCCAGAACGGTGATCTCGCCGCGAGCAATCTTGCGGCCGTTCACCATGATTTCGACCGGCTCACCGATCTTCTTGTCGAGCGCGATGGTTGCGCCTTCGTTCAGGTTCATCAGGCCGGCGACCTGCATGCGGCTGCTGCCGAGCATGATCTGGACGTCGATCGGGATGTCCATGATCAGGTCGAGGTTCGACTGCATGGCGCTGCCGAGCGGCGCCGGTTCGGAACCGACCGCACCAAAGGAGGCGTCACCGAAATCGGAAGAGCCGCCAAAGTCGGAGGTTGTGCCGAAATCGCTGCCATCGAACGCAGGCTCCTCGGCCGCGTCATCGAAATCGCCGCCAAAGGTGGATAGATCGGTGCTGCCGCTGAAGGCGTCACTCTCGTCGGCGAAGTCCGGCAGGCCGCCTTCCGCGTCGGTCTTCAGGACGCCGCGCAGGTCATCGATGGCCTGATCAAGCTCGGCCTCGTTGCCCGGGAGCTCCATTGAAAGGTCGCTGTTCTTGGGTGTCTTCTTCGTCGCCATGAAATCACTATTCCAGTTGAAACTTGCCTCAAGCTGCCGTGCGGCAGCCCGGTTGGAAAATGGGCTAATTCATCAAGTGGCGGATGAGATCGTCATCCGAGTTAATCGTATCCTTCACCCGGACGGTATAATTCTCGCCCGAACGTCCAAACTCGCAGATGTACAATTCTTTGCTGTTGGCGCTCACTTCGACGCGGACGTCGCCGCGATCGTAGAAGGGGATGACATCGCCAGCCGCAAGCTTCGAAATGGTCCGCAGCGTCAAGTCTTGCAGACGGATCTTGGCGTTGAGCGTTACCTGCGAGCGGCGCACCTGCTCGCTGAGTTGATCGCTCCATTCAGACGATTTTGCTGACAGCCCCTTGGCCTTCGGAGCCGTCACGCTCGTCTTCAGCAGAGCAGCTTGGGGAACGATCAGCGAGACATCCGAGGTAATGCCGGAAAGCGTGATCGACATGTTGATCGCGGCCGCAAACTCGTCGGGCTTGTCTTCGGCCGGCTTGGCACGCGTTTCGAACGCGTAGGGAAATTCCAGGGCCGGCTCGAAGCCGCCAGGCGCGTTCACCGCCGAGCGAAGAACATTGGCGATCTTGTCGAAAACCATGACCGCAAGCTCGAGCTCGATCACGGACAGCAGGCGGTCGGCCGGCTGCTCGACCATCTCGGCGGACGCACCCAGCAGATGCTCCATGAGCGTGATGACGAAGCTGTTACCGCAGGCGAGCGTAATGTTCTGCGACCAGTTGCGGAGCGTCGCGTCGACAAGCGTCGTGTTGCCGCCAAGATCGGCGACGAGGTCGTTCTTGTGTCCGCGGTCACAGCCGAGATAGGCCACTTCGACGTCGAGGTTGGTCTCGCTTTTGATGATGTCGGGCAGGAAGGCCGTATAGACATCGCCGAATGCGCTGCAGATCTTCTCGATGGTGGCCTTGTCGCCGAGTCTACCGGTCAGCTTGGCAAGAAGGGCTTCGTCCATAAGGGGTTTCTTGAGGGTAGCGTTCATGACCGTTTACGCCGCCTTGTTCTCGCCGCCGGGGTTCATCATTTCCTGCTCGACTGCGTCGATCGAAGGACGCTCATAGGCCGAGATCGTCTTGCGACCGTACTCGAGGGCAACTTGCGGCACGGAGCCGTTCATGTAGGCAAGCAACGTCTGCTTGACGATGACATAGAGGCGATGCTGCTTGTTGCGGACGATCTTGATCTGGGAAACGATCGGCGAACACACGCAATAGGACAGGAGAATGCCGAGGAAGGTGCCGACGAGCGCCGAGCCGATCAGGTGGCCGAGAACTTCAGGCGAATCGTTGATGTGTGCCATCGCCTTGATGACGCCGAGAACGGCCGCGACGATACCGATTGCGGGGAAGGCGTCGCCCATGATCTGGATGGCGTGATAGGGCTTCATCTTGTCGTGCAGGATCGTGTTGATCTCTTCGTCCATCAACGCCTCGATCTCATGCGAACGAGCATTGCCGATGATGATCAGGCGGACGTAATCACAGATGAATGCCGTCAGTTCCTTGTTCTTGAGGATCGTCGGAGCGGATTGGAAGATCGAGGATTCGGCCGGATTGTCGATATGTGCCTCGATCTCGTTGCGCGACTTTGTACGAAGGTCGCGCATCAGGGAATAGAGTACACCAAGCGTATCGAGATAATTCCGTTCCTTCGGGACCGTGTGCTTGAAGGCTTCCCCAAGCGCCTTGCCGGAATCCTTCACGACCTTCATCGGGTTGCCCATGACGAAGCTGCCCAGGCCGGCACCGCCGATGATGACGAGCTCGAAAGGCTGCCAAAGCGCCTCCACATGGCCGCCCATCGCCATGAAGCTGCCGATGATGCAGCCGCAGGTAATCACAAATCCGATAATGATATTCATCGTCAGTCCAAACCTGATCGTTATTTTCAACCCAAGGGATAGGGCTGCTGGCTTGCGTGAGGCTGATGATTGCCCCTGCAAATCAAGCTTTTCCATGCCAGCTTCGCGCAAGCATTTGCTGTCAGCTTGTCGGTGACGAATGGGCATCCGTGCCTGTTTCTGAGATGCCGCCTCAGCGAGATCCGTAGTCCAACCGACTGCAAACACCCGGATTTCGTACCGTTCATCGCCAATGCAGGAGCCTATCGGGATGCAATCCGGTCTTTATGTTTCGTTGTCGTCGCAGATAGCACTCGAACGTCGCCTCACCACCATCGCCGACAATATGGCGAACGTGAACACGACTGGCTTCCGCGCAACGGAGGTGAAGTTCGACGAGATGCTCGGTGAGACCGGCAACAAGATCAACGCCAAGGTCGCCTATGTTTCACAGGGCAACGACTATCTGTCGGGTGACAGCGGCGAGCTCGAGCACACCGGGAACATGCTCGACTTCGCGATCAAGGGCGATGCCTGGTTCTCGGTGGATACGCCGGCCGGCAAGGTTCTGACCAAGGATGGCCGCTTCACGATGAAGGAAAACGGCGAGCTGGTTTCGGTCCGCGGTTATCCGGTTCTCGATGCCGGCGGCGCGCCGATCACGCTCAGCAAGGCCGCGGGCGAACCGAAAATCGGCGTTGACGGATTGATCTATCAAGACGGCAAGCAGGTTGGTTCGTTGGGTCTCTTCGAGGCGGATATCAGCAAGGGCTATCTGCGCTATGAGAACAGCGGCATCATGACGACCGAGCAGCCGCGTGCTGTCACCGATCGCTTCAATGTCGGCGTCCAGCAGGGCTACCTCGAAAATTCCAACGTCAACGCCATGCGCGAAATCACGCAGCTGATCGAAGTCAATCGCGCCTTCGAGAGCATGACGTCGCTCTCGAAGGACAGCGAGGCCTCGTTCAGCGAAGCGATCAAGACGCTCGGCGGCAGCCGCTAGCCGAGGTCTGACACATGGGCAACACGCCGCTCACCGAAGCCGATCTCTCGCCGAAGCTCGCGCACCTCGCCGGGCTCGTCTCGCGCTATTCTAACCCCGAGTTCCTGGTCGCCCCTGGCGGCCATGTGCAGACGATCGCCGCCGGCCACTACACCGTGACCGGCCTCTCGCGCCATGTGCGGCTCGGCGAATTCGTGGCGCACAAGTCGTCGACCGGCATCCACCTCGGCGAGGTCGTCCGCGTCGAGCCTGAATTGACCTACGTTTGCCCGATCGAGCCGGGCGAGCCGATCGGCATCCATGATACGGTCATTCGCAAGGGTGCCTTTCGCATTTCGCCGTCCGACGACTGGTGCGGACGCACGATCAACTCGCTGTGCGAGCCGATCGATGGCCTGGGTCCCATCGTCGAAGGCCTCGGCCGCCGTTCTATTTCGAATACTGCGCCGCCATCCATGACGCGAAAGCGTGTGGAGAAAGGCTTCAAGACAGGCGTTCGCGCCATCGACATTTTCTCGCCGCTCTGCCTCGGCCAGCGCCTTGGCATTTTCGCCGGCTCAGGCGTCGGCAAATCGACGCTGCTCTCGATGCTGGCGCGCGCCGACGCCTTCGACAAGGTCGTGATCGCACTGGTCGGCGAACGCGGCCGCGAAGTACGCGAATTCATCGAAGATACGCTTGGGGCCAACATGAGGAACGCGATCGCCGTTGTTGCGACGAGTGATGAGAGCCCGATGCTGCGCAAGATGGCTCCGCTGACTGCCGTCACCATCGCCGAGCATTTCCGCGACCAGGGCGACAACGTCCTACTGATCGTCGATAGCGTCACCCGATTTGCCCATGCCATCCGCGAAGTCGCGACCGCATCCGGTGAGCCGCCGATCGCGCGCGGCTATCCCGCTTCCGTTTTCACCGAGCTGCCGCGGCTGCTGGAGCGTGCGGGTCCGGGCCCCGAAGGCACGGGGACGATCACCGCGATCATCTCGATCCTGGTCGATGGCGACAACCACAACGACCCGATCGCCGATTCGACGCGCGGCATTCTGGACGGTCACATCGTCCTGCAGCGTAGTCTCGCGGAGGAGGGACGCTACCCACCGATCGATCCGCTCGCCTCGATCTCGCGCCTGGCGCGCAAGGCCTGGACCCCGGATCAGGAAAAGCTTGTGTCGCGCCTCAAGACGCTCATCCACCGCTTCGAGGAGACACGCGACCTTCGCCTGATCGGCGGTTACCGACCGGGCGCCGACCCTGATCTTGATATGGCGGTCAAGCAGGTACCGATTATTTACGATGTTTTGAAACAGTCGCCGGGCGACGTCGGACCGCAGGATGCCTTTGCCGATCTGGCTGGCGCCCTGAAGGCCGCGGCCGGCATCGGCGGCCAGCCGAATATCCGCAGGTAGAAAGGCGCGAAGTGACCGATTTCGACGACGATGAGAAGATCGCCCCGCTGAAGCCTCTGCGGCGCAAAACCGTCTTTCTCGACCGCGTTCTGACGATCGCCGGCCTTATCCTGGCGGGAGCGTCCGCGTTCTTTCCGTGGTACGTTTTCTTCAACGAAGACAAGTTCGGCATCAATGTTGCACAGGGTGACCGGACGCGCGACCTTCCGGACTGGCCGGCGCGGAACGTCTTCAGCGTCTCGCCCCTTGCGATGGCCAACAAGAACCAACACGAAAAGAAGCCCGAGATCCCGGTCGATCCGCTGACGACGGCGACGGTTACCAATATCGGCAGGGAAGACGACAAGGGCGCGCCGGCTGAAGACCAGCCGTTTCCCGGAAAATCGGGTTTTCGCCTCCTTCACGTCGCAAATGGCCGCGCCCTGATCGAAGACACATCAGGAATGTACGTCGTGCGTGTCGGATCCATCCTGCCGGACGAAAGCCGGCTGGCGACACTGGAGGAGCGCGATGGCAAATGGGTCATCATCACCTCCAAGGGCGATGTCTACCAGCACAATTGAACGCGGGCCGGCCGCGCAGCGAATCAGTCGAAGGCTCCGCCGGATACGGTCGGAGCCTTCTCTGCATTCTGGAGGCAGGACCCGACGACGTCCGGATTTCCGCGCCGCATTCTCCGTAAGTCTGACGCAAGATTACCGCCGTAGGTTCGCCTCAGTAAAAACGGAGAGTTCCCATGCAACCGATTCAACTTTTCGACTTGGCCTCGCGGCAGGCCGAATGGCTGACGATCCGTCAGGAGGTTGTGGCCGGCAACATCGCGAACGCGAACACGCCGAAATACCGCGCCAAGGACATCACGCCCTTCCAGGCCGCCCTCGACAAGTCGGACATTAACATGGCGCGTACCAATGCTGCGCACCTGACCGGCAACGATCTGGGCACGAAGAGTGAGATCGACGTCAAGGATGCGGCTCTCGATCAGGAGATCGGCGTCCAGGAATCCGGCAACACGGTCGGCCTTGCCGAAGAACTTTCCAAGTCCGGTGAAATCAAGCGTCAATACGATTTGAACACCTCGCTGGTGAGCTCGTTCAACCGGATGATGCTGATGACGGTGAAGAGCTAAGATCATGGATCCTCTGTCAGCAGCACTCAAAATCGCGGGATCGGGGCTCGAGGCGCAATCGACGCGCCTGCGCATGGTGTCCGAAAACATTGCCAACGCCCGCTCGACCGGCGACACACCCGGCGCCGATCCCTACCGCCGCAAGACGGTCACCTTCGGGGAAGCCGTGGATCGCGCCAACGGCGTCACCACGGTCAACGTCAAGAAGCTCGGGGAGGATGAATCGAAGTTCATCACCGAATACGACCCCAGCAATCCGGCTGCGGATGAAAAGGGCGTGGTCAAGCTTCCGAACGTCAACATGCTGGTCGAGATGGCCGACATGCGGGAAGCCAACCGCTCCTACGACGCCAACCTGCAGACCATCAAGCAATCCCGCGACCTGATCTCGGCAACGATCGATCTCTTGAAGAGCCAATAATAATGATCAACAACGTCAATAGTGTCAGCTCCCTGTCGATGACCCGCGGCCTCGCCGCCATCGATCAAGACAACTCCACGGCCTCCTCCGCTGCAGAAAGCGCGGCAAATGACGGTGGCTTCGGTGCGGTTCTCAGCAACGTTGCCACCGGCGCCCTGAATACCCTGAAGGATGCGGAAGGCATGTCCTTTGCCGGCATCAAGGGCACAGCCACGACGCGTGAAGTCGTCGATGCCGTCATGCAGGCGCAGCAGACCCTTCAGACCGCAATCGCCATTCGCGACAAGGTCGTTACAGCCTTTCTCGACGTCACCCGGATGCAGATGTAATTGATTTAAGGACAAAGCCATGAGAGCGCTTGCCATTGCTGCAACGGGTATGGACGCCCAGCAGACCAATCTTGAAGTCATCGCCAACAACATCGCGAACATCAACACGACGGGCTACAAGCGCGCTCGTGCTGAATTCACGGATCTGCTGTATCAAACCGAGCGGGCAAAGGGCGTCTCCAACCGCGCGAACCAGTCGATCGTACCGGAAGGTGCAAACATCGGTCTCGGCGTTCAGACGTCGGCAGTCCGCAATCTGCACATTCAAGGCGAGCTCGCGCAAACCGGCAACGACCTCGACGTGGCACTTATCGGCCGCGGCTTCTTCCAGATCCAGGCGCCTGACGGCACGACGCTCTACACCCGCGCCGGCGCCTTCAACAAAAACGAGACCGGCCAGATCGTCACCGTGGACGGCTATCTGGTGGCGCCGAACATCACGATCCCGCAGGGTTCGACGCAGGTGACAATCAGCCGTTCGGGCGAAGTTTCGGCGAAGCTGCCGGGCAACACCGATCCGACCGTGCTCGGCCAGCTACAGATCGCCGACTTCGTCAACGAAGCCGGTCTTCAGCCCCTCGGCGACAACCTGTTTCAGCAGACGCCCGCTTCGGGCGATGCCGTCGTCGGCACCCCCGACGAAGAGGGCTTCGGCTACATGAAGCAGGGTTACCTCGAATCGTCGAACGTCGATCCGGTGAAGGAAATCACCGAGCTGATATCGGCGCAACGCGCCTATGAAATGAATTCCAAGGTCATCACCACCGCCGACGAAATGGCCTCCATCGTCAGCAAGAACCTGAAGTAATCGGGAAGGGCCGAAACATGATGTTTTGCCGGGTCAAAGGTATCCTCGGATGGGGGGCAGCTGCCGCCATTGCGATCACCGCATTTGCCGCGCCGCAGGCAGCAGTCGCTGCCGGCATGGGCTATGCGGTGGTTCCGACAACGACCATCTACCCCGGCGAAACCGTTTCCGGCGGCCAGCTCCAGGAAGTGGAAGTGACCAATCCCAACCTGAGGGGCGATTATGCAAAGTCGATCCGCCAGGTCGAAGGGATGATCTCCAAGCGCACGCTCCTGCCGGGACGCACGATCTCCGTTTCGGCGCTGCGGGAGCCCTTTACCGTGACGCGCGGCTCCTCGATCCGGCTGATCTTCACGCTCGGCGCGATGACGATCTCGGCAGCCGGGTCGCCGCTTGAAGACGGCATGACGGGGCAGCTCGTCCGCGTTCGCAACATGGATTCCGGCGTGATTGTCAGCGGCACCGTGCTCGCCGACGGCACCATACACGTGGCCGCAAAATGAAGATGTTGTTCCGCCTTTTCGTAGCCCTCGCGTTTCTGTCCCCGAACGTTGTCGCCGTCACGCCCGCTGCGGCCATGAACTCGCGCATCAAGGACATTGCCTCCCTGCAGGCGGGACGCGACAACCAGTTGATCGGCTATGGTCTCATCGTCGGCCTCCAGGGCAGCGGCGACGGCTTCCGCGCGTCGCCGTTCACCGAGCAGTCGATGCGCGCGATGCTGCAAAACCTCGGCATCTCCACGCAGGGCGGCCAGTCCAATGCAAAGAACACGGCCGCCGTCATGGTCACGGCCAATCTGCCGCCGTTTGCCAGCCCCGGCAGCCGTATCGATGTCAGCGTCAGTTCGCTGGGTGATGCCACGTCGCTGCGCGGCGGAACGCTGATCATGACGTCGCTGTCGGGCGCCGATGGCCAGATTTACGCAGTCGCACAGGGCTCGGTCGTCGTCTCGGGGTTCAACGCGCAAGGCCAGGCCGCGACCGTGACCGAGGGTGTGACGACGGCCGGACGGGTGCCGGGCGGTGCCATCATCGAACGGGAGCTGCCGTCGCGCTTCAAGGATTCCGTCAATCTCGTTCTGCAGCTGCGAAACCCGGACTTCTCGACGGCCATTCGCATCGCCGATGTCGTCAACGGCTACGCTTCCGCTCGCTTCGGCGGCCCGGTCGCAGAGGCCAAGGATGCGCAGGAGGTCATCGTCCAGAAGCCGAGAACGGCGGACCTCACGCGCCTGATGGCCGATCTGGAGAACCTTGTCGTCGAGACGGATACGCCGGCGAAGGTGGTGGTGAACGAGCGAACCGGAACGATCGTTATCGGTGCCGATGTGCGCGTGTCGCCGGTTGCCGTCAGCTATGGTACTTTGACTGTCCAGGTGACCGAGACACCGCAGATCATTCAGCCCGAGCCATTCTCGCGCGGCGTCACCGCGGTTCAGCCGCAGACCGATATCGCTGCGCAGAAGACGGGCGGCAAAGTGGCGCTGCTGAATGGGCCTGATCTCAGGACACTCGTGGCGGGTCTCAACAATATCGGCGTCAAGCCGGATGGCATCATTGCCATCCTCCAGGGCATCAAATCAGCCGGCGCGCTGCAAGCGGAGCTCGTCCTGCAATGATGAAGAACATGACTGCATCTGACTTGCTTCGGCGACTTGCCCTCCCTGCGATGGCCGTGGGGGCGCTGTCCATCCCCGGCGCCTTTGCGCAGGAGCAGCCGGCGCCGAAGGGTGAAATGACCTCGCAGGAGGAGATCAAGCAGTTCTGCACGAACATTGCCGATCCCGCTCGCGACCAGCGCTATCTCCTGCAGAAGCAGGAACTCGAGAAGCTTCG
This sequence comes from Rhizobium favelukesii, assembly GCF_000577275.2. NCBI lineage: Bacteria > Pseudomonadati > Pseudomonadota > Alphaproteobacteria > Hyphomicrobiales > Rhizobiaceae > Rhizobium > Rhizobium favelukesii. Next base: position 767,784 of record NZ_HG916852.1, read on the forward strand.
CACCGACGTCGATTCCCGCATCGCGGAAATGAACAAGCGCAAGGAGGAATATCAGGACTGGCTGAAGCGCCGTGATGATTTCCTCAAACAGGCCGAAGCGGGCCTCACCGATATCTATAAGAAAATGAAGCCGGAAGCGGCCGCATCGCAGCTGCAAGAGGTCAAGATCGAAGTGGCGGCAGCCGTCATCATGCGGCTGAACGCCACGCAATCGAGCCTGATCCTCAACGAGATGGATCCGCAGAAGGCTGCGATCATCGCCAACATCATCGCCAGCGCGTCCGATCCCAATACGTCGAAGGATCCCTCATGAACAAGCGTTTCCCGGTCGCGATTGCAGCCGTCGCCCTGCTTGCAGGCTGCGCATCGCCGCAGGCTGTCAATGAGATCGGTCGCGCCCCGGCCATGAGCCCGATCGGCAGCGGTCTCGCTTACGGCCAAACGCCGCAGATGGCGCTCTATCCGAAGCAGCCGCGCCAGGTCGCACAGGGCTATTCTCTCTGGAGCGACTCGCAGGCCGCCCTCTTCAAGGATGCTCGCGCGCTGAATGTCGGGGACATTTTGACCGTCAATATCCAGATCAACGATAAGGCGAAGTTCGAGAATGACACCAGCCGCAGCCGGACCAACTCGAGCGGCCTCAACTGGGACGTCGACGCCAACGTCATGGGCTGGAATCCGTCGTCGAAGACCGATGTGACCTATGGTTCCGACACCAGCACCGACGGCAAGGGCAAGATCGACCGGTCTGAAACGCTGAAGCTCATGGTCGCGGCCGTCGTCACTGGTATTCTCGAAAACGGCAACCTCGTGATCAGCGGCTCCCAGGAAGTCCGCGTCAACCAGGAGATCCGCATTCTCAATGTCGCCGGTATCGTCCGCCCGCAGGACGTCAACGCCGACAACCAGATTTCCTACGAGAAGATTGCTGAGGCCCGCATCTCCTACGGCGGCCGCGGCCGCCTGATGGAAGTGCAGCAGCCGCCGCGCGGCCAGCAGGCCGTCGATCTCTTCTCGCCGCTCTGAGGCAGAACACCATGGCAGAGACAGAAGCCGCCGAAGGCCAGCCGAAGAAAACATCGGCCGCAATGATGACCATCGCCGGGCTTGCGATCCTGACGCTGCTTGGCGCCGGCGGCGGCTGGGTGGTCGGCGGCCTGGTCGCACCCAAAATCAAGGGTGCTGAACAGGCGGTGCAGGCCAAGGCGGCCAAGGACGAGGCCGCGCAGAAGAAGGAAGGTGAGGCAGGCCTGCCTCACGTTTCGACCGAAGCCAATAATGTCGTTCAGCTCGAGCCGATCACCTCGAACCTCGCCTATCCCTCCGAGAACTGGGTTCGTCTGGAAGTGGCGTTGCTGTTTAACGGCCCGCCCGACGTGAAACTCGCAGAAGATATCCATCAGGATATTCTTGCTTATGTCCGCACGGTTTCGCTGCAGCAGATCGAAGGGCCGCGAGGCTTCGAATATCTTAAGGATGACATCCAGGAGCGTGTTGACCTTCGCGCGCAAGGGCGCGTATCGAAAGTCATGTTCAGGACCTTCGTCGTCGAATGATTCGCTTCCTACTGCTGTTTGCTGCCATGATGGCGGCACCGGAGCTGGCGCATGCGCAGCAGCTCCCGACAAACCTGTTGAACTTGCCGGTCGACGGTTCGGTCGCGGCATGGATCATCAGAACGTTCGGCCTGTTGACCGTTCTTTCGGTCGCGCCGGGCATCCTGATCATGGTGACGAGCTTCCCGCGCTTCATCATCGCGTTCTCGATCCTTCGGTCGGGCATGGGCTTGTCCTCCACCCCCTCGAATATGATCCTGCTGTCGCTCGCGCTGTTCATGACCTTCTACGTCATGCAACCGACCTTCGATCAGGCATGGCAGACCGGGGTTCAGCCGCTCCTATCGAACCAGATCGACGAGCAGCAGGCAGTGGCACACATCGCCGAGCCCTTTCGGACGTTCATGGTGAGCAACACGCGTGACAAGGACCTGGCGCTTTTCGTGGATCTGGCGAGGGAGCGGGGCCAGAGCGTCCAGACCGAAGAAAAGATCGATTACCGCGTCCTCATTCCCGCTTTCATGATCTCGGAGATCCGGCGCGGCTTCGAGATCGGTTTCCTGATCGTTCTTCCCTTCCTCGTCATCGACCTGATCGTCGCCACCATTACCATGGCGATGGGCATGATGATGCTGCCGCCGACATCGATTTCCTTGCCGTTCAAGATACTCTTCTTCGTGCTGATCGACGGCTGGAACCTTTTGGTCGGAAGTCTCGTCCGTTCCTTCCACTGAACACGTTTCGAGGCGCCGCGCCTGCATCCCGTCTAGGCACGAGATGAAAGCCCGCGACTTTTGAACTGACCCCCGAAAGTTGGACAACAACCTTCGGGGGGTTTGCATGTCCAAGCACAGCGAAGCTTTTAAGCGATCTGTTGTGGAGTTTTATCAGACGGGTGAGCGAGGCGCTCGTGAAGTAGGCCGGCATTTCGGCGTAGATCATGCCACGGTTCGCAAATGGGCGGCGAGTTACGCGGCGCACGGACCTTGAGGTCTGGCGAAGAAATCCAGCCGCTACGATACAGCTTTCAAGCTGTCGGTTCTAAAGCGGACGTAGGAGGATGGTCGCTCCTACCGTCAGACGGCGGCGTTGTTCGACATCCGCAATAAGAGTTGCCTGGCGGATTGGGAGCGGCGCTACAATACTGGCGGTATTGATGCCTTGAGCCCGCGTCGCAAAGGAAGGCCCCGATTGATGCCCAAGCCGCAAAAACAACCGGACGCTTCACGCAGCGATGATAAAAAGAGCCGTGAGGAGTTGCTGGCGGAGCTGAACTCTCTGCGGATGGAGAACGCCTTCCTAAAACTCGATGCCTTAACGCTGGAGCAAGCAGCGCTCAAAAAGCGCAAGTCATCCAAGCGTTAAGGCCATTATATCCCATTGACAGCTTGCTGAAGCTTTCGGGCCTTTCCCGCAGCACGTTTTATTAATGGCTTATCCCGTTCGCGCAGGTATGCACTGTGCATAGTGCAGGATTGAAAACGGAAGCAGCCGAAATTACGGAGTTGCTCGGTCGCGACGCGAGACACCAAGGGTACGATCAAGTCAGATTCGCAAAGCGTTGTCTCGTCGGGGCAGTATGGCGTTCGCTTGATCCACAGATGCTTCACGGAGTGATGGTGCAAAGGCTGTCAGCGCCTTTTAGAGCCTGTCAAAGGACGCATGCCCAAAGAACTGACCTTCTCTCTGATCCGGTCGCGTACTCATCTCCTGGAATTGCCATCGTGTATCGGGGCTTGCCTATTCACAGCCGCTCTCGCAAAATTATGGCGTCGAGTTGAGTGGCAGCTTTGAAACCAAGGACATACGGTGACCGAATACAAACTCCGTCGTCTTCGCGGCGATGACGCATCATTTTTCAGAGAGATTCGCCTAGAGGCCCTTGTCAGCCATCCCGAGGCATTTGGCGCTTCATGGGAAGACGAGCAGAACAAGTCTTTAGAAAGCATCGCTGACAGATTGGAGAGAGGTTATGTCCTCGGAGGAATATCCGACGGAGGGGTGCTAACCGGAGTCTCTCAAAATCTACTTCAATCAAAACTCAGCATATTGGATCGATTTGGGGAATGTATGTCCGCCCGGTGGCACGAGGGTCTGGACTTTCACGAAAACTGCTTGCCACGATCATTGAAGAAGTTGGAACGACGCTACGTTCGCTTCGCCTATGTGTCGTTTCTTCCAACCAAGCAGCTATCCGGCTCTATAAATCGATGGGCTTCGAGGAATGGGCTGTCGAGGTCGAAGCTTTGAAAGTCGATGACGGATACCACGATGAGCTTTTGATGCGGCTGGAAATCGGTCCCAGGTAGACGACTGCGATCACATGTTGGACAGCAATGGGTTCACGGGCTTACCCTACTTCGGGTTCCGGTGATCTTCGAACCGATAGGGACATGACGGAGGTATCCGTTGGCAATGTCTTCGGAAACCAAGCCTGGCGGGTGCGCGTATCGACGAGTGTTTCTCTCTTCGCCTGCCCGCCGTGGGGGAAGCGCGGAACGCCTCGGTTTCTTTCGATGGTATCGCCACCTCTTCTCGTGCCGTCTGACCTCGTCCAGCGCCCGGAAGATGTCGCAGCCGTTCTCCACGGCGTAGTTCTTGGCGCGGTCGGGTCTCTCCGGTCGAACCATGTCGAGAATTTGGTCCTCGTGTGTCGCCGTCCACCGCGTGTCGCCCACGATGTCGCGCCAGGTCGTTCGGCCGATCCGCTGCCCGAGGCCCAGGATGGTGTCAACGTTGGTCTGGAAGTGCCGCCTCTGGTTCCAGCGGAAGACGAACTCGTTAGCATAGTTGTCGACATGCTTGTCGCTGACACCGTGGTATGTCCCGTAGCTCCACCCTTGAAGTTCGAGAACAGCACTTCGTGCGCGGGAGGCGCATCCACTGCGCTCAGGTTGATGGCTTGGTGTCCGCGATCCGGCAAGCGCCTGTACGCGGTGTTTCCGTCCGTAACGAGCAGGCTCCCGACGGCGGTGTTATCTCGGATGAAGGCGTGCAGGCTCTCGCGGTTGATGTTGACGATGCGCTGCAGGCGGCACCGCGCCAGGTAGCCAGCCTGCACCTCGACGGCACCGATCATGAAGATCTTGGAAGGGCAGACATCCCGTTGGAATGGGTGGCGAGAAGGTACGCCGCGAGGAACCACGTTCGGAGAGGAAGATGCGTTCCATGCATCACCGTGGCCGCGATCAGCGATGTCTGGTGCCGATACTCGGTGGCAGTTCGCGTCCCGCCGGCGGGCTCTTTACCGTGCGAATTTGCTTTTTAGTCGAAGCTGAAGAACGGCGTTGTACGGGGTGGCAGCGCCGGAACGTCGATGTGGTCCGGTTCCAGCCCCATCTTCGCGCGGTCCACCATGATTTCGTAGGCCCTTTCGAGGTGCAGCGTGAAGCGCTCGGCATCGAAGAGGGGCATGATGCCGGCGTTCCGTCTGATGCGCTGCTTGTATTCAGCAATGCGCTCGGGACTGTTCGCAAGCGCGACCGCCGTGTCCTCGTAGGCCTTGATGTCGGCGGCCACCAGTTCCGGCAAGCCTATAGCGTTGAGCAGACTTTCGCTGACGCGAGAGGCAAAATTGGTGCCCTGGACGGTCAGAACCGGCAGGCCGCCCCAGAGCTGCTCGGAGGTCGTTGTGTGCCCGTTGACCGGAAACGTGTCGATGCCAAGATCGGCCATCTGTTGGCGATCGATGTGCTCTTCGTAGGACACGCGTGGGCAGAAGATCACTCGATCTGAATCGATCCCCCTCTTGTTGATGTAGTTGAGCAAGTTGGTCTGGGTGTGGGGCGACGAAAGCATCAGCCAAAGCACGCCGTTTTGCGCGCGCTTGAGGATGTTGCACCAGACGTCCAGTATCTCTGTGTTGATTTTGCGGTTCGCATTGAACGAGGCAAAGACGAACGCCTCCTCCGGCAATCCAACCTGCGTGCGGGTCGTCGGCGTCGGCTTCGGACGATTTGCGGGGTCGTTGGGTTGGTAGCTCTCCGGCATGCGCACCAGCTTCTCGTGGTAGTGTGCTTCGCTGCTCTTCGGCAGCACGAACCGATCGCCGATGGCGTAATCAAGGTCGACGTCGGTCACGCTGCCGGGGAAACCAAGCCAGGCTGCCTGCAGCGGAGCGCCGCCATAGTTCAGTATTCTGGATCGACCGCCGAATGTGTGTCCCTTTAGGTCGACCAGGATGTCGATCTGCCGCTCCCGGACTGCGTTCGCGGCTTCCTCGTCGGTCATGTCTCGAACGATGCACACGTCGCCCCATTGCGAGCGATCGACAGTGCCGGCCTCATGTTCCAGGTACTTCTCCTCGGTATGGCAGAAGAGCGTTATTTCGAATTTGTCGCGGTCGTGCAGCTCCAGAATACGGCGCAGCAGCTTCATGGTTGCGTGTCCGGCCCAGAAATCGGACGAAAGATATCCGATACGGATCTTCTTGCTCCAGGCGTGGGGAACGGCTCTTCGTCGGGCTGCTGCTTCCTTCAATGGAAGAGACGGATTGTGAGAAGCACGCGCATTGAGCGCTTCGTCGCTGCACCAGTGAAGGTTGTAGAAGGGATTGTCGCGCTCCAGGACGCTGAGGTCGCCTTTGTCGAGCATCCGTTGTACCGGCAGAAACTCCCTGGCGACGAGGTCGAAGTCGCAGACCTCGCGCGCGAAGACCAGCTTGAGGAGCCGGAGCGGCATGATGTCGGGAAATTTCTTGAAGAGATTGTGGACAAGCGTCGCGTTCGTCGCGTCCAGAATGTCGTCACTGAGGAGTTGCACCGCAAGGCGGGCATGGTCGGGATTGCTGCTCTCGGAAATCACCTTGCGGTAAGGGCTCACGAGATCCTTCCGGCCTTGCCTGATGTGGATAGAGGCCAGAACGTAGGCAAGATCGGCGTCCGAGCGGGCAAGTGTCATGACGCGCAAGGCCTGGAGCAAGGCTTGCTCTTCGTCGCCGCAGGCAAAATACAGAAGCGCGGCTTCGCGCGTGTAGGTCGACTCCTTGTTGCTGTCGCGTTCGCCGGCAAGCGCATACGCGCTTGCCGCTTCCGATTTGAAGCCCAACTTGAGAAGGTTTTTGGCCAGGAGAACGTAGGTCTTGACGTCTTGCTGCGTGTCGATGAGTTTGTTCAGGACTTCAAGCGACTTGAGATATTGCCCCTTTTGATAGTCCTTCGATGCCGCCGCAAACGAAATATTGGTATTCAAGAGCCCACTCCATCCGGAACTTCTTCAACGAGCGTCGTGGCCAATCGTGCGCTGGCCTACACGGCGCCCCAGTTTGCACCATCTAGGCACGCCAAGCTTGCTCGAAGCCGGTGTGCGCTCCTGCGACAAGGCGTTCGAAGAATGTTTGGAGACTGTTAACCACCGGCTCCATGCGACGCCGTTTCCCCAGCCGTTTTAATGAGTTGGCAATGAATGGGTGCGAGATTGCCTCTCGACATGACGGGTTTGGTTGCTCAAGAGAACGGCGCCGAGTGGCATGAAGCTGGTCCGTCATCGCCGGTATTGAAGTCCGGTATGTCCTCCTTTGGTATTTTGTTTTTGGGGACAGACTTATGACAAGCATTAACACCAACAATTCCGCAATGGCGGCACTCCAGACGCTGCGTAACGTCAACAAGGGCTTGAGTGACACGCAGAATGCCGTTTCGTCTGGCCTGCGCGTCGGCAAGGCTTCCGACAACGCCGCCTACTGGTCGATCGCAACGACGATGAAGTCCGACAACAAGGCGCTTTCGGCTGTGTCCGACGCCCTCGGCATGGGTGCTGCCAAGCTCGACACGGCCTACACCGCTGTCGACAGCGCAATCGACGTCGTCGGCGAAATCAAGGCAAAGCTGGTTGCAGCCAGCGAAGCCGGCGTCGACAAGACCAAGCTTCAGGACGAAATCACGCAGCTGCAGTCGCAGCTCTACAGCGTCGCTCAGTCCGCTTCGTTCAACGGCGAAAACTGGGTCAACAACGCCGGCGGCACGGTCAGCGTCGTTTCGTCCTTCGTCCGCGGCACCGGCGGCGCAGTCTCCATCAAGACCACCGACTACACCCTCGGCGCCACCAACACGCTGTTCGACGGCTCCACGACAGGCGGCATCCTCGGTGCTAACGGTGCGAGCTCGGGCAGCTCCATCTACGGCTTCACGATCGGCTCGAGCACGACCCAGGGCGACATCGACAACCTGCTGACGGACGTCGAGAGCGCTCTGAAGAACATGACGACCCTCGGTTCGCAGCTCGGTTCGCTCCAGACCCGCGTCGACATCCAGACCGACTTTGTCTCCTCGCTCAGCGACTCGATCGACTCCGGTATCGGCCGCCTCGTCGACGCCGACATGGAGGAAGAGTCCTCCAAGCTCAGCGCCCTGCAGACCCAGCAGCAGCTGGCGATCCAGTCGCTGTCGATCGCGAACTCTTCTTCGCAGAACATCCTCTCGCTGTTCCGCGGCTGATAGCCGTCACCAGCCATCTGAGAAGCGATTTACGGCCGGGTTTTCCCGGCCGTAAATGTTTTAATCGCAAGTTAATAAGGCGAGCTAACAGAAGGATATTTTTAACTATTTTTCTTTTTAGAGTTCAGGGTTTCTTAACCATGATGCTGTCTTATGTGCCTATCGAAACGGCGAGTTGATTGAGCACAGAAAAATCGGTCAACAGGCATGACGCTGACCGCCGTTCCCGGTAGTCCGGAATGTCCCTTCCTACACATTCTGCCAAAGGGGCAATTAAATGACCAGCATTCTGACCAACAACTCCGCAATGGCAGCTCTCCAGACGCTGCGTAACGTCAACAGCAATCTGTCGGATACGCAGAACGCCGTTTCGTCTGGTCTGCGCGTCGGCAAGGCTTCCGACAACGCTGCTTACTGGTCGATCGCCACCACGATGAAGTCGGACAACAAGGCGCTTTCGGCCGTTTCCGACGCCCTCGGCATGGGCGCCGCCAAGCTCGACACGGCTTACACGGCCGTCGATAGCGCCATCGACATCGTCGGCGACATCAAGGCAAAGCTCGTTGCAGCCAGCGAAGCTGGCGTCGACAAGTCGAAGCTGCAGGACGAAATCACGCAGCTGCAGGCACAGCTTTACAGCGTTGCTCAGTCCGCTTCGTTCAACGGCGAAAACTGGGTCAACAACGTCGGCGGCACTGTCAGCGTCGTTTCGTCCTTCGTCCGCGGCACCGGCGGTGTGGTCTCCATTAAGACCACCGACTATTCGCTCGGCGCCACCAACACGCTGTTCGACGGCTCCACGACAGGCGGCATCCTCGGCGCTAACGGCGCCAGCTCGGGCAGCTCCATCTACGGCTTCACGATCGGCTCCAGCACGACCCAGGGCGACGTCGACAACCTACTGACGGACGTCGAAACCGCTCTGACGAGCATGACGACCCTCGGCTCGCAGCTCGGCTCGCTCCAGCAGCGCGTCGACATCCAGAGCGACTTCGTCACTTCGCTCAGCGACTCGATCGACTCCGGTATCGGCCGTCTCGTCGACGCCGACATGGAAGAAGAGTCCTCCAAGCTCAGCGCCCTGCAGACCCAGCAGCAGCTGGCGATCCAGTCGCTGTCGATCGCAAACTCCTCGTCGCAGAACATCCTCTCGCTGTTCCGCAGCTAATAGCAGGAGCGCCTCCGGGCGTCTCGAACAGAAAGATCGCCAATGGAAAGCCGCGCTTCCGAGCGCGGCTTTTTTAATGCCTGTTAACTCCGCGTTAACCAAATTCATGTCTTCTGCCGTCAACGAAACGGTATGTTAACCAAGCTTAAGAAGCGGTTAGCGGGCATGATGCTGATTGCCGTTCCCGGTGGTGGACCGGAATGTCCCTTTTCAAGATTTGCCATCAAGGGGCGATAATTTCATGACCAGCATTTTGACGAACGTCGCGGCAATGTCCGCCCTCCAGACCCTCCGCAGCATCAATGGCAATCTGGAAGACACCCAGAACCGTGTCTCGTCCGGTTACCGTGTTGCCGAAGCCAAGGACAATGCTGCCTATTGGTCGATTGCGACGACCATGCGTTCGGACAACAAGGCTCTTTCGGCTGTCTCCGACGCGCTCGGTCTGGGTGCGGCAAAGGTCGATACCGCCTATTCGGCCATGGACAGCGCCATCGATATCGTCAGCGAGATCAAGGCAAAGATCGTGGCCGCGACGGAAAAAGGCGTGGACAAGACCAAGATTCAGGACGAAATTGGACAGCTTCAGCAGCAGTTGTTGAGCGTAGCTCAGTCCGCTTCCTTTTCCGGCGAGAACTGGGTGGCAGGCAATTCCACTAAAAGCGTCGTCTCCTCGTTCGTGCGCGATGCGAACGGCCAGGTTTCCGTTCAGACGACACAGTATGTGCTTGATGACTCCACGAGCGGCAACGTTCTGTTCGGTATGACGACCACGGGAGCGATCGATACATCGACGGGTATCATAGGGACGTCGAGCGGCAGCGTCGGCTCGATCTACAGCATGGACATCACCAGCTTCAGCTCCAGCGACATCGACCTTGCGCTGACGACCGTCGAATCAGGCCTCAGTGCCCTGACAAAGGCGGCCTCGCAGCTCGGCTCGATCTCAACCCGCATCGACCTGCAGGAAAGCTTCGTTTCCAACCTCAGCGATTCGATCGACTCGGGTGTCGGGCGCCTTGTTGACGCTGACATGGAAGAGGAATCGAGCAAACTAACGGCCTTGCAGACGCAACAACAGCTGGCAATCCAATCGCTGTCGATCGCGAATTCCAGCGCGCAGAACGTTCTCACGCTCTTCAAGAACTAAGCCGCCCAGCAGCATCCGAAGGAGATGGAAAGCCGTGTCTTTGACGCGGCTTTCTCTTTGTTTTTGAAGCGATAATCAAGATTGCGCGAGGCTTGCGACACTGAAGCCATGGCACTTGCGCCCGTCGAAGGCCTTGGTTAACTTCCCTTAACAGTTGATTTGTTTTTAGCGACAAACCGGGCCTGGGGGACCAGCCGGGGGCATGACGCCAGGTCAGTCGCTGCCGGTTGCCGGCCTGTCCCGTTTCCCTACTCAGAGCCAGAAAAATGACATACAAAATTACCAGCTCGGCACAGGTAAACGCCCTCGCGGCGCTGCGCATCATCAACAAGGACGTCGCAACGGTTCAACAGCAGGTTTCGTCAGGCTATCGTGTCGAAACGGCTGCCGACGATGCGACCTACTGGTCCTATGCAAGTGTCATGCGCTCGGACAGCAGCTCTTTGCAAAACATTCACGACGCGCTTGGCGTCGGCGCATCGAAGGTCGATACCGCCTATACGTCGATGGAAAGCCTGATCGACCAACTCGGCGAGATCCGCAAGACCCTCGTGACGGCGCAGGAAGCCGGGGTCGACAAGACGAAGCTCAACACCACGCTCACCGAGCTGAAGGGGCAACTGCAGACGACCGTCCAGGCGACGAACTTTGCCGGCGAGAATTGGCTGCTTAACCGCGACACGACGCTTCCGACATCGCGCTCCGTGATCGGCGGTTTCGCGCGCGGTACGAACGGCGAATACCAAGCGCAAACAATTGATTTCCCGGCCGACCAGACCGTCATGATCGACACGACGGACGCCAATCGCGGACTTCTCACCAAGACCGTCGACGCGAATGCGCTTAATGCGGACGGCACCTCGACGGCACGCGACTACTATCTGCTCAACGCCGGATCGACTTCGCCCGCCAGCGGGACGGAGATAAAGCTCGACAGCAACACGACCCCCGCGCAGTTGAAGGACATGCTGGCAGTGGTCGATTCCGTATTGTCGCAGCTGACGACGACGGCGGCCGGCCTCGGCACGATGAGCGCGCGCATCAGCGATCGCGTTGCCTACACCGCGGATATGTCTGACTTGATCGACAAGGGTGTCGGCGCGCTCGTTGACACCGACATGGACGAAGCGTCGACCCTCCAGAAGGCGTTGCAGACGCAACAGCAGATGGGTGTTCAGGCGATCTCTATCCTGAACACGGCTGCCAGCAAAGTGCTGATCCTGCTGCAATAGTGGCCGGGCCGTTGGGCTTTCTCGGCTTTGCCCTTCATCCTCGCGCAAGTTTGACACCATAGTTTCGGTACAAAGGCGCAGTGCGGAAACCGTGCCTGATGAGTTGTCAGTTCATGATGGGGCGCGAGATGTCGCAGTCTTCTGCAGCGAGAGGGTGGATTCGGTGAGCGCGCTGCTTTCTCGGTACCTCAAGGATTTTGGTGAGCCGGCCGTGGTTGCTCCCGTCGCGGAAGCCGACGATCTTGCGAATGATTTCGGCGGCTTTGCGGACATCGCATCCGAACCGGCCCTGGATCTGGAAGCCGAGCGCCACAGCGCTCATGCCCGAGGCTATGCCGAGGCAACCGCTGCACTGACCGAGAAGTATAATTTGGAAACGCAAACGGTCGCGCTCGTTCATCAGCGCGAAGTGGAAGAGCTCCGCGACCGATACGAGGTTGAGGCCGCAGAGCTAATTGCCTCCCGGCTTGACGTGATGGCGGGTGAGATTGCCGAGCTTGTCAGCGCGACGGTCGCAAAGGCGCTGGCGCCTGTTATGACCGATGTTCTGTCGCAGAACGCTGCCGTCGATCTTGCCGGCATCCTTCGCGAGGCGGTCCTGGAGGGAGATGTCGGTACCGTGACGGTCAAAGGGCCGGCACGCCTTTTCGATGTGCTGAAGAACACACTTGGCGAAAAGGCTGGTCTTCTGCGCCATCATGAAACGGGCGATGTCGACCTGACCGTCGAATTTGGCGACGCTGTCCTGGTCACGCGGATGTCGGCCTGGGCGACGAGCTTGAAGAAAGTTCTGGAATGAGTGAGAGCGAAAACCACCATCACGGCAAGAACGAGATCATCATCGTCAAGCGACATGGCGGCGGGGATCACGACGGGGCTCATGGTGGCGCCTGGAAGATCGCCTATGCCGACTTCATGACGGCCATGATGGCGTTCTTTCTCGTCATGTGGTTGGTCAACGCTGCGAACGAGGAAACCAAGGCCTCGGTTGCGACCTATTTCAATCCGATCAAGCTCGCCGACGAGAAGCCCACGGAAAAAGGCTTGAAGAAGCCCGTCGATCAGGCGGATGGCGACCAGAAACAGGACAAGTCGAAGGAAAAAGAGGACGAGCCCACCAAGGGCGCATCGGCCGCAAACGGCGATGACCAGACCTCGACATCCGGCGACCAGGCCGACTTCTTCGAGAATCCTTATTCGGTCCTGGCGGAGATTGCGCAGGAAGTCGGCCAGCAGGCAAACATCAGCGCCAAGGGCGAGGGCGGCGCCAGCGATTCCGGTCCGGCAACCGGCGCTGACGGCGGTCAGGCCTATCGCGACCCCTTCGATCCGGATTTCTGGACGAAGCAGGTCGAAGTGACGCACGCCGACAAGACACAGCCGGCATCGAGCGCCGCGCCCGCCGGTGGTGCGGCAGACGCGACCGAAGTTGCCAAGGCGCAATCCGAGAACGCGGCGGATCTGACAAAGGCCGAGGACGCCGGCAAGGGTCATGACGAGCAGGCCCGGGAAACGGCAGAGAGCAAACCGCAACACGATGCAGCACCCGTGGAAACGGCTGCCAGAAATGCCGAGGGCAAGGAAAAGCCGAAGACCGAGGCGCAAAAGGCCGCCGAGCAGAAACGGGCCGAGGACCTGCAAAAGGAAATCGCCCAGCAGATCCGCGGCGTTGCCGGCAAGCTCGCCGAAGGTCTCACGGTGACACCGACAGAAGGCGGCCTTTTGGTCAGCATTTCCGACCAGGGCGATGATTCCATGTTCAACATCGGATCGGCCGTTCCGCGCAAGGAAATGGTGCTGGCGATGGAAAAGATCGGTGAGATCCTGAAGGGCAAACCAGGCGCCGTTGTCATTCGCGGCCACACGGACGGCCGTCAGTATAAGGGCGAGAACGAGAACTGGCGCTTGTCGATGGATCGCGCCCAGGCTGCCTACTACATGATCGTTCGCGGCGGGCTCGACGAAAAGCGGGTCTCGCAAGTCTCGGGCTTTGCTGACCGCAAATTGAAGGATCAGGCGGATCCCTTCAACGCGACCAACAGGCGTATCGAAATATTGCTGCAGACGGATCAGGGATAATCCATGATCCGTCTCCATCAACGTCTTCTGCTTCTGCTTCTCGGCCTCGCGGGGAGCCCTGCTGCCGTCGCCTATGCGGAAGATCAGGAGGACATTGCACCCTACAAAATGCTGCGGTCGCTGCAGTTCGTGCAGGATTCCGTCGTGCTTGGCGATCATTCTGCCGCCGAGATGCAGCGCTTCATGCTTGGCACGATCGATCAGCGCCTGCGCACCATCGATCCGTCGGTTTTCGATGATGACCGCAACGTCGATGCGGCGCTGATCTACGCGATGAGCGGCGGCAATCCGGAGACCCTCGAATACCTCGTCGCCCGCGATGTAAACGGTCACTTCGACAATCGCATCAGCGATGTGTTGCGAAAATATTTGAGCGGCAAGGGATTGCTTGTCGCCAAGAGCCTTGTCGAGACTGCGAACGAATACAAGGATAAGAAAATCGGCCCCTATCTTGCGCTGGTCGGCGGCAATGTCACTCTCGCCAAGAGCCCAATGGAGGCGCTGAAACTGTATGACCAGGCGCGTCTCAATGCGCCGGGCACGATCGTCGAGGAGGCGGCGCTGCGACGCTCCGTGTCGATCTGCGTCGAAGCCGGGATGGTGGACAAGGGGCTCGATTATTCGCAGCGCTATATGCGCCGCTTCCTGCATTCGCCTTATGCGAGCCAGTTCGCGGATCTTTTCGTCAAGCTGCTGGTCAATCATGACCACGAGGTGGAGCCGGACGACGTTGTTGGCATTCTCTCCTTCATGGATGAGGCCAGGCAGCGGGAAGTCTATCTCCGCATCGCTCGCGCAGCCGCGATCGCCGGCAAGGGTGATCTCGCACGGATGGCAGCAGCGCGCGCCCAGACGCTTGCGGGCGATTCCGACAACGCCTTTGGAGCGCTGGCCGATTTCTACGGCGGTATGGCGGCGATCCCGACCGACAAGATCGATACGGCCGCGAAGAACATCGCATCGATCCCCGACGAGGAGCTGTCGCCGCGCGACCAGGCTCTTAGGGCGGCGGCAAAAGCCATTGCAGAACAAGTGCTTCGTCCGCCGGACCCGGCAAGCCTGACGCAAGCGACCACCCCTAAATCGTATAGCCAAGAAATTACTTCTGAACAGGCAGCAGCCTCACCAGAGGCCGAGCAGGGGGAAATACCCAACCTGGCTCAAGGTCCTGTTGTGGGAGAAGCGGCAGGGACGCCGCCATCCAATGTTGGGGGACAGCAGGACGCCGACCCGTCATTCAGCGCATTCGTGACGTCAAGCCGATCGCAGCTGGATGAGATCGACGGCCTCTTGAACAAAGAAAGCAATTGAGATGATGGACATCAGCGTTTCGGGGGGAGCGTCTGGAGCAGGGGCTGCCTCTGCCGCGGGCATCGGCCGTCAGACCGGCAACGGTGGTGATGCGGATGCAGGCGGGTTCTCTGACGTCCTGAACAAGGCAAGCGGCGGAAAGCATGACTCGGCCGAGCAGCCCGCGGTGGGCCAGCACGCTGGCGACGGCACAAACGGCAGTGTGTCCGCTGCGCCGCGCCACGCGAACACGAAGGCATTGATCGATCTCGGCAGCGCCTCCCTGGCGGCGCAGGCGGAGATGAAAGAAAAGACGTCCGGGTCGGCCGAGAAGGAGACCAAAAAGGCGGAGCGTGACCCGAAAGCCAAGGGCAAGCATGCTGATGACGCCGACTTGCAGGATCTGTCCGACAAGCTGGACGATGACGCGATGGCACATTCGGCCAAGGGCACGAAGCTGACAAAGGCTGAGGGCGCCGGGATCGAGAAGGGCGCCGAGGATGACAGCGGGCTCTCGGATGTCCTCAGTTTACTGAAGCAGGCGCCGACCGACGGAACGGCTGCAGCAGCAGCGTTCGCCGCAATGGCCGCGGTGAGCCAACAGGCGGATGGCAAGGTATCGACCGATCCGAAAGAAAAGTCCGTTGCGGGTATCAAGCCGAAGGACGAAACGTCCCCTGACGCGGCCCTTGCCGGCGTCGATGCGAGGGTCGACGCTCAGCTGCCCGGCACAGTGGTTGCCGGCGATACCGACGCGACGACATTCCGGCTGAGCCGTGCCGATGGCCGCGGTCAGTCGATGGATATGCATCTTGGCATCGACAAGGATGCCACCGGTGAGTCTGGCGGCAAGGCTAGCATCGAGAGCGTCTCTGTTCTGGACTCGCGCCGCTACATCGGTCTGGCGCAGAACACCAATTCTGCCGCAGTGACGGCCGCGATATCCGGCGATCAGGAATGGGCCCATGCCATGCAGGCGAGCTCCGCCTTGTCGAACGCCGCTGAGTGGACCAGCACTGGCAAGGTGGTGAATACGCTCAAGATCCAGATGAACCCGATCGACCTTGGTCTCGTCACCGCTACGATGCGGCTGCACGGCGACGCGCTGAATGTCGACCTGAAGGTAGAGAGCGGCGCGGCCTATCGCCAACTCAAGGAAGACCACGGCAAGATCATCGAGGCATTGCGCAGCCAGGGCTACGCGATCGACAACGTTACGATCAGCATGGCGCCGGTCGACCGCTCGGACGCCGGCAATCAGGCGAACGCGCAGAGCCAGCAGCAGGGTCAGGCCTCTGCCCAGCAAGGTCAGGGCGGCGAGGCGCGTGAACGCCAAAATCAATCAGGACAGCGAACTGGCGGAGGCTTCAATGGCTCGGGCGAAAGCGGTGTTGAAAGCACTTCTCCTGGCGCCGCTGGCAGCGGTCGCACTGGCGACGTCTATCTCTAGCGCACAGGCGTCGAACAGTGCCTGTGAGCAGGAGATTCAGGCGGCCGCACTGAAATACGGCATCCCCGAGGGCATTCTCTACTCCGTTGGCTTGACCGAGACCGGACGCAAGGGGTCGCTCTACCCTTACGCGCGGAACATCGAAGGGAAGGCCTTCTTTCCACCCTCCGAGCAGGACGCTCTGAGACAGGTTGATGTTGCGCGCAGGTCAGGCGCGAAGCTCATCGACATCGGCTGCATGCAGATCAACCAGTACTACCATGGTGAGAATTTCCGGTCTGCGGAGGAGATGTTCGACCCCCGTCGCAATGTGGAATACGCGGCAAGGTTCCTGCGCAATCTCCATGATCGTCACGAAACCTGGACGATGGCAGTGGCCCGCTATCACGCCGGACCCAACAATGACCCCGCCCAGAAGCAGTATGTCTGCCGGGTCATCGCCAATCTGGTTGCCACCGGCTACGGCAAATGGACTCCCAATGCGAGCAACTTCTGCCAGAATTAATTCAATCAATACGAGTAAAAACAGAACAAAGCAGAAATGTGTCATATTGTGGCGAGAATCTGTCTCAATATGGCAAGGCAAGTCACATTGTAGACCTTGTTAACTTTTCCACGAAATTTTTGTGTGCATAATTTCGATCTGCTACTACATCTAGATCAAATCGCGCCTCAATTCTTAATCAACTATTAATTTCTGCCAGTAAGTTCCTGCAGCTTGTCCCAGAATCGCGCGATTCGTACCCATAGAGCATCGAGGTACCACAAGTGATTCGGAGGCGGACGAATGATCGTAGTGGTTGATGAGCGTGAGCTCGTGAAGGATGGTTACACTTCACTTTTTGGGCGGGAAGGCATTCCTTCCACGGGGTTTGATCCAAGTGAATTCGGCGAATGGGTTCAGACGGCGGCGGATTCTGATATCGCGGCTGTCGAGGCATTCCTGATCGGGCAGGGGCAGCAGAATTTCGAGCTGCCGCGCGCAATCCGCGACCGGACCATGGCGCCGGTTATCGCGGTCAGCGACCAGCCGTCGCTCGAAAACACCCTTGCACTTTTTGATTGTGGTGTCGACGATGTCGTGCGCAAGCCGGTGCATCCCCGCGAAATCCTGGCTCGAGCCGCCGCCATCCGGCGCCGACTGAAAGCGATTTCCAGCCACACCGACATCGGCGCGATCCGCGTATTTTCCGACGGTCGCGATCCGGAAATTCATGGCGAAGTCTTTGCGCTTCCCCGTCGCGAGCGCCGCATCCTGGAATATATGATCGCAAACCGCGGTCGCCGCGTCACCAAGACGCAGATCTTCAACGCGATCTACGGGATCTTCGACGACGAAGTCGAAGAAAACGTCGTTGAAAGCCACATTTCCAAGCTGCGCAAGAAGCTCCGGAAGAAGCTCGGCTTCGATCCGGTCGATTCGAAGCGCTTCCTTGGCTACTGCATTGACTGGAACTGATTTTTTCAGAACGGGCCGTGTTGCCTGGCCATAGTCGCTGCATTCTCATCGATGATGGTTCAGCCCCAGACAGCTTCACGCAAGGCCCACCAAATACTCTCAAGCCTACTCAGGGAATCGAGGTTTTCAGATGAGCATTTTTGGCAGCATGAAGACGGCCGTGTCCGGCATGAACGCCCAGGCAAACCGCCTCAGCACCGTCGCCGATAACATCGCAAACGCAAACACGACGGGCTACAAGGCCGTTTCGAGCGCTTTCTCGTCGCTGGTTCTGCCTTCGACCTCGGGTAACTACAATTCAGGCGGCGTCCAGACGTCCGTTCGTCAGTCCGTTTCCGAGCAGGGCGATATCTCCTACACGACGTCGAGCTACAACCTGGCGATCTCCGGTGATGGCTTCTTCATCGTTCAGAGCCCGGACGGCGTTCCGGTTCTGACCCGCGCTGGCGATTTCAGCAAGGACGATCAGGGCAACCTCGTCAACGCTGCCGGCTTCAAGCTGATGGGCTATTCCTACGACGCGGGTGCTCCGGCCGTCGTCGTCAACGGCTTCTCCGGCCTCGTCCCGATCAACGTCAACCAGTCCGGCCTGACAGCGATCGCGTCGACGACGGGCACCTTCACCGGCAACCTGAACTCCAATGCCAACGTTGCGACCGGCAACCTTCCTGCCTCCAACACGGCTCCGATCACGACCGACACGAAACAGATGTCGATGGTGGGTTACGACAAGCTCGGCAATACGATCCAGTACGATTTCTACTTCACCAAGACAGCGGGCGCGACGGCAGCTTCCGCAGGTCCGCCGCCGGTTGCCGCAACCTCGGGCACGTGGCAGGTCGCAGTCTTCCGCCACGCCGATGCGGCAACAGGTGGAACCTCATCATTTCCGTACACTCCGGCAGCGACGGCTCTCGTTGGCACGACGGGTTTGACCTTCGACACAAACGGCAAGATGGCCTCCACCGGTGCGATGACGATCACCGATCCGGTAACGGGTGGAGCAATCGCCATGGACCTGAGCGGCTTTACGCAGCTCGCTTCTGAGTTTGCCGGTAGCGGCACACCGAACGGCCAGGCAGCCAGCCCGGTTGATAGTGTGTCGATCGACAAGGACGGTACCGTCTATGCCAAATACAAAGATGGAACGTCAAAGCCGCTTTACCGTGTCCCGCTCGCAACAGTTGCAAGCCCGGACAACATGACGCTGATGAGCGGCAACGTTTATAGCGCCAACGGGCAGTCCGGCGTCACCGTCACCGGCTTCCCGCAGACCAACGGCTTCGGCAGCATCCAGGCCGGCGCACTCGAAAGCTCGAACGTCGATCTTGCCGGCGAACTGACCGAAATGATCGAGTCGCAGCGCAGCTACACCGCCAATTCCAAGGTGTTCCAGACGGGGGCCGACATCATGGACGTCCTCGTTAACCTCAAGAGATAAGTAGGGTACGGATAAGCCATGTCGCTCACTTCCGCACTAAATACGGCGCAGAGCATATTCAACAATACCGGCACTCAGAGCAGTGTGGTATCGACCAATATCTCAAACTCCAGCAACAGCGATTACGTGCGCCGGCAGGCGATGATCACCACGTCGCTGAATGGGGCGCAAGTCGTGAAGATCAGCCGCGCGCAGGAAGACGCGCTGCTGAAGCAGTGGCTGAAAGCGAGTGCGCAGGACAGTGGCCAGCAAACGCTACTTGGCGGCCTGACCGACCTGAAATCGATCATGGGTGGCAACGACTACGAAACGTCGCCGGCAAATTATCTCTCGACGTTTCGCGAAAAGCTGCAGGCCTTTCGCACGTCGCCGAGCAGCACGATTGCCGCGCAGAGCGCGGTCACGGCCGCGCAGGACGTCGCCAATTCACTGAACGATGCAACGAAATCCGTGCAGGCCGTCCGTCAGGGTGCGGACAAGGAGATCGCAACCCAGGTTTCGACACTGAACACCCTGCTTGCGCAGTTCAAGACGGCGAACGATGCCGTCAAGAGCGCTACCGCGACCGGCGGCAATCCAGCCGATGCACTGGATGAGCGCGACAAGCTGCTGAAGCAGATCTCCTCGATCGTCGGCGTCAACGCAGTCGATCGCGACAACGGCGATATGGCGCTCTACACCACAGACGGCACCGTTGTTTTCGACACGATTCCCCGCACAGTCACCTTCGTCGCGCAGGACACCTACACTACCCAGACCAAAGGCAATGCGATCTACATCGATGGCGTAGCACTTGCGAGCGGCAAGGGCTCGACGAGCACGGCCCAGGGAAGCCTGCAGGCGCTCCTGCAGGTTCGCGACGACATCGCGCCCACATTCCAGTCGCAGCTCGACGAGATCGCGAAGTCGCTCGTCACCATGTTCTCGGAAACCGGCGGCGCGCCCGCCACGACGCAGCCAGGCCTTTTCGTCTGGAAGACCGCGGTGGGAACGCCGGGCGGCACGCCGACCGCAGCAGGCGTCATCGACGGCATCGCCGGCACCATCACTGTAAACGCCGCCGTCATCACCAGCCAGGGCGGCGACCCGATGAAGTTGCGCGATGGGTCAATCTCCGGCCTCACCAACCTCAATCCGACCGGCAAAAGCGGCTTCTCCGACAATCTCGACGCGCTCTACACGGCGATGGGCACGGCTCAGACCTTTTCAGCGACCGCTGGTCTTTCGTCCAACGTCAACATCATGGATTACGCCTCGAATTCGATCGGCTGGCTCGAGCAGTATCGAAGCGATGCGACGACGGCGTCCGAGAATACCTCGGCAGCACTCTCGCGTTCGACGGAAGCCTATTCCAACGAGACCGGCGTGAACCTCGACGAGGAACTGACGCTGCTCCTCGACATAGAGCAGTCCTACAAGGCGGCCACGAAGATCCTGAACGCTGTCGACGAAATGTTGAAGTCATTGCTGGATATAGCGAGTTAAGCCATGAAAAGTTCATTTATTTCTAGTTCAGCCATTCAGAACGCGATGCGATTGACGATCCGCCAGTCGCAGAAGCAATTGGTCAGCGCTTCTCTCGAAGCAACGACGGGCGTTTACGCCGACATCGGCGCCTCCCTGGGTTCTGGCGCAGCCAAGAGTGTGAACTTCACGTCCGAGGTCAGCCGCATCAAGGCTCTCAAGGGCAGCAATTCCGTCGTATCGGCACGTCTCGAAGCGTCGCAGCTCGGCCTCAACAGCATGAAGAAGGCCGGCGATGCGCTGGTCTCCAAGTTGACAGCGCTTCAGGGCAGTCAGGACAAGACCAGCATCACGGTGGCGATGCAGTCTGCCGGCGACGCGCTGTCGCAGCTCATGGATACGGGCAATTCCATGCTCAACGGCGAGTACCTGTTCTCCGGTATCAACACCGATGTGCAACCGCTCACCAACCAGCAGAATGCCGCGACGACCGCCATTCAGACGAACCTCACGGCCTATGCAAGCGGCCTCGGCAAACCAGTGAGTTCTCTGACCGGCGCCGAGATGGGTAAGTTCATTACTGACTTCGTTGAGCCGATGTTCTCGCAGGACACGTTCAACGGCACCTCCACGCCGATCGCGTTCCCGCCACCTGGCGCCCCGACCCCGCTTGCGCCTGCGGCCTATGTGACGCCGCCGGCCTGGAGCGACTGGTCGGCCGCATCGAACCAGAACATGACGAGCCGTATCAGTAACTCGGAAGTCGTAACATCGTCGACCAACGCCAACTCGGACGGCATGCGCTACTTCGCGCTCGCTTCGATCACCGTTTCGGCGCTGGCCAGCCAGAATGTCAGCGCTGACGCATTGAGCACGGTTACCTCCAAGGCGATCGGCTATGCGGCGCAGGCAACGACCGGCATCGTGACGCAGGCAAGCCAGCTCGGTCTTTCGCAGGAGCGCGTCGAGAAGGCCAACGATGCCCTCGATGCACAATCAAGCATCATTCAGAACAAGCTCGTCGATCTCCAGGGCGTCGATACCTCGGAAGCATCGACACTCGTCAACACGCTCCAGACGCAGCTGGAGACGGCCTACACCATCGTATCGAAAATCCAGCAGTTGAGTCTCGTGAACTACCTTTGATGATCAAGGGTACGAAAGACAAAGAAGGATGCATGAATGTATCAGTTCTCTTACTCCGAGGTCATGGAGGACTCGGTGGCCGATGCGAAGGAGCGGGAACGTCAAGTTCTCGACCGGTCCATCGAGCTGCTGTCGATTGCGCGGGACAAAGAGAAATACAGCCGGGAAGCCATTGATGCATTGTTCTACACCCGGCGTGTTTGGGTGAGTTTCATCGAGGATCTCAAGCATCCGGACAACCAGCTTGAGATCCAGCTGCGGGCCAACCTCATCTCCATCGCGATCTGGATCTTGAAGGAGTGCGATCGGATCAGGCGCCGGCAGTCGACGAACTACCAAGGCATTATCGACGTTACCACCATCATCAGGGATGGACTAAAATGAAAAGCACACTTCGTATCTCGCTAAAAGCCGGGGAAAAGATCTTCATCAACGGTGCGGTCTTGCGCGTCGATCGCAAGGTCGCGCTGGAATTCCTGAACGATGTAACGTTCCTTCTCGAAAACCACGTTCTCCAGCCGGAAGAGGCGACGACGCCTCTGCGCCAGCTCTATTTCATTGCGCAGATGATCCTCATCAATCCTGAGGGCAAGGAGCAATCGACGGCGATGTTCCGCAAGTCGGTCACCATGCTGCTGACCTGCTTCAAGAACGAGGAAGTTCTGGCCGAGCTGAAGCGCATCGATGGTCTCGTTTCGACCGGACGTGCATTCGACGCCCTGAAGGCGATCCGCGGTCTGTATGCGATCGAAGACAGCATACTCAACAACCACGAAATGCCGCCGACGATGGTCGAGCAGATTCGTAAGGAGATCGCACCATGGCGGTAAGTGGCGTTTCGAGCACGTCGAGCACCTCGTCCTCGTCGAGCACATCAACCGCGCAGCAGAAGGCAACGCTCAACTACGACAACTTCCTGCAGCTGCTCATCGCGCAGATGAAGAACCAGGATCCGACAGATCCGGTGGATGCTAGCGAGCAGATGTCGCAGCTGGCGAGCTTCTCGCAGGTCGAACAGACGATCCAGACGAACAGCAAGCTGGACACGCTGCTTGCCAGCTCCAGCCTGACGCAGGCCGGCAGCTATATCGGCAAGTACATGACCAGCGCTGACGGTTCCGTCAAAGGCACGGTCGCTTCGGTCAAGGTCTATTCCGACGGAATTGTCGCGACGACGACCGACGGGAAGAGTATCCTTGTGCAGGCGGGAATCACCCTGGCGGACAAGGCGCCGACGACGTCGAGCTAAGTGTAATTATGAGGCGGTTCGGCCATATCGGGCGGACCGCAAGGCGATATGAGGTTGCCTGACAATGAATGAAGCTGATGCTCTTGACCTTTTCCAGGCCGCGATCTGGACCGTTCTCGTTTCTGCAGGCCCGGCGGTTGCGGCAGCCATGGTGGTCGGTCTGATCATTGCGTTGTTCCAGGCGCTGACGCAGGTTCAGGAAGCAACCCTCACCTTCGTTCCGAAAATCGTGGCGGTCCTCGTCACCATCGGCATCTCGGCTCCGTTTGTCGGATCGCAGATTTCGATTTTCACCAATCTGGTGTTTTCGCGCATTCAGTCGGGTTTCTGAGCCACCTTCGCGCAAGCTTCGCCATTTAATTCTCGTTCCGAATTGGTGGGCATCATGCCCGCACCTCTCATGAAGAGACGGAATCGAAATGGCGCAACCTCCCGCACTCCCCCTCCCGAAAGCTGGACTTAGCGTACGCGATATCGGTTTTGCCATGGGCATCATCCTTATCATCTGCGTCCTCTTTCTGCCGATCCCGCCGTTCTTGATCGACATGGGTTTGGCCTTCTCGATCGCTTTCTCGGTGCTGATCCTGATGGTGGCGCTGTGGATCCAGAAGCCGCTCGATTTCTCATCATTCCCGACCATTCTTCTGATCGCGACCATGACGCGCTTGGCGCTGAACATCGCGACGACGCGCGTCATCCTTTCGCACGGTAACGAGGGTCATGATGCAGCCGGCGGCGTCATCGCAGGCTTTGCCAGCCTCGTCATGTCCGGCGACTTCGTGATCGGTCTGATCGTCTTTCTGATCCTGATCACCATCAACTTCATCGTCATCACCAAGGGCGCGACACGTATCGCGGAAGTCGGCGCGCGCTTCACTCTCGATGCGATCCCCGGCAAGCAGATGTCGATCGACGCCGACCTTTCGGCCGGCATCATCGACGAGAAGGAAGCCCAGCGTCGCCGTAAGGAACTGGAAGAGGAAAGCTCCTTCTTCGGTGCCATGGATGGCGCGTCCAAGTTCGTTCGTGGCGATGCGATTGCCGGTCTTCTGATTACCTGCATCAACATTTTTGGCGGCATCATCATCGGTTATTTCCGTCACGGTATGCCGATCGGCGAAGCCGCCGACGTCTTCGTCAAGCTCTCCGTCGGCGACGGCCTCGTCTCGCAGATGCCGGCCCTCATCGTTTCGCTCGCAGCCGGCCTTCTCGTGTCGCGCGGCGGCACCGTCGGTTCCACTGAACAGGCAGTCGTCAACCAGCTCAGCGGCTATCCGCGCGCCCTTTCGGTATCCGCGGTTCTGATGGCAATCCTCGGGCTCATGCCGGGCCTGCCGTTTTTCCCTTTCATGTTTCTGTCCGGTCTTCTGGCCTTCGGCGCCTGGTTCATTCCTCGTCAGGTCGAGGCCGAGAACAAGGCGCGGCGCGAGCAGGAAGAGAAGAAGGTCGTCCAGAACAAGGAGCTCGAAAAGGACTCCGTCAAGTCGGTGCTGCGCACCTCGGAAATCGAACTCGCGCTCGGCAAGATGGTGTCGACGCGTCTGCTTGGTGCTCACCAGGAGCTCGCTTTCCGCGTCGGCAAGATGCGCAAGAAATTCGCGACGCAGTACGGCTTCGTTGTTCCGGAA
The DNA here is from genome assembly GCF_000577275.2 of Rhizobium favelukesii. Lineage (NCBI taxonomy): Bacteria > Pseudomonadati > Pseudomonadota > Alphaproteobacteria > Hyphomicrobiales > Rhizobiaceae > Rhizobium > Rhizobium favelukesii. Next base: position 792,530 of record NZ_HG916852.1, read on the forward strand.
ATCAAGGTCACCGACGATATCGGCATCGCCGAGAAGTCCTATCAGATCCGCATCCACGGTACGACGGTTGCTTCCAACCTGCTGCGCGTGGGCGAGGTTCTGGTCGTCACCGGCTCTGGCCGTAAGCCAAGCATTCCGGGCGACGAGATTCGCGAACCAGCGTTCGGCATGCCGGCGGTTTCCATTCTTGAAGCCTTTGCCGAAGACTTGAAGCGCGAAGGTTTCCAGCCGATCGACAATGTCTCGGTCGTGCTGACGCATATGAGCGAAGTCATCCGCAACAATCTGCCGGCGCTTCTGTCCTATAAGGACGTGAAGGTGCTGATCGACAGGCTCGATCCCGAATACAAGAAGCTGGCCGACGAGATCTGCTCGTCGCACATGTCCTATTCTGGCCTGCAGGCTGTGTTGAAGCTGCTTCTCGCCGAGCGCGTGTCGATCCGCAACCTGCACCTCATCCTGGAAGCCGTCGCCGAACTTGCGCCGCATGTCCGCAAGACCGAGCAGATTGTCGAGCACGTCCGCGTGCGCATGGCACAGCAGCTATGCGGCGATCTCGCCGACAATGGTGTGCTTCGCGTACTGCGGCTCGGCAGCAAGTGGGATCTGGCTTTCCATCAGGCGCTGAAGCGTGACAACAAGGGCGAGATCGTCGAATTCGACATCGACCCGCGCATGCTGGAGGAGTTCAGCGAGCAGGCGACGAAGGTTGTCCGTGAATTCATGGATCGCGGCCTGCCATTCGCCCTTGTCACCTCGCCGGAAACACGCTCCTATGTGCGTATGATCATCGAACGATTGTTCGCAACGCTCCCGGTTCTATCGCATGTCGAGCTGGCCAAGGGCATCGAGATAAAGATTCTGGGCTCGATTTCATGATAACTGACCCGCAAGGGACCGTCCTGGCGCTGTTCCTGATCTTCTGCAGGATCGGCGGCTGCGTCCTGGCGATGCCTGGCTTTTCGTCGGCCCGTGTGCCTGCGCAATTGCGGGTTTTCATCGCCGCCGCCCTGTCGCTTGCGATCCTGCCTGTGCTTTGGGATACTGTCTATCCGATCGTCCACACATCGAACGCCACCTATATCGGTTATATTTTCAGCGAATCGCTGATTGGCGTCATGTACGGCATGCTCGCCCGTGTCTACACGCTCGGCCTGCAGTTCGCGGCCAGCGTCATTGCGATGATGATCGGATACACCCAACCGAGCGCGGGCGATATTTTCGAAGATACCCCCGAAACCAGCCTTTCTGGCTTCATCACCCTTGCCGGCATGATGATCCTGTTCATGATGGACTTTCATCACATCGTGTTCCGGGCATTGATCGATTCTTACACGTCGATGCCTTTCGGCGGCATCATGCAGCTGCGCAGTACGCTCATCTCGTTCACCGACACGCTGTCATCGACGTTCATGATCATGCTGCGGCTCTCTAGCCCGTTCCTGATCTACGGCCTGATGTTCAACATCGCCATCGGCTTCATCAACAAGCTGGCGCCGCAGATCCCGGTGTATTTCATATCGACGCCCTACCTGCTTCTCGGCGGGCTCTTCCTTTTCTACTTCTCCGTGGCGGCGCTGGTCAGCCAGTTCGGCCAATCCTTCGCCAGCGTTTTCATCGGCAGGTAGTGGTATGGCGGACAAGACACGCTCCCAGAAACTGAAACGCCTCGTAGCGGTTCAACGGCATCTGGAGCAGATGGCCGAGTTCGATCTTGCCGAAACGAGCCGTCAGCGCGCGGAAGTCAACGACCAGATGGACAGCGTCATTCTGGCGCTCGGCTCCATGGACCCCGTCCATCATGCCTTTTCGCAGGGCTATGCGGATCGATTCAACCGGCTTGGGATCAAGGACAAGCAGCTGACCGGCATGCAGCAGATTCACGAAATGCGCGTCGTTCAGGAGCGCGCCAAGGGCGATCGGCTGGAAGACGGCATGCGCGAAGCGCTTGAGTCCGAGCGTCGGGAAGCCGACGACAATGCAGTCTATGATCTCATCGATCAAAAGTTCGGTACGCCAGCCTCCAGCAAGCTTCAAAAATCATAATCGTCACAATCTTAATCAAGAGGATTGTGACTTGGCTATTTCACCTCCGAGTGATCTGGTCCTGGATGTTGTCAAAGCTGCGGACCCGCTCGAGGTTCAGGCAGCCCAGGAAAAACTGAAGGCAAACCAGGCGGCTTTTGCCGCAAACAGTCTCGCCGAAGCCGGCAACGGCTTCACGTCGGCCGTCGATATTCTCGATCGCGCAGTGGGCAAGACCGGTTTGAGCGACAGCAAGAACCGCAGCACCAAGACGGAAGAGGTGCCGGAAACCTACCGCAAGTTCGAGGCGATGGTCCTGCAGAACTTCATCAAGAACATGCTGCCAAGCGAAAGCGAAGAAGTCTACGGCAAGGGTGCCACCGGTGATATCTGGAAGGGCATGATGGCTGAACAGCTCGGCAACGAGATTTCGAAGGGTGACGGCATCGGCATTGCCAAGCAGCTTTATCAGGATGCGCTGAAGAAGCAGGAAGGCAAGGTCGCCAACGCTTCCACCGATCAGGACGATCGCAATATGGCGATGAGCATGATCGACGAGTTCCAGCGCAAGACCTTCGGTACAACAACTGCGGACAACAAGTCCGCCAATGACGCCTGAGAGAATCGAGGACAAAAATGGAAATAATCTCGAACGACTACCGTATCAAATCGGTTCTTGGACGCCTTGAAATGATCATCGACAACGAGAATACGCGTATCGGCAACGATCCGCAGTTCGATCTCAAAGTGTCGAATGCACACAAGAGCCGCTGCCTTTATGAGCTGTCGATGCTCTTCCGCGACACCGATCCGAAGGAGCTGGCCGCCACGCATCTCGATCAGCTGCACGGGTTGAAGAAGAAGCTCGTGCTGAACGCACGACGCGTCGAGGCGCATCTGGAAGCGGTCCGTACCGTTGCTGATCTCCTGAAGAATGCAGTCCAGGATGCGGATGCCGACGGCACCTATTCCCAAGAGCAATTCGTAGCACGTGACGCTTGATGATTAAGCTCGTTCTGACAGGTGTCTGGGTTTGCGCGATCACGCTGGCATCGGTCTATTTCTCGGTGCACATGGCAACGGCTCCTGCGCCGGCTCCCGATGATTCCAAGCAAAGCCAGCTCGAGCTTGTAAAGGGCGAGACGATCACCGTGCCGATCATTGCCGACGGCGCCGTCACCGGCTACTTCCTCGGAAAGGTGTCTTTCATGATGAACAGGGACACGGTGAAAAACCTGTCCTTGCCGCTGACGGAAATGACGACCGACGAGCTCTTTACCTTGCTCGTCGGCAACAAGATGGTCGACATCTCCAACATGAAATCCTTCGATGCGAATGCTTTCCGGGAGATGATCAAGAAGGACATCAACCAGCATCTCGGTGGAGACTATATCGATCAGGTGATGCTGGAGCAGCTCGACTACCTCTCGAAGGAAGAAGTCAAGGCGAATGCATCCGGACAGCAGAAGAAAACGGTCAAACCCGTGAAGGTCGTAGCCCCGGCACCGGTGTCGGACAAGGCTGCAACAGAGTAGACCTAGTCATTGGCCCGAAGCGGCGCCTCTGGCGCCGTCGTGCGTTTATCCCGGGTTGCGAGGGTTAACAATTCCTTCGCTTGAAGCGAGGAATTCAAGCGATTTTCCTAAGAGATAGTTGAAGTCGCGTTGCTACAAGTGCTGGTGATGGGCTGACTGTGCACCGGCATTCCGGTTCTTGGAATTCTTTCATGCGCTCCCAGGCGAACGCCATTGGTCGATGCTGAATCGTCTGGTGCGGCTATGTGATCTGTTTCGGGATGCATGCAGCATGAAACACTATCGTCAGGAAGCCGGCATGAACCTGATCGCGAATTTCGCGGTCCTGTCGTCGCGTCGCGCAATCTTCGATCTACCGGTCTGCGATCTTGGCTGGGATGACGCGCTGGTGTTCATCAATGAACTCCTGTCGATAGCGGTCGGGCAGACATCGATCTCATTTGTCAATGCGCGCAATATGCTGGTGACGTTGCGCGATAGCGACTACCGCGCTGTTCTCGCGCAAAATCTGCTGCTCCCCGAGGGTCCGGGTCTCGATATTGCATCGAAGGTGGCGCACGGATCGCCGTTCCCCGCCAGCCTGAAGGCCGCCGATTTCGTACCGGCGCTGCTGACATTCATGGAGATCCCGCGCGTATCGGCCTCATCGGTAGCACGCCTGAGGCGGTCAGGAAGGCCGCTGCGACGTTCCGGTGGCACGCTCCGTGGCATGAATTCGTCATCATTTCGGACAGCTTCGCCGAGACGGAAGACCGAGCGGCGATCGTCAAGGAGATCGACCGGCAATGGCTCGACATACTCATCGTCGGAACGGACACGCCATCCCAGGAAAAATGGATCCATAAAAACATCCGGGCGGATCACGCCCGGCTTGTGCTTGCTGTCGGCGACCTATTCGGTGTCGTGGCGGGGACCGACCATCGCACACCAAAGCTTGTACGGATGATGGGAATTGCACGCGCCTACCGCTGGATGCGGAAGCCGAAGCGCGCAGGCGTGCGGTATGGCTTCGCCTTTGCAGTTTTCCTGTACTCTGTGGTCCAGTACGGTGGGACGCGTCGCAAACGGATACTGAACCGATCCAGGTGAGGCGCAGCTCCGCAGCACGCTGCGAGTTGGCGCCAGTTAACCATTTCTTTGCCATGAACATTTAATGTTGGTTAACCATCCGCAGTCGCGGGCGGCTCGACCGTTCATACGCATGAGATGTGGCGATGTACGACAGCAATCCGAGAAGCCAAGCCTTCCGCTCCCCGACGGCAATCGCCAGGCCATCCGAAGCCGCGGCGACGATGCCGGCGCCGGAAGCAAAATTGCTCGGCGTGATCGAGCGCGCGCTTGAGCAACAGCGGGCCAGCCGCGATGCTGTGCCTGAAGCGCGGCCGCTTGTCGGCCGCATCGAAACGATCCTGGGCAAGCGGCTCGAAGCTGCAAACGACGTCAAGGCAGCTGCAGCCGACCCGCTGCCGGCCGCGCCGGAAGTCACGGGTTCCACGAAAGCGGCCGCAAGCCTCAATCAGGCGACACCCGCCGTCGGCAAAGGCGCGCCGAAATCCAGGCGTTTGAAACCTCTTGCCATGGTTGGTCTCATCTGTGCGCTGGGTGCAGCGAGCGGTACTCTGATTTCCGCTCAACCGACGCGCTATAGCGCGAAAGGGATACTCGCGGTCCAAGGCGCCGGCGAAAGTCGCACTGCAGTCACGAGCGCGGCCGAAAGGACGCTTTCCTCTTCCCGTACGATGGCAGCAACGGTTGCGGCATTGAAACTCGACCGCGATCCGGAGTTCTCCGGCGTCTCCTCGGATGCATTAGCGGTGGCTATCGACCTGCTATCGACCGATGGCGCGGCTGCCGACCCTGTTTCGCGCGCAGAGGCATCGCTCGTTTCCGCGATCCGCACCGCGACAAATCCTCACGCCGGCACGATCGATTTCAAGGTGACAACGGGCAGCGCGGAAAAATCCGCGCGCATCGCCGGCTACCTTGCGTCCGTCGTGACGGGCTCAGGGGCGGCAACTGGGCCGGCCGAAGGCGGATCGCTGAAAAACGCGGACGATGCGGCGCAGCTCGAGCTTAAATCTTTCACGCAGAAGAGCGGCGAAGGCAACGTCAAGGTTGCGGCTGGTCTGCAGCAACAGATCGGAAGCATTGATGCAGAGCTGAAGGCCGCCGAGCAGCGCATCGTTGCAGCGCAAGAGAAGGCGGGCCGGCTGAAGGTGGCCAAGGTCGCTGATGTCCTTGCCGGCACGCTGGATGCGGACCTCATGTCGCCGACACTCATCGACCGTCGAGACAGATATGTGGCCGCACACCTGTCTCTGTCACAGCTGTCGGCCAATCTCGGCCCTCGCCATCCGCGGCTGCAGGCGCAGCAGGCGGAGGTTGACGGCTTGCGAGACGCGATTGGCGAGGATCTCGCTCGGCTACTGCGCGATGCGAATGACGAGATGAAGTCAGTCACCGTCGACAAACGGCAGCTGAGTGATCGCCGCAATGCGCTGATCGCGCAGAGCAAGGATACGGGTGTCGATCTGGCGAAGCTGACCGAGCTGCGCGACAAGGCAAGTGCGGCGCGCTTGCGCCTCGAGGATGCGATCACCACCGGAGCCGTTCCGCCAGGTATTGGCAGCGTGCAGCTGCAGAAGAGCGTGCAGATCGCGGCTGTGCCGGCGGACCAGCGCTGGCTTGCGCCGCTGCTCGGCGCTCTTGCAGGGCTCGCATTCGGCCTGGCTGTCGTCTCTGCCAGGGCGCGCTCCACGCTTGCGGCGTCCGCAAGAAAGGAGCCATCGCTACGCACTCCGGCACCGGAGCCAAATGTCGGTACGCCATCACCGGCCGAACCCGCCAAAGGGCCGCAGGAAGCCGACATCATTCGCGCGGAACTCGCCACCATGCGCGATAGGCTGCGCACCCGGTCGATAGCGTCCTGACCTCGCTGCGACACGATTGTTCTTGCATTTGCCATTTTAGGCAGGATAGGGCGTGGACAGGCAAATCGCGCTGAGCGCCATCCGCTACAATGAGCGAAAGCAAGGGCAGGAGACAGTCTTGACGACAGTGATTGATGGCAAACAGGTCGCCGCTTCCGTAATCGAAACGGTGAAGGCAGCGACATCGGCGCTGGACAAGCAAAGCGGCGTCAAGACGGGCCTTGCCGTCGTGATCGTCGGCGACGACCCGGCCAGCCATGCCTATGTCAACTCCAAGGGCAAGATGGCGAAGGAATGCGGATTCAAATCCGTTCAGCACACGCTGCCGGCCGAGACCACGCAGGAGGAACTGGCGGCACTCGTCGCTACGCTGAACAGCGATCCGTCGATTCACGGCATTCTCGTCCAATTGCCGCTGCCGAAGCATCTAAAGTCAGAATTGATCATCCAATCGATCTTGCCCGAAAAGGATGTCGACGGTCTGCACGTCGTCAATGCCGGCAAGCTTGCGACTGGTGACCTCGAAACGGGCCTCGTGTCCTGCACCCCGGCGGGCGCGATGGTCTTCGTGCGACGCACGCATGGCGAAGATCTTTCCGGCCTGAATGCGGTGGTCATCGGCCGCTCAAACCTGTTCGGCAAGCCGATGGCGCAACTGCTGCTCAATGCAAACGCCACGGTGACCATCGCGCATTCACGCACTAAGGATCTGCCGGCCGTCTGCCGCAATGCGGATATTCTGGTGGCCGCCGTCGGCCGCCCGGAGATGGTCAGGAGTGATTGGGTGAAGCCGGGCGCCACCGTCATCGATGTTGGGATCAATCGCATTCCTGCCCCGGAAAAGGGCGAAGGCAAAACGCGCCTTGTTGGCGACGTCGCCTTTGAAGATGCCGCCAAGGTTGCCGCCGTTATCACGCCGGTTCCCGGTGGCGTGGGCCCGATGACCATCGCGATGCTGATGGCCAACACCGTCATCGCCGCCCATCGCGCGGCCGGTCAGACACCGCCGACGTTCTGAGCCTGCCGCGGAACGGGGCCTGTCGAGGCCCTGACAATCAGTTCGGTTTTCCAGAGTTCCTGCTCTGGGAATGGCCCGTCCTGCTTCACCGTTCCGATGAGCCGTTGGGCGATGCGCACGCCTGCGGCGCGCAGCGATGACCGCGTTGTCGTCAACGGCACAGAGAAGTTCTCGGGCTTGAGATGGGGCAAAACGTCGTCGTGCGCGATCAGCGAGATATCCTCGCCGAGCTTGAGCCCCGCCTGATTGACGGCGCGGATGGCGCCGAGCGCCAGCACCGTACTGGAACAGAGGATCGCCGTCGGCGGCTCCGGCATCTGTAGAAATCGTTCCATCGCGGACTGGCCAAGTTCGTCCGTCATCGATGTGTGGCTCATGCAGTCTTCCGGAAGCGACAGTCCCCGCTCGGAAAGCGCAGCGACAAGTCCGTTCTTGCGACGGATCGCAAAGTCGAGATGTCCCGGCCCGTTGAGCAGGGCAAAGCGCGTATGCCCGAGCTGAAGCAGCAGCCGCGCCGCGTCGTAGAAGGCCGCCTCGTTGTCGATGTCGAGATAGGGGTAGTCGGGCTCGGAACCGAAGGAGCGGCCATGCACGAGGAATGGCATGGAAAGCGACTTCAGCATCGGCAGCCGTGGGTCGTGGCCGCGCATATAGGCCACGAACAGCGCATCGACATTGCCGCTGATCGCAAGCCGCCGCAGTGCGCCGACCTCGTCGTTCGGATCGGCGGGCATGATGACGAAATGAAAGTCGTGGCGTACGGCTTCCTCGCCAAGACCCGTCAGGAACTCACCGAAGTGCACATCGGAATAGTGATCGGGAGCTGTCGGCATCACGAGGCCGATCGACCCGGCCTTGCCGGTCGCAAGCCGTTGTGCCGCCTTGTTCGGGCGGTAGCCTGTCTCCTTCACGGCTTGCAGGACCCGCTCGCGCGTCGCCTCATTGACTTCGGGATAGCCGTTCAATGCACGGCTTACCGTTGTCTGCGACAGGCCAAGCAATTCCGATAGCTGTTTCAGGTTCACGTGCTATTCTTCCTCCGCTCGCACTGGTCGCCAGCTCCCAATGGCATCCAAAGCGCTTTCAATTATGTAGCAGTTGTGCTGCTTGACTCAAGAAAAATCGCTCCATATTCCCAAGGTATGGCGTCGAAACCTTGATGTAAAAGGCCGCATCTTTTGCGCCTTTCGCGAAATAGCTTGACTCTTTTCCGCCGAAAGTGACATGAGTGCTTTTGTCAAAGCGCTTTGGAACGCCGTCAAAATGGTTTCAAAAGTGCGGTTGGGATTGTGATGGGAGGTTGATCACATGAGAAAGACGTTTTTGATGAGCGTCGCTGCGGCGGCGCTTCTTGCCGGTGCCGCGTCTGCTGCCGATCTGAAGTTTGCTCCGGGACAGGATGCGAAGTTCAACTGGAAGAGCTACGACGATTTCAAAGCTGCGCACGCCGATCTCAAGGGCGAGCAGATGACGATCTTCGGGCCCTGGCGCGGCGAAGACGAAGCCTTCTTCCGCAGCATTCTGGCCTACTTCACCGAAGCAACCGGTGTAGACGCCAAATACTCGTCTTCGGAAAACTACGAACAGCAGATCGTCATCGACACACAAGCCGGTTCGCCGCCGAATATCGCGGTCCTGCCGCAGCCGGGCCTTCTGGCCGATCTCGCCAGCAAGGGCTTCCTGACGCCGCTCGGCGATGAGAATGCCCAGTGGATCAAGGACAACTACGGCGCCGGCGATAGCTGGGTCGGTTACGGCACCTACAAGGGCAAGGACGGCAAGGAAGCCTTCTATGCGTTCCCTTATAAGGCCGACGTGAAATCGCTCGTCTGGTACGTGCCCGAGAATTTCAAGGAAGCGGGCTACAAGGTCCCGACGACCATGGAGGAGCTGCATGCTCTGACGGAGCAGATCGTCAAGGATGGCGGCGTGCCGTGGTGCATCGGCCTTGGTTCCGGTGGCGCAACTGGCTGGCCGGCAACGGACTGGATCGAAGACATCATGCTGCGTCAGCAGAAGCCTGACGTCTACGACAAGTGGACCACCAACGAAGTCAAGTTCACCGATCCGGCCGTCGTTGCTGCGATCGAGGAATTCGGCTCGTTCGCCAAGAACGAGAAGTATGTCAGTGGTGGCGTTGCCGCCGTGGCAGCAACGGACTTCCGGGATAGCCCGAAGGGTCTCTTCGGCGTGCCGCCGAAGTGCTATCTGCACCATCAGGCGTCGTTCATCCCGTCGTTCTTCCCGGAGGGGACGAAACTCGGTCAGGATGCCGACTTCTTCTATATGCCGACCTACGCGGCGCATGCCGACCTCGGCAAGCCGGTTCTGGGCGCTGGCACGCTTGTTACCGTCACCAAGGACTCCAAGGCGGCCCGTGCCTTCGTCGAGTTCCTGAAGACTCCGATCGCGCACGAAGTCTGGATGGCACAGTCGAGCTTCCTGACGCCGTACAAGGGCGTCAACACGGCAGCCTATGCCAACGACCAGATGAAGAGGGAAGGCGAGATCCTGACGACCGCGACGACCTTCCGCTTCGACGGTTCCGACCTGATGCCGGGCAAGATCGGCGCGGGTGCATTCTGGACCGGCATGGTCGATTTCGTTGGCGGCAAGTCGGCCGAAGACACCGCCAAGGAAATCCAGAGCTCCTGGGATGGCATCAAGTAATCTCACCTGACATCCGTGCCGCCGGCTGCGGCGGCATGGCTGAAATGCATGGCCGGATACTGGGAGTGTCCGGCCATCGTTGCCTGTCGCGTTGAAAGCGGTGGGCGATGTGACGACGATCAGCGCACAAACCCGTCAGGATGGACAGGGTAGCAGGGGAGGGACGAATGCTGTCGCAGATAGTTTCCGCTTTGGGGGTCGTGGTCGTGGCAGTCTTCGCCTGCTCGGCCTATTTCTATTTCTCGAACAAGATCCTGGATTGGTCGCTGCCAGTGAAGGATGGCGACATCCATTCCGCGGCGCGCAACCTGAACCGCCGGGCGATGATCCGGCCGTGGCTGTTCATCGGGCCAGCCCTTTTCCTTCTTGTCGTCTACCTTGTTTATCCTGTGATCGCGACGCTGATCCTGTCCTTCTACGACCGCTCCGGCGAGCAATTCGTCGGCTTCGCGAACTATCGGTGGGCTCTCACAGACCGCGAATTCCGCCAGTCGATCTTCAATAACATCCTGTGGCTGGCCGTCGTGCCGGCGGCCTGCACCTTCTTCGGCCTCGTCATCGCCGTGATGACCGACCGCATCTGGTGGGGCAACATCGCCAAGAGCATCGTCTTCATGCCGATGGCGATCTCCTTCGTCGGCGCATCCGTCATTTGGAAGTTCATCTACGAATATCGTGGCGGCAACGATGTGCAGATCGGCCTGCTGAATGCGATCGTCCAGCTGTTCGGCGGGACGCCGCAGGTGTGGATCTCGGTGCCCTTGTGGAACAATTTCTTCCTGATGGTCATCCTCATCTGGATCCAGACCGGCTTTGCGATGGTGATTCTGTCGGCGGCGCTGCGCGGCATTCCTGAGGAAACCATCGAGGCCGCCGTCATCGATGGCGCCAACGGCTGGCAGATCTTCTGGCGCATCATGGTGCCGCAGGTCTGGGGCTCGATCGCGGTTGTCTGGACGACGATCACCATTCTCGTGCTCAAGGTGTTCGACATCGTGCTGACCATGACCAACGGCCAGTGGAATTCGATGGTGCTTGCCAACCTGATGTTCAACTGGCTCTTCCGGGGGGGCGGCGATTCCGGCCGAAGCGCGGTCATCGCGCTGATCATCATGCTGGCCGTGACGCCGATCATGGTCTGGAACGTCCGCCGTGCCAATCGCGAGCTGGGAGGCCACTGAGATGACCTTGTCAGGAAGTTTCTTCAAGATCGGCCCGGCCCGCCTCTTCGTTCACTTCGCGGTGCTCGTCATTGTCATCATCTGGCTGATACCGACGCTCGGGATCTTCGTCAGTGCTCTGCGAGACAAGGATCAGCTCGTTTCTTCCGGCTGGTGGACGGCCTTCGCCGGCTCCTCCCGAACAGTGGCGGCTCGCCTTGGGCAGCCGGACCAGCAGAAGCAGGACGGGACAGTTTACGTCATCGCCGGCAATGTTCTGGAGGGGCAGCAGGGCCGCTCCATCAGGGCGTTCGGCACGCGTGTCCAGCAACCGGCCGCATACAAGGCCGGCGAAACAGCCGACCTTGGCGACGGTCTCTCACTCACCGTCAACGATGACGGCAGTTATCGCTACACGAAGACTGCCGCCTTTGGTCCGGATGACGGTGGCCGGCGCGTCTACATTTCGGTCGCGACGCCGCCGGAATTCACCTTGCAGAACTATAAGAACGTTCTCACCAGCGAGGGGATCGGCCAGTCCTTCATCAACTCGCTGACCGTCACCATCCCGGCGACGATCATCCCGATCCTCATCGCGGCCTTTGCGGCCTACGCGCTGAGCTGGATGGAGTTCCCGGGCCGGGCCCTGCTGATCGCGCTTGTCGTCGGCCTCATCGTCGTGCCGCTGCAGATGTCGCTCATCCCGCTTCTGCGGCTTTACAACGGCATTGGGTCGCTGCTCGACGCGCCGTCGAAAACCTATCCCGGCATCTGGTTTGCGCACACTGCCTTCGGCATGCCGCTCGCCATTTATCTGCTGCGGGCCTATATCGCCGGCCTCCCGAAGGAGATCATCGAATCGGCGCGCGTCGACGGCGCCAGCGACTTCGAAATCTTCACCCGTATTGTACTGCCCTTGTCCTTCCCTGCGCTCGCATCCTTCGCGATCTTCCAGTTTCTGTGGGTGTGGAACGACCTGCTTGTCGCCATGGTCTTCCTTGGCACCGACAGGGATCATCTCGTGCTCACCGGCGCGTTGAACGCGCTGCTCGGCTCGCGGGGGGGCAATTGGGAAATCCTGACGGCCTCGGCCTTCGTCACCATTGTCGTACCGCTGCTCGTGTTCTTTGGCTTGCAGCGCTACCTAGTGCGTGGTCTGCTTGCGGGCTCGGTCAAGGGCGGTTAGCAACCCAAGAGCATCCAACAGGAAACATGAGCATGGCATCCCAATCCATTTTGACGGCCGACAAGGACTGGTGGCGTGGCGCGGTGATCTATCAGATCTACCCACGCTCCTACCAGGACTCCAATGGCGACGGCATCGGCGACCTGAAGGGCATCACCGCCCGCCTGCCGCATGTCGCCGCCCTCGGCGCCGACGCGATCTGGATCTCGCCCTTCTTCACCTCGCCGATGCGCGATTTCGGCTATGACGTTTCCGACTACGAGAACGTCGATCAGATCTTCGGCACGCTGGTGGATTTCGACACGCTGATCGCTGAGGCCCATCGCCTCGGCATTCGCGTGATGATCGATCTTGTCATCTCGCACAGCTCCGACCAGCATCCCTGGTTCGTCGAAAGCCGCACCAGTAAGACGAACGCCAAGGCGGATTGGTATGTTTGGGCCGATGCCAAGCCGGATGGCACGCCGCCGAACAACTGGCTGTCGATCTTCGGCGGTTCCGCATGGGCGTGGGACCCGACGCGCATGCAGTATTACATGCACAACTTCCTGACGTCGCAGCCGGATATGAACCTGCACAATCCCGAGGTTCAGGACCGGCTGCTGGATGTCGTCCGCTTCTGGTTGAAGCGCGGCGTCGATGGCTTCCGTCTCGATACGATCAACTTCTACTTCCACGACAAGGAACTGCGCGACAATCCGGCGCTTGTTCCCGAACGCCGCAACGCGTCGACGGCTCCGGCGGTCAATCCCTATAACTTCCAGGAACACGTCTACGACAAGAACCGGCCGGAGAATCTGGCGTTCCTGAAGCGATTCCGCGCCGTGCTCGAAGAGTTTCCGGCAATTGCTGCCGTCGGCGAAGTGGGCGATAGCCAGCGTGGGCTGGAGATCGTCGGCGAATACACCTCCGGCAACGACAAGATGCATATGTGCTATGCCTTCGAGTTCCTGGCGCCCGATCCCTTGTCTCCCGAACGTGTCGAGGAGGTCATGGAAGACTTCGCGGCGGCCGCGCCGGATGGCTGGGCCTGCTGGGCCTTCTCCAACCATGATGTCATGCGCCATGTCAGCCGCTGGGGATCACTGGTCGCCGATCACGACGCTTTTGCCAAGCAGTATGCATCACTGCTGATGACGCTGCGCGGTTCGGTCTGCCTCTATCAGGGCGAGGAACTCGGCCTGACCGAAGCCGATCTTGCCTATCAGGACCTGCAGGATCCCTACGGCATCCAGTTCTGGCCGGAATTCAAGGGCCGTGATGGTTGCCGCACGCCGATGGTATGGGACAGTCAGGTCGCCCAGGGCGGCTTCTCGACCGTCACGCCATGGCTGCCGGTTCCGGTCGAGCACATCCTGCGCGCTGTCAGCGTCCAGCAGGGCGACGAGACCTCTGTGCTCGAGCACTATCGTCGCTTCCTTGCCTTCCGCAAGCAGTACCCGGCCTTCGCCAAGGGCGAGATCGAGTTCATGGAGCCGCAGGACGACGTGCTGCTCTTCGTGCGCGAGTATGGCAACGAAAAGCTGCTCTGCGTCTTCAACATGAGCGCTGCCGAAGGCGCGGTCGTTTTGCCTGCCGGTGATTGGCAGGCGTTGACGGGCCACGGTTTCGTCAGCAATAACTACGGTGAGAAGATCGATATTCCGGCGTGGGGAGCATACTTCGCTCGTCTCGCCTGACGATTCAGGAGGAGGAACTAATGACTGGACTGACGCTCAAGGATATTCGCAAATCCTACGGTTCCGTGGATGTTCTCCACGGGATCGATCTGGAGATCAAGGAGGGCGAGTTCGTTGTGTTCGTCGGTCCTTCGGGCTGCGGCAAATCCACTCTGTTGCGCATGATTGCCGGCTTGGAGAACATTACCGGCGGCGACATGTATATCGACGGCCAGCTGGTCAACGATGTCCCGCCTTCCAAGCGCGGCATCGCCATGGTGTTCCAGTCCTATGCGCTCTATCCGCATATGACCGTCTACGACAACATGGCGTTCGGCATGAAGATCGCCGGTGAAAGCAAGCAGGAGATCGATCGCCGCGTTCGTGCCGCGGCCGAAAGCCTGCAGCTCACCAGGTATCTCGATCGCCTGCCGAAGGCGCTCTCCGGCGGGCAGCGTCAGCGCGTCGCAATCGGCCGCGCCATCTGCCGCAACCCCAAGGTTTTCCTCTTCGACGAGCCGCTGTCGAACCTCGACGCAGCGCTTCGTGTCGCGACCCGCATCGAGATCGCCCGCCTCAACGAGCAGATGGCGGACACGACGATGATCTATGTCACGCATGACCAGGTGGAGGCGATGACGCTTGCTGACCGCATCGTCGTCCTCTCCGCCGGCAATATCGAGCAGGTGGGCGCGCCGCTGGAACTCTATGAGCGTCCGGCAAACCTCTTCGTTGCCAAGTTCATCGGCTCTCCGGCCATGAATGTCATTCCGTCTACCATCACCGAGGCTGGCAATACGACGACGGTGACCCTGACAGGCGGCAAATCGGTGACATTAGACCTTCCGACGGCCGCCTCCGAGAAGGGCAAGACCGCAAGCTTCGGCGTTCGTCCTGAAGATCTGCGCATTGCCGGTGCCGGCGATGACTACCTCTTCGAGGGCGAAGTTTCGATTGTTGAGGCGCTCGGCGAAGTGACGCTTCTCTACATCGAGGGCCTCGTTCCGGGCGAACCGATCATCGTCAAGCTGCCAGGCATTTACGACGTCAAGAAGGGCCAGAAGATGCACTTCTCGGCCGACCGTTCCAAGCTGCATCTCTTTGATGCGGACGGTCGCACGTACCGTAAATAAAATCGCTTTGCGGCGAACAACAAAAAAGGCCCGGACAGCGTATCGTGTTGCCCGGGCTTGTTTTGTGCATTTGATCGCAAGCGGAATTCTTCTCGAAAATCCGCTGTGTCTTTTTGAGTGTATCGCGGTCGAAATCGAGACCATTCTCACCTTCTGTTAAGCATCGCCCGCTAGTATTTCCTCATTGAGTATCGAGGGGAATACGGCGGTGGCGCCATCCAGTCCAATGCCTTCCGGGCACTTTCTGAACAAAGAGGAATCCTTCATGTACGACCGCGAAGTGCGGTTCAAGATGGAGGATACGATGAACGCCGCACGCATCGAGTATACCGAGAAGGGCGTCATGAACATGGCGTCCCGGCGATGCGACATCATTCGCATTTCGAAGAGCACCGCGGTCCTTGCACTGCTCACGCAATACGCCCTTCCGAAGCAGTTCTATCTCGATATCCCGGATGCCCGCATCACCAAGGTCGGCTGTATGCTGATGCGGGTGAATGCCAACAACACGATCGAAGTCCGCTTTCTGCGGATGCTGAATGACAAGGAGCTCAACAAGATCTTTGTCTACAGCACTCACCCGGCGCACCGCGATCGCGTGCTCGACATTCGCGCCTGATTTCTCGACGCATCGAACGACAAAGCCCGCGAGTCATCTCCTCGCGGGCTTTGCTGTTTTTTAGCGCCACTCGTTGCGGCTCAGTGGAACAGCACGCTTGCACCGCGATCCGAAGGGCCAACGGCGCGGCGGAAGGGAGCAAACAGCTCGCGGCCCATGCCGAACTCGTTCTCGGAAAGATCGGCGACCACGGACTCGCGCTCGGCCATGTCGGCGGCATCGACCAGAACTTCCAGGGTGCCCGCGATCGCATCGAGGCGGATGATGTCGCCATCCTTGATCCGCGCGATCGGGCCGCCATCGACAGCCTCCGGCGTGACGTGGATTGCTGCCGGCACCTTTCCTGAGGCGCCCGACATGCGGCCGTCGGTCAGCAGCGCGACGCGGAAGCCGCGGTCCTGCAGCACGCCGAGCGGCGGCGTCAGCTTGTGCAGTTCGGGCATGCCGTTCGCCTTCGGACCCTGGAAGCGCACGACGGCGACGAAGTCCTTGTTGAGCTTGCCTTCCTTGAAGGCGTCCTGCAGTTCCTGCTGGCTATGGAAGACGACGGCCGGTGCTTCAATGACGTGCCGGTCCTGCTTGACCGCCGAGATCTTGATGACCGCCTTGCCGAGATTGCCGCGGAGCATCTTCAGGCCGCCATTGGCCTGGAACGGCGCCTCGATGCTGGCGAGCACCTTGGGGTCGACGCTCTTTTCCGGCGCCGGTTCGCGCACGATCGTGCCGTCGTCGCCGAGGCGGGGATCGATGGTGTAGGCCTGTAGGCCATGGCCGAAGACGGTGCGCACGTCGTCGTGCAGCATGCCGTGCTTGAGCAGTTCCTTGATGAGGAAGCCCATGCCGCCGGCCGCGTGGAAGTGGTTCACATCAGCAAGGCCGTTCGGATAGACCCGCGCCAGCAGCGGTACCACTTCGGAAAGCTCCGCGATATCCTGCCAGGTCAGCTGGATGCCCGCTGCGCGCGCCATGGCGACAAGATGCAGCGTGTGGTTCGTAGAGCCACCGGTGGCATGAAGGCCGACCACGCCGTTGACGATCGAGCGTTCGTCGATCATCTCGCCAGCTGGTGTGAATTCGTTGCCCTGTGCGGTGATCGCCAGCGCCCGCTTGGCCGCCTCGCGCGTAAAGGCTTCGCGCAGCGGCGTGCCCGGATTGATGAAGGAGGAGCCGGGCATATGGAAGCCCATGATCTCCATCAGCATCTGGTTCGAATTGGCAGTGCCGTAGAACGTGCAGGTGCCTGGGCCGTGGTACGACTTCGATTCCGCCTGCAGCAGTTCGGCGCGTCCGACCTTGCCTTCGGCATAGAGCTGTCGCACGCGCGACTTCTCGTCGTTCGGAAGCCCGGTCGTCATCGGGCCGGCAGGCACGAAGACGGCCGGCAGATGGCCGAAGGAGAGGGCCGCAATGACGAGACCCGGTACGATCTTGTCGCAGACCCCGAGGAAGAGCGCAGCATCGAACATATTATGGGAGAGGCCGACGCCGGCAGCCATGGCGATCAGGTCGCGGGAAAACAGCGAGAGCTCCATGCCCGGCTGTCCCTGGGTGACGCCGTCGCACATGGCAGGAACACCGCCGGCCACCTGCGCGATGCCGCCGGCTTCCGCCGCTGCCTTGCGAATGATCGCCGGATAGTGCTCGAACGGCTGGTGCGCGGAGAGCATATCATTGTAGGAGGTGATGATACCGAGATTGGGTACGCGGTCGCCCGCTAGTGCGTCCTTCTCGGCGGGGGAACAGACCGCGAAGCCGTGTGCGAGATTGGCGCAACCAAGGATCGAGCGGCTTACGCCCTTGGATGTCGCGTTGCGCAGGCGCTCCAGATAGAGTCCGCGCGTCGGTTTCGATCGTTCGACAATGCGGGCGGTGATCGCAGAAATGCGTGCATTAGCGGACATGGGAGGTATCCTGCCTTGGTTGCTCTTCAATGTTCGTTCGCGGCTTGCTGCCCGAAGGCCTATGGAGCCCAGTAGACTTCGACCGAGCTCGTTGCTCGCCGCAGAATGGCGCGGATCGGCATGTCTGCCTCTTCGCCGGCGCCCTCGGCCTTCGTCAGGACGCCGTTCTTGCTCTCGCCTTCGATATGAAGCACGAGCAGCCTTGCATCCTGAAGGCTGGAGAAGGTGAAGGTGAGCCGCGGCTCGCCCGCGCCGTCCGCCTCCATGGTAATGATACCACGCGGCGTCGTAGCGTCGAGTGCGACGTTCAGATTGCTGCCACCCGGGAAGAACGAGGCCGTGTGGCCGTCACCCCCCATCCCGAGGATCGCAACGTCAAAGGGATTGCTGATCGAAGCGGTCGCCACCGTCGCAAGCTTCGCCGCGTCCTCGACCGACGCGGCCGCCTGATAGAGCGGCAGGAAGCGCGCGGCCTTCGCCTTGTTCTGCAGCAGGTTTTCGACCACCAGCAGATGGTTCGAGCGCGGATTGTCCGCAGGCACGAAACGTTCGTCGACCAACGTGATGGTCACTTTGGTCCAGTCGAGATCACGCGCCGAAAGCTCCTGGAAGAAGAGCTTCGGCGTCGAGCCACCGGAAACGGCAAACGTCGCCGCCCCGCGTGCGTCGATGGCCGCGGAAAGCGACGCAGCGACTTTGTCTGCTAGGTTGCGAGCCAGTTCTGCGCCGTTGGCAAAAGCATGCATCGTCGCTGCCATCGTCTTTGATCCTACAGGTTGTCGTGCCAGGTGCGGCCGTCACGCTCGATGAGCGCGATCGATTGGCTGGGCCCCCAGGTGCCGGCGGTATAGCCCTGAACCTTCTGCCCGGTCGTTTCCCAACCCTTGAGGATCGGGTCCACCCACTGCCATGCGGCCTCCACTTCGTCGCGGCGCATGAACAGCGTCTGGTTGGAACGGATGACGTCCATCAGCAAGCGCTCATAGGCATCCGGGTTCCGCACCGAGAAGGACTCGGCAAAGCTCATGTCGAGCGAGACGTTGCGAAGACGCATGCCGCCCGGACCTGGATCCTTGATCATCAGTGACTGCTTGACGCCTTCGTCCGGCTGCAGGCGAATGATGAGCTGGTTCTGGTTGATACGGCCGGCGGATTGGTCGAAGACCGAGTGCGGGATCGGCTTGAAGGTGATGACGATCTCCGACATGCGACCGGCAAGACGCTTGCCGGTGCGGATGTAGAAGGGAACGCCGGCCCAGCGCCAGTTGCCGATCTCGGCCTTGATGGCAACGAAAGTTTCGGTGTTCGAAACGCCGCCTTCGAGCTCTTCCAGGTAGCCCTTGACTGGACCACTGCCGGAAGCGCCCGCGCGATACTGGCCGCGAACGGTGCTGGTCTCGACGTTCGATGCGTTGATCGGCTTCAATGCGCGCAACACCTTCAGCTTCTCGTCGCGGACGGCTTCGGAGTCCATCGAGGAAGGAACTTCCATCGCGACGAGGCAGACGAGTTGCATGATGTGGTTCTGCACCATGTCGCGCAGTGCGCCTGCTGTGTCGTAGTAGCCAGCGCGTCCCTCGAGGCCGACGGACTCCGCAACCGTGATCTGCACGTGGTCGATATGGTTGGCGTTCCACAGCGGCTCGTAGAGCGCGTTGGCAAAGCGCAGCGCCATCAGGTTCTGCACCGTTTCCTTGCCGAGGTAGTGGTCGATACGGAAGATCTGTTCTTCCTTGAACACCTTGCCGATGGTGTCGTTCAGCTGCAGGGCGGAAGCGAGATCGCGGCCGATCGGCTTCTCGACAACGATGCGCGCCGACTTGGTGATCAGCTTGTGGTCATGGATCTTCTGCGAGATGTCGCCGAAGATGCCCGGCGCGACAGCGAGGTAGAAGGCGCGCACGCGATCCTTGCCCTCATCCAGAAGCTTCTTCAGTTGATCCCAGCCGGCGTCCGAACGCGCATCGACAGGCACATAGTACAGGCGCTGCAGGAATTTCGCGACCTCGGCCTCGTCGTATTCACCCTTCTTGAGATGCTCCTTCAGGGCGTCCTGGGCGAACTTGCGGTATTCCTCGTTCGTAAGCGGGCTGCGCGAAGCGCCGATGATACGGGTTGGCTCGGAGAATTGCCCCTCGATCTGGCGATGGTAAAGGGCCGGCAGCAACTTGCGTTCTGCAAGGTCGCCGCTGCCGCCGAAAACGACATAATCAAAGGGTTCAACGGGGATGATTTGGCTGCTCATGAGGATGTCTCTCAATCAGACGGGTTATTGGCTCTTTAATCTAATCGATTTAAAAAAGCCAGTGTGCGACGCAATGAATCTCTCGGAAAGAGGTTTTAGTTCGAATTGCCGCGCGATGAAATCCGCAATCTGACTAAAACTTGTCGCGCAGCGCAAACCACGAGAGCGCCAGGAAAAGCAGCGGAGCACGCATGGCCGCACCTCCCGGAAATGCCGGAATATCCAGCGACTTGAAGAGCTCTAAATCCGCCGATCGTCCAAGCAGCGCTTCAGCATAGAGCTTTCCGCAATAATTGGACAGCATCACGCCATGCCCGGAATAGCCGCCGATGGACGTCACTCCAGGCATGACCTCGCGCACGAAGGGCTGCCGCGGCATAGTGATGCCGACCGAGCCCCCCCAGGCGTGCGTGATCTCGATATCCCGCAGTGCGGGGTAGATCTCCGCAATCTGTCGGCGGATGTGCTGCGTCATGTCGCGCGGGTTGTCGGCCGTATAGGCTTCCCGGCCGCCGAAGAGCAGCCGCCCGTCCTTGGACTTGCGGAAGTAGCGCACGACGAAGCGTGAGTCGGCCACGGCTTCGCCACCCGACAGCACCTCCCGATAGCGGTCGAGCGGAGCGGTGGCGCCGATGAAGGAGCGAATGGGCATCACGTGGCTTGCCGTCACCGGCTCGAGATTGCCGATGTAGCCGTCGCAGGCGATCAGCGCCCTGTCGGCGGTGATCGTGCCTCTCGGCGTCTCGATCACCACCTTGCCGCTGCTCTGACGAATCGCTGTCGCCGTCGTCATCTCGAAAACGTGCGCGCCGGCATTGGCCGCAACGCGGGCAAGGCCGATCAGCAGTTTCAGTGGGTGGATATGGCCCGTGCCGGTGTCGCGAACGCCGCAATAGTAGCGCGTCGAGCCAAGCCGTTCCTGGGTTTCGGCTTTGTCCATGAAGCGCACATGCGGGTAGTTATAGCGCATAGCCGCGATCTCGGCATTTTCGTAGTAGTCCGGCTTGTAGCTTTCCTTGTGCGCCACGTTCATCTGCCCCGGCATGTAGTCCATGTCGATCTGATGGTCGGTGGCAAAATCCATGAGATGTTGTTTGGCGGCTTCGGCGAGATCGAACAGCGCGCGCGAACGCTCGTAGCCGATCTTTTCCTCAAGCTCTTCCGGCCACCAGCGCTGTCCGGTGCCGAGCTGGCCGCCATTGCGCCCGGAAGCGCCGTCGCCAAACCGGCACGCCTCGATGAGAACCACCGAGACGCCAGACTTGGCGAGGTTGTAGGCCGCCTGCAGCCCGGTATAGCCGCCGCCGATGATGGCGACGTCACAGCTCTTCGAGCCGTCCATTTCGGGGTAAGTCGGCCGCTCGCCGATCGTTGTTTGATACCACGAAATGCCGGGCGCAATGGGGCTCTGCCATCTCTCTTGCGATGTCACGACGGAGCCCTCCTTACACGTTCAGCAGAAGGAATTCGCGCTCCCAGGGACTGATCACCTGCATGAAGGTCTCGAACTCTCCGCGCTTCACGCCGGCATAGATGCCGAGGAACTCCTTGCCGAACACTTCCTCGAAAGCTTCCTCGTCTTCCATCAGCGCGACCGCTTCCAGAAGACCGCGCGGCAGATCGATCGAGCCTTCGTTCGCCGTATCTTCCGTCGGCGCGGTTGGCTCGATGCCCTTCATGATGCCGAGCAGGCCCGAGGCGAGCGACGCGGCGAGCGCGAGATAAGGATTTGCGTCCGAACTCGGCAGGCGGTTTTCGACACGCCTTGCCTGCGGATCAGATACCGGCACGCGGAAAGCCGTCGTCCGGTTGTCGTAGCCCCAGGCATTGTTGACGGGCGCGGACATATCGGGCGTCAGCCGGCGATAGGAGTTCACGTAAGGTGCCAGCATCACCATGGAACTCGGCACGTATTTCTGCAGGCCGCCGATGAAGTGGAAAAATTCGCGCGACGCAGAACCGTCGGGGTTGGAGAAGATGTTCTTGCCGGTTTCCTGGTTCACGACCGATTGGTGGATGTGCATGGCCGAACCGGGCTGCCCCTGCATCGGCTTGGCCATGAAGGTCGCGTAGATGCCGTGCTTCATCGCGGCTTCGCGGATCGTGCGCTTGAACAGGAAGACCTGGTCGGCAAGCTCTATAGGGTTGCCGTGGCGCAGATTGATTTCCATCTGCGCCGGTCCTTCCTCGTGGATCAGCGTATCGATCTCGAGGCCCTGCTTTTCCGAGAAGTGGTAGATGTCGTCGATCAGTTCGTCGAACTCGTTGATGCCGGCGATCGAATAGCCCTGACCGCCGAGGATCGCGCGGCCGGAGCGGCCCTTCGGCGGATGCAGCGGATAGTCCGGGTCGTCGTTCTTGGCAACGAGATAAAACTCGATCTCAGGCGCGACGATCGGCTTCCAGCCGCGGTCGCCATAGAGCTTCAGTACGCGCTTAAGAACGTTGCGAGGCGTGTAGGGAACCTCTTTACCATCCGAACTAACGATGTCGCAGATCACCTGCGCCGTCGGATCGGTTTCCCACGGAACCACTGAAAGCGTCGAGAGATCCGGAACCAGCTTCAGGTCGCTGTCGCGCGGCTCGTAGCGGAAGCTTTCCGTCTCATCCGGATACTCGCCGGAGATGGTGTGACGGTAGATCGCCGAGGGCAGGGCAAGCGAGGTGTTCGAGGTGAATTTGGAGCTCGGCATCATCTTGCCGCGCGGTACGCCGGCAAGGTCCGGGGTGATGCATTCGATGTCTTCGATGCCGCGTGCCCGCAAGAACTGCGCTGCTTCCTTCCAGTTTGTCACGCCACGCAGGTGTCCGGGGTCCGAGGGGGTCTTCTTCGAGGCAGGTACGTTTCTGGCAGGCTTCAGCGTCGTCTTTTTTGGGGACATGACACACCGGTTTGTGTTGATCGTGAAGGCATCATAGCTGGAGTTTGGCAATTGGCGAGGGGGAGGGCACGTTGACTTTCGCCTCTTGATCGAAAAGAAGACGGCTTTCGACAAGGGAAGTGGTTTTGCAGCGAAACAGCGATGTGATCGTCATCGGCGCAGGCGCCGCCGGCATGATGTGCGCCATTGGCGCCGCCCAGCGCGGCCGCACGGTCATTGTTCTGGACCATGCGAAATCGCCGGGCGAAAAGATCCGCATCTCCGGCGGCGGCCGCTGCAACTTCACCAACATAAACACCGGTCCGAAGAGCTTCCTCTCCGCCAACCCGCATTTCTGCAAATCGGCCCTGGCGCGGTTTACGCCGTCGGATCTCATCGCCATGGTCGATCGCCACCGGATCGCGTGGCACGAGAAGACGCTTGGTCAATTGTTCTGCGACGACAGCGCCAAGGACATCATCCGCATGCTGCTCGACGAGATGCAAGCCGCAGGCGCCGCCCTGCATCTGCGCACGGAGATCGGCGACGTTGAGAAAAGCGGCGAAGGCTTCCGCATCTCGACGTCGGAGGGCGCTTACGAATGCCGCTCGCTGGTCATGGCAACCGGCGGCAAGTCGATTCCGAAGATGGGAGCGACCGGCTTTGCCTATCGCGTCGCCGAGCAGTTCGGCCTGCCCATGGTGGAGACGCGGCCCGGCCTCGTACCGCTCACACTGGATCAGGCCACGCTCGAAAGCCTTTCCGAACTGTCGGGCATTTCGGCGCCTGCCGAAATCCGCCACGGCAAGACCGCATTCCGCGAAGCCCTGCTTTTCACGCACCGCGGTCTCAGCGGCCCGGCGATCCTCCAGATCTCCTCCTATTGGCGTGAGGGCGATGACATTGCCGTCGATATCGAGCCTGATGTCGATCTGTTGGAACACCTGAAGGCCGCGAAAAAGGCGAATGGCAGGCAATCCGCGCAGACCGCACTGGCCGAGATTCTGCCGAAGCGGCTGGCGCAATACCTGACCGAGCGGGAAGGCATCGCGGGTCACATGGCCGATCTTTCCGACAAGGTTTTGCTGCGCCTGGTCGACGCCGTGCAGAACTGGAGGATCAAGCCGTCGGGCTCGGAGGGTTATCGGACCGCCGAAGTGACGCTCGGCGGCGTCGATACGGCCGCACTCGATTCCCGGACCATGGCGGCGAAGGGCGTCCCGGGTCTCTATTTCATCGGCGAATGCGTCGATGTGACCGGCTGGCTCGGCGGCTATAATTTCCAGTGGGCGTGGGCTTCCGGCTTCGTTGCCGGTGAATCTTTGTAGGCACGAAACAACCCGCTCGATTCAAGAGTTCTTAAGGAGGGTGCGCCATCCTGCCTCAATGATGGATGGAAAAGCACTTACTAAATAGAGCTTTACCAACAAGTCGTTTTGTTGGATTGTTATGCCAGAGATGAAGTGAGGTTCTGCAGATGAACAAGAACACTCGACGCGCCCGCGCCATTGCAATCGCTCAAGCCAAGCCCGACAACAAGCTCGTCGCCGTACGCTATTTCGCCATCTCTGCCAGTGCACTGGCCGCCGTCGTCGCTCTCCTCCTCGCACGTTGGTTCTGACATTCGCGATCCATAGGTCAGTATGAGGCGCATTTGCACGCTGGCCATCTCGCGGATAAATCGATTTGAACGCGGCTGTCCGTCTTTTTCGCTTATCCGAAAATTAAGACATCCTCTGCAAAACTCACTCGATGATTTTTGGGCGCTTCCGCGTTGGCGTGAGGCGAGCTGGCAATGACTGCCGCCCGGACCTCCGTGTCCGGGATTCCAATAGTTCCAATCAAGCAGCTCGATGCACTCGGTCGACGCCCCGCCAGGCGGCCGGCGGGGGGAGTGGTGTATGGAAGGCCGGAACCGCCATGTTGATTGATAAGATTCTTTCCCGTTTCAAGATCAAGACCAAGGTCCTGATCTTCGTATTGCCCTTCGTCGTGAGCATCTCTGCCGTCGGCCTGACCGGCCTATATGCTTCCGGCTTGCTGCAGGGGCGTATGGAAATCTCCAACAGCGTCCTGCAGTCGCTGAGCGGGTTCAAGGATCTCTACGGCTCCATGGACGACTTCCTGCAGATCACCAGCCAGGAAGCACGTGACAAGCTTTACGGGGACATCAAGACACAGCAAAGCACGCTGAACGCCACGCTCAAGCAGATCGGTGACAATGGCGGCCGCGACAACCTTGTGGCCGCGACAGACGGCACTTCGGGGATCGCCGACACCGTGGGCAAGCTCTGGACCCTGCATGAGCAGGAGCTCGCTCTCCGCAAGTCGATCGACGACGCGCAGAAGGTGATGATCACAAGCCGCTTCAACGTGAACTACGATGCCCAGCAGCTTGAAGAAAACATCCGCAAGGACGAAGGCAACGCCACGGCAACGCTGCGCGCCGCCGATCGCCTGCTGAAGGGTGGCGATACCCTTGCTACCGTTATGAGCGACTTCAACAAGGCCCAGTTGCCGGCCGACAAGCTGAAGGTCGTCACCGCCGCCATTCCTGCGATCACGAAGGCACAGCGGCTGATCGAGATTTCTGTGCCGCAGAACCAGAAGAGCATGACGCAGTCGTTGTCGCAGACGATCAGCGACGTGAAGGCGCAGGCAACTGCCGCCGACGCCGGCACCGATGAAGCGATCGCCAATCTCGGGCGGCTTGTCTCCCGCTTCCGCCAGATGTCGACCTATACGCAGCTGACAGCAACGCAGATGATGCGCGAGGCGACCACCACGTTCGTCGCGCTTGATAGCCGCATCGCCCAGACGAACTCAGTTCTCGAGGATACGCGTCGTTTGGAGAGCGCAATCTATTCACTGCAGCTCGTCTTGGGTGAATTCGCTGCCAAGCCGGGCAAGGAAAACCGCGTCCGCCTGCATCAGGAGATCGCGACGCTCGGCACCAACCTGAACACGCTGCTCGCCAGCGCGAAGGGTATGAACTTCGCGGAAGATATCGTCGCGGCGATGTCTCCAGCTCTTGCCTCGATGGACAAGGATGCCCAGAGCCTGGTCGACACGATTAACCAGCGCGTTGCCGATTACGCTTCCGCCCGCCAGCAGCTCGATGCCGTCTGGGGTCAGCTGACGACCTTTGCCGAACTGCAGAAGCAGAGCGCGGGCGCCGAGCGCACGCAGGCGAACGGCATTTCGGTACTGACGACCGGCCTTGGCATTCTGGTCTCGATCATCGGTGGTATCGCCCTGGTTCTGACGCTGCAGCGTCCGATCGGTCAGATCACCGCCGCGATGCGCCGCATTGCCGACGGCGCGCTCGATACCAACATCTCGGGCGATCAGCGCCATGATGAAATCGGCGACATGGCTCGCGCACTCGGCATCTTCAAGGAGAATGCAATCTCCAAAATTCGCATCGAGGAACAGAGCGATGAAGAGCGCGCCGCGGCCGAGCAAGAGCGCCATCGCAACGATGCCGAGAAGCGGGAGATGGATCGCCAGATCGAGTTTGCGGTCAACGCGCTTGCCTCCGGTCTCGAGCGGATGTCGCAGGGTGACATTTCGACAACGATCGATTCGCCGTTCATCGGGCGTCTCGAGCAGCTCCGCCAGGACTTCAACGGTTCGATGATGCGTCTCCAGGCAACCATGAGCCAGATCCGCGACAACGTCGAGATGATCCAGGGTAACGGCAACCAGATGGCTCAGTCCGCCGACGATCTCTCCAAGCGTACCGAGCAGCAGGCTGCGTCGCTTGAGGAGACCGCCGCTGCGGTTGAACAGATCACGGTGACGGTCCGCTCCTCCGCAGAGCGTGCCAAGGACGCCGATCAGATCGTTCGACAAGCCAAGCGCAGTGCCGACGACTCGGCAGTCGTCGTCAGCAACGCCATCGACGCGATGGGCCGTATCGAAGATGCATCCCGCCAAATCGAGCAGATCATCGGCGTCATCGACGAGATCGCATTCCAAACCAATCTGCTGGCATTGAACGCCGGCATCGAAGCGGCGCGCGCCGGTGAAGCCGGCAAGGGCTTTGCTGTCGTCGCCATGGAGGTGCGCGAACTTGCGCAGCGCTCCGCCGCCGCCGCACAGGAGATCAAGGGCCTCATCAACAAGTCGACGACAGAGGTCAGCTCCGGCTCGCAGTTCGTACAGGAAACCGGCACGGTGCTCGCAAAGATCAGCGCCCAGATCGTCACGATCAGCCAGCACGTCGAGACGATCGCGCGTGCAAGCCACGACCAATCGAGCGCGCTGCAGGAGGTCAATGCGACCGTCAACCAGATGGATCAGATGACGCAGCAGAATGCCGCGATGGTCGAAGAGACCACAGCCGCGAGCCGCGAGCTTGCAACAGAAGCGGATCTGCTCCGGCGACTGATCCAGCAGTTCAAGATCGACGGCGACACGCAAGGCACGATCTTTCGCGCCGCATAAGACGATCAAAAGTTATCGCCGAGCAAGGCTCCGGATCGTTCGGGGTCTTTTTTGTTTTCCGCGTTCCGCGCCTTGGCGGCGGCGGCCGGCGTGGGGCGCCATTTCAAATTTTTGACGATTGTCAACATTTTGAAGATTTTCTTTAAATTTTTCGAATTAGCCTGCGAGGCTCATGTCTCGGGGGATATCTATGCTGCGCCTGTTCTCGGCTTCCATCGTTCGCCAGATCGTTGCCATCACGCTCGTACTACTCGTCTTCAGCACCGCGGCGATCGTCTGCGTCACCTACTACAATCTGAGCGCCTATGTGATGACAAGCGCCGTGTCCGACGCCAAGGATGCGAGCCGGACAATGGCCGTCCTCTACGGCGCCAGCGATCCGGCGGTGAAGATCGAGGTCAGCAACAACGCGCTTGCCGGCGTAACGGAAGAGAAGCTTCCCTCGCTT
This sequence comes from Rhizobium favelukesii, assembly GCF_000577275.2. Taxonomy (NCBI): domain Bacteria; kingdom Pseudomonadati; phylum Pseudomonadota; class Alphaproteobacteria; order Hyphomicrobiales; family Rhizobiaceae; genus Rhizobium; species Rhizobium favelukesii. Next base: position 820,368 of record NZ_HG916852.1, read on the forward strand.
GGCGATCATGTTCTGGTCGATCGCACCGCGCAGTCGATTGCCGGGGTTGCCACCGTATTTGAACGCCAGGGCAGCGACTACGTCCGCGTTTCGACGAACGTGAAGAAGGAAAACGGTGACCGTGCCGTTGGCACGAAGCTCGCGGCGGATCATCCGGCGCAGGCGGCATTGGCGAAGGGACACGCCTACTACGGCCCGGCCGAGCTGTTCGGTCGCAAATTCATGACCGGTTATTTCCCGGTCAAGAATACGGCCGGTTCGAGCGTTGGCATCCTCTTCATCGGCATCCCGATGGAGGTCTACTACAACAGCCTGCAGCAGCTGCTGATGCTGGTGGCCGGCGCTGGCGCGGCGGTATTGCTGCTCGTCGGCGTGATCGCTTACTTTTCCATCCGGGCGTCCGTCAGGCCGCTGGAAGCGCTAACCGCTACCATCCATACGATCTCTGCCGGAAATCTCGACGGGCCGATCCCCTGCGTGGAGAAGCAGAACGAGTTCGGCGCGATCGGACGCGCTCTTGCGCTCTTCCGCGACAATGCTCGCGCCCACCAGGCATTGGAAACGCAGGCTGCCGAACAGCGGCAGTTCAGCGATGACGAGCGTGCCCGCAACGATGCCGAGAAGCGCGCGCTAGACGGTCAGATCGACTTCGCCGTCAATCAGCTCGCCGCCGGCCTGGGGCGTCTGGCGCAGGGCGACGTCTCTCAGACGATCCAGACGCCGTTCGTCGGTCGTCTGGAGCAGCTTCGTGTCGATTTCAATGCGTCGCTCGTTCGCCTGCAGGAAACGCTAGCGCGCATTCGTGACAACACCGCTTCGATTCAGAGCAATTCCGGCGCCATGCTGGCTTCCGCCGATGAGCTTTCAAAGCGCACGGAAGCACAGGCTGCCAATCTCGAAGAAACGGCGGCCGCCGTTGAGGAAATCACCGTAACAGTCAAATCCTCTGCGGTGCGCGCGCGCGAGGCGAACGACGCCGTATCCGTGACGAAGAAGAACGCCGATAGCTCCGGCGTCGTGGTCAGCGACGCGGTCGCGGCGATGGACCGCATCGAGGAGGCCTCGAGGCAGATCGAACAAATCATCGAAGTCATCGATGAGATCGCGTTTCAGACGAACCTTCTGGCGTTGAACGCCGGTATCGAGGCGGCGCGCGCCGGTGAGGCAGGCAAGGGCTTCGCCGTCGTTGCGCAGGAGGTGCGCGAGCTTGCGCAGCGCTCCGCAGACGCCGCGCGCGAAATCAAGAGCTTGATCGAGAAGTCGACGCGGGAGGTCGTGACCGGGTCCAGCCTCGTGCAGAAGACCGGCTCGGTGCTCGCCGCGATCAGCCAGGAGATTATCGCGATCAGCAGTCACGTCGAAACGATCGCGACGGCAAGCCAGGACCAATCGGCCGCTCTGCAGGAGGTCAATGGGGCCGTCAATGCGATGGACCAGATGACGCAGCAGAACGCCGCGATGGTCGAGGAAACGACCGAGGCGAGCCGCCAGCTCGCCACCGAAGCCGATGCGTTGATGGCGCTGGTTCAGCAGTTCCGCTTCGAAGCCACTCCCGATTATGACCGGGCGAGACACGCGGCCTGATCGCTGCGCGCGGATGGGCAAGGCTTCGCTGTTCGCGAGCGAAGCGTTTTGGCGCTTAGCCGGGGAGCCGTGAGGAGGGTCGCAAAGCGGACCAAGCGGGAGCTGCCGACGTTCTCATAGAATTCCTTTTCGGCTCTTGGCGTATACTTGTCGCGGCGGTGGTTCAGCAGATCCGCAATCTGTGCAATGGCGATTAGAGTAATCATGGCGATGTCCTTCTCTTTCGGGCATCGCTTAGTTATTCCTCAAAATATGCTTTATAAACGCGAATTATCCCACTATGTTTTTCGCCAATGAAAAACACTCAGTGGGACTCTTTTCAGCTTTTTCTTCAGGTCTCCCGGTTTGGTGGGCTGACCGGTGCCAGCGCATCGAGCGGGCTGAGCCCTGCTACGATCGGCCGTCGCATGCTCGATCTGGAGCATGAGATCGGCAAGCCTCTCTTTGTCCGCAGTCAGACGGGCTACAGCCTCACGGTCGACGGCCAGGTGCTTCTGGATTATCTGCAGGATATGGAGGCGGCGGCGCGCAAGGTCGACGGCTGGCGGCAGGCCGGAAGTGTCGGCGCAACGGTGAGGATCGCCGCCGGCACTTGGGTCGCGTGGCTTCTGACAGAGAATTTCGCTGCGATCCGCAAGCCCGGCGATGCCTTCGCCGTCTCCTTGACCATCGGCGAAGCGCGCGCCAATCTCAATTACCGGGAAAGCGACATCGGTATCCGCGCCTTCGAACCGGAAGAAGGTAATCTTGCCGCCCGCCTGCTCGGCGAGGTGGCCTATGCGGTCTATACCAGACGCAATGTCGACTCGACCGAGGATCGATGGGTGGCGGTCACCGAAGAAGATGCGATTTCGAACTATCTCCGCTGGCCGCATCGCAACGCGGCCGGCTCGATCGTTGCGACCGTGAACCGGCCGCGCTCGCTGCCGGAGCTGGTGAGGGCATCTGCCGGCAAGGCGGTGTTACCGTGCTTCGTCGGCGACCTCGATCCCGACCTGCAGCGCCTCGGCGGCGAGCTGCCGGAATTGCGCCACCGGCAGTGGATCGTCATGAACAACGAAGATCGGCACCGGCCGGAAATCCGGACCGTTGCCGATCGCATGACGAAATTGCTGAAGAGCTTTGTCGATCTCTTCGCGGGCAAGCGCTCCAGCCGAAGCTGAGAGCGCCGCCCGATCTCGCTCAGTTGCGCCCGGCGACGATGACGGGGATCAAAAGGTCTCCCCAGTTCCCATCGCCGCCATGGTGTCTTGCCGAGCGGACAAGCTCGACCGATACGCCGGCATCGACCGCCTTCATGACCGACTGGTTCAGCCGGTGCAGGTCGTTGGCCAGCATGCGGATCGTCGTCTGCTGGTCCGGCGTCATGCAGGTGGACTGTTCTTCAGCGCGTTCCTTGACGCGTGCAAGCGTAGGCATGGCATTCTCCTCCTTGGTGCAATCATTCTGCTGCTGGTTTGAACTGTGCGTGTTCGGTGGATTCCTTCATCGCCGTGGTCGACGAACGTCCGCCGGTGATGGCCATCGAAACGGCATCGAAGTAACCGGTGCCGACCTCGCGCTGATGCTTGGTCGCAGTGTAGCCGTTGATCTCGGCCGCGAACTCGGCCTCCTGCAGTTCGGAATAGGCCGCCATCTGTCGCTCCTTGTAGCCTCGAGCGAGCTCGTACATGCCGAAGTTCAACTGGTGGAATCCGGCAAGCGTGATGAACTGGAACTTGTAGCCCATCGCACCGAGTTCGCGCTGGAACTTGGCGATCGTCGCGTCGTCCAGGTTCTTCTTCCAGTTGAACGACGGCGAGCAATTGTACGCGAGCAGCTTGCCGGGATACACCTTGTGCACGCCTTCGGCAAAGCGGCGGGCCTGCTCCAGATCTGGCTTCGAGGTTTCGCACCAGATGAGGTCGCAGTGCGGCCCGTAGGCGACGGCGCGAGCGATGCAGGGTTCGAGCCCGTTGCGAACCTGATAGAAGCCTTCGACCGTGCGGCCGGCATCATAATCGACAAAGGGTTGGTCGCGTTCGTCGATATCAGATGTCAGCAGCTTGGCGGCCTCGGCGTCCGTGCGGGCGATGACGAGCGTTGGGACCCCCATCACATCTGCGGCGAGACGAGCCGCATCGAGATTGCGGATATGTGCCGCGGTCGGGATCAGGACCTTGCCGCCGAGGTGGCCGCACTTCTTCTCCGACGCCAGCTGATCCTCGAAGTGAACCCCAGCCACACCCGCTTCGATATAGGCCTTCATGATCTCGAAGGCGTTCAACGGGCCGCCAAAGCCTGCCTCCGCATCAGCGACGATCGGCGCAAACCAGGTCTCGACCGACAGGCCGTTCTGCTCGGACGTCTCGATCTGATCGGCGCGCTGCAGGGTCCGGTTGATTCGCTTGGCGAGTTCCGGGCCGGCGTTTGCCGGGTAGAGTGATTGATCCGGATACATGGCCGAGGCGGTATTGCTATCCGCGGCGACCTGCCAGCCCGAGAGGTAGATTGCCTTCAATCCGGCACGGACCATCTGCATCGCCTGATTGCCCGAGAGCGCGCCGAGCGCGTTGACGAAATCATCCTGATGTAGAAGCTGCCACAGCCGCTTGGCGGCCATTTCCGCAAGCGTGTAACGCAGTTCCACGGAGCCACGCAGCCGCCGGACGTCGTCGACCGAGTAAGGCCGCTCGATCCCGTTGAAGCGCCCTGTTGGAACGTCTCGGTGCAGCTTGTCAAATTCTGTCATGTCGTGCTCCTTGCAGATTGTTTGGTCAGTGGATGATTGACAGAATTTACAAAACGCGGAAAAAAACCAGAGATATCTATGGAAAGTCGATCAGAAACGAGTTACGATGCAAACCGTTGACAAAGCTATTCTGTAAATTTGTAAATTATTGTAAATTCCCGTTCGCAGAGTTTTGTAAAGGGTTGTCACATGGCGGAGCGCAAGATTTTTGCGGGACCGAAGGTCCGGCGCATTCGCAACGGCCTCGGCTTGACGCAATCTGCGATGGCCGAGGAGCTTGGCATCTCTCCTTCCTATCTCAATCTTATCGAGCGCAATCAGCGGCCGCTGACGGTGCAACTGCTCCTGAAGCTGTCGTCGGTCTACAAGGTTGATCTGGAGGAGCTGAGGGACGAGAGCGGCGGCAGCCTCAATCAGCTAAGGGAGATTTTTGCGGATCCACTCCTGGCCGGCGAACTTCCCGGCAATCAGGAACTCGTGGAGGTCGCAGAAGCGGCGCCCAACGCGGCAAGCGGCATCGTCAAACTTTACCGCGCCTATCGCGAGCAGGCGGCCCGCTTGTCGGATCTGACGTCGCTGACGGCAGGTGCGGGACAGATGCCACTCGCCGGTGCGCGGCTTCCGGCCGACGAGGTCCGCGATGTCCTGGAGCGGCGCTCGGCGTATTTCCCCGAGCTTGAAGATGCGGCCGAGGCCTTCTCGGCACGCTTTGCCGAGACGCGCGATCTCCCGACCGCGTTCAAGGAGTGGCTGCAGGCGGAGCGCGGCATCAGCGTGCGCGTCCTTCCGGTGCACGTGATGCCGGGTCTGCGGCGCCGCTTCGATCGGCACTCGATGCGGCTCTTCGTTTCCGAACGCCTGTCGCCGGCCGATCAGGCGCATGAGATCGCCATCGAGGTTGCAACGCTCGCCTTGCGCGATGCGATCCTCGCGGAACTGGATGGGCTGGCGCTGTCGACGCCGGAGGCAAAGCGGATAGCGCGCTTCGAACTCTGTCGTCATGGCGCGTTGGCGCTTGCCATGCCATACGCGCCCTTTCTCGCTGCAGCCCAGGGCAGCCGATATGATGTCGATACCCTTCGCTCCCGCTTCGGCGTTTCCTATGCGCAGGCGGCAACCCGGCTGGTCATGCTGCAGAGACCCGGCGCATCTGGCATTCCGTTCTTCATGATTGAAATCGATGCCGCCGGTCACCGGCTGCGGCGTGCCGGAGCTCAAGGGTTCCCGCATTCGCGTTTCGGCGGCGGCTGTCCTAAGCTGAACATTCATGCCGCCTTCCTGCAGCCGGGCCAGATTCTTGCCGAAACGGTCGAAATGCCAGATGGCGCCAGCTATCTCACAGTCTCCCGGACGCTCGAGGGGCCGAACGTGGCGTTTTGCGAGCGCGTCAGGCGCACCGCTCTGCTGATCGGCTGCGAAGCTGCTGCCGGCGAAGCATCGGTCTACGGCCAGGTTGCAACGGCTCAGCGGCCGGTCGCGATCGGACCTGCTTGCCGCCTTTGCGAACGGCGCGGTTGCCTTGCGCGCGCCGAGCCGCCCGTCACACGGCCGTTGGGCCTCGATGAGATGGTTGCGGGCCTCAGCAGCTTCGATTTTCAATGACTGTGAAATGATTGAGACTGCTGGTTTTTGCGCTTGTCGGCTCCCGAAAACCTTTCTAGTCTGCCTGCAAAACCAGAGGGCAGGGCGTCCGCAGAAGCGGCGCCGAACAAGAACAACACAGGAGATATCATGAGGGCAACAATCGCAAGACTTGCAGCAAGCGCCTTTGTATTCGCGTTCGCCGCTGCGCCGTCCCTTGCGCAGGAGCGTGTCGTCAACGTCTACAACTGGTCGGATTACATCGACAGCTCAATCCTCGAGGACTTCACCAAGGAAACCGGCATCAAGGTCATCTACGACACCTTCGATTCCAACGAGACGGTTGAAACCAAGCTGCTTGCCGGCGGCACCGGCTACGATGTGGTCGTGCCGAGCGGCGACTTCCTGCAGCGCCAGATCCAGGCCGGCGTCTTCCAGAAACTCGACAAATCCAAGCTGCCGAACCTCTCCAATATGTGGGACATGATCCAGCAGCGCACCGCCATGTACGACCCCGGTAACGAATACGCGGTCGACTACATGTGGGGCACCAACGGGATAGGCTACAACAAGAAGAAGCTCGCCGAAATCCTCGGACCAGACGCAAAGGAACCGGGCCTTGAAGCAATCTTCGATCCGAAGGTTGCGGAAAAGTTCAAGGATTGCGGCATCTATGTCCTCGATGCACCGAAGGACGTCATGCCGTCGGCCTTGACCTATATCGGACTTGACCCCAATTCGAGCAAGCCGGCCGATCTGCAAAAGGCCGGCGAACTGCTGGAAAAGGTACGGCCCTTCGTTCGCAAGTTCCATTCCTCGGAATATATCAACGCCTTGGCTAACGGCGACATCTGCATCGCGTTCGGTTACTCCGGCGACATCTTCCAGGCTGCCAACCGTGCGACCGAAGCCAAGAACGGCGTGGAGATCGGCTATTCCATTCCGTCACAGGGCGCGCAGATGTGGTTCGACATGATGGCGATCCCTGCTGATGCCAAGCATGTTGCTGAGGCGCATGAATTCCTCAACTACATGATGAAGCCGGAAGTCATCGCTAAGGCCAGCAACTACGTCTACTATGCCAACGGCAACAAAACGTCGCAGCAGTTCATCGACAAGGCAGTCTTCGAAGACCCGTCGGTCTATCCGAGCGAGGACGTGATGAAGAAGCTCTATAGCGTCACTCCATGGGATCCGAAAACGCAACGCACCGCGACCCGGATCTGGACGAAAGTCGTCACCGGCCAGTAATTAAAATCAGGCCCGGTCGGCAACGTCCGGGCCTTTTCTTGCGCCGATCGCAGGGGACCGTCGGCTTCCAAAATAATACTTCGGGGCACAATATGAAGTCACTCGGCAATATCCGCCGCTCCTTCGCACCGTGGGCAGACCCTGTGTCGAAGCCCTTCATATCGTTCAACAACGTCACGAAGCGGTTCGGCGATTTCACGGCGGTCAACGACCTGTCGCTGAACATCTATCATCGCGAATTCTTTGCCCTGCTGGGGGCCTCGGGATGCGGAAAATCGACACTGCTGCGCATGCTTGCAGGCTTCGAACAGCTAACCTCGGGCGAAATCGTCCTCGACGGCACCGACCTCGCCGGAACGCCGCCGTACAAGCGACCCGTCAACATGATGTTCCAATCCTATGCGCTTTTTCCGCACATGACGGTGGAGAAGAATATCGCCTTCGGTCTGCGCCAGGATGGCATGCCGAAGGAGGAGATCGCCGAGCGCGTCCTGCAGATGCTCAAGATGGTGAAGCTGGAGAAATTCGCTGCGCGCAAGCCGAACCAGCTATCCGGCGGCCAGCGCCAACGTGTGGCCCTGGCGCGTTCGCTCGCCAAGCGGCCGAAGGTGCTGCTGCTCGACGAACCGCTCGGCGCGCTCGACAAGAAGCTGCGCGAAGAAACGCAATTCGAGCTCATGGATCTGCAGCAAAACCTCGGCATGACCTTTGTCGTTGTGACACACGACCAGGAAGAGGCGATGACCATGGCCGATCGCATTGCGGTCATGAGCCACGGAAAGGTGATCCAGGTCGCGACGCCGGCCGAGATTTACGAGGCGCCGAATTCCCGCTTCGTCGCGGACTTCATCGGCGACGTCAACATCTTCGACGGCAAGGTCGCCAGCGCGAACGACAGCACCGTCGAGATCGCCGTCGACGAGGATTTCTCGATCAGCGTCATCACCCCCGAAAAGCCGGCCATGGGCTCGTCGGTCGGTTTTGCGATCCGCCCGGAAAAGCTGAAAGTCTCACGCAAGCCGCCAGCCAATCCAAAGGTGAACGCGGCGTCTGGGGAGCTATGGGACATCGCCTATCTCGGCGATATGACGGTCTTCCACGTGAAGCTGAAGAACGGCAAGGTGGTGAAAGCCTCGCTCCTGAATGCCCAGCGCGCCGTCGACGACCCGTTCACCTACGACCAGGAAGTCTGGATCACTTTCGCAGAGGATGCCGGCGTCCTCCTCAAGGATTGAAAATGGGCAAGCTCGGTTCCGCCTTCTACAATCGCCTGGTCATAATCATTCCATATGTCTGGCTGCTGCTGTTCTTCCTGGCGCCGTTCTTCATCGTCTTCCGTATCTCGCTGTCGACCACGGCAATCGCCATGCCGCCCTACGAGCCGGTTTTTTTCCTCGGCGACGGCTGGGCCGGATTCTGGGAGAAGGTGAGCAGCTTCTCCTTCGAGAACTACAGCTATCTAATCGATGATCCGCTCTATATGAACGCCTACATATCGAGTCTGGTGATCGCCGGGATATCGACCTTTCTTACGCTGCTGATTGCCTATCCGATCGCCTATGGCATGGCAAAGGCTCCACGCACCATCCGCCCGACACTGCTGATGCTCGTCATCCTACCGTTCTGGACGAGTTTCCTGATCCGTGTCTACGCCTGGATCGCAATCCTGAAGCCGGAGGGGTTGTTCAATCAGCTGCTGCTGTCGCTGCATGTCATCGACAGCCCGTTGATCATCCTGAACACGAATGTCGCGGTCTATATAGGCATCGTCTATTCCTATCTGCCGTTCATGGTCCTGCCGCTCTATTCGTCGCTGGAGAAGATGGACGGTACCCTGATCGAAGCCGCGCAGGATCTCGGCTGCACGCCGATCACCGCGTTCTGGCGCGTGACCTTCCCGCTGTCGCTGCCCGGCGTCGTGGCCGGCTGCATGCTGGTGTTTATCCCGGCGGTCGGCGAATTCGTTATCCCCGACCTGCTTGGCGGATCGCAGACGCTGATGATCGGCAAGACGCTGTGGAACGAGTTCAACGCCAACCGCGATTGGCCGGTGTCCTCGGCGGTGGCGACGATCCTGCTGCTGATCCTGGTGATCCCGATCGTGTTCTTCCAGAACGCGCAGGCCAAAGCCGACGAGCAAGGGAGATAGACATGTTGAGATGGACCCGCTTCAACGTCGCCTCCGTCGTGCTCGGCTTTGCGTTTCTCTATCTGCCGATCGTTCTTCTGGTCGTGTTTTCCTTCAACGAGTCGAAGCTCGTGACTGTCTGGGGCGGCTTTTCGACCAAATGGTACGCCTCGCTCCTGCACAATCAGGCTTTGCTCGATGCCGCCTGGGTAACTGTTCGCGTCGGCATACTCTCGGCCACCGCGGCGACGATCCTTGGAACGCTCGCTGCAATCACGCTGGTGCGCTACACGCGCTTCCGCGGGCGGATGTTGTTTTCCGGCATGGTCTACGCGCCGCTGGTCATGCCTGAAGTGATCACCGGCCTGTCGCTTCTGCTGCTGTTCGTGGCGATCGGCCTCGACCGCGGCTTCTGGACGATCACACTGGCGCATACGACGCTGACCATGTGCTTCGTTGCCGTCGTCGTGCAGTCGCGACTGCTGAGCTTCGACAGTTCGATCGAGGAAGCGGCACAGGATCTCGGCGCACCGCCGGTGAGGACCTTCTTCGAAGTGACGCTGCCGATCATTGCGCCTGCGGTGTTCTCCGGTTGGATTCTCGCCTTCACATTGTCGCTGGATGACCTCGTCATCGCGAGCTTCACCTCCGGTCCCGGGGCGACGACGCTGCCGATGAAGATCTACAGCCAGGTCCGCCTCGGGGTAACGCCCGAAATCAACGCGGTCTGCACCATTCTGATCGGGATCGTGGCGATCGGCGTCATCTGCGCCTCTTTGATCACGAAACGCCGCGAACTGCAGCGCGAGCGCGATGAGCGTGCAGCGGCAAACGCGCCGTGATTACTTGGTCGATCCCTGCTGCGTGACGGGAGCCGGCGAGATGACTGGCTCCGGCCAGGCGCCGCCAACGAAGAACGGCAGAGGCGGGAAGCTCGTTGACGCCGTCGGGTCCGTCGCTTCGATCGTTCCCGACAATGCCAATCCATTCGATTGGTACGGGATGACGCCGGAAAGGATTAACGTCTGCTGCGGTCCCTCGATCCGTCCGCCGTGGATTGTCGCCGCGCCATCCGCGAGATCGGCGGCGATGTCGAAATTGTCGAAGGCGAAGGCTCGGTGGGATACCGCGTTCAAAGGGAAGAAGTCGGCCCGTGCGGCCTCTTCGCGTACGGCCTCCGCATCGAAGCCCGGAAGCGAGCCCGAGCGCGCGCGGAAGGCGACCCTGCCGGTCACGTCGCCCGCGCCGGCCTTCCAGAGCGGCATTGTTGTCTTGAGCGACATGTCGAGAGAGCCGGTGGCAAGGGGCAGCGGTCCCTTTAGCTGAAGCCGCTCGATCAAGCCGGCAAAGTCGGCGCCGCGGATCGACAGTTGCAGCTTGCCGCCGCCGTCGAAATCCCCGCGCATCGCCTCCAGATGAGCGGACAGCGCGCCACCTTCAAACTGGCTGTCGCCGATGTCGAACTTCGCCTCGTTGCTGGAAACGATGATGCTCGCGCCGACATCCGAAAGCGTGAAAGGCTCGATCAGCGCTTGTTTCGCGGAAAGCCGGAGGTCGAGATCCAGCTTCTGCAGCGCACCGCCATCCGCTGGCCCATTTGCTTCCCCGGCCGCCAGGCGAAGTATGAACGCATCGAAGAGCGATCTGAAGTTCATCTGGTCGAAAGCCAGCGTGCCGCCAAGCTTGGCGCGTTTGCCTGGCGGAAAGGCCACGTCCATCACACCCCTCGCATTCGATCCGTTCATGCTCATGGTGACATTGTCGAAGCGAAATCCGTTCGGAACCGAAGCGACATCGGTCTCGATCGCGAAGGTCTTTAGAGTCGCGAGACCGGGCAGTGAACGGTCGGCCCATGTTAGAAGAGCAGGAAGATCGCCGATGCTGAGGGACATGTTGCCGGCAAGGTCGAAGAAGTGCGAAATGTTCGCCAATCCCTGGAACCGTGCCGTGAGCAGGCTCGAGGTCAGCGATGCGCTCATTTCGGCCTTGCTGCCGCCGAAGATGAGCAGCGGACTGGGGGATGAGAAATCGAGTTTGAGGTCCTGTCCGCTCGTCCGCGCGATCAGCACGGCAGTGATTGGACTCGATAGTTTGCGCCAGCTGACGTCGGCGGTCACGCCGTCGAAACGGTAGGTCCGGCCGCTTGCGACATCGGCGACATTGACCGTCCCGTCCTCAACGGTAATGGCGCCGACGCTGGCATCCAGTTTTTTGTCGAGGACCTCTCTCCCACCTTCTTCGCGTGCGCCTGCAATCGCCCGCGCCAGAAGCCCCTCATTGGTCCAGTCGATCACGCCGCTGCTTTCGCGGGTAAGCTGCAAGTTGGGGCGGAGAAGGTGGAACTCGTGGAAGCTCGCACGCCCCCTGATCGCATCAATCAGGCTGAACTCGGCGGATAGGCTTTCGATCGTTCCCAGGAGCTTGTTGCCGTTGCCTTGCTGATGAACCGAAATCTTGCTGAGGGTGATGCGAGGCGTCGGCCAGAATTCGATCACCGGCTTGCCGGCGATCTCCGCACGATAGCCGGCCCAATTGGAGAGCGCATCCTCAATGCCAGAGCGAACGAGGCCGGTGGAAATCAGATAGGGGGCGGCGACACGAAGTGCCACGAAGATCGACAGCACGACAAGCAGCGTGATCGTGGCCAACCTCGCAAAGCTCGGCAGCCAGCGGATCACAGGCCTGATTTTTCTCCGCCATCGCGGTTGTCGTGACGTTCCCATACAATCCGCCAGTCTCTTCGGCCACTGCGCTTAATGCTCTGAAAGGCCGGATATATCAAATGCCGCCCGCTTGCAAATGCACGCCGCTGGCTATGCTCGTCACTCCCTTTATAAGCTGATATTGCATGGTATATAGGCGAACGAACAGGAGGAGTGTCGGATGCACGACGATAAGCCACTTTGGGTGCCCTCGCGAGCATCGATCGAGGCAAGTCCGATGTATGCCTTCATGCAGAAGTGCAATCGCGACTTTGGGCTCTCACTGGCAGGCTATGACGATTTGCACGCCTTTTCGGTCGCTGACAGGCAGCGGTTCTGGACATCAGTCTGGGAATTCTGCGGCGTCAAGGGCGAGCGAGGAACGTCTGCGCTCCTCAACGGCGATGCCATGCTCGATGCACGCTTCTTCCCCGACGCCACCCTGAATTTTGCCGAGAACCTGCTTTCCGGAGAAGGTGTAGGTGATGCACTGATCTTTCGGGGGGAGGACAAGGTTGCCGATCGCTGGAGCTGGGACAGGCTCCGTAGTCTGGTTTCAAGGCTGCAGCAAGCATTCAAGGCAATGGGTATAGGTTCCGGAGATCGGATTGCGGCGATGATGCCGAACATGCCGGAAACGGTGGCCTGCATGCTGGCGGCCGCTTCGATCGGCGCAATCTGGTCGTCCTGTTCGCCAGACTTCGGGGAGCAGGGTGTACTTGATCGTTTTGGTCAGATCGAGCCGAAGCTTTTCATCACCTGCGACGCTTATTGGTATGGCGGCAAGCTGCAGGACGTGAAGGCCAAGGTGGCGACTGTGACAAAGCAACTTGGCGCCCCATGCCTCGTCATTCGCTATGCCGGCGATGCCTCTGCCGTCGTCAACGAGACGCCCGGCGCGAAGACACTGGAAGACTTCATCGCGCCGTTCGAACCGCGTTCTATCGAGTTTGTACGCCTGCCATTCTCGCACCCTCTTTATATTCTCTTCTCGTCGGGAACGACCGGCGTTCCGAAGTGTATCGTTCATTCCGCCGGCGGCACATTGTTGCAGCATCTCAAGGAACACCGGCTGCATTGCGGAATTCAGCCTGGGGAGAAGCTTTTCTATTTCACCACATGTGGCTGGATGATGTGGAACTGGCTGGTGAGCGGTTTGGCGGCCGGCGCCACGCTTTGCCTGTTCGACGGTTCACCTTTCGCGCCAGACGGTAACGTCCTCTTCGATTTTGCGGCAGCCGAGAAGTTTGCCGTCTTCGGCACGTCGGCGAAATATATCGACGCGGTTCGCAAGAGCGGGCTGACACCGCGCACCAGCCACGACCTCTCCAGTCTTCGGCTGATGACGTCCACAGGGTCGCCACTCTCGCCTGAGGGCTTCACCTTTGTCTACGAAGGCATCAAGCAAGACGTGCAGCTCGCCTCCATTTCGGGTGGCACCGATATCGTCTCCTGCTTCGTTCTCGGCAATCCCTTGCAGCCGGTATGGCGTGGCGAAATCCAAGGGGCAGGCCTCGGCCTGGCAATGGATGTGTGGGACGACGAGGGCCAGCCGGTGTGCCAGGAGAAAGGCGAGCTCGTCTGTACAAAGGCCTTTCCGTCGATGCCTGTGATGTTCTGGAACGATCCCGACGGCGCGAAGTACAAGGCGGCTTACTTCGAGCGTTTCGACAACGTGTGGTGCCACGGCGACTTCGCCGAATGGACCGAGCACGGTGGCATCGTCATCCATGGACGGTCCGACGCTACGCTCAATCCTGGCGGCGTTCGCATTGGAACCGCGGAGATCTACAACCAGGTCGAACAGATGGGCGAGGTCGCGGAGGCGCTCTGCATCGGCCAGGAATGGGATGACGATGTCCGCGTGGTCCTCTTCGTGCGTCTGGCGCCCGGCGCAGCCCTTACCGACGAGTTGGTGAAGGCGATCAAGAACCGTGTTCGCACCGGCGCCTCGCCACGTCACGTTCCCGCAAAGATCATCGCCGTCAGCGATATTCCCCGCACCAAGTCCGGAAAGATCGTCGAGCTTGCGGTTCGCGAGGTCGTCCACGGCCGGGCGGTAAAGAACAAGGAGGCCCTCGCCAATCCGGAGGCGCTGGAACTCTTTGCGGGGCTTGCGGAATTGCGCGTGTGACCGACGGACCGCACCGGCTGATTACAAGCTTTCACCTTTGAGAGATTGAAGGCTGCGGCAACCTTTCGTTAATAAACGTTGGTCAGAAGTAAATCTAACTTGGGGCTGCATATGAACGAGGCAGCCGGAGCCTGTGGCTCCCAAAACATGATGTTAGATTGACTAAGCCCTTGTTGAACAGCACCCGAACTCTCAGGCAGCCTTTTGGCTGCCTTTTTTCGTGTGCGCTTAGTATGGGCGTACTCTTGCGGGTGCAAGTCTCACCGCCCGCGACAGGACAAACCGAATGCAGGGAAACCTCAACTCCTCGAACCGCCCGGTGCGGACGCGCATGCCGGGTGGTGTGGGAGGGGTGAAGCCGAGAGGCTTCCCCCTATCCCGATTCAGCCTGCCAGGACCCGCTGCGACGGGAAGGCGATCTCGACCAGCGTGCCTTCGTTGGGTGCGGAGCTGATCGCGAAGATTGCCCGGTTCGCGTCGACCATCGCCTTGGTCAGCGGCAGGCCGAGCCCCGTGCCGTCGCCACGGTGGCGCGACTGTGCGGAAACCTGACGGAACGGCTTCATGGCCTGGTCGAGTTCGCTCCGGGTCATTCCGACGCCGGTATCACGCAGTCGCAATACGACGCTGCCGTTTGCCTCGTAGGAGGTGGAAACGACAATTTGCCCACCCGCCGGCGTGAAGCGTATCGAGTTGGAGAGGATGTTGAGCGCGATCTGCTTGATCGAACGAAGGTCGGCAACGACATCAGGCACGGCTTGGGAGAGAGCGGTGCGGATGATCACGCGCTGGCTGTTGGCCTGCGGCTGGAGCAGCGAAACCGCCTCGGAAACCGCCTCGTTAAGATCAATGGCGCTGAAATCCAGGTCCATTTCGCCGGCCTCGATCTTCGAGATATCGAGCAGATCGTTGACGATATCGAGGACATGGCGTCCGGACCGACCGATGTCGTTGGCATATTCGACATAGCGCGGATGCCCGATCGGACCGAAACGCTCGGTTGCCATCATGTCGGAGAAGCCGATGATCGCATTGAGCGGCGTGCGGATCTCGTGGCTGACCCGCGCGAGGAAATCGGTCTTGTGTTCGTTGGCGGTCTCGGCTGCGCTCTTGGCGCTGCGCAGTTCGTCCTCCGTGCGTTTCCACTGGGTGATGTCGCGAATGACCGCGCAATAGCCGCTCGAGGAGGTGAGACGTCCCATCGTCATGAAGAGCGGCACGAAGCCGCCGCCGGCCTCGCGGCCGATGACTTCCCGGCCGTCGTTGAGCACGCTTGCGACACCGTGATCTGACAGACCGCCGAGGTAATCAAGCACAGCCTTCTGGCTCTCATGCGCAAAGAGCATGACGAACGGCTTCCCGCGGGTCTCTTCTTCGTCGTAGTTGAACAGCGCGCTCGCCGAGCGGTTCATCGAGCGGATGTCGCCCTCGGCGCCAATTGTGACGACCCCGTCGGTTGCCGTTTCCAGGATCGAACGCAGTTCTTCGACTTCCACCTGCAGCTTGGCGACCTTCTCCAGCATCCTGTCGAAGGAGCGGGGCTCTGCCGGCGGTGCGGGGCGCGCGGGAACCGCCGCGTCGATTGCTGCCGGCATCAGCGCGAGCATCAAGGCACTGCTTTCCTCCCAGCGAATGGACTGCAGCCGCGCCGTAACCGGAACGAGACTATCATCGACCGTTACCAGCATCATCGAGCCGGCACGGCTGGCACTTCCTTCGAGCTCGGAGCGCTGCAGCAGTGCATCGATACCGCCGACCTCGCTCAGTTCCTCCAGCGTCTTGTAGCCGGTCAGTCGCATGAATTCCGGGTTGGCGTGGATCAACTGGTCGCCCGCATGCACGAGGACGGCGACGGGCAACTGGTCGATCGTGGCGGCGGATAGCCCGGTGGCCATTTTGGCGCGCGGCGGGATGAAGCTCGCCAGCATGTCCATTTGGCTGACGGTTTCTTCCAGCCCTTCGGTCACACCGTCGTCGGACGCGGAGGTCGCATCGATCGTCTCGGGTTCGTCAGCTACAGCCTGTGCCTCGTCGGTTTGTTCCACTTCGGACGAGGCGTCGATGATGTCGTCTTGGAACCCGGGCGAATCATCATCGTGCGTGCCGACCGTCGGCATCTCCATCGCCGGGAGGTCGCGGTCTTCGGTCTCGCTCACCGCAGGCTCGTCGTCGCGCGGTTCCGGCTCGCGGACGCCAAAGGCTTCGAGACGCTTGGCGATCTCGCGGAAATTTGCCTGCTCGGCCGAGGTGAGCTGCGGTCCGGCGCCGTGGAGTTGCACGATCTTGTCGGTCAGGCGGCGGCTTGGATTTTCGACCATCCGCAGGGCCGGAGGCTCTGCAGGTGGTTGTGGCTTTGTCGGCTCGGTCGTCGTCTCGATGTCAGTTTCGGCGGTTGCAGCCTCTTCTGCAGGCGGCTCGGAAGCGGGGGCGACCGTCTCCGCCACTGTCGGGTCGCTGGTCGCCACTTCATCGGCGAGCGCTGACAACGCGGTGTCTTCGGAGGCCTCGACCGGCTGATCGAGTGCTGCCACGTCATTGATGATGCCGTTCGGGCCAAGTGTCAGTCCGAGCGCCAAGGGATCTTCGGCGGCATCGGACAGGCGCACGACGCCGAAGCCGCGAAAGCCGTCGAATTCCCGGCTTCGGGTGTAAGTGGGTAGAGCCGCGAGGTCGACCGGCACAGCCAGGCTGGTTCCTTCGATCGGCCAGTTGATCGTCTTGCCCGACCAGGTGTCGCGGCGCGCCAGGGCTTCGCTGATCTTGCCTTCCGGATCGAGGTTGAAGAGGGCCGAAATATCGCTGAACGGCGTGCCGATAATGTCAGCCGCATGCGGCCCCACCGCCTCGGCAAATTCATTCGACACTTCGCTGAACCGTCCTGCCGCGTCGATCTTCCAGACGAAACGGGTCGCGCGACTGTTCGGATTGAAAACGAAGACGCCCGCCTTGGCGACCGTTTCCGGCTCCGACTGCTCTGTGCCAAGGGCGACGACGGCATCCTGATCGGCTGCCGCGACATTTCCGGCAGCTGGTGCCTCCGCTGGACTATCTTCGACTGCGGCGGCCACTGCTTCATCGTCTAGGGCGGTCACAGCCGGTTCATCCGTCAGGCCGTCCGGCGTGGTCTCGATTGCATGTGCCTCCGTGTGTTCTGGGGAGGGCTGTTTGCCTGCGTCGTCCGTCGCCACCGCCGGCAGCTGTCCGTCTTCCTGGCTGACCTCCTCAGGTGCTGGCTCAGCGTCCATCGCTGCTTCGGCGATTGCGACAGCTTCCGTGGTCATCGCTTCGGCTGCATCGCTCTCATGGATGTCCTCTTCGGGAGGCTCTTCCATGTCTTCGATGCCGGCGATGGCATCGATTGCGTCGACGAAGCTTGCGGCTTGTGGCGCCCCGTTATGGTTAACGGCGGCTGTGGATAAGTCGTCTGCGGGGGCCGGCGCGTCGATCGGGTCGAGATGCCCGATGACGGTTTCAACGGCGAAAAGCAGATTGAGCACCGGCTCGTCACTGAGTCGTCCAACGGCGGCCGGAAGGTAGCCTTTGCCGGTGGCGACGGGTCGTTTCACCAATCGGTCGGCATGATCGCTGGCGAGCGTCGTCATGGCCTTGGCGGTCTGCTGCGTGACGCCGAGCGCGGCAAAGCCGGGCGAGGCGGCGATGATCTCGCCGTTAGCGCCAATCACGGCCATATGCGTATCGGGGTCGTCCAGTCCCTTGAGCATCTGTTCTGCGGAAGCTTTGATCGAGAGGGTGCGGGTCGCAATCGGCAGGGACAGAAGAACAGCACGCTCGCCCGAGGAAAGGCGGATCAGTTCGACTGTCGCCTGTGCGGCAACGCGCTGGAAGCCCCTGGCAATACGGATCACGAAGTTGCGGCTGTCGCCGACATCTGCAAGCTGCCGTGCCGTTGCCTCGAGCTGGCGAAAGGTGATGTTGGCTGCGTCTATGCCTTGGTCAAGCAGGTCGTAGACTGCCGATTGCCCGAAGAGTTCGGCGCCGGCGCCGTTTGCCCAGAGCGCGCGGCCGAGATCTGCCGACAGCAGGACCATAGCTTCGCCACGCGAAAAACGTTCCCGCACGCGTGGATGCACGGCGATGTCGATGAACGGATATTGGACTGTGGGCATGATCGAACCTTCAGCTTCGGTCAT
The DNA here is from genome assembly GCF_000577275.2 of Rhizobium favelukesii. Classification (NCBI taxonomy): domain Bacteria; kingdom Pseudomonadati; phylum Pseudomonadota; class Alphaproteobacteria; order Hyphomicrobiales; family Rhizobiaceae; genus Rhizobium; species Rhizobium favelukesii. The sequence continues at coordinate 838,630 of NZ_HG916852.1, forward strand.
TGTGAAATTAATAGTCTATTAATAACGATAGGCCGGAATTGGGTCCAGAACAGCGCCCGGTTTTCGGCTGGAAAGGTTAACGCGTTGTGCGCCGCACAAACATGTTGCAATGCACAAAAATCTGCGCTATATAATGAACATCTAACCTACGAGGCAATCACGCATGCCGAGGCAAAAGGAGCGCAAACCAATGGCTAGCATAAAGATGGACGACGTTTTTTCAATGTCGTCTTTTGATCCTTCCAAGTTCACTGAATCCTTCCGCGATTTCGCGGAAAAGGGCGCGCAGCAGTCGCGTGAAGCCTACACGAAGATGAAGACCGCTGGCGAAGAAGCGAGCAAGACGCTTGAAGCGACTGTTCAGACCGCCCAGGCAGGCGCCATTGAGATCGGCCACAAGGCGATCGACGCTCTGCGCACGAACGCTGAAAACTCGCTGACGCATATGGAAGCGCTGCTTGCAGTCAAGTCGGTCGCCGAACTCGTCGAGCTGCAGACCACCTTCCTGCGCAAGCAGGTCGAGCTGACGATCGAGCAGGCCAAGACCATGCAGGAAACCTCCAAGCAGGTTGCCGAAAAGCTCGCGAAGCCTTCCAAGGAAGCAGCTGAAAAGGTCATGGCCTCCTTCAAGACGGCCTGATTTTTCGACACGATACACGAAGGGGCTGGACCATTTGTCCGGCCTTTTTGTATATTGGGGAGAGATAGGGCTTGAATTAATTTGCAAGTCCTCGTATGTGACCCCCGTCGCGTCGGACGCGATTTGTGCGGTTGTAGCTCAGTTGGTTAGAGCGCAGGTTTGTGGCACCTGAGGTCGGAGGTTCGAGACCCCCCAACCGTACCATTCTACTCCTCTCGTAAATATCTGAATTCCCAATGCGAAGTTCATCGCGTTTGTTCGCACAAGCGGACCGGGCGCGGAGTGAGACGTACCCGGCCGGAACGATGGACGGCTCAGTCTGCGACCGGGACCACCAGCTCGAATTCGACAGGCAGGCCGAGCGGAATGCTGACGACACCGAGGACCACTCGGCCGGAAAGCATGTCCGACCCCGAAGACCTTGGCGAGGATGTCGGAGGCACCGTCCGCGACCTTCGCATGGTCGCGGAAATCACCTACCGTCGCAATGCAGAGCCAAGCTTTGCCACCGCACTCACTTTGTCGAACGATCCGAGATGCGCCCGAATCGCCGCAACAGCGCTCAGGGCGGCAATTTCGACCGTCTTTCGTCCATCCTCCGCCGATAGCTCGGCGCCAACGCGGCCGATGACTTGCGGCTCGTGGCCGACGACGGACACCATTGCGCTCAGACAGGGGAGATTGCCGATCTTCACGCTCTCACGTAATTGCCAAAGGGCGTTGGCGCCGGAGGTAGCGTAATTCCGAGATCTTTCAGCCGCCGTTCTGCGCCAGCGGTGGACGCTTTGCCAGGGGTTACCATTTGCCCAAATGTGCGCCGCCGTCGACGTTCAGCACCTTCCCGGTTGTGCCGGAGCCTTCGTCAGAAACAGCACCGCGTCGACGATTTCGTCGACGCTGGAGATGCCCGCCATGGGTGACCGCGTCTTCAGGAAGTCTTTTGGGTTATCCTTGTGAAGCGGCGTCTCGACAACACCGGGCGCCACCGCACGCGGATCCCATTCTTGGCATATTCCATTGCGACGTTCGTCGAGATCGCCTGGATGCCGCCCTCGGTGAGCATCGCAACCGAGGCATTCATGCCGGCAATAGGATGATCGAGCAGCGGTGTGGGTGATGCTGACGATACTGCCGCGGGTCTTCTGCGCCAGCATCTGCCGGACAACGAGCTGCGTCAGATGGAGAAAGCCCTCGAGGTGTCCACGACCTCCAGTCCATCAGGGCTTTTGCCTGCAGGGGACACGGGATCAGTCTGCTGCCTTCAAACTATTGCGAGGATCAGATTGCCAGCGGCGATCTCGTCCGCGTCCTTCCGGAATGGTCGCCGCCGACGGTTTTCGTGCACCTCGTCTATCCCACCCGACGGTTTCTTCCGTCGAAGCTGCAGGTCTGCCTGGAGGAGCTGAAGCGCTGGAAAAGCCGGGCGGGACGCCGCTTCGATGACCGCGCTCGGGACTGACGGACGGACGCATGGACCGTCCGCCAGGAGGCGTTTATCGATCAATACTTCGATGGAACATAAAGCTGCGGCGGCAATACCTTACGCTCGTAGTCGGGATTGAAGACGCGGTCCGGCAGCGTGATTTCCTCGTGCGGAACGTCACCATAGGGGATCTGCTGCAGCAGGTGATCGATGCAGTTCAACCGCGCCCGCTTCTTGTCGTTGCCTTCGACGATATGCCAGGGCGCTTCGGGAATGTTGGTGCGCGCGAAGGTCTCTTCTTTTGCCTTGGTATAGCCTTCCCAGCGGACGCGCGATTGCAAGTCCATCGGCGAAAGCTTCCACTGCTTCAGCGGGTCGTGGATGCGCACAAGGAAGCGCATCTGCTGTTCTTCGTCGGTAATGGAGAACCAGTATTTAACGAGCCTGATGCCCGAGCGGACGAGCATGCGCTCAAACTCCGGCACGTCGTTGAAGAATTGGTCGACCTGATCCTCGGTCGCAAAACCCATGACCCGCTCGACGCCGGAGCGATTGTACCAGGAGCGGTCGAAGAGAACGATTTCGCCGCCGGCAGGCAAATGCGGCACGTAGCGCTGGAAGTACCACTGCGTCTTCTCGCGGTCAGAAGGGGCGGGCAATGCGACGGCACGAACGACGCGCGGATTGAGGCGCTGCGTGATGCGTTTGATCACGCCGCCCTTTCCTGCGGAATCGCGGCCCTCGAAGATCACGACGACCTTCTCCTTGTTGTAGACCACCCAATCCTGAAGCTTGATCAGCTCTGCCTGCAGCGACAGCAGCGCACGAAAATAATCGAGCCGCGGAATCGATGCCGGGTGCGCGGTGCGGTAGATTTTGCGGATCGCGTCGGAGAGCGCCGGCTCCGAGAGCTCCAGCTCATAATCCTCGTCGAGGGTGTCGGCCAGTTCGGCCTCGAGCCAATCGGACTGGTTGTTGTCGGATATGTTGTTCATGGACGTTTCCCCTCGATGCATTCGTGGCAAGATTTGAAATACAGGTACCTAGCCGGCGTCAGAACAACTGGCGCAAGACGACAAAGAGAAGAAAGGCGATCAGGATCGAGGCTGGCGGCGTCAGAATCCAGGCCATCAGCATGTTCCTCACCGTCGACCACTGAAGCCCCGAGCCGTTCGCGGCCATCGTGCCGGCAACGCCTGATGAGAGTACATGGGTCGTGGACACCGGCAGGCCCAGAGGGTCTGCCGCGCCGATCGTCGCCATCGCCACGACCTCAGCCGCGGCACCCTGGTCATAAGTGAGATGCGTCTTGCCGATCTTCTCGCCAACGGTGACGACGATCCGCTTCCAGCCGACCATCGTGCCGAGCGCGAGCGCCAGGGCAACCGCGATCTTGACCCAAAGCGGAATGAACTTCGTCGCGTCGTCGACGGCCTTGTGATAGTTCGTCACTGCCTGCAAATCTGCGACATCCATGGGAAGAAGCTTTTTCTTGTCAATGAGTTTCGGCGCTTCGCCGATGAGATAGATGTCGTTGCGGACGTTACTGACAAGGCTGGTCGGAACCGCCTCGAGGCTCGGGAAGGCAGCAACCTCGGCGCTGGTGGCATGTATGAACTCTTGCAACGCAGGGGTGGTTTCATCCGTCCAGGTCTTGTTCTTGACGGCATTGCTCACTTCGGCTCGGTAGTCGGGGACCTGCACGCCGGGTCTGATGTACTTGCCAAGGGCCGTCTCGACCTGCACGGAAGCAGACTTGTAAGCCTCGAGATAGTTGACATCAGGCGTGCGGTTCAGGGCGAAGGCCGTCGGAACGAGACCGATCAGGATCAGCATGATCAGCCCCATTCCTTTCTGACCGTCGTTGGAGCCATGCGCAAAGCTGACGCCAGTGCATGTGAAGATGAGAAGGGCGCGGATCCACAGTGGCGGCGGGTTATTGCCTCTGGGCTCCTCGTAAAGGGCCTTGTTGCGGATCACGAACTTCATGACCAACAACAACAGCGCCGCCATACCGAAGCTGATGAGCGGAGAAATCAGCAGGGAAAGGCCGATATTCGTGGCCTGCGACCAGTCGACGCCACTCGTGGCGCTGCCGGTAGGCGCGAGGAACTGATTTGCGAGCCCGACACCGATGATCGAGCCGACGAGTGTATGCGAGCTCGATGAGGGAAGGCCGAGATACCAGGTGCCGAGATTCCAGACGATCGCTGCCAGAAGCAGCGCAAAGACCACGGCAAGGCCCGATCCCGAGCCGACCTGCAGGATCAATTCCACCGGCAGAAGCGCCAGGATGCCAAAGGCGACGGCGCCGCTCGACATCAGGACGCCGAGGAAATTGAAGACGCCCGACCAGACGACGGCCAGTTCCGCCGGCATCGAGCGGGTATAGATGACGGTGGCAACCGCGTTGGCGGTGTCATGGAAGCCGTTTACAAATTCGAAGCCAAGGGCAATTAACAGCGCTATCCCGAGCAGGATCCAGGGAACGGCAACTGCGCTCGTTAGGTCCCGGCCGACAGCATAGGCAACATAGCCAAGTCCTACGAGAAGCAGGATCAAGAATACGGGGACGAACCATCGTCCTGAGCTTGTCCCCTCAAGTGGATGGCTGGGACGATCATGACGATGTTCTTCACCCTGAACTATTGTCATCTTCCGGCTCGCTCCCATCTCGCCTGGTCCTTAGTCGGGTCTATTCCCTTAGAATGAACCTCCTGTGACATTGGGTGCGTGGCTCGTGCATTGAGTTTGAAGAATTGCTCGCTTTATACGTGCGTTCGTCAATGGATCAGACATAGATAAATTGCGATATCGCTAACTGGACGCGGTTCGGCCACGTTCTTGCCGCGCTTTGTTCATTCTTTGCTAATAAATCGGTCCGCCGGGGCGGGTGATCTTCGCGCCGCGCGCTCGCATGATCCTCTGGCCTGGCGGTATCGTTGGATCCGACCTATATCCGCTGCTGCCAGACTTGCTTCGGGAAATGCCTCGCGCTTTCGAAGCAAATCCGGCGATGCTTCGGCTTTCGCCGATGCGCTTTGACGGAGGCCTCATCGCCCGAACCTTGTGGTCTCATTTGCCCAATTTCGATCGCAATGATTCGTCCTCAAGCCCATGCGGACGCCTAAAAATAGGTGACAAATCGCGGCGTGCGAGACGTTATTTGGACACATGGCTGCCTCTACGCGCAGGACGAGGCGGTCAGGCAAATGTGCTTTGCTTACAAAGGACAACGAAGTTTTGCGAACTTAACCGCGCTCCTGTCGCCGGGCTCTCGTCGATCACGGATTAACCATACTGCATTGCAATTCGTGATCGAGAGTGCCATTTTCCCGCCGGGGGCTAATTCAGAGTGATTTCAGAAGGAGACTTAAATGTCCATTTCGCTCAGCAATCTGGATGCATCCAAGGCTACCGCCGTCTCGGCCATGAATGTAGCCGCTGCTGTACGTGCCGCTCGTGAGGCGGTCGGCTATAGCGTCGATGACCTCGCAGTGACCTGCGGCCTGGTCGTCAATGAGATTGAGGAAATCGAGGGTGGCGAGGATGCTGATCCCGCCAAGCTCAAGCGGATCGCCGCTGCTTTGCAGGTGCCGCTCTCATCGTTGGTTCCGATGTGATCATGACCTCAGGGCCGGGCAGGCATTTGCCCGCCTGGCCTTGCCTTCCCTTCAAACTGCCTGAAACGACCTCCTTCATTTCTTTTTAACTATCCCCTCCGAACAGGCTGAATGCTTTTGCCCGCAAAGGGTAGTTTTACTGTCGCTGATTGTGCGGTGCGTTAGCAACTTCATAGCAAATGTCCCTCGAAGAGCCGAGCGCCTGTGCGCTGCGGCGGATTCCTGTATCGGGGAGATAGAATGAGCCGGGTTCGTCGCATTGGCGCCACGCGGATTGATTTGAACGAATTTATCAAGCGCAGCGCGCTTGCCGTCCTTTCCATTCTCGCGGTTTTGCTGCCGATCCTGAAGGTCAGCTTCACGAGCGAGTCGGACGAGATGGTTCTCGGGGATTTTCAGCTGCTCGGCGGGGCGGCTTATCTCTTGCCGGTGGCATTTCTCTGCGGTCTTGCGACCGTTGTCATCGATGGCATGCGGGCACACGCTCGCTTCATCGACATGGCCGGATTGATCATTGCGCTGGTGGCTGTCTCGCGCGGCGCATATGCTCTCGGCTCAAGCCTTATGCAGGACGTGGCGCCAGTTGATGAACCTTCGCAAAGGCTCGATCAATTGGCGCAAGTCTCCTTGTCCTACGGCAGCATTCCCTTGCTGCTGGTGCTCTTCGGCGCCTTTTGGCAATTGCGGAAGTCCTGGCGCAACTGAGCTGCATGCCTGCGGATGGAACCGCTCCCGCTCCCTAGACGTTTCGTCGATAGGAGAAATATACATGTCTAAAGCGCTTCTATATGGTGCGACCAAGGTGGACGAAGACAATAGCGCTTATTCCGCCATAGCAAGCCTCGAGCAATTCCAGTGGCGCAACCGCGTCCTAGTCGTCTTTGCCGACAAGAAAAACGCGCGAGCCGCGCGCCAGGAAAATCAGCTTCTCGCCAATCGCGATGCCTTGCAGGAACGCGATATCGTCATTCTCAAGATTACCGGCGGCAGTGTGAGGGTCCTCTTCGGAGCCGGCGAAAATCTCGATGCTGCGGCGATTGCAGGCGAGGTGGGCGATCCCACTGTCGGAGAGTTCGCGGCCTTTCTCGTGGGCAAGGACGGGACGGTGAAGCTCAAGGTCAGCGAACCGATCACCAGCGGCGAACTGTTCGCCATCATCGATGGCATGCCAGTGCGCGCAGCAGAAGTTGCCGCAGAGAAGCAGCAGACGAGCGAAGAGCCTGAGAAGCGCGGCTGATCCTTGTGCTGCTGAGCCTACATCACAGGAATATGTGGCGCTCGGCGGCGACGAGTTCCTGCAGGAAATCGGAAACGGTGCGTACCCGCACGAGTTCACGCGCACTTTCGTGAAACGTCGTCCAGTATGCCCGCCGGATCGAAATATCCGGCAGGATGCGCACCAGTTGGGGATGCTGCCGGGCAATATAATCGTGCAGGATCCCGATCCCGGCGCCCGAAAGTACAGCTTCAGTCTGCCCGGTCGCCGACGAAATCTCGAAGGCCGCGTTCCAGTTGCGCATCACCTCGCCGATGAAGTTCAGCGATTGGGAAAAGATCAGATCCTCGACATAGCCGATCCGCCGGTGCTGCTTCAGGCCCTCTGCGTCAGCAGGCAGGCCGTTGAGCTCGGCATAGCGTCGCGAGGCGTAGAGACCGAGCGTGTAGTCGGTAAGCTTGGCCGAGACGAGGCGGCCCTGTTCGGGCCGCTCCAGCGTGATGGCGATATCCGCCTCACGCTGCGACAGCGAGAAGGACCGCGGTACCGGCACGAGCTGGATCTTCAGTTCCGGATGGCGTTCGATCAGGCGGCCCATGCGGGGCGCGAGAAAGGAAACGCCGAAACCGTCAGGCGCGCCGACACGCACCGTCCCCGCGATCGCCGTATCGGTGCGGCCGAGATTGGCCTGCACGGACAGCATTTCGGTTTCCATCCGCTCCGCAGATGCGAGGAAAACTTCGCCCTCGGCCGTCAGCTCGCAGCCGTTTGTGCGGCGGACGAAAAGGCGGCTCTTCAGCGCCTCTTCCAACGAGGTGAGCCGCCGTGAGAGCGTGGCGTGGTTGAGCCCCAACCTTTTTGACGCGGCAAGGATTTGCCCAGTACGAGCAACCGCGAGGAAGATGCGGACGTCGTCCCAGTTCATGGCTTTGCTCGCATCATGACGGGTTCGACATCGACCAATGTCAGCGACGTCACCATCCCAGCAGTTCCGCTCTTATATTTGAGGAAATGCGGCGTCCTCAGATGCACCTCGTACGCCTTCGAGCTGGCATAGACCTCAAGGATGCGGATTTTGTGCGGACTATCCTTGATGGAGACCGCATGCAGGGAAAGGACGCCGTCCTCCAATGTGACAGATGCCTCGATCTCCTCAGCCAATAGAGCGCGATAGGCTTCAAGCTGGTCCGGATCGATCTCGAGCTCCGCCATTCTGACGACAAGTTTGCCGCTCATTGAAGTACTGCCTCCTCTTGAGTTCGGTTTGCCCGCTGCGTGCCGGGCCAAGCCTCGGAATAGAACTTGGGAGAAGCATCGGCTCTCGGCTGAGCTTCAATTCATGCACAACGGTTGCTTATCTTAGCTCATTGATTTGTGCAAATTGAAGTGCGATTGTTGGCCATCCAAAAAAACAGGAGGAGCATCCTATGCGTGAGATTGGTCATTTCATCGGCGGTAAGCATGTCGCTGGCACCAGCGGCCGCACCAGCAACATCTTTAATCCGGCAACCGGCGAAGTTCAGGCGACTGTGGCGCTGGCAAGCGTCGAGGATTTGCGCGCCGCCGTCGAGAACGCCAAGGCCGCTCAGCCGAAGTGGGCAGCCACGAACCCGCAGCGCCGCGCCCGCGTCTTCTTCAAGTTCGTCGAGCTGCTGAACAAGCACATGGATGAACTCGCGACACTTCTGTCCACCGAGCACGGCAAGACTGTCGAAGATTCCAAGGGCGACATCGTCCGTGGTCTTGAAGTCTGCGAATTCGTCTGCGGTATTCCGCATCTGCAGAAGGGTGAATTCACGGAAGGCGCCGGTCCTGCTATCGACATGTATTCGATGCGTCAGGCGGTCGGTATCGGTGCGGGCATCACCCCGTTCAACTTCCCGGCCATGATCCCGATGTGGATGTTTGCGCCGGCAATTGCCTGCGGCAACGCTTTCATCCTGAAGCCGTCCGAGCGCGATCCGTCCGTACCGCTGCGTCTTGCAGAACTGATGATTGAGGCTGGCCTCCCGGCAGGCATCCTGAACGTGGTCAACGGCGATAAGGCTGCGGTTGACGCCATCCTGACGGATCCGGATATCGGCGCGGTCTCCTTCGTCGGTTCCACGCCGATTGCCCGCTACGTCTATGGAACGGCTGCCATGAACGGCAAGCGCGCACAGTGCTTCGGCGGCGCGAAGAACCACATGATCATCATGCCCGACGCCGACATGGACCAGGCCGTCAACGCTCTGATGGGCGCAGGCTACGGCTCTGCCGGCGAGCGCTGCATGGCGATCTCGGTCGCCGTCCCGGTCGGTGAGGATACCGCCAATCGCCTGGTGGAGAAGCTGGCGCCGAAGATCGAGTCGCTCCGCATCGGTCCTTACACCGACGAGAAGGCCGACATGGGTCCGCTCGTCACCAAGGAAGCCTATACCCGTGTCAACGGGCTTATCGACCGTGGCGTGGAGCAGGGTGCAAAGCTCGTCGTCGATGGCCGCGGCTTCAAGCTGCAGGGCTACGAGGACGGCTATTTCGTCGGTGGCACGCTGTTCGACCATGTCACGCCTGACATGGATATCTACAAGACCGAGATCTTCGGGCCGGTCCTCTCCGTCGTTCGCGCCAAGAACTACGAGGAAGCCCTGGATCTGCCGATGAAGCACGAATATGGCAATGGTGTCGCGATCTACACCCGTGATGGCGATGCCGCCCGTGACTTCGCCTCGCGCATCAATATCGGCATGATCGGCATCAACGTTCCGATCCCGGTTCCGCTTGCCTACCATTCCTTCGGCGGTTGGAAGGCATCGAGCTTCGGCGACCTCAACCAGCACGGTTCGGACTCGATCAAGTTCTGGACCAAGACGAAGACGATCACCGCCCGCTGGCCCTCGGGTATCAAGGACGGCGCCGAATTCGTCATGCCGACGATGAAGTAAGCGAACAACGATGTAATTGAATTGGGGGCTTAGGCCCCCAATTTACTCTTTTAAGTTGCTGAATTCGAGCGTGCGCGCTTCTCAATCCGCGACCGAATAGCTAGGTCCGACCTCGAGCCGTCAGTACGACTGGCCGAGGGGTAGGGAAAACACATGCTCTTTACGAATCAAATGCTGGCGGAAGCCCCAGCAAACCCGTTTGTACGCGCGAAATTCACCGGCAGCGCGTCTAAATATTTCGGCATCTGGATCGTCAACGTACTTCTGACAATCGCGAGAGAGCGGTCTTGTCGAGCGTGCTGAGTGCGATCAGTCGATCTCATGCGCAACGTAGGAATGGACCCGGTTGCGCTCGTTCGCTTCTTCGGCGCGCTCGAAGAGAAGCTCGCGGATCATTCCAGAACAAGCATGCTATCCACCCATCCTGGAACGCCGGACCGCAAGGACGCCATCCTGAAGTATCGGGCGGTTCGGACTGAAATAACCGTCGCGGCAATCCGTCTCACATAAGGTGAATATGAATTTCATATTTTGGAATTGTTCAAAACTACCAAAGCCACTATATACACCACTTGCAACTGACGATTCTGGAGATCGGCATGCGTTTGACCAAGCAGACCAACTATGCGGTTCGCATGTTGATGTATTGCGCTGCCAATGATGGGCAGCTGAGCCGGATTCCGGAGATTGCCAGGGCATATGGCGTTTCTGAACTCTTTCTGTTCAAGATCTTGCAGCCTCTCAACAAGGCCGGCCTGGTCGAGACGGTTCGCGGCCGCAACGGCGGTGTGCGGCTCGGCAAACCGGCGAAGGACATTAGCCTCTTCGACGTGGTTCGCGTCACGGAAGATAGCTTTGCGATGGCCGAGTGCTTCGAGGACGACGGCATGGTCGAATGCCCGCTTGTCGACAGCTGCGGCTTGAACTCCGCCTTGCGCAAGGCGCTCAACGCCTTTTTCGACGTGCTGGCGCAATATTCGATCGACGATCTCGTCAAGGCGCGGCCGCAGATCAACTTCCTGCTGGGCCTGACGGGCGATCGTGAACCTCGTCGCAAGCCGACGATTGCCGCTCCGGCGGCCTAACCCGCGATGACGAATTTTGATGCGACCGTGGCAGAGTTTCGTGCCGCGGTTGTTCTGTTTTAGGGGAGTTTGGGGCTAAAAATTCGCGCGTGGCGTGTGCAGCAATGCTCTTGCCGACGCGAAATTATACCAAATGCGACAGGAATCGAGTTTATCCAGTCCGTTTATTTCTAAATGCGGCCCATTTTTGGCGGAAAATTACTAAAGTTGTCCATCTGGAAAAATTTTCCACTTCGGTCGTTGATTTCAGCAAATAAATGTCGTTCCATCTGCCGTCATTCCGGAGGGTTTCCGGGATCTCAAAGAAAAGAACAAACCTGGGAAACGATATCATGAAAAAGATGTCTGTCTTGTTGGCCGCGACGGTCCTGGCTTCGGCCATGGCATCCGCAGCGTGGTCCAAAACGCTCGTTTACTGCTCCGAGGGCTCGCCGGAAGGCTTCGATCCCGGCATTTACACTGCAGGCACCACTTTCGACGCTTCCTCGCGCACGGTCTACAGCCGTCTCGTCGAGTTCCAGCACGGCAAGACCGAAATCGAGCCGGGCCTGGCCGAAAGCTGGACGGTTTCCGACGACGGCATGGTCTACACCTTCAAGCTCCGTCCGGGCGTCAAGTTCCAGACGACCGAGTTCTTCACGCCAAGCCGCGATCTGAACGCTGATGACATCGTCTTCTCGTTCGAGCGCCAGTTGAAGGCTGATAGCCCGTGGGCGAAGTATGTCGCTGGCGTTTCCTACGAATATGCGGCAGGCATGGGCTTCCCCGACCTCATCAAGTCGGTCGAGAAGGTCGACGACCTGACCGTCAAGTTCACGCTGAACCATCCGGAAGCACCGTTCCTCGCTGACCTCGCAATGGACTTCGCCTCCGTTCTGTCGAAGGAATATGCCGACAAGCTGCAGGCTGACGGCAAGATGGAGCAGATGAACCAGATGCCGCTCGGCACCGGTCCGTACACCTTCGTCGCCTACCAACCGGATGCCGTCATCCGCTACAAGGCCAACGAAACCTACTTCAAGGGCAAGGAAAAGATCGACGATCTCGTTTTCGCGATCACCCCGGACGCTTCCGTCCGTGCCCAGAAGCTGAAGGCCGGCGAATGCCACATCATGCCGTACCCGAACGCGGCTGACATCAAGGATCTGCAGACCGATTCGAGCCTGAAGGTTCTGGAACAGCCGGGCCTGAACGTCTCCTACCTCGCCTACAACACGCTTCAGGCTCCGTTCGACAAGGCCGAAGTGCGCAAGGCGCTGAACATGGCGATCAACAAGCAGGCGATCGTCGAGGCCGTCTTCCAGGGCGCCGGCCAGGTTGCCAAGAACCCGATCCCGCCGACGATGTGGTCGTATAACGACGCCATCAAGGACGACGCCTACAACCCGACCGAGGCCAAGGCCCTGCTCGAAAAGGCTGGCGTCAAGGATCTCAGCATGAAGATCTGGGCAATGCCGGTTTCGCGTCCGTACATGCTGAACGCACGTCGCGCCGCTGAACTGATGCAGGCTGACCTCGCCAAGGTCGGCGTCAAGGTCGACATCGTTACCCACGAATGGGCTGAATACCTGAAGCTCTCCAAGGACAAGGCCCGCGACGGTGCTGCGATCCTCGGCTGGACGGGTGACAACGGCGACCCGGACAACTTCCTTGATACCCTGCTCGGCTGCGAAGCCGTCGGCGGAAACAACCGCGCGCAGTGGTGCAACAAGGAATTCGACGACCTCGTGAAGAAGGCCAAGAAAACCGCTGACGTCGCTGAGCGCACCAAGCTCTACGAACAAGCTCAGGTCGTCTTCAAGAAGGAAGCTCCGTGGGCGACGATCGATCACTCCACGGAATTCGTACCGATGAGCGCCAAGGTTTCCGGCTACGTGCAGGATCCGGTTGGTGTTCACCGCTTCGACGGCGTTGATATCGCCGAGTAATCAAAATTATGCAAAGATGCCCGGCAATCCCGGGCTTGGCCGGCGGTCAGGTTTGATACCTGACCGCCGGAACACTATGGACACTTGCCAATGTTGCGATTTCTCATCGGACGCCTCGCGATCCTGATCCCAACCTTCATCGGCGTTTCGCTCATCGCCTTCTCGTTCATCCGTCTGCTGCCCGGCGATCCGGTCATGCTGATGTCGGGCGAACGTGTGATGGCGCCGGAACGTCATGCCCAGGTCATGCATGATCTCGGCCTCGATCGTCCGGTCTACGTGCAATACCTGGATTACCTCGGCAATGTGGTGCAGGGTGATCTCGGTTCGTCGATCGTCACCAAGCGCCCGGTTCTGCAGGAGTTCGGTTCGCTGTTTCCGGCGACGCTCGAGCTCTCGCTCTGCGCCATCCTGTTTGCCATCGTGCTTGGCATCCCCGCTGGCATCTTCGCAGCTGTCAAGCGGGGAACATGGTTCGACCAGGGTGTGATGGGCGTGGCCCTTGTCGGCTATTCGATGCCGATCTTCTGGTGGGGGCTGCTGCTCATCGTTCTCTTCTCGAATACGCTGCACTGGACCCCTGTGTCTGGCCGCATCTCGCTGATGTATTTCTTCAAGCCGGTTACCGGCTTCATGCTGATCGACAGCCTGCTGTCCGGCCAGGCCGGCGCATTCAAGTCCGCGTTCGTTTCGTTGATCCTGCCGACGATCGTTCTCGGAACCATCCCGCTTGCCGTCATCGCGCGGCAGACACGCTCGGCCATGCTTGAAGTGCTGGGAGAAGACTATGTTCGCACCGCACGCTCCAAGGGCCTCGCACCGATACGCGTCGTCGGCCTGCATGCGCTGCGCAACGCCATGATACCGGTTGTGACTTCGATCGGTCTGCAGGTCGGCGTCCTGCTCGGCGGCGCAATCCTGACGGAAACGATCTTCTCCTGGCCGGGTATTGGCAAATGGATGGTCGATGCCGTCTTCAAGCGCGACTACACCGTCGTTCAAGGCGGGCTGCTGCTGATCGCCGGCATCATCATGATCGTCAATCTGATCGTCGACCTCATGTACGGTCTCATCAACCCACGTATTCGTTACTAGGAGCGGCTTATGAGTGTGATAACCACCAAGTCGACCCAACCGTCGGGGCTCTCTGAGTTCTGGTACTACTTCTCTCGCAACAAGGGCGCCGTCATCGGCCTCGGCATCTTTCTGCTGGTCCTTTTTATGGCGATCTTCGCGCCGTTGATTGCCCCGCATGATCCGAACGTTCCTTTCGACGGCATGCAGCGCGTGCCGCCGGTGTGGTCGGAAAAGGGCAATTCGATGTTCCTGCTCGGAACGGATGCCGTCGGTCGCGATATGCTTTCGCGTCTGATTTATGGCACGCGCTTCTCGCTGTTCATCGGCCTCGTCGTCGCATCGCTGTCTGCTGTCGCCGGCGTCCTGCTCGGCCTCGTTGCCGGCTATTTCCGCGGTCGCGTCGACACCTTTATCATGCGCGTCATGGATATCATCCTGGCCTTCCCGTCGTTGCTGCTGGCCCTCGTGCTGGTCGCCGTCCTGGGTCCCGGCCTGCTGAACGCCATGATCGCCATCTCGATCGTCAATCAGCCGCATTTCGTGCGCCTGACGCGCGCTGCTGTGATCAGCGAGCGCGAGAAGGAATATGTCGTAGCATCACGCGTGGCGGGCGCCGGTACGTTCCGTCTCATGTTCAAGACCATTCTGCCGAATTGCTTGGCGCCGCTGATCGTCCAGGCGACGCTCGCATTCTCTGCCGCGATCCTGGATGCCGCGGCTCTCGGCTTCCTCGGCATGGGTGCCCAGCCCCCGACATCAGAGTGGGGCACAATGCTTGCCGACGCGCGTGAATTCTTCCAAAGCTCGCCATGGCTCGTTACTTTCCCGGGTCTCTGCATCCTCATCACCGTTCTCGCCATCAACCTGATGGGCGACGGTCTGCGAGATGCGCTTGATCCCAAACTGAAGAGGTCCTGAGATGGCACTTCTTGAAATTGAAAATCTCGCCGTCGAATTCCAGACGTCTACGGGTCCGTTTCGCGCCGTTGATGGTGTGTCGCTGAAGGTAGATGCTGGTGAAGTTCTTGCAATCGTTGGGGAGTCTGGCTCCGGTAAGTCGGTCTCGATGCTCGCAGCGATGGGGCTTCTGCCGTGGACGGCAAAGGTGACGGCCGACAAGATGGTCTTCGACGGCCGTAATCTGCTTGGCATGTCGGCAAGCGAACGACGCAAGATCATCGGCAAGGATATGTCGATGATCTTCCAGGAGCCGATCGCCAGCCTCAATCCCTGCTTCACGGTCGGCTTTCAGATCGAAGAGGTTCTGCGAATCCATCTGGGTCTCGACAAGGCTGCGCGGCGCAAGCGCGCGATCGAGCTGTTCGAGGCCGTTGGCATTCCCAACCCTGCCGAGCGGCTCGGCCATTACCCGCATCAGATGTCGGGTGGCCAGTGCCAGCGCGTCATGATCGCCATTGCGATCGCCTGCAATCCCAAGCTTCTGATCGCCGACGAACCGACGACTGCGCTCGACGTGACCATTCAGAAGCAGATCCTCGATCTCCTGATGCGGCTGCAGACGGAGCATCGGATGGGCCTCATCATGATTACGCACAATATGGGCGTCGTCGCCGAGACGGCCGATCGGGTGATCGTTCAATACAAGGGCCGCAAGATGGAAGAGGCCGACGTTCTGTCGCTCTTCGAGTCCCCCAAGAGCGATTATACCCGGGCACTGCTTGCCGCCCTGCCGGAGAATGCCACCGGCGACCGGCTGCCGACCATCGGCGAGATTTTCAAGGGAGCGGCCCAATGACGCCAGTCCTCGAAGCAAAGAACATTGTCCGCAACTATTATCTGCCGGGCGGCCTCTTCAAGAAGGAGAGAACCGTACATGCCGTCAAGGGCGTCAGCTTCAAGGTGGAGCAGGGCAAGACGCTGGCGATCGTCGGCGAAAGCGGTTGCGGCAAGTCTACCCTTGCCCGCATCGTCACGATGATCGATCCGGCGAGTGGCGGAGACCTGTTCATCGATGGAACGAAAGTCGATATCGCTGCGGGCGATATGACACCGGAAATTCGCCGCAAGGTCCAGATCGTCTTCCAGAACCCATACGGTTCGCTCAACCCGCGCAAGAAGATCGGCGACATCCTGATGGAGCCGCTGATCATCAACACCGATACGCCCGCCGCTGAGCGGCGCGAATTGGCGATGGCGATGCTCAAGAAGGTCGGCCTCCAGGAGATCCATTTCAACCGCTATCCGCATATGTTCTCCGGCGGCCAGCGTCAGCGCATCGCGATCGCCCGCGCTCTGATGTTGAAGCCGAGGCTCCTGGTTCTCGACGAGCCGGTGTCCGCGCTTGATCTCTCGGTCCAGGCACAGGTGCTCAATCTGCTCGCAGACCTGCAGGACGAACTGAACCTCGCCTATGTCTTCATCAGCCACGACCTGTCGGTCGTCCGCTATATGGCCGACGATGTCATGGTGATGTATTTCGGAGAGGCCGTGGAATACGGCACGCGGGATCAGGTTTTCAATGATCCGCAGCACAGCTACACGAAGACATTGTTTGCGGCCACGCCGCGCGCCGATGTCGAAACCATCAGGGCGCGTATTGCCCGTAAGAATGCCGCCCTGGTAGCTTCGTAGGCAGGGTTCGCCAGCGTTGGCGGCACCGGTGCCGGAGTGATGAGCGAGATGAGCGATGCCAGAGACTAATGGGACCCCTTACGCCATCATCGTCATGGGTGTCAGTGGTTGCGGCAAATCGTCCATTGGCCTGAGAATTTCGGAAGCCCTCGGCATGCAATTTGTCGAGGGCGACCAGCTTCATCCGGCATCGAATGTCGAGAAGATGTCGAAGGGCATTCCGCTGACGGACGACGACCGCATGCCTTGGCTCGATCTGATCGGTCAAACGATGAAAGCGTCGCTTGATCGCGGACAGGGCGTTGTCGTTTCCTGCTCGGCGTTGAAGCGCATTTATCGCGACCGGCTGCGCAAGGCGGTGAATGGCAATCTGTTTTTCGTCTATCTGTCGGGCTCGAAGGAGCTGTTGACGAAACGAATGGGCGAGCGCAAGGGCCACTTCATGCCCCCATCGTTGCTGGAAAGCCAACTCGCGACACTCGAAGTGCCAACCGGTGAGCCCGGCGTCGTGACCGTCGATATCGACGATACGATCGGAGGGATCGCGGAGACAGCGCTCCGCGATCTCAATATCTTAAGCCGATGGCCTAAAATCTGAATCCTGATTTAGATAAAGAGATAGAGCAGGATTTCAGCGGAAAACCGCTCACACTTTCGGCATCCCGCTCTCGCCGTCGGTCCGTAGCAGGACTGTCTTCTCGAAGAAGAAATGCGGCCGCAGGCGGACCCCGATGACGTTGCCGGCAAATGCCGCCACTGCATAGCGGCTGCCCGCTATGCAGGCGTTGCTTATGGGTTGAAGCGCTGCGGCGAATAGGCAGAAATGTCGATGAACGGCGCCCCACCGGTGATCACTTCCGCTAGGACGCGGCCGGTGACCGGCCCGAGCGTCAACCCGTGATGTGCGTGGCCGAATGCGAACCATAATCCGTCGTGTCGGGGCGCCTTTCCAATGATGGGCAACATATCAGGCGTGCAGGGGCGGGCGCCCATCCATGGCTCCGGATCAAGCCTTTCGCCGAGCGGAAAGACCGTTCGTGCCACCTTCTCGGCACGGTCGAGCTGCACGGGTGTCTTCGGCGCATCCAGCGCGGCGAATTCAGCACCAGTCGTCAGCCGGATACCGCGGCTCATCGGTGCAAGGAAGTAACCCCGCTCAGCATCGAGCGTCCAGTTGTTGAGGGTCGCATTGTTTGCCGCGGCATAGTGCATGTGATAGCCGCGCTTGACGCCGAGCGGGAAGGCGTAGCCGAGCCGACGTGTCGCAACCGCGGCCCAGGGGCCGAGCGCCAGGACCACATCCTCCGCGTCCAGCGGGCCTTCGCTGGTCACCACCCGCCAGCTCGCGCCGGAGCGACCAAGGGAGTTGGCGTCACCGCTGACACACCTGCCGCCGAGGCTCTCGAAATAGGAGCGATAGGCTATCGTCAAGCCGTGCGGGTCGAGCACCGACCATGGATCACGCCACCGCAGGCCGCCGAGGAAATCTCCCTTGATATGGGGTTCGAGCCGCGCCACGGCGGCGGCGTCCAACTGCTCGTGCATGACCCCGAACTCGGCCCGCAGCCGCTCGGCCTCGGCGAATTCGGCATCGCGCCGGCCGGCCGTGCGGAAGATTTCCATCCAGCCATCCTTGCGGATCAGATGCTGCGCATTGGACGCTTCGATCAGATCGTTGTGCTCGGAAATCGAGTGCTCGATGAGCGGGGCATAGGCGCGGGAGATCATCTCGTGGCGCTTGGCATTGGAATTCCACCAGTAGCGGGCGAGGAAGGCAAGCTGCCCCGGCAACGCCTTGAGGTGATAGTGGGCGTCGATACGGTTGTTGAAGGCGTAGCGTATCAAAAGGCCGAACTGCTGCGGAAAGCCATATGGCACGACGCCTTCGCGCTGAATGAGACCGGCGTTGCCGAACGAGGTTTCATTGCCTGGCGCCTTGCGGTCGATCAACGTCACCTGCAGCCCCCGGCGCTGCATGTGAATGGCCGTCGATACGCCGACGATGCCGGCGCCAAGTACAATTGCGTTCTTTGTCATTGCAGGGCAGTCCACTTATTGCAAGCAATGAAAATGCCGCTCCGACGCGCTGCAAGCAAACGAAAAATCTCGTTTCATTTCAAAAACATTGTCGTTTTCAGCGCCTCGTTTTCGGCTTTGATGCGGACATAAAGCACTGCCGCGTTGAGCACCGAGAATATCGCCGCGTAGACGGGCATCCCGAAGGCTAGAGGAAGCACGGCGATCTCGCCTACCACGACAGCATAATTCGGATGGGCCATGAACCGGTAGGGACCGCTGCTGACAAGTGGAGCGCTCGGCAGCACGATAATGCGTGTCGTCCATCGCCCCTTGAGCGTGCCGATGACCCAGAGCCGGCCTGCCTGTAGAACGATGAAAATGGCAAACCATATCGGGTCGACCGGGCGGCCCATCGCCAGCAACCACAATCCGGCTATCCAGCAGCTATGCAGGGCCACCATGTAAGGATAGTGCTGCGGCGCGACCTCCTTCGCACCGCTGCTCAGAAGCAACTGCGTATTGTGACGGGCAAGGGCAAGTTCCGCGAGGCGCTGTGCCGTCACGAAGGCGAGGAGTGCAACGGAGGGCCACATCATGCAACCCTCTTCAAGGTCACACAGCTTGCGGTAAAACCCGGCCCCATGGCGACCATCGCGCTGCGCTCCGGTAGCCCTGCCTTCAGGGCACGCTCGAGCACGAAGAGAATCGTGGGCGACGACATGTTGCCATATTCGGCAAGTACCGCGCGCTCGTGATCCAGAGTTCCCGATTCAAGCGACAGCGCGCTTTCCAGGGCTGCAAGCACCCTTGTGCCGCCGGGATGGCAGATGAAGCGATCTATATCCCGTCGCGAGAGGCCGTTGCGCGCTAATATCCCGTCAACGGCCGGGCCGAGTTCCGCCTCGGCAAAGGGCGGCAGCGATTGGGCAAGAACCACGCCGAAGCCGGTGTCGTCGATCTTCCAGCCCATGATGCCAAGCGTATCGGGGAAAAGATGTTCGCCCGTCGACTCAACCTCAGCCTTGCCCTCCGGTCCCGCCCGGAGAATGCAGGCGGCGGCGCCGTCGCCGAAAAGCGCCGTGGCGATGATGTTCGCGCGCGTCAGCTCGTCCAGCCGAAACGCCAGCGTGCAAAGTTCGACTGTTACGAAAAGCACTGTCTTGCCTGGCCGATCCTGGGCAAACCGCGAGGCAATGGCGAAGCCGGAAACGCCCGCGGCGCAGCCGAGCCCGAACACGGGAACGCGTTCGATGTCCGAGCGAAAGCCCATCCTCTGTGCGAGCTGTGCATCGAGGCTCGGTGTCGCAATCCCGGTGGACGAGATGGTGACGATGCAGTCGACGTCGCGTCCCTGCAGGCCCGCCTGCTTCAGTGCATTGGTGGTTGTCTCGAAAAACAGGCTGCGCGCCACCTCGCCATAGGCTTCCATCCGGTCCTGCCAGCCATGCGGCTCGATGAACCATTCCAGGGGACGGGCGGCATAGCGTTTCCGGATGCCCGCATTGTCAAAGACGCTGGCGAGATGCGAAAAGTCCCTGAAGCGGGACGAGAACAGGCGAGCGGAGGTCTCCGCTGCTTCCTTTTGTGTAATGACATGCTCGGGCGTCGCGACGGCAAGGCTCAGTAATTTTACGGTATCGCTCACGGAATACTCCTTCTGGCCGGCGCGTGAGCGGCTAACACCTCAGCCCTGCATTTATTCGGTGGCGCCGGGACCGCGCGACGAGAAAAAGAAGAGCCGCCATCGAATAAAGTTCCGGGCAACAGTGTTCATTCGGCGCCAACGTCATTTTCCTAGGAGATATCCCATGACGATCGCGACTGTTCGTATTGCTTCCATCCTCGTCGGCGGCTGCATTGCCGCTTTTGCGCTTTCGGCCCCTGCTTTCGCGATAGGCGGCGGTGGCAGCGGCAGTGGTAGTGGCTCAAGTGGCGCCGGTAGTTCTGGCGGCAGCAGCGACACGATGCCGACCTGCAAGAAGGGCCAGATGTACGACAAGAGGACGAAGAGGTGCGTCAAGCAGAGCAGCGCCAACGTGACGGAAGAAAACCGCACGGACTATGCCTATTCGTTGGCGAAGGCCGGACGCTATGAAGAAGCGCTTGCCATGCTCGATACGTTGAAGAACCCGAATACTGCCGAGGCCCTGAATTATCGCGGCTACGCCACCCGCAAGCTTGGCCGCACGGATGAAGGAATTTCCTACTACCTGAAGTCTGTCGAACTTGATCCCAAGTATGCGCAGGTGCGCGAATATCTCGGCGAAGCGTACGTCATCAAGGGGCGCCTCGATCTCGCCAAGGAGCAGCTCGAAACGATCAAGGCGATCTGCGGCACAGAATGCGAGGCGTATCGCGATCTCAACGAAGCGATCCTCAAGCCCTAGAAGCTGTGACCCTGACGAAATGCGGGAACGTGCAATCTCGGTTGAACGGGAACTACCAAATGCCGGTCGCGTACACCACATTTCCTGCCTATAGTCACGCAATACCGAAGCTGCCGGTGCAACCGGCGGCTTTGGAAGGAAAACCCGTGGCGGAGGTTCTCATCGCAAGCGAAGCCGATATCAGAAGCGGCCTGGCGGACAATCTGTTGCGGCTTTGGCGCTATGGCCTTGTGCTCTCGCATCGCCGCGACGTTGCCGACGATCTCGTGCAACAGACCTGCCTGCGCGCCCTCGAGCGCGTCGAGCAGTTCGAGGCAGGAACGCGGCTGGACCGCTGGCTGTTCTCCATCCTGCATTCCATCTGGCTGAATGAGATCCGGTCACAACGTGTGCGCCTCGGTCAGGGCTTCGTCGATGCAGACGAGGCCTTGGTCGTCGATGGCGCCCGCGACACGGAAATGCATGTCATGGCGAACCAGGTTCTGCGGCTGGTCAATGCGCTGCCGGATGCGCAACGGGCCGCGGTCTTCCTCGCCTATGTGGAGGGTCTTTCCTACAAGGAGGTGGCAAGCGTTTTGGATATCCCGATTGGTACCGTGATGAGCCGCCTTGCCGCCGCGCGCGCCAAGATCGCAGCCAGCGTCTCGGGAGAGGGGGCCACATGAACGACAAGAACCCAATCCCCACCGATGAGGAATTGACGGCCTATATCGACGGTGAACTGTCGGGGATCGAAGTATCGCGCATCGAAGCGCTTCTCGGTTCGAACGAGCGTGTGGCCGCAAGATTGGAGTTCCTGTCGCAGAGCAGCCTTGCGTTCAAGCAAGCCTTCGAGTCGCTGCTTGCCGCAGCACCCAAAGCAGAGCTCGATGCCATGCTTGGCATTGTGCCGGTCGCCGCAAAGCCCGCGCGCTCCAGTCGCCGCGGCTTCCTTGGCGCGCTTGCTGCCTGCCTCGTCGCCGGTGTCGTGGCCGACCGGGCCTTGATCGGGATTCGCAATCGCGTTCATGCCCCTGATGAAAGCAGCGAATGGCGCGCTGTCGTTGCAGGATACATCGCCCTCTATACAGCGGATACTTTGGCCGGCCCGTCGCCGTCCGATGACGCGCAGGCTGAACAACTTGCCCGCTTCGACGATAAGCTTGGGCTTTCCCTGTCACCCGAAGCTGTGTCGCTGCCGGGCATCGAGTTCAAGCGCGCCCAGCTGTTGCAGTATGACGACAAGCCGCTGGCGCAGATTGCCTATCTGGACCCGGAGACGGGCCCGTTGGCACTCTGCATCGTGCGCTCGGATGTTGGCACGAAGGAGCCTGACGTCGAAGGCCGGCACGGCATGAACGTTGTCTACTGGTCAAACACAACGCACGCCTTCATGTTGATCGGCCGCATTCCGATCGACCTCATGCAGGAACTTGCGGAGGATGTCAGGAAAAAGACCTCGGCATGAAGCGATGAGGGAGGCGGCGAAAAAGGGACTGCCCAAACCCGCCATTATTTGAGACAATTGCCTGGGGAGGACTGCCTCTACGGCTCGCTCAGCCGGTTTCGAAACGGTATCTCGTCGAAACATCCTTGGATCCTGCCCCGTCCGCAGCGGTCAGTCGGCTGTCGGCAAGCATCGAGCGAACATTTTTCATTGTTCAGCAAACGCGAGCCAGGAGCACTGCACATGGTAACGTGGAAACCCGATCCAAGCTTTTATCCGTCACCGCGAATGGCCATGAAGGCCGCGCCGGAGACACTCGCCTACGTTGTCGCCTTCGATCCGGCGCGAGCGGTTCCCGACGAGCTCGCGGTCGTCGATGTCGATCCGAAATCGCCCTCTTACGGACAGATCGTAAATACTCTCGCGATGCCCAATGTCGGCGACGAATTGCATCATTTCGGCTGGAACGCCTGCTCGTCCTGCTTATGCCCGAACGCACCACATCCGCACGCCGAGCGCCGTTATCTGGTCGTGCCGGGACTGAAATCCTCGCGCATCCATATCATTGACACCAAGCCGGATGGCAGGAATCCGTCCATCGTCAAGGTGATCGAGCCCGGCGACGTGGCCGAACGGACCGGTTACTCCAGGCCGCATACCGTTCATTGCGGACCGGAAGGGATCTATGTTGCCGCACTTGGCAATGCCGAAGGCAAAGCCCCAGGCGGCGTTTTTCTGATGGATCACGAGACCTTCGAGGTCCGCGGCCAGTGGGAGATGGATCGGGGGCCACAACAGCTTTCGTATGACGTCTGGTGGCATCTTGGCCACGATACGCTCGTCACCAGCGAGTGGGGCACGCCGGATACCTTCGAAAATGGTCTAGTCCCCGAAATCCTACTCGGCGCGAAATACGGCCGCCGTCTGCATTTCTGGGATTTGCACAAGCGCAAGCACCTGCAGACGATCGATTTCGGCGACAAGTATCAGCTCGTATTCGAACTCAGACCCGCGCACGACCCGACCAAAGCCTATGGGTTCGTCAACTGCGTGCTCAGTCTGGAGGACCTCTCCTCCTCGATCTGGGTCTGGCACCGCGACGGCGAGAAATGGGGGGTGACAAAGGTGATCGACATTCCGGCGGAGCCGGCCGATGCTGACCAATTGCCGCCGATGCTCAAGGGTTTCAATGCCGTGCCGCCGCTGGTCACCGACATCGATCTTTCAATGGATGACAGATTTCTCTACGTGTCCTGTTGGGGAACCGGCGACCTTCATCAATACGATGTCTCCGACCCGTTCAAGCCGCAGCTGACAGGCAAGGTCCGGATCGGCGGCATCGTTTCGCGTGCGTCGCACCCAGGTGCGAAGAATGGCGCGCTGAACGGCGGCCCGCAGATGGTCGAGATCAGCCGCGACGGTCGCCGCGTCTACTTCACCAACTCGCTCTATGGCGCGATCGACGAGCAGTTCTATCCCGATGGCGTCTCTGGCTGGATGGTGAAGCTTGACGCGCAACCGGACGGCGGCATCGCCTTCGACGAGAAATTCTTCGTCGAATGGCCGAAGTCGCATCGCCCGCACCAGGTCCGTCTCCAAGGTGGCGATTGCTCGTCAGATTCCTATTGTTATCCGTAGGGAGCGAGGAGCAGGCGATGAGGCGCCGATGAACGAGCTCTGGCCCTGGATACTGCTGGCGGGACTAGGCGCCTTTCATGGTCTCAATCCGGCGATGGGATGGCTGTTCGCCGTCGCGCTTGGCGTTCACCGGCAGAGCTCCGCCGCGGTGGTTCAGGCAGTGCCAGCGATCGCTGTCGGACACGCCGTATCCATCGCACTGGTGGCAGGAGCCGTGGTCGCGGCCGGTCTTTTCGTGAACCAAGATGCGGTGCGCACGGCCACCGGAGGGGCGCTGATTGCATGGGCTATCTGGCATCATGCTTTCGGGCACCGGCACCGCGTTCGCATCGGCTTGCGCACGGGGCTCGCCGGTCTTGCGTTCTGGTCGTTCCTGATGGCGACGGCCCACGGTGCGGGGCTCATGGTCCTGCCGGCCTTGATACCCCTCTGTCTCACCCAGTCGCCATTAGGCGAAATCGGCAGCGTTGGGTCCGCGGCGATGGCGCTCGCAGCGGTCGGCGTCCACACTCTTGCCATGTTGGCGGTCACAAGCCTCGTTGCCCTGGCGGTCTATCGCTGGGTCGGGCTCGAGATATTGCGCAGCGCCTGGATCAACGTGGATCTCGTATGGACGCTGGTTCTGCTTGTCACCGGTGTCGTGCTGCTGATCGTCGGGTGAAGGGGCCTCCTAACCCGTCGATGTGATCACCTCGGTCGCTGTGCGTTTCCATGCCAACTGCCCCACGCGACAAATGAGGTTCTCGACGTCGTGGCGGACCGTCATGGATAACTGCCCTTGCTCGCCACCGGCGGCGCCCTGCGTGCCCATCACCTGTGGGCGACACTTCTGGGCATCAAGTCGCCATTGACGTCAAAACGGGATCCGCACGTCCGAAAAAACGAGGAACTAAGGGAATTTTGCGAAAATTGCCTGTGGAACCTTTGATTCTCAAATGATTTCAAAGGCTTATCGAAATCGCCTTTGAATTCCCTCTGTTTTTCCGTCGTGAGCGACCGTGGATGCCACCTTTGTGCCCTGGGTTAGGGCGTCAATCAACAAGAGGATTGAGCGGCTTGATGGGCAATCGTCCCGTCACGGTCCAAAACACAGATGTGCGTCTCGTCCATCGAGACGTCCAATCCGGAACGGGTGGCAAGCGGAAGGTCTCATCCAGCACCTGAACGGGAAAACGTGCACCTGGTCTAAGTCAAATTCCGTTTCTTCTTTGAAGCTGACATTTGCATGGCGAGAAATGTCGGCTGAACTCGATCCTTTAGCTGTCCGCGCCTTTCTGCCTTCAAATCTCTTTCGAAGCGACATAAACTCCCACCGGTGGAGGGGCTTTGGCAAAACACGCACTCTTACGCCAGAATTCCGGGGGCCGGGGAGCGGATCGGACGGGTGGTGGCATGAGCGAGGCGACGGGGAATTTGCGCGACAGTTCAGGCGCGGCAGTACGGCCGCCGATCGCCTGGGCGCTCGCGGCGATCGCCGGGCTCGCGCTCGACTGGCTCTATCCGCTGCCGTTCCTGCCGGCCGCCGTGCCCACCGGCTGGCTCGGCGGCATCTGTTCCTCGCCGGCCTGGCGCTGCTGATCTGGGCGGCGGCGACCTTCCGCCGCGCCGGGACGCAGGTCCCGACCACCCAGCCGACAACGACGATCGTCGACGCGGGCCCCTACCGCTTCACGCGCAACGCGATCTATATCGGCATGTTCCTCGGCCTCATCGGCCTCGCCGTCGCCTTCGACAGCCTGTGGCTCATCGCCCTATTGGTGCCGTTCTATCTCGTCATCCGCTACGGCGTGGTCGCCCGCGAGGAGGCCTATCTCGAGCGGAAGTTCGGTGACGTCTATCTCGCCTACAAGGCCCGCGTCGGACGGTGGCTGTAGCGAGACGAAGAGCGGTCAACCTGCTGGAATGTTAGACCGTTTCGAGCAGACCAAACTGAACCGGGATAAGTTTGCGGATCTTGAGTTGCCCTGCCGCATTTTTGTCAATGACAGTCAGCTCGACTTTGTACATTATGCAGCGAAGCAAAGTGCTTGTGTCATCCGCTTGAGGCGGCTTGGTTGAGTTTCAGGAATGTCCGGGTCTGGCGGGTGCTGTCGATAAATATCCTGATCCCACAGGATCATGCGAACCGCACCGATGGCATCGGAGAAGGTGAACTCTGTTTTCTTGTACCAGGCGGCGGCATAGGGAAGGACGCCATGACCGAGCAGATCGCATGCCCAGAGTGTGACGAGGCTGTAGAGCGCCAGCAGCGACGGGGTCGTGCGCATGATGGCTTTGTCGTTCCACTGCCGTTGGGTTTCCACGCCAAGATGCGCTCGCGTTTCGGCGAAGGTGACCTCGATCTGCCAGCGCCGAACGAAATAGGCAATGATCTGAGCGGGCTCAAGGTTGACGTTGGTGCTCATGAACGCCTGGGGTTCACGACGGCCTGATGGATCGCGAACGAGAACCCAGCGAATTGGTCTTGGGGGCGTTCCACGCCGATACCAGAGGCCGGTTCCTGATGTGACATCAAGGGTTTTGTCGGTTTGCTTGCCGTACCAGGACGATGCGACGATGCGCTGCCACTCGGTCTTTGCGTCTTTGAGGAGCGTTTTCAGTTTCGGCAATGGCCTGCCTTTTTGCGCCGGTCGCCCGAGCGTATGTTCGTGCCGTTGATCTGGTGGAGCAAAGAGACTGGCATCCAGACGCAACCGCGTGATGAGAGTGGCCGTGTCGGGAAGAGCCGCAGCCAGTGTATGAACGGCAAAGCTGCTATCGCCGACAAAGATGATTTCGCGGCCCGGCAGCCAGCGGCAAAGCTGCAAGACGCCTTGCCTTGCCCAATCAGTCAGCAGCTTGTGCTTTCGGCCCTTCTTCTGATCATGGCGCTCAGAGGGACACAGGATCGTCAGCACCGGCAGGGCTTTAATACATTTTGCCCATGGGACAGGTGAAAGAACCATGAAGCTCAACCATCTCAAGCCGCTGGCTTTGACAAAGTGGCCATGGCTGGAGCGCACCGGGTCACGATAAATTCCACGCGCGGCGATGCGTTGGCCCCAACGCCGTTCGATTGTATCATCCATGCCAATCACGACAGGGCCCTCGGGCACGAGCCGGGCAACAATGATGGACAGCAGACGGGCCGCCAACGTGCGAGGGTTCCAGCGGGCTCGGTTGAGGAGTTGATGATAGGCGGCAAAATTACTTACCTCCGCGCGTCCGGTGATGCGCAGGCAGGCCGTCACCGTTCGCTTGCCAGGCGAAAGGAGCGCACCCATCACCAGGACCAGCAGATGCTCCCAGCTTGGCGCGGTAAACCAGAAACGAAACGGCGACAGCCATTTGCGAAGGATGTGGGGGACCGCGTCTCCCGGCTCACGGCTACAATCATGTTGTTCGCTCATCCATTCGTTCGAATCCGATCAAACGAATGGCGCAAGGCCGGGACCCTGCGGCGAATTGATTCACCCAGGGCTGCTCAGATGCCCCCGAAATCACCACCGATTTTGTACAAAGTCGAGGTCAGGAGCTGTGCTTTTTCAGATCCCAACGGCATAACCAGGCGTCCGTCGGGCTTGAGCTGCTCAAGTAATGCCGGCGGCAACCGCTCGGCCGCCACCGTGACCAGTATCTTGTCGAACGGGGCGTGCTCAGGCCAGCCGCGAGATCCGTCTCCGACACGAATGCCGACATTAATATAGCCCAGGCCCCGCAGCAGAGCCTCGGCACGGCTTGCAAATTCCTCGATGATTTCGGCGCTCCAGACCTGCCCGGCGAGCTCGGCGAGGATTGCGGATTGGTAGCCCAGGCCGGTGCCGATCTCGAGCACTGCCTCGTGCGGTTGGGGCGCGAGGAGATCGGTCATGAGAGCGACGATGAAGGGCTGCGAGATGGTTTTATCGAAGCCGATCGGCAGCGGCGTGTCCTGGTAGGCATACGGCGCAAGCGGGGCTGGCACGAAGAGATGCCGCGGCACCCGCTGCATCGCAGCCAAGACCCGCTCATCGAGCGACGCCCTGCCAAGCTCTTCGCTCGCAAGGTCGACGTGGATTGCAATCAACTCGACCATGTGCCTGCGCAGGACCGCGAGGTGCTCTTCATTCATTGGTTTCATGATCACGGGCTTTCCTCAGACAGTTTATTCCCAGATAGCTCTATGATCAAACTCAGGAATGATCGGAATGGAGTCCACTTGTGCCATAGCGCGAGCAAACCCCAGTGGCCGCAACGGGTCGATACGCGGGACTTTGGAAACATCATTAGCGAAGGTCCCGATGTGGTGCATTTGAGCAGTGACGGCATTCGGCCCCAAAGCGAACCTCGTCTCCTATCCAGTTTTCCAATCGGTAACCGAATTCCAAACGTGGATTCATGAAATCACGCGATCGACGCGGACAGCTTCTGAGGTCGAGGAACCTTCGAGAAAGCGGCGGTTCGACCCCAATTGACCGAGTGAGCGCTGGCGAATCCGGGAAAGCCAGCGCCCCCTCGATCAAGGATTTTTCTGCCAGAACGCGAGAACCGCCGTCGTGAACTCATCGGGGGCCTCCTCCGGCAGGAAGTGCCCGCTACCCGGAGTCGCAACGCCCTCGACATGATCTCCGATCTTCGCGACAGCCGCGCGCAGCCCGTCGCCAAGTCGATCGCCGCCGCCGAGCGCGAGCACCGGCATCGTCAACCTGAGCTTTCGCGCGCTCTTCCTCCTGAGCGATCCCTTCGGGACTGAAAGCGGCGCGGTGCCATTCGATCCCGGCGCGGGCCGCGCCGGGAGCAGAGAACATCCGGACAATTCATCGACAGCGGCGGGGTCGATCGCATAGTTGCGCGTGCTTTTGGTCTGGAATAGCCAAGTGAGATATGCGCGTTCATGCCCTTGAACGAGCACCTCGGGGAGGTCGTGCAGCCGGTTGAAACCGAACTGCCAGAGCTTCAGGTTGACCGCCTCGCCCGGAATGCCGGAAGGCAAGGGAGAGACGCCCAGGGTAGTCAGCACAGCCTTTGACGTCGCCGGGATAGTTTACAGCATACGGATGTGCGTCCATGGGCCGACATCATGCGCCACGATATCGACGCCACCGGGACGGTTCAGCCCCGTCGCCACCAGGAAATCGTGCAGGTCGCGAGCCGCAGTATCGAGTCATAGCCCGTCTGAGGCTTGTCGCTGTCGCCGAAGCTGCGTGGCTCTAGCACATAAACCTGCCGCCCAGTGGCGGTGAGGAGCGGAATCATCTTCCGCCACGAAATCCCACTTTCCGGCCAGCCAGGGAGTAGCACCACCGGTTCGCCCGACCCAGCGACCACATAGTGTACATGCACGCTGTTCACACGCACAACGTGACGCAGGACATCGGCAAAGGGATCGGTTTTTGGCGCATGGGGTGTGCCCTTGCCTGCCACCTGCGACGCCGCCCATTCCTTTGCGTGGGCATCACCTGCGGGCTACGGTCCTGGGCATCAGGTCGATATTAACGCCGAAACGGGATCCGGCACGTCCGAAAAACTAAGGGAATTTAACGAAAATTGGCTGGGGAACCTGGACTCGAACCAAGATTAACGGAGTCAGAGTCCGTCGTTCTACCATTGAACTATTCCCCAGCAGAAGCTGCCGAAGCATGGCTTGGCTGCTGTGCGGCGCTTATAACCAAAACATCACGGATTGCAAATACCCGTTTCGAAAAAAATCCACAGCGACTTGGTGATGTGTTTTTGATGCGCGCCAAAAGGTCCGTTCTCCCCCCGTGGCAAAAAGAATTTGGCGATTTCGCCATGCGCTGGTATCTTCGCGGCAACGCAAAATCGAATGAGCGCCTGCTGCATACCTTTGGACTTGCGCGGCGCGATGGAAAAAGAACGTGGAAGACCCCGAAGGCGGCTCAAAGCCGCAAGGTAACGGGGCGTTGGCGGCAGGGCGCAAGGACGGCAAGAAGTCCAGGCGCCGCAAGGGCAAGCGTGGCGGGCAATCCCGCAATGCGAACCAGGCCGCTCAGCATGTCCTCTCCGGCGATACCGGAGAGGCGGCACGCCCAATCGAAGCCGGCAACGCGGCGCACAAGCGAAAGCGTCGCCGTCGTGGTGCGAGCGCCTCCGGCGAAGCCGGGCAGCAGCCGCAACGGACAAGCAACGAAATCTCCGCAACCGCCGGACAAGGCGTTTGCAGCGACAGCGAATCCGTGCCGAGCCGCCGCAATCGCCGCAAGCATCGCGGCAAGCGCGGCCTCCAGGGACGTCCGCTGGTGCATGAAAAGCCGGTGGGACATCCGGCCCAGCCGCAGCAGCCAGCGCCAACCGGGCGGAACGGGGTCGCTGAATCGCGAACCGGCCAGAACGACAATCGTGCGGCACGCCAGTCCGACGGCGGGCAGCGCAGCCAAGGCGAACATCCATGGCCGGATGAGCTTTATGCTGCTCTCGATCTCGGCACTAACAATTGCCGTCTGCTGATCGCCCAGCCAACGCGGCCGGGCCAGTTTCGCGTTGTTGACGCCTTCTCCCGAATCGTCCGCCTTGGTGAGGGATTGGCGGCAAGCGGTCGCCTCTCCGACGACGCCATGGATCGCGCCGTCGATGCGCTGCGCGTCTGCGCCTCCAAGTTGAAGAACCGCGAAATCCGCCGCATGCGGCTGATCGCGACCGAAGCCTGCCGGCAAGCGAGCAATGGGGCGCAATTCCTCGAGCGCGTGGTTGCCGAGACCGGCCTTGAACTCGAGATTATCGATCGGGAAACCGAAGCGCGGCTCGCCGTTTCCGGCTGCTCGTCGCTCGTCGGACGGGAGACGCGCTCGGTCGTCCTCTTCGATATCGGCGGCGGCTCCTCTGAAATCGCGGTCATCCGCATCGGCGACAACCGTTTCAATCGCCTCGCCAATCACATCACCCACTGGACCTCGCTTCCCGTTGGCGTTGTCACGCTTTCGGAGCGCCATGGCGGACGCGATGTCACGCCGGATGTCTTTGAAGGCATGGTCGTGGAGGTGGAAGGCATGCTTGGCAGCTTCGATTGCCCTGCAATCGATATCGGTCATGCGGATGACTTCCATCTCATCGGCACCTCGGGAACCGTGACGACGCTTGCCGGTGTTCATCTGGACCTACCGCGCTACGACCGGCGCAAGGTCGACGGCATCTGGCTTTCAGATGACGAGGTCTCGGCGATGCAGGCAAAGCTGCTGTCGTGGGATTTCGCCAGCCGCGCCGCCAATCCCTGTATTGGGCCCGATCGCGCCGATCTGGTGCTGGCCGGCTGCGCCATTCTGGAGGCGATCCGCCGCCGCTGGCCGAGCCCGCGCATGCGTGTTGCCGATCGCGGCTTGAGGGAAGGCCTGCTCACGGACATGATGGCGGATGACGGCGTCTGGCGGCGCCATCGCAACCGCCGCGGCCAGCGCGGCAAATAGGGGACAAGCATGGCGAAGCCAACGATTGCGGGTAACCGCACCGGCCGCAAACTCGGCCAGCGCGTCAAGAATAAGAAGATGAAGGCGTCGTCGCGGCAATGGCTGCAGCGCCACATCAACGATCCTTATGTGCAGCGTGCACAGCTGGAGGGGTATCGCGCGCGCGCCGCTTTCAAGCTGCTCGAGATCGACGAGAAGCACAGCATCCTGAAGGGCGCTCGTCGCATCATCGATCTAGGTGCTGCACCCGGAAGCTGGTCGCAGATCGCTGCCAAGGTAACAGGCTCCACCGATGATGATATCCGCGTCGCAGCGATTGACTTTTTGGAGATGACTCAACTGCCGGGCGTGAAGATCCTGCAGTTGGACTTCCTGGATCCCTCAGCGCCGGCTCAGTTGATCGAAGCCGTCGGCGGCACCCCGGATCTGGTCATCTCAGACATGGCGGCGCCCACCACGGGCCACCATCGCACGGACCATCTGCGCACCATGCACCTCTGCGAAGTGGCGGCCCAGTTTGCCGTCGAAGTGCTGGGTGAGGGCGGTCACTTCCTGGCAAAGACCTTTCAGGGCGGCACCGAACGCGATCTGCTCAATATGCTGAAGCGACATTTCAAGCAGGTCGTCCACGTCAAGCCGGCGTCGTCGCGCGCCGAATCCGTCGAGATGTTCCTGCTGGCGAAAGGCTTCAAGGGCCGCCAAGCGGAGCCCGACGTCACGGAAGCTTGATCTTTGGGCTGGTCTTGAGTGATGATCGGCCTCCCAAGACTTGGAACGCCCCGGTACCATGCTCTTATACGTCACCCTCGGAACCAACGACATCGATCAGGCGCGGCGGTTTTACGACATCGTCCTGCCGCTGCTCGGCTACCGCCGCCAACGTTACTCCGAAGAGGAAATCGGCTACGCGGCAGATGGTGACACCCGCTGCCGGCTCTGGATCGTCACCCCATTCAACCGCCGGCGGGCGTCGAGCGGAAATGGTTCGATGGTCGCGCTTCATGCCGCGCGCCGCGCGGATGTGGATGCATTCCATGCCGCAGCGCTTGCCGCCGGCGGTGTCGATGAAGGCGAGCCGGGATTGCGGCCGTTCCATGCCAATTTCTATGCCGCCTATGTTCGCGATCCGGACGGCAACAAGCTCAGCGCCGTCTGCGAGACTCCCGAATAGCCCTTACTTCACGGCCTGTTGCTCTGCCTCGATCGCCGCCGGGGCGAGGCGCTTTGCCTGGTGGCCAGAGACCAGCGCCCCAGCGCTCTTGTCCATCCGGATGAAGGGGATAGTCGCCACGACGGTCAGGATCGCGATCACGTAAAAGGCGATGTGGAAGTCGGCAACCTGCAGCGCCTCGCCGCGGAAGTAGATCGACGTCTCCAGGATCGCGGCGGCAACCGCGACGCCGAGCGCCAGGCTGATCTGCTGCATCACCGAACTCATCGACGTTGCCTGGCTCGCCTGCGCATCATCGATATCGGCAAAAGCCAGGGCATTGACGCCGGTAAAGAAGAACGAGCGCGAGAAGCCGCCGACGAGAAGGATGGCGATGATGACGAGGTGCGGCGTCTGTGGCGTGAACAACCCGGTCGCGACAGTCACGATCGTCGTCACTCCTGCTGCCGAAAGCAGCGTGGTGCGGAAGCCGGCCGCGGCAAAGACGCGGCGCGCCATGAACTTGGTGGTGATCGCACCGATCGCGCCCGCAAAGGTGATCATGCCCGATTGGAACGGTGTCAGACCGAAGCCGAGCTGCAGCATCAGCGGGGTCAGGAAGGGCATCGCGCCGATACAAATGCGAAACAGCGTGCCGCCGGTTGTCGATGCGCGGAAGGTCGGATTGCGGAACAGGTTCAGGTTGAGGATCGGCGCCGGATGTCGTTTGGCGTGGCGCACGTAGACAAAGCCGCAGACGAGACCGATTGCCGTCGCGGTGATGCCGATAACGGGCGGCAAGGCCGGCAGGCTGACGACGGAAAGGCCGAAGACGACGCCGGCGGCCGAAAACGATGTCAGCAAGAAGCCGATGAAATCCAGCCTCGGCGGCGCTGTCGCTTCAACCTCAGGCAGGAAGATCGTTGCGAGCCAGACACCGATGATGCCAACCGGCACGTTGATCAAAAAGATCCAATGCCAGGTGAAATAGGTTGTGATGAAGCCGCCGAGCGGCGGGCCGGCCAACGGACCGACGAGTGCCGGAATAGTCAGCAGCGCCATCGCCGAGACAAGCTCGCTTCGTTTCGTCGTTCTTAGAAGCACGAGGCGCCCGACCGGCGTCATCATCGCGCCGCCCATGCCCTGCAGGAAACGCGCGACGACGAACTCGATCAGGCCGGATGAGATCGCGCAGAAGATGGAGCCGATGACGAAGACGCAGATGGCCAGGCGGAAGATGCGCTTGGCGCAGAACCTGTCCGCCATCCAGCCGCTGATCGGAATGAAGACCGCGAGTGACACCATGTAGGAGGTCAGCGCCAGCTTCAGCGTGATCGGCCCGACGTGGAGGTCGTTGGCGATTGCGGGCAGGGCGGTCGATATGACGGTGGAGTCCATCTGCTCCATGAAGAGAGCGACGGCGAGGATCAGCGGAACGATGCGGTTCATGCGCGAAATGCCTTGGAGGTCGTGCGAAGGCGGCTCGGGAAGCCAGTGCTCTGTATTCCTAGGGAAAGGCTCTGCCAACCCCTCATTCCGCTTCTGAAAGACGTTTGCATCACGTCTGCGTGAGGCCGTTTGCTCAGCAATTTCAACGATCGGGATTGACCTATGTTTGTTTGGGGCTGTGCGACAAAGATGCCGCGCGTTATCAGAAGGATGGGAAATGCGAGTAGCGTCGGGGATGACGCGGCGTGCGTTGTTTGCAGTGGGCATCGGCCTGCTGGCGGCGCCGATGATTTTGAAAGAGACGGCCGCAATGGCCGCAAGTGGAGAAAGACCAAGATGGATGCGACGACGCAGCCCCAATTTAATCAATTCAAGCTCGGCTCTTATAGATTTACTGTCTTCAAGGACGGCGCCAGCATTGGTGAAAAGGCCTATGAGACGTTTGGGGCCAACCAGAAGCTAGAGACTGTCCAGGAACTGCTCGCGAGGAATTTCCTGCCGACCGATAAATTCATCAATTCCTATGCGCCGACACTGATCGATACCGGATCGGATGTCATCCTCGTCGATACCGGCTTTGGTGAGGGCGGCCGTGCCCGCGGCAGCGGCCAGTTTCGCGATGGGCTTAAGGCTGCCGGCTATTCGCCAGACGACATCACGCTGGTGGCGCTGACCCACCTGCATGGCGATCATATCGGCGGCCTGATGGAAGCTGGCACTCCAGCTTTCAAGAATGCGCGGTATGTCATCGGCCAGATCGAATACGATTTCTGGACTGACAAGGCCCGCGAGGCCACGCCCGCCGAAGGCGGCCACAAAGCAGTTCTGGCCAATGTCGTGCCTCTTGCCGAGAACGCGACCTTCATCGGTGACGGCGGCAAAGTTGCAGGCGGCATCACGGCGATGCTGGCGCCAGGGCACACGCCCGGACACATGGTTTTCCATGTCGAATCGGAAGGCAAGCGCCTGGTCGCGACGGGCGATACCGCCAATCACTACATCGTGTCGCTGCAGAAGCCCGACTGGGAGGTTCGCTTCGACGCGGACAAGACACAGGCAGCAGCCACGCGGCGGAAGGTATTCGACATGATCGCCACCGATAGGATCGCTTTCCTGGGCTACCACATGCCGTTCCCGGCGGTCGGCTTTGTCGAGACGTACGAGGATGGATATCGCTTCGTTCCGAAGACCTACCAGTTCGACTTGTGAGGTCGCTGCATGGCAGCCATACCAAGCCCGGCGGACACCTCGGGCTTTTTGCTATTCCCTTCCTGTCATAGACGTGTTACCAGCCCTCGCCAACTTCCAAAGCAACCCTTGCACACCGCCGGTGCGGACGATTCGTTCCGGGAGGCGTTGCATTTTTCTTAATTGAAGGAAATTGGCCATGGCTCGCATCATAGAAACGCCAACCGGTTTGGACGCACTCACCTTCGATGACGTGCTCCTGCAGCCCGGTCATTCCGAGGTCTTGCCCGGTCAGACGAGCGTCGCAACGCGGATTGCGACCGACTTCGAGTTGAACATCCCGATCATCTCCTCGGCGATGGACACCGTCACGGAAAGCCGCCTTGCCATCGCCATGGCGCAGGCGGGCGGGCTTGGCGTCATCCATAAGAACCTGACGCCTGCCGAGCAGGCCGAGCAGGTCCGCCAGGTCAAGAAGTTCGAAAGCGGCATGGTGGTCAACCCGGTGACAATCGGTCCCGATGCGACGCTGGCCGATGCGCTCGGGCTGATGAAGACCTACAGCATCTCTGGCATTCCGGTCGTCGAAAAGTCCGGCCGTCTCGTCGGCATCCTGACCAACCGCGACGTCCGCTTCGCCTCGGACCCGAAGCAGAAGATCCACGAGCTGATGACCCATCAGGGCCTCATCACCGTCAAGGAGAACGTCGATCAGCAGGAAGCCAAGCGCCTGTTGCACGCGCACCGGATCGAAAAGCTGCTGGTGATCGACGGCGAAGGTCGTTGCGTCGGTCTCATCACCGTCAAGGACATTGAAAAGTCGCAGCTGAACCCGAATGCATCCAAGGATGCGCAGGGCCGCCTGCGCGCCGCTGCCGCCGTCGGCGTCGGTGATGATGGTTTCGAGCGGGCTGAACGCTTGATCGAGGCAGGCGTTGATCTCCTCGTCGTCGATACCGCGCATGGCCATTCGGCCCGCGTTCTCGAGGCTGTCACCCGCGTGAAGAAGCTTTCCAACTCCGTGCGCGTCATGGCCGGCAACGTGGCAACATCGGAGGGCACCAGGGCATTGATCGATGCCGGTGCGGATGCCGTCAAGGTCGGTATTGGTCCGGGCTCGATCTGCACGACGCGCATCGTGGCCGGTGTCGGCGTTCCCCAGCTCGCCGCCATCATGTCGGCCGTCGAGGCTGCGCAAGCGCAGGATGTTCCCGTCATCGCAGACGGCGGCATCAAGTTCTCGGGTGACGTCGCCAAGGCGATTGCATCAGGCGCCTCCGCTGTCATGATCGGTTCGCTGCTCGCCGGCACCGATGAAAGCCCCGGCGAAGTGTACCTTTACCAGGGCCGTTCCTTCAAAGCATACCGCGGCATGGGCTCGGTCGGTGCCATGGCGCGCGGCTCGGCAGACCGCTATTTCCAGGCTGAAGTGCGCGACACGCTGAAGCTCGTGCCTGAGGGCATCGAAGGCCAGGTTCCCTACAAGGGCCCGGTCTCTGGCGTCCTGCACCAGCTTGCAGGCGGCCTCAAGGCCGCCATGGGTTATGTCGGCGGCAAGGATATCAAGGACTTCCAGGAGCGCGCGACCTTCGTGCGCATCTCCGGCGCCGGCCTTCGCGAAAGCCATCCCCACGACGTGACGATCACCCGCGAGAGCCCCAACTATCCGAGCTCCGGCGGCTGAAAATGAACCCGGGCAGCCGTATTCCGCTCTGGATTATCGCGCTGCTCGCAGCCATCTGCCTCGGCGCGCTTGCGTGGACGACATTCGGCTTTGTCGTCCCCTTTAAACATGAGACCGGGCAGGCCGTTCTCGATGTCTATTTCGGCGGTTATGACGAATTGACCGTCGGCCGGATGCGCCAGCTTCTCGACCACAACGAGATCGCCAGCAATTTGCTGCAGGCGATGTATGCCGGTCCGGAGATGATCTTCCCGGCGCTTCTGACCGCACTCCTGCTGCTGGTGTTGATGAGGTTGAGACCTAGCGGCCCCCACTTCAATCGCCCGATCCGTCCTTCCCTGATCGCGCTCGTCTATGCGCTTCCCTTCATTTATGGCCTTGCCGACTACGGCGAAAACATCTCCAGCCTGATTGCTTTTGGAGACAGCGCCTGGACGGATCATGCCGCTCGCCTGTTGCCGTGGATGACGCGAGTGAAGTTCGCGAGCCTCGCCATCTGCCTGATCGTCATTGCCCGCTTCGGCATCGTTCGCGCGATGCATCGCGAAGAAGGCGAGACATAGTCTCACTGCCACCGCAATGCCCGGCCCGGCGGAAACAACCGCCTGGTCGACTTCGCCGGCAAGGACAAGGCGCAACAGCAGGGCCTCCTTGGTTACCTCAGTTCGCAGGTACCGATCGGTCGCGTCGATGAGATAGCCGCCGCATTTTTTCTAGCGTCGGACGAACCAAGCTTCCTCACGGGTGCCGAGATCTTCGCCAATGGTGGCATCGCCAAGGTCTGATGCAGCCTTGCCCGCCGCTGAGTTGCGGCGAGCATTTGCGGCGCCGACGCTTTTCCTCTACAGCACGGAAACCAAACGGAAAGCGGCAGGAAGAGACAGCATGACCGGCTACGAAATGTTCTGGCCCATCATTGCCCACGTAGCCCTAGTCTAGTTTCCGTCCATAAACGGCTGGTTTTCTTGTGCTTGCAGCGCGTTTGGGTTCCGCTTGGTGGCCGCTTTGAAGCCATGCGGTGTGGCTCATGGGTGCTAATTGCGGCGGCCAGGATTTCTGGTGGAAATGCGCGCATTGGGAACTGCCGGCGTTCCGCCGGTCCGGTTTTGGCTGGCGACATGGGATGTCAGTTCGATCTGAGGCGGGCGAAGAGGGCGAGATTGTAAGCGACCACCGAGGACCAGACATAAGTCTTGAAGTGGTCGAGCCCACGCCAGGTGCAGCGCCCCAAGCCGTAGGCGCGTTTGAGGCAGGAGATGCCGGCCTCGATGCCGGCGCGGAAGTTGCGTAGCTTGCGATAGACCCAACGGCTTTTGACCATGTCTTCGATCTTGAGGCCGCACTTCTTGTGGAAGGCCATGTCTCGCACGCCCCAGGCCTTGGCTCCGCTCAGATTTTCGCGGCTGGCATAGCCGCCGTCGGCGGCGGCCTGCCGTGGCGGCTCGCCCCAGATGCCAATGTGACGCTCCAGCATCGGCAGCAAGCGCTCGCTGTCGGCCGGGTTGCCGGCTTCGACGACGAGGTCGAGGATCAGCCCGCTTGTGCCGGTGGTCAAATTGATCTTATGGCCATACTCGACGTCGCGGCTGCCTTTGACGATGATGTCGGCATGCGGCTCGAACAAACTGACCAGCTTGTCGCCAGCCGGCACCGCCTCGCCGGCCAGGACCCGCCGCTCGGTCTGGGCGATGATCCGTTCGATCAGCGGCTTATAGTGGCGGACTTGGGCCTGCCAGCGTTCGACCGCCGGGCCCGCCGCCAAGGGCAGCTGCGCCGCCGCCTGTTCGAGATAGCTCAAGGTGGTGCGCGTGATCCTGAGCAGCGCGCGATAGTGCTGAACTCGTTTCGGACGACCGCGGGTAAATTGGATCGCCCGGGATCGCTTCTTCGCCGCGCGGCAGTGATCGTGCCATAAGATGGCGCTGCCCAAGGAAGCCGCCTGCTGCAACAGCCGCACCATCACCCGCACGCAGTCCCACAAAAGACTGCTGTCGCTCGGTTCGTGCATCAGCGCCGAAGTGACGGTGCTGTCGATGCGCACGACCTTGCCGCGTTCCACCTTGTCCTGCCGGGCGCTTGTCAACAGCACGCGATTGATCGCTTCAAAGGTCCCGGCCCGGATCGCGCTGATCGTCTTGTGCAAGACCGACTTCTTCGGGCTGCACCCCCATGGCAGCCGGGCAAAAGCCCGGAACGAGGCGGAATCTTCCAGATGAAAGGCCAGCTCCTCATAACTCAACTGACGGTGTTGTTTGAGCAGGGCGCAACGCAGCACGGCCTCCGCCGGCAGGCCCTCGCGGCCGGTCTCCTTGACGCCGTGGCGGCGCAGGTCCTGCGCTACCAGCCCGAGCAGATCACGATGCTCATCCAGCCATTGCGACATGGCTTTCAGCTCGCGGCCGATCTCGTGTTCGGCGAAAAGATCGAATATATTGGATTGGACGGTGCGTTCTTGGCGCATTGTCGGCTCCGGCGGTTGCGGGTTTGTCTTTAGAATCAATGGCTTGATCTAAAGTGTACCTGAAACCGCCGGGCTTTGCCCGCGGCAATATCGCGATTCCTCCAATAATTTCAGCGGTTTACCGTTTGTGGACGGACACTAGTCTATTTCCTCTACGTGCTTCTCGGCTTTCGCCGCCGGAAACTGGTTCAGGCGGGAAAGGTTCGCCGGTCGAACTACCGCGAAAACCGCGATGAACCGCCGGAAGGCCTCTTCGTCAAGAATTGCCTCGCCAATCAGTTCGAGTTGCCGGTGCTGTTTTACGCCTGCTGCGTCCTCCTCTACATCACGCAAGCCGACAACCTCGTTGCTGTCGTGCTTGCCTGGGTCTTCGTGGCGCTGCGCTATCTGCATGCCTTCGTGCATGTCACCAGCAACAACCTCCGTTACCGCAGCCCGCTCTTTGCAGCCGGCTATGTGGTGCTCGGTGCAATGTGGCTGTGGCTTGCCGTCTGGATGGTCTTCCCGAACGGCTGAGCGACTTGAAGTAACGCAGTTTTGTTCCTGCGTTACCGGCCACTGACCTATCTTCCCTCGCAGGTGAAAGCCGACAGGTAGGGAACAGGAGGACTCCAATGGACAGGCCGGAAATCACGCAGGCGATGATCAACGCCTACGACGAATACACGCATCTGACACTCGACCGCCGCGGCTTCATGGACAAGCTGACGAAGTTGGCCGGTTCCGCCGGCGCCGCCGTCGCCATCGCGCCGATGCTCGCTGCCAACAAGGCAAGTGCGGAAATGATCGCCGCCGACGACCAGCGACTGGTGGGGAAGGACGTAACCTATCCCGGCGGTGCCGGTGAGATGAAAGGCTATCTGGTCGAACCGAAGGGTGCTTCGGGCAAACTTGGCGCGGTGATCGTCATCCACGAAAACCGCGGCCTCAACCCGCATATCCGTGATGTCGCGCGCCGCATGGCACTGGAGGGCTTCATCGCGCTGGCGCCGGATTTCCTTTCGCCCCAGGGCGGCACACCGCAAAATGAGGACAAGGCCCGCGAGATGTTCAGCACGCTCGATCGGGCCGCCACCGTGGCGAACGCCGAGGCGACGCTCGCCTATCTGACCAAGCTCGACAACTCCAATGGCAAGGTCGGCGTGATCGGATTTTGCTGGGGTGGTGGGCTGGTAAACGACTTCGCCACCAAATCGCCGGAGCTGAGGGCCGGCGTCGCCTATTATGGGGCGCAGCCGCAGGCGGCCGACGTGCCGAATATCAAGGCAGCGCTGATGCTGCACTATGCCGGTCTCGACGACCGCATCAATGCCGGCATCGACGCCTACAAGAAGGCGCTGCAGGAGAACGACAAGGACTTCCAGATCTTCGTTTATGACGGCGTCAATCATGCCTTCAACAACGATACATCGTCGGCCCGCTACGACAAGAAGGCCGCCGATCTGGCCTGGAGCAGGACGGTCGAATTCCTGAAGAAGAATCTCGCCTGATCAGGCAGCCAGTTCGTGCGGGGCAGGGGCGACGGCGATGATCGCCTCTGCCAGCGCCTCCATCTCCTTGCCGCGATGATTGCTGCGCCGCCAGGCAAGGCCGATTTCGCGCGACGGCTGCGGATCGGTGAACGGCAGTATGCGAATGGAATTGCGGCTGGTTTCCGTGGGAATGGCCATTTCAGGAATGAGCGTCATGCCCATGTCGTGCGACACCATCTGCAGGAGCGTTGCCATCGACGTCGCGCCGAAATTCACAAGGCTGCGCTTGCCGGCGCTGCAGACGGCGAGCGCCTGATCGCGTAGGCAATGTCCTTCCTCGAGTAACAGGAGCCGGTCGACGTTCACCTCATGCTCGGTCAGCGGCGACATCAGCACTGCCTCTCCGTTGTCGGCCACCGCCATGAAGAAGCGGTCGGTGAAGAGCGGCCGCGTCTGGATGCCTTCGATGTCGAGCGGCAACGCCGCGATCACGGCATCCAGTTTCCCTGTCAGAAGATCTGCCATCAGTCGATCGGTCACCGCCTCCCGCAGTTCCACCTCGACGCTGGGGTATGTCCTGCGCAGATGTGGAACGAACTGCGGGACGAGGTAAGGTGCGACGGTGGGAATAATTCCGATGCGGATCAGACCTTCGAGTGTTCCGCCGCCTTTTCGTGCCGTCTGCTCGAGCAGGTCGACTTGATGCAGGATG
Organism: Rhizobium favelukesii; assembly: GCF_000577275.2. Taxonomy (NCBI): domain Bacteria; kingdom Pseudomonadati; phylum Pseudomonadota; class Alphaproteobacteria; order Hyphomicrobiales; family Rhizobiaceae; genus Rhizobium; species Rhizobium favelukesii. The sequence goes on from NZ_HG916852.1 coordinate 880,103, forward strand.
GCGCGGACGTAGTGCAGCACCTCTTCGCCCTTCGGCGTCAGAAAGGTGTTCTGCCGCGTGCGCTCGACGAGCTTGGCGCCGAGATATTCTTCCATCTCCATGATCTGGGTCGACAGCGCGGGCTGGCTGATGTGGACCATTTCGGCGGCCCGGCCGAAATGGCGCGTCGTTGCCAGCGCATCGAAGTAGCGCATCTGTCGAAGTGTCAGCATGATAATTTCTTCCAATCGAATGTCTCAATAAATACGACTAGAGATTATCGAAGGTCAATGGACAACTCCGGTGGTGCTGGGCGGACAATCATCAATGGCCGACTTCAAGCGCGCCCACGCGGATGCGAACCGCGCCTGCGTCGAGGACGGCTATAAGATCGATACGATCAGCGCTGAGCCGGAGGCAGCCGGGTAAATTCGCGACCTGAAGATGACCAAATCGGGGCGTATCACCCCGATTTTTTTATACTTTTCCCGATTCAGACAATCCGATCTATCTCGTTTACGAGTCGTGAAGACCTGCATGTCATATCGGCCAAATGGCGCCGGCATGAACCACCTCCGTCGCTCCAAATAGAACAAATGGGAACGACATGAAGGTCGGAAGTTTGGATCGTATTGGCCTCCGCCGGAAGCCGAAGCAGGAACGCAGTATTCAGAGGCTCGACCTCATCTTGGCGGCCGCGGCGGCAATCATTGCCGAAAAGGGTGTGAGCGCCATGCGGATGACGGAACTGGCCGTCGCCGCCAAGGTGCCGATCGGCTCCGTCTATCAGTATTTTCCCGAGAAGGCCGCGATCGTCAAAGCTCTCTTCGACCGCCATGCGTTGACGATCCAGACGCGGATAGCCGATGCCTTTGCATCCGTGCACTCCGTCGATCATGCGCTCGATGTGCTCACCGCAACGATTGACTGGCACTATGACGACTATCGCAGAGACGCTGCCTATCTCGGCATCTGGATGGGCACCGAGACCGACCACGACCTGCTGCGGCTTAACATCGAGCACAGTAAGCGGATTGCGGACATTTTCCAGGACGCCGTCCGCCGCGTCGCACCGGAACTGTCCACAGCTGACATGCAGGCCCGCACCTACCTGTTCAGCCACCTGCTTGGGGCCTCGATCCGCCTTGCGGTCGTCAGCGAGGATTCCCTTGCCAGGCGCATTCTGGACGAGTGGAAGCGCGTGATCCGCACGGCCTTCCTCTCGCCTGTTGCTGCCTGAGCGCGCCTACCAGCTGGGTACGGCGTTGGCGATCTTGAGGCGGGGTTGCACCCGCCCATAGGCGTTCTTCACATCAGGCTCGAGATTGTCGTCGACAACGGCGGGCGTGATGTTGTCGAGGCAGGCGGTGATATGCGCGGTAATGGCGTTCATCAGCGAGATCGAGACACCGGGCCGCTTCATGATGCCGATCTGAACCGGGGGCAGGGCGGGGAAACCATCCGCCTGGCTCAGTACCTTCATTCCCGTGCGCAGCGCCGATTCCGGCATGACGGAAACGGCCATGCCGGCGAGGACTGCGGCCGCAACCACGGTGCATGACCAACTGGTGAACAGGATCTGGTGCTCGCGTCCGACCGCATCGAGCGCCGAGCAGGCGAGCTGGCGCCACTGGCAGTCGCGGCGACCGACGGCAAGTGGCACCGGCGCATCGTCACGGATCGGATGGTTGGCCGAACCAACCCAGCAGAGCGGTTCGGTCCGCACGACGTCTGACATGCGCTCGCGCGGGTTATGCGTCACCAGCGCTATATCGAGCTCGCCGCGATGAATGCGCTCGGCAAGGTCCACCGAGGGCTCGCAGACGATGTAAAGCTCGACATTCGGATGCGTCTTGGCGAAGCGGCCGATGATCTCCGGCATGTAGCGGTCGGCGTAGTCATCGGGCGTACCGATGCGCAGCGTGCCCTCGAGACGGTTGTCGTCAAAGGCTGCGATCGCCTCGTTGTTCAGCCGAATCATGCGCCGCGCATAGTTCAACAGCTTTTCGCCCTCGGCGGTCAGGCGGTTGCCGCGACCGTCCTTGATGAAAAGCTGCTTGCCGATGCGTTCTTCCAGCCGCCGCATCTGCATGGAAACGGCCGACTGCGTCTTGTAGACCCTGTCGGCAGCCTTGGTGAAGCTGCCGGAATCGACAATCGCGATAAAGGTCTGCAACTGATCAATATCAAGAGGTGCGGACATGAGTTCACCTATAACAATCTCTGATGCTAATCATTAGAAACATTCGTTGGACTGATCAATAGGTGTTTGGCATCTTCGGGGTGCAAATCAAACAAAGTGAAGGACAGACACCCTGCCTGTCCGCTCCGATTTCAACCCGATGCCTTCCCGCTCGACCTCGCGGGAGGGGTGGGTTGTTGCGCGCCAATGAAAGGATCAACCATGCGCACGACAGACCGGATAATCGAACTCGACTGCAGCCAGACTACGCTGACGTTTTCCCAGCGTCTCGCAAATGGCTTTGCAACGTTGTCATCCGTACTGCGCGTGTTCCGCAACCGTATGGAGATCAACCGGCTGCACGAGCTCGATGACAATCAATTGAAGGATATCGGCCTTAGCAGAGCCGATCTCACCTCGGCGTTCCTGGCGTCCACCTTCTTTGAAGATCCGTCGGAACATCTGACGCGTTCCGCGCACAATCGCGGACCAAAGTCGCTCTTCCGGTCCCGAAAGGATTAAGGCCGGCTCAGTTTTTCCCCGCAGGGTGATAGCCAATAGCCCTGCCTCTTGCCCGGTGACCGGCCTCCCAGCCGTCTCCGGGTTTTTTTATGCCTTTGGGGGAGTGGAAGGAGGTGTCTTCGGCATATAGGTCTCAAATATGGTTTCCATGCTTTTCTGGTAGCTCTTCTGCACCTCGAGCCCGCTGTCGAACATGCTGTTCAGCATGTCCATATAGGTTTCAGTCTCTGCCTTTGCCTGCTCCTTCGGAGCGTCCGCGGGTTTCGGCTCGACCGGCTTTCCGAGCGAGCCCATCATTTCCTGAAAGGCTTTTGCGAAAGGGTTGTCGAAAAACGGGTTGGTGACCGTCCTCTCTGCCTCCGGTTTCCGCATGCCGAACATCAGTTGCATGGCCTGAGTGAAGGGGTTATCGAAGATGCTGGGCTCGGGACTGGGCTTCTGCTTCGGTGCAAAGCCGGTGTTTTCGAGCCATTTCTGGATGGTTTCGCCCATCGCCGTGTCGACGAACGGGTTGACCGGGGTCGTCATCTGTCCCATCGACTGCTTGAACAGGCCGCCCATCAGCGTATCGGCCATCACCGGAAGCATCTGCTTGTAGATTTCCTGTCCGATACCCGTCATCTGGGCCGCCTGCGCCGCCACCGCGCGCGAGACCTCCTTGGAGCCGAACAGCTGTCCAAGGATGTTGTTGCCGTCCGATATCCCCTGCGGCGTGAAGGCCTTGCTCATGTCCTCGAAATATTTGGCATAGTTGCCGGAGGCGACCGCCTGCATCAGACCCATGAAGTCGTAAGGGTTGCTGGTGCTGCGCTTCAGGCCGGCGGAAAACGCCGGCATGAGCGCTGCCATCGCCTTGGCGGCCTGCTCCTGAGCAAGATTGAACTGCTTGGAGACAGCATCCATCGCCGCGCCGTTTTGTGCCTGCATCATCATGTCGAAGAGTGGCAGCATGGAAATCCCCTTCCCGGTTCGCAACGCGCAATTGCGTCACTATAGCCGGAAAAAGGAATGCGCAAACCGCTTTTTGCAGAAGCGCTTAGTATTGATATTCTTCGAAGACCGGCTCCACGGAACCGTTCCAGCGGCCGTGGTAAAGCGCCAGCAGATCCTCGGCCAAAGTCGCCTTCTTGGCCATGACTTCGTCGAGCGGCGCAAGGAAGATGGTTTCGTCCTGGCCTTCCCTGTTGAGCTTGTTGCGCGTCCTGAGACCCGCCTTCGAAACGGCGATGACCTCACGCGCGGTCTCATAGAGTTCATGCCCGCGGAACTTTGCCCTCAAACCCTGCGCCGGCACGGCATCGCGCAAGGCGTTGACCTCCTCGAACGTCCAGTCCTTGGTCAGCATATCCGCATCTTCGAGCGCTGCGTCGTCATAGAGAAGCCCGACCCAGAAGGCCGGCAACCCGCAGATGCGCCGCCAGGGGCCGCCATCCGCGCCACGCATCTCGAGGAAGCGCTTCAGCCGCACATCCGGGAAGAGCGTCGAGAGATGGTTCGTCCAGTCTCCCATCGTCGGCTCCCAGGCGGCGATTTCGCCCTTCAGTGCGCCGTTCATGAACTGCCGGAAGGTAACATGGGTACAGTCGTGATAATGCCCGTCGCGCACCACGAAATACATCGGCACGTCGAGGGCCCATTCGGCATAGTCGTGAAAACCGAAGTCGTCGCGGAAGGTGAAGTCCAGCAGACCGGAGCGATTGTTGTCGGTATCGCGCCAGATATCGCCGCGCCATGAAAGCAGGCCGTTGAGCTTGCCTTCGGTAAAGGGCGCGGAGGCAAAGAGGGCGGTTGCCAGAGATTGAAGCTTCATCGAGACGCGCATCTTCTTGCGCATGTCGGCTTCCGAGGAGAAGTCGAGGTTCACCTGGATCGTGCAGGTGCGGTACATCATGTCGAGACCCTTGGCTCCGACCTTCGGCATGTAGCGGGTCATGATCTCGTAGCGTGATTTCGGCATCGCGGGCGTTTCGGCCAGCGTCCATTTGGGGCTGCCGCCGATGCCGAGGAAGCGGATGCCCATGGGCTCGGCGATTTCGCGCAGCGTCGCCAGGTGCGTGTTCGATTCCTTACAGGTCTCGTGGATCGTTTCCAGCGGTGCGCCGGACAGTTCGAACTGGCCGCCGGGCTCGATCGATATCGCGCCCATTCCCTTCGGCTCGCCAAGGCCGATGATGTTGTCGCCGTCCGTGATCGGGTCCCAGCCGGATTTCTTCTGAAGGCCTTGCAGCAGCGCCGAAATGCTGGCCTCGCCGAAGTACGGCACGGGGCTGTTGTCGGCCCGGAAGAAGGCAAACTTCTCATGCTCGGTGCCGATGCGGAATTTTTCCCTCGGCTTGTTTCCCGCGGCGAGATAATCGGTCAGCTCCTGAACCGAAGAGAGCGGGGTCTGGTCGGTGGTATCGCGAGCCATTCAAGTCTACCTGCAATGGGAGAGCGCCTGGGAAAACCCGGGCAATTGGAAGGGTGATTAGGACCGCTCCCACGTATGTTGCAAGTGAAATTGTTTCAACGGCCCATCAAAAAAATAGCAGCATATTTCGGCCGCAAGCGATCCTAAGGTTAATTCCAGTCGCCGATCGACGCCTGAATGACTGCCATGGCAGCAACCGCAGCTGTATCCGCCCGCAGGATCCGCGGCCCAAGCGGGATTGCGGTGATGAAATCGAGGCTGCGCAGCCGCCCGCGTTCCTCCTCGGAAAAACCGCCCTCGGGGCCGACGAGCAGCGCCAGCTTGCGTTCGCTGATTCCGGACAGCAAAGGCAGCGGGTTCTGCCCTGCGTCGCCCTCGTCGCAATAGATGATGCGGCGGTCGCCCGGCCAGGTATCCAGGAGGTCGAACAGCTTCACAGGCTCGGCAACATCAGGGATGTCAAGTATGCCGCATTGCTCCGCCGCCTCGATGACATTTGCCTTCAGCTTGTCGCGATTGGTGATCTTGCCCTGCACATGCTGGGTCATCACTGGGCGCAGAATGCCTGCTCCCATCTCCACCGCCTTCTGCACAAGGTAGTCGAGGCGCCCGACCTTCAGGGGGGCAAAGAGATAGTGCAGATCGGACGGCGCGGGTTGCGGCCGCGTCTGCTCCTCGGCAATCAGCACAATGCGCTTTCGCGTCGGAAAGGAGAGACGCGCCTTCCACTCGCCATCGCGGCCGTTGAAGACAAGCAGCTCGGCGCCCTCGGCCATACGCAGCACGTTGGCGAGATAGTTGAAGTGATCTGCCGTCGTCTCGACCGTCGCCCCGGCACCGAGGGGAGCCTCCACGAACAGCCGTTGCATCCGAAAATTGGCGCGCATTGAGAAGTCCTGCTCAAACAAAGAGCGCGAACATAGCCCAATAGATGACGGCTGCAAGCGCTGCCGAGGCCGGCACAGTGATGATCCAGGCGGCAATGATCGTCATGAAATGCGACCGGCGGACGAGATAGCGCCGGCGAACTTCGTGCGTGTTCGGATCTTCCGGTTCGTCGAGCGCCCAGCTCTCGGCCCTGCGGTGCATGTATTCGATACGACGCTTTGAATGCCGCGTGTACCACTCGCGGAAGAAGCCGACACCAAACACGGAACCTACAGCGATATGCGTTGTGCTGACCGGCATGCCAAGCCATGAGGCGACGATAACGGTGAAGGCCGTTGACAGCGCCACGCAATAGGCGCGCATGGGGTTGAGCTTGGTAATCTGCTCACCGACAAGCCGGATCAGGCGCGGCCCGAAAAGCAGAAGGCCGACGGAGATACCGAAGGCACCGATCAAGAGCACCCAGACAGGGGGATTGCCGTGCGCATCTCCGGCGGACGCGCCGACCGCACGCACGATTGCCGAGAGCGGGCCGACGGCATTGGATACGTCGTTCGCGCCGTGCGCAAAGGAAAGCAGTGCTGCCGAACCGATCAAGGGGATTTGAAAGAGAACGCGCAGCGAGCTGTTGCGGTTTTCCAGTCGCACAGCCTGCCTGCGGACGAACGATCGTGCGGCAAGCCATCCGAGGCAGCCGACCGCGATGCCGAAGAGAATGATTGTAAACGGCGAAAACTCGTTGGTCGCTTCGATCTGCAGGACCATGTACGACGCGAAGCCGCCGATCATCATAGCGATCAGCACGGGCACCCAACGCCGCGCCGCAGCGATCTTGTCATCACGGTAGATGATGAAGGTCTTGACTATGAAAAGCAGACCAGCCGCGATCACGCCGCCAAGCAGGGGCGATGTCACCCAGGCCGACGTGATCTCGATCATGACGCGCCAGTTCACCGGGTCGGGGCCGACCGCGCCGACACCCGCTCCTATCACCGCTCCGACGATCGCATGCGTGGTCGAGACCGGCGCATTCAGCCAGGTGGCGAGGTTGATCCACAAGGCGGCGGCCATCAGCGCCGCCATCATGATCCAGCTGAGCGTCCCCGGCGGAACCTGCACCGTATCGACGATGCTTGACGAAATCGTCTTGACGACCTCGCCGCCGGCAACCGCCGCACCGAGAATTTCGAAGATTGCGGCGATGACAAGCGCTTGGCCCATGGTCATCGCGCGCGCACCGACCGCGGCGCCCACGTTGTTGGTGACGTCATTTGCGCCGATGTTCATGGCCATGTAGGCGGCAAGTGCTGCTGCGGCGATCACGAGGACGGCGCTTGGCCGGTCGAAGACGTACACGCCCGCAAAAAGCATGGCCAGTCCGAGGAAGATCAGCCCGAGGCCCGGGGCCACCAGTTTGCGCGACACAAACTTCGTCGCGTCCTCAACATGCGTAAGCTTGTCGAGATCCTTGTCGAGAGTTCGTTTCGTGAGGACGGCTGGTCGGTCGGGCATGCTATTCCTTGGCGTTCAATCCCTTTAACGTCGCCAAGGTTAGCAGCGCAAGATGGCAGCATCATTCCGCGGGAATTTGCTTCGGCATCCTTGCCGAAAGCTGCTCCGCCATACGGCGCTTGAAGAGCAATAAGATCTCCCGCAGCTCGGGCTCGTAAACCCGCTTCGCGGCTTCGTCACAGGAAACCCACTCGGTCTTGCGCTCGCCTTTCTCCTTGAAATTCTTGGCGATGTTGACGACCTCAAGTGCATAGACCTGAACCTTGCAGGTTACGCTGAGCCCATTCTTCAAAGCCTTCGGATACGAGTAAGTGCCAAGGATTTCGTTCTCGACCGTCCCGCGCACGCCCGCCTCCTCAAAGGCTTCGCGGGCGGCAACCTCGTAGGCTGTACGCCCATCCATCGGCCAGCCCTTGGGAATGACCCACCGGCCGGTATCGCGGCTCGTCAGCAAAAGCACCTCAAGCTCGCTTGTCTTCTTCTTCACTCGATAGCAAAGCGCAGCATATTGTTGACGCGGTGGGCGTCGAAACATCAGCTGTACGTCTGAAGCGAGGCGGGCAAGAAGAGTCAACGGTCGGGTCACCTTTTTAGGTCGGCTCCTTGAAGCGGCTATATTAGTATCCACTCGAAAGCTTGCGCAATCCATACGTGTTTCAAGTTTTCCAGTGGGATTTGATACTTATCAATAGGCGGCTTCCGTTTCGCCACGGTTCGGAAAACCCGCCAAATACCATCCTGATTCCGCCATTGCACAGGCGTTCAATATGGGCCTGTCTTGCATTTCAATCAATGACGGCGTCATGTCGTGCACTGTTATGTCAATACTATGGTACCCATGCGTCTTCCTCCCTTAAAAGCGGTCCGGGCCTTCGAAGCCGTCTGCCGCCACGGCAGCATTCTCGGCGCTGCCGCAGAACTTGGTGTCGTGCGCGGCGCCGTGCGCCAGCAGCTTGCCATCCTGGAGAGCTATTTCTGCGAGAAACTGTTCGAGCGCGATGGACGGAAATTGACTGCTACGGCGAAAGCGGCACGGTTCGCGGAGGCAGCCAACGCGGCCTTGGTTGCGCTCGAGCGCGCCGCGGCCGAATTTGCGGGCGGTGAGCATCGCCGCATCCGCCTCGGCGTGCCCTCGGCCTTTGCTATATGGTGGCTTGTGCCGCGACTTGCAAATATGCAGGCTGCACTCGGCAGCGTCGATGTCGATATCGTGCCGATGTCGATCGTCGAGCCGTTGTCGCTGCATCCGGAGCTTGATGCGGTCATCATGGGCGGTGAATACCGACCGGCGGCGGGCGTGACGGCGGTCAAATTCATGGAGGATGAATTCGGACCCGTTGCCACGCCGGATCTTGCCGACGGAATCGCCGACGATCCCGCGCACATGGCGGAGATCACCGCTGTCGTCAGCCGTAGCGCGCTAAGTCTCTGGCAGCAATGGTTTGCAGAAAGCGGCACTCAGGCCGTGACGTTCCGGCGCAAGCAGGAGTTCGAGGATTTGCCGCTCGCACTCGGGGCGGCGCGATCGGGTGTGGGTGTCGTGCTCGCGCCCCGCGCCGCCATTGAGGATGATTTGCAGCGCAATCTGCTTGCGGCGCCCTATGGCTTCGTTCGCCGTCCGGCGGGCTATAGCCTGACTTGTCGCAACGCCGACGCCAAGATGCCCGCGTTCACCGCTCTTCGCGACTGGCTGCTCCGTTCCGGCGTGTCGACGCAATAGGGCAGATTTTCTGCCCTATTGCGAAGAATTATCTCCATGGCCGAAAGTCGCTGCCGGGTCTAACACTGCGTTGAGAGCAGAAGGACACGGATATGCACAGAGACGCAACCCGCATCGAATGGATCGGCAACAGCTGCCGTTTGCTGAAGGCAACGGCGGCAGAGTTCGCGAAAACCCAGCCGTTCGGCGGCTTGACCATCGGTACGGGTATCCATCTGGAGACGAAGACCGTGGCGCTTCTGATGACGCTGAGGGCCGGCGGTGCACGGCTCGTCTGCACCGGCAATCTGAACAGCACGCAGCCCTCGACCGTCGCGTTCCTCCGTTCGCAGCGGATCACCGTGTTTGCAACCCAGACGACGGACCCGGTCGCCCATCACAAGAGCCTGGAGGCGGTTGTTGCCGAAAGGCCGGATCTGCTGCTCGACAATGGCGGCGACCTCTTTACCATCGCGGCCGAGTCTCCTTACGCCGGCCTTCTCGGTGGCACCGAGGAGACGACATCAGGCCGCACGCGCCTGTTGCCGCTGCGCGAGAAGCTCGGCATGCCGATCTTGATCATCAATGATAGCCCTATCAAGCAGTTCGCTGAAAACAGGCATGCGGTGGGGCAGAGCCTTTTCGAAAGCTACATGCGCTTCACCAACCGCTCCACCAACGGCAAACGCGTGACCGTCTTCGGCTACGGCGCCTGTGGGAAGGGGACCGCAGCCTGCTTCCGCAACGCGTTTTCAAGCGTCAGCGTCGTCGATATCGACCCCGTGACAGCGCTGGAAGCAAATCTCGACGGCTTCTCCACGCCGCTGCGCGGTGCGGCGATCTCCTCCGCCGACGTGCTCGTCACGGTTACGGGCGTCGCCGGCATCGTCACTGCAGCCGACCTTCCTTTGATCAAGGATGGTGCCATCCTGATGAACGGCGGGCATTTCCCGCATGAAATCGACGTTGCCGCGTTCCGGCAGCACCCCGATGTGGTGCGGATCGATCGCTACGAGGCTGATCGTATCGAGAGCTTGCACCTGAAGGATGGTCGCTGCTTCCATATTCTCGGTGGTGGGCATATGGCGAATCTGGTCCGCGCCCGCTTGGCAATTCCGTGGAGTCGATGGACCTCGGCTTCACGCTGCAGGCGCGCTGCCTCGAGCGTGTCGCCAGGCGCGAGGTCGGCGCCGAGAGCTGCATTGTTCCGGTGCCGAAGGATATCGATGCCATGGTGGCAAGCGCCTATCTCGATCTGGCGCGGTAGGAAAGTGCGGCAAACTTAGGCCGCACTTTGTGACCTCAAGCGATCTCAACCACCAGCTTGCCGTTTGCCTTGCGGGTTTCGATCAGCGCATGTGCCTCGGCCACATCGGAAAGTCCGAAGCGGTGCGCGTCCAGCCTCGGCATCACCTTTCCGGCCTCGACGAGCTTGCTCACCTCCCGCAGGATTTCGCCGTGATGGCTGCGCCCTTCGCCGGTCAGAAGCGGCAGCAGCGTGAACACGCCCGAATAGGTCGCCGCCTTGAACGACAGAGGGGCGAGGGCATGGGTCCCCCATCCGAGCGCGCTGACGACGTGACCGAACCGACCGACAGCCTGGAAGGCTGTATCGAGGCCGGTGCCGCCGACGGTGTCGTAGACGACATCGAAGCCTTTGACGCCCGCATGATTGCGGACATAGTCCTCGACGGTCGCTGCCTTGTAGTCGATCGGCGTTGCTCCAAGGCGTGCGAGGTAGTCAGCCTTGGAAGCGCTGTCGACAGCAAAGACATCGGCGCCTGCGGCTTTTGCGATCTGCACGGCAATGTGCCCCACACCGCCGCCAGCGCCGAGGACAAGAACCTGCCAGCCAGTCCGGACATTGGCGCGATCGACCAGCCCTTCCCAAGCTGTAATTGCGATCAGCGGCAGGGCCGCTGCCTCACGCATCGAGAGGTTGTGGGGCTTCGGCGCGATCAGTCGAGCGTCGACGGCCGCGAATTCAGCCAGCGAGCCCTGGATGCCGCCGACTCCACCGGTCATCCCGTAGACTTCATCGCCGCGGTGGAACCCGGTGACGCCGGGGCCTACTTGCTCAACGACGCCAGCCATATCTATCCCGAGAACTGCCGGAAACGGATGGCGCGCATGGGCGGCATTTCCGGCGCGGATCTTCGTATCCAGCGGATTGACGCCGCTCGCCTTGATCCGGACCAGCACTTCACCCTCACGCGGCATCGGCCTGGCGATCTCGGCTGAACGGAAATCGGCTTTCGGCGCGTCAATCAGCAGCGCCTTCACCGTAGTCGTCGCAGACATGCAACTCTCCTTTCGTCCGTGTGGGAAGGAGAATGCACCGTTGAAATTCGAATGGGAATGAAAGAGATTGCATGAAGTCCATGCGCTTGTGTTTGGGAGATGGGTCATGGAATGGAGCGATCTCAAGCTGTTCCTGGCGATTGCGCGCCAGGGCACTCTGGGTGCGGCCGCTCGCAGCCTTGGCCTGACGCAGCCGACGATGGGCCGCCGTCTGCGTGCTTTGGAAGTCTCGCTGGGCCAGACCCTGTTTCAGCGGACGGCGGACGGCTTCGTGCTGACGGATGAGGGCGCAGCCGTCTTTGCGCACGCCGAGCGCATGGAAGAAGAAGCACTCGGCCTTGAGCGGGAACTCGCCGGGCAGAACCGGCAGTTGAGCGGCTTTCTGCGCTTGTCCTCTTCGGATTGGTTTGGTGCGCATGTGCTTGCGCCGGTGCTTGCGGAATTCTCGCTGAGCTATCCGAAGATCGTCGTCGAATTGCTCACCGATAGCCGCCTGCTGAGCCTTTCGCGCCGAGAGGCGGATATCGTTTTTCGGATCGCGCCCTTCACCGAGCCGGAGGTGATATCGCGCAAGCTGTTCCACATCGACTATCGGCTCTACACTAGCCGTGGCGAGGAGCATCCCAAAGCAGGCGATGGCACAGGCGCGCGTCTGGTAACGATGGACGAGGCCTTTGGCGGCATGCCGGATGTCGCATGGCTGACGCGCCTGCTGCCAAAGGCCGAGATTGCCATGCGTAGCAACAATCGCGATGTGCAGGCGACGCTTTGCAGGAATGGCGCCGGCCTGGCCGTTTTGCCGCGCCCTCTTGGCGATTCAATCGCTGACATCGAGCCGGTCGACCTCGGCGAGGCTCCGCCCGGGCGCGACACCTGGGTCGGTTATCACCGGGACATGAAGCGGCAGGCGCGCTTGCGGGCACTTCTCGATCTCGCAATCGGGAGGCTGGCGAATTGAGCGTCTTCTGTAACGGGTTCTCCCGAGTCAATCCCTTGTGAGCTTAATCCCTCGCCGAGTGCTTGCTTCTGTGTCCGCAGTCGCCGCTTCCGCGACACCATCATTGTGAGGGACGACCACCAGCCATTCGAATCTAGCTGGCTGGGCTGCGTCCGTTACACCATTGAGCGTTCCCAATAGGGAACCGGTCCGTAAACCTCGGCGAGATAATCGATGAACAGCCGCACCTTTGCCGGCAGGAACTGGCGGCTCGGGTAAACCGCGGAAAGCGTCACGTTGCGCGATCCTTCGTAGGCCGTAAGGATGTGTACGAGCCGGCCATCCTTCAGTTCCCGGCTGATGTCCCAGGTGGAGCGCAGCGCGATGCCAAGCCCTGATATGACAGCCTCCCGGACGACCTCGCTTGAATTCGTGACAAGCATCCCTTCCGGCCGCAGGGAAAGCGGGCCTTCGGGCCCTTCCAGCCGCCAGGCGTCGTTGTTGTGCGCGGGCAGGCAACGATGTTGCTTCAGGTCTTCGATCGTCTGCGGTGTACCGTTGGTTGCGAGATAGTCTGGCGAAGCGCAAAGCAGGCGGCGCACAGGCGCAAGTCGCCGCGCGACCAGGCTCGAGTCCGTCAGTTCCGCGATGCGGATCGCAAGGTCGAAGCCTTCGCCCACGATGTCGGTGAATTCGTCACTGAGTACGAGATGAATCGCAAGCCCAGGATGCATATCCATGAAGGACTTCAGGTGCGGGGCGACATGCGTGCGTCCGAACGAGGTCGGTGCCGTCACCTTCAGGGTTCCGTGCATTTGCGCTGAGCGTCCGGAAATGTAGTATTCTGCCTCCTCGATGCCGGCGAGAATGCCGAGCACGCGGTCGTAGAAGCCCTGGCCCGCCTCGGTCAGCGAAATCTGCCGGGTCGTGCGCTGCAGGAGCCGCGTGCCCAGCCGATCCTCAAGCCTTTTGATCCGCTTCGAGACAACTGCCGGCGAAAAGCCGAGGGCCCGGCCGGCGAGCGACATGCTTCCCGTCGAAACGACTTTTGCGAAAATTTCGAGGTCACCGAGATTGGTCATGCGCCTGATTGTTTATCCTTTTGGAATAAGTGCTTAGCATTTGCGCCACAATCGGGAAAGTGCTAAGCCCGATTGAGCCGGAAGCGTGGAGGATGCGTCCGGTTTCGCTGTCGCGAGCGAAGGGAGAGAGCCATGTCCAACACCATTTCGTTTCTCGCCCCGCGTGCCGATGTGCTTGCCCGCCGCCGGCAGATCGTTGCTGATCTCATCGACCTATTACCGCCGGAATGCCTTGTGCACGAGGCTCGCGAACTGATGCCGTTCGAGACGGATGCCTTCGTTTCCTATCGCCGGATGCCGCTGGCGGTTGCCTTGCCGCGGACGACCGCCGAGGTGGCCGCAGTCATGAAGTACTGTCATCGCTATGGGGTTCCCGTTGTCCCGCGCGGCGCGGGGACCTCGCTCTCGGGCGGAGCGATCCCGCAGGAAGATGCAGTCGTGGTTTGCGTCTCCAAGATGAACCGCATTCTCGAAATCGATCTCCCCAACCGTGCGGCGGTCGTCGAAGCCGGCGTCACCAATCTGAATATTTCCGAATCCGTCTCGGCGGACGGTTTTTTCTATGCTCCTGACCCGAGCTCGCAGCTGGCTTGTACGATCGGCGGCAATGTCGGCATGAATTCGGGCGGCGCGCATTGCCTGAAATATGGGGTGACAACCAACAATCTGCTCGGCGTAAAGATGGTCCTCATCGACGGCACCGTCATCGATCTCGGAGGCAAGGCACTGGATGCCGCAGGCTACGACTTGCTTGGCCTCGTGTGCGGGCACGAAGGCCAGCTCGGGATCGTCACGGAGGCGACGGTCCGGCTGATCGCCAAGCCGGAGGGTGCGCGACCGGTCCTTTTCGGCTTCGATACCTCGGAAGAGGCGGGATCCTGTGTCGCCGATATCATTGCATCAGGCATCATCCCCGTCGCCATCGAATTCATGGACAAGCCGGCGATCGAAATCTGCGAAGCCTTTGCCAAGGCCGGCTATCCCCTTGATGTCGGCGCGCTGCTGATCGTGGAGGTCGAAGGATCGGAAGCAGAAATGGACGACATGCTGAAGAGCATCGTCGAAATCTCGCGCAGGCATGGCGTGAAAACTGTCCGTGAGTGCCAGTCGGCAACCGAGGCGGCGTTGATCTGGAAGGGCCGGAAGTCTGCCTTCGGTGCAACCGGCCGCATTGCCGACTATATCTGCATGGATGGAACCGTGCCGCTCAGCCAGCTTTCGTATGTACTGAGGAAGACGTCCGAGATCGTCGATCGCTATGGGCTTCGGGTCGCGAATGTTTTCCATGCCGGCGATGGCAACATGCATCCGCTCATCCTCTTCAATGCCAACGATCCTGAAGATGCCGCCCGCGCAGAAGCTGCGGGGATGGAAATCCTGAAGCTCTGTGTCGATGCTGGCGGTTGTCTGACAGGCGAACATGGCGTCGGCATCGAAAAGCGCGATCTGATGCGCCACCAGTATTCCGAGGCGGATCTCGCACAGCAGATGGCAGCACGCGCTGCATTCGATCCGGCCTGGCTCCTTAATCCGTCCAAGGTCTTCCCGCTCGAGGGACGTCCGGCCGCATGATCGATCTATCGCCTATGACGGACGAAGAGGCTGCGGCAATCGTCCGCAGTCATGCGCGGGAAGGCAAGCCGCTTGCGGTCTGCGGCGGCAACACCCGCTCCGGTTTCGGAAATGCCATCGCCGCGGAAAACCGCCTGCGTTCGTCCAATCTCAGCGGCATCACTGCCTACAATCCCGGAGAGATGGTTTTGACCGCCCGTTCCGGAACGCCGCTCGCCGAAATCGAGGCTGCCCTGGCAGAGAATGGTCAGATGATGGCCTTCGAGCCCATGGACCATCGTCCGATCATGGGCACATCAGGTGAGCCGACGATCGGCGGTGTCTTTGCCGCCAATGTCTCCGGCCCGCGCCGTTTCGTGGCCGGAGCCGCGCGCGATAGCTTGCTTGGCGTGAGCTTCATCAATGGCAAGGGCGAGGTGATCAAGGCCGGCGGCCGCGTCATGAAGAACGTCACCGGGCTGGACCTCGTCAAGCTGATGGCCGGCTCGCACGGCACGCTGGGCTTCCTCACCGAAGTGACCTTTCGCGTGCCGCCGCGCCCGAGAACCGAAGCAACGATCGTCATCTCCGGCCTGAACGACGCCGAGGCTGCGAACGCCATGGCGGCGGCGATGGCACTGCCCGCTGAAGTCTCCGGTGCCGCGCATTTGCCGATGACCGTCGCCTGGAAATTTCTCGACAGCACGCTCTCCGAAGGCGAGGGGACCTGTCTGCGGATCGAAGGCCTACCCGGCTCCGTCGATGCCAGGGCAACCAAACTCGCTGCCGCCATGGGGGCGTTCGGATCCGTCACGCGCCTCGAGCAAGAAGAGAGTGTCCGTCTCTGGAGAGATATCCGGGATGTCGCTCCCTATGCCGACCGTACGCCGCGACCGGTCTGGCGCGTCTCCGTCGCCCCAGGCACCGGCCATCAGCTGGTCGCCGCGCTTCGCCTCGAAGCCGGAGTCGATGCATTCTACGACTGGCAGGGCGGCCTGATCTGGATGCGGATGGAGGCCGACGCGGATGCTGACCTCCTGCGCCGTTTCATCAAGGCGGTGGGCGGCGGCCACGCGACGCTCATCCGCGCATCTGAACAGATGCGGGCAATGACCGCCGCCTTTCAGCCACAGCAGGAGGCGGTGGCCTTGCTGTCGCAGCGGCTGAAACTGAAATTCGATCCAGCCGGCATCTTCAATCCTGGGAAGATGGCAGGAGCCTGAGGCAATGCAGACCAATTTCACGCCGGCCCAGCTTACCGATCCGCACGTCGCCGAATCTGAAAAGATCCTGCGCAAATGTGTGCATTGCGGCTTCTGCACCGCGACTTGTCCGACCTATGTGACGCTCGGCAATGAGCTCGACAGCCCGCGCGGGCGCATCTACCTGATCAAGGATATGCTGGAAAATGGGCGCCCGGCAGACACTGAAGTCGTCACGCATATCGACCGCTGCCTCTCATGTCTGGCCTGCGTAACGACCTGTCCCTCCGGCGTCGACTACACGCACCTCGTCGACCATGCGCGGGCGCATATCGAGAAAACCTACAAGCGTCCTTTCATGAACAGGCTCGTGCGCGCCATCCTCGCTGCTGTTCTGCCTTATCCCGATCGATTTCGCCTGGCGCTCAAGCTGTCGTCGGCGGGCCGTCCGTTCGCAGGCCTTCTGCGGCGCACGCCCGCATTGAAACCATTTGCCGCGATGTTGGCGCTCGCGCCGCGTCGCATTCCTCCGGCTTCCGTCTATGCCGTGCCGGCGAGCCACCCGGCGGTCGGTGAGAAGCGTGGCCGCGTGGCGATCCTGACCGGTTGCGCGCAACCGGTGCTGGATCCCGGCATCAACGAAGCGACGATCAGCCTGCTCACGCGGTTCGGAGTCGAAGTCGTCGTTCCCGAGGGAGAGGTTTGCTGCGGCTCGCTCGTCCATCACATGGGACGCGAGGAGCAGGCATTGGCGAGCGCCCGTGCCAACGTTGACGTGTGGACGCGGGAAATCGAGAGGGGCGGCCTCGACGCGATCATCATCACCGCCTCCGGCTGCGGCACGACCATCAAGGACTACGGCCATATGCTGCGGCTGGATGCGGCCTATGCCGAAAAAGCGGCGCGCGTCTCGTCCCTGGCGAAGGACATCACCGAATATCTCGTATCGCTCGAGCTGCCCGTGCAGATGCCGAAGGGCATCACCGTGGCCTATCATTCGGCTTGCTCGATGCAGCACGGCCAGAAGATCACAATGGCGCCGAAGCAGCTGTTGAAGGCTGCGGGCTTCAATGTCCGTGACCCTTCCGAAGGTCACCTCTGTTGTGGCTCCGCCGGCACCTACAACATCCTGCAATCGGATATTTCCGATGCGCTCATGGCCCGCAAGGTGAAGAACCTCGAAGCGACGAAGCCGCATGTGATCGCAACCGGCAATATCGGCTGCATGATGCAGATCGCGACGGGGACGGCCGTTCCGATCGTTCACACAGTCCAACTGCTGGATTGGGCTTATGGCGGCGATGTATCGGAAAAATTAAAGGGTTTGCCCCTAGCTTAGCGGCGCCGGATCGTCCGGCGATCTCGGGAGCCCGATATGCATCGCACAATCCTCGCGCTTACGGCTTTCTGCAGCGCGGCTGGAGCCGCCCACGCAGACACTCGCTTTTTCTGCTCGGCGGATGACAAGGATGTGCGCTTCACGGTGGAAAGCGGCTTCGAGGCTGGTGGCGGCCACAAGCTCAATCATTTTCGCGGCGCCCTGGTGATGAAGAGCGGCGATATCCCGCAAGCGCTCAAGAAGATTGCCGTCAATTCGGAAAACCTGACGCACCATTGGTCACATGATGGCGAACTGCGGCTGGAGGTGTTCTATGACGGCGGCGACGATGCGAAAGGCCAAGGTCTCAGCCTGATCGTAACGGCCGGCCAGCGCGGCAAATCCATGACCGCGTTCTCAGGGACCTATGAACTGGCTGTCGAGGGCGGTGCGAAGCCGCTTGCGGCCAGCGGCAAGGTTAGCTGCGGATCGAAATAGGCGACCGGTTGCCCGGCCGCCTTGTCGCTTGCCTCAGCCGCCGAACAGCGTCCGTAGCACGTCGATGCCGCGATCCTCGAAGCTGACCTCGCCCTGCTTGTTGCCGGGGCCGATGACGATGACCTTCGTGCCGACAGGGGCACGGTCGTAGAGATCGATGACATCCTTGTTCATCATGCGGATGCAGCCGGACGACATGTTGAGGCCGATCGTCCAGGGTTGGGTCGTTCCGTGAATGCGAAAGATCGTATCGCGGCCGCCCTGGTAGAGGTACATGGCGCGCGCGCCGAGCGGATTGTCCTCGCCGCCTTCTTGGAAGGCCGGGATGATATGACCCTTCGCCGCCTCGCGAACGCGCATCTCAGCCGGCGGCGTCCAGGTCGGCCACTCTGCCTTGCGGCCAATCTTGACCACACCGGACCAGCCGAAGCCTTCACGGCCGACGCCGATGCCGTAGCGCGTCGCGCGGTTCTTGCTTTCGACCAGGTATAGGAACTTGTTGTTGGTATCGATGATGATCGTTCCGGGCGCTTCATTCGTGACGAGGTGCACGCGCTGGCGCTTGAACTGCGGCTTGACCGACTTCGGCGGCGAGGCGACCCGCACGACAGGGGCGCCATCGTGAGCAGGCGTGATCGGCTGCGCAAAAGCCGATGCGGACATGGAAGAGACCAGAAGGCCGGCGGCTGTAAGAGCCGTCGCGAATTTCAGCATGGTTGATTCCCTCAAAGCAAAACCGGACCGAAGCTACCCGAACTTCGATCCGATTCAAGATATTAGACGTCGAATGAAGCAGTGGAGATGTTTAATTGCAACTGTTCTTGACGACGCGCCTGTATTGATGAGCCTTTACATGACGATGACGCGGGTTCCGACGTTTACGCGTTCGTAAAGGTCAACGACGTCTTCATTGCGCAGCCGGATGCAGCCGGAGGAAACGGCGTTGCCGATCGTCCACGGCGCATTGGTTCCATGAATGCGATAGAGCGTCGAACCGAGATACATGGCGCGCGCGCCAAGCGGGTTCCCAGGACCACCGTCCATGCGCGCCGGGAGATAATGGCCCTTGGCGGCTTCGCGGCCGATCATTTCCGACGGCGGCGTCCAGTCCGGCCATTCGGACTTGCGGGTGATCTTGTGCACGCCGGCCCACTCGAAGCCTGGCTTGCCGACGCCGACGCCGTAACGCCGCGCTTTGCCGCCGTCCATCACCAGATAGAGGAAGCGGTTGTTGGTATCGATGACGATCGTGCCAGGCCGCTCCTTGGTGTCGTAGGTGACGATCTGCGGCAGGTATTGCGGCTCAAGCTGGCGACGGATGACGGGAACGCCAGGGTTGATGGCGGATACCGGCTGCGCCGTGGCGGCGGGAGCGCGGCGGAAGGCGCCGGACGTGAACAGCCCGCGCTGCGCGACGACCGGCCGCTGGTAGACGACGGGGCGAACCTTGCCGCCGAGCTGCATGATCCAGGGCGCTGCAAGGTCTGGGCTCAAGACGACCGGCGGGCGCGTTGCGTAACGGTCGTCGCCAAGCGCGGCCGTGGAAAAGACGCCGAGCATCGCTGCGGCGAGCAGAAGGGATTTGATCATCGGACGGACTCTCTACAAATGGCCGAACATGTGCGGACGGCGGCGGCCGCCTGCCTTCAAGCTGCCATCGTTCCCGCCAGCGAATGGTAAATTTGAATTCATTCAAGTCAGAAGCGAGAGATAAACTTTTCGTCAGGGTTATCGTTCGGTTTGGAAACAGAGTTTGCAAATGGTAAAGCCGGATTCGGAGCAAGAAAGCGAAGCGGGATCATGAGCGATACGGGCATCATCATCGGCGAAGACGGCAAGGGCCGCTGTCACTGGCACGCCAACCTCCCGGATTATCTCAGATATCATGACGAGGAATGGGGACGGCCGGTAACGGATGATCTCCGCCTGTTCGAAAAGATCTGCCTGGAAGGGTTCCAGTCCGGCTTGTCCTGGCTCACCATCTTGCGCAAGCGCGACAATTTTCGCGCTGCCTTTGCCGGCTTCGATTTCGAGAAGGTTGCGCTCTTCGAAGACAAAGATATCGACCGTTGCCTTGCCGATCCCGGCATCGTCCGGCATCGCGGCAAGATCGTCTCGACGATCAACAACGCCCGGCGTGCGATCGAACTCCGCGCGGAATTCGGGTCGCTGGCGCATTATTTCTGGAGCTTCGAACCCGGTCACAACGAACGGCCGAAGGTGGTCGATCGTGCCGCTGTCATGGCGAACCCGACGACACCGACATCGGTCGTCATTTCCAAGAATTTGAAGAAACGCGGCTGGACGTTTGTCGGGCCGACCACAGTTTATGCCTTCATGCAAGCAATGGGACTTGTCAACGATCACATCGAAGGTTGCTTCTGCCGCGCCGAGGTTGAGGCGATGCGCGACGCGTTGGTGCGCCCATGAAGCGGCTCGCGGTCACCGTTGCCTTCTGCGCCCTTATGGCGTCTGTGTCATTTGCTCAACAACAACCAGAGCTGCAGCCAGGAGAGCGACTGGAGAAGCTGCAATTCCCGGCCGCGACCATGGAACTCAAGGGATGGACAAAGTTCGGCAACGGCCGCGTCTACACGCTGCCCGTCAAGGCGGGCCAGCATGTGAAGGTCAGCTTCGCGACAAAGAGCAAGTTTGCCTTTCTCTCGATATTCGATCTCGCGATGCCTGATGAGGAGGCAATCTTCGGTACCGACGAGGATGGCAGCAGCTACACTATCACTGTCAAGGACAGCACAACCTGGCTGCTGCGGCCTTACTATTCCAAGGTATCGCCGCGCCGCGGCCTCGGCGCACCCTACAGCATTCTCGTCGAGCCGCAGGCAACGCCGCCGCAACCCACCGCTCCGACCGAAAAGCAATCGCCGTCGCCGCTCTTTCCCTCAAGGCAGTGACAACGGGTTAGTCTATCCCCTCGATCAGGCCGCGCAGCTCTCCGAGATGTTCGATCTTGCGAAAGCGCGGTGCGTCCTTCGGTTCCTCGACATGCTCGACGACCCAGGTGAGTTCATGCGGCACGAAGACCCCGTAGCTGCCGGCGGCGATTGCGGGGACAATGTCTGATTTCAGCGAGTTGCCGACCATCATAGCCCGTTCCGGACCGCCGCCGACTTTGGAGAAGATCCGGCGGTACGTTACCGCGGTCTTGTCGGAGACAATCTCGACGGCGTGAAAGAAGTCGCCGAGCCCGGATTGCGCAAGCTTGCGCTCCTGATCGAACAGGTCACCCTTGGTGATCATCACCAGCAGGTAGCTTTCCGAGAGCGCCGCCAGGGTCTCCTGTACGTGCGGTAGGGTCTCGACCGGGTGGGAAAGCAGGTCGCGGCCGGTGTCGAGAATACCGGCAATGACGCTGGCAGGAACCTTGCCCTCGGTGATCTCGATCGCTGTCTCGATCATCGACAGGGTAAATCCCTTGATGCCGAAGCCGTAGTGGCGGAGATTGCGCTTCTCTGCCTCCAGCAAGCGCTCCGAGATCCTAGGGCCGTCTGCAAAATCGGCGAGCAATTCGGTGAAATGCGCCTCGGTAAGCCGGTAGTATTGCTCATTCTGCCAGAGCGTGTCGTCGGCATCGAAGCCGATGGTCGTCAGCGTACGGGTCGTCATCGCCCACCTCCGAGTGATCTGATTGGAATCTATTGAAAGATGGCTGCGAAACAAGGGGATCGCAAAGCCGTGAGGCGTGTACACGGTGTGTTGAAATGCCGCTGTCTCGCCTTACATCGATAGTGCCTCCCGCGCAGCCGCATTCCGGCTGTTCCTGTCATGGGCAGGCCAATAACCAAAAAATGAATTCATCTGTCCGTGGACAAGCCCGCGGCCGTCACAAGGAAATGTTCGATCATGCGTTACAACCAACTTGGAAATACGGGCCTATTCGTCTCCGAAATCTGCCTTGGCACGATGACGTTCGGTGCCGCAGGCGAAGGCAATATCTGGGGCGCGATTGCCGACGTCGATCAGAAGGTAGCCGACCGGATCGTCGAAAGATCGCTTGCCGCCGGCGTGAATTTCATCGACACGGCTGACGTTTATTCCTTCGGGGAATCCGAAAAGCTGCTCGGCCAAGCCCTGACGAACCTGGGTGTTCCTCGCAAGGACGTCGTCGTTGCCACGAAGGTCTACGGCCTCATGGGCGACAAGCCGAACGATCGCGGCGCCTCGCGTGGCCACATCATGGATTCGGTCGAGGCAAGCCTGGAGCGCTTGCAGACCGATCATGTCGATCTCTATCAGATCCACGCCACCGATACGGTTACGCCGATCGACGAGACGTTGCGCGCGCTCGACGATCTCGTGTCCCGTGGTCTTGTGCGCTATGTCGGCGTCTCGAACTGGCAGGCATGGCGCATCGCCAAGGCGCTCGGTATTTCGGAGCGCCGCGGCTTCGCGCGGTTCGAGGCCGTGCAGGCCTACTATTCGATTGCCGGCCGCGACCTCGAGCGCGACATCGTGCCGATGATGCAGGAAGAAAAACTTGGTCTGATGGTCTGGTCGCCGCTGGCTGGCGGCCTCCTTTCCGGCAAATACGGGCCGGGAGCACCCGGCAACGGGGAAGGTCGCCGTGCCTCGTTCGATTTTCCGCCGGTCGACAAGGATCGCGCTTGGGCCTGCGTTGCCGTCATGCGCGAGATTGCCGAGAAGCACGGCACGAGCGTCGCGACCGTGGCGCTTGCGTATATTCTGGCCAAGCCTTTCGTGACGACGGTCATCATCGGTGCCAAGCGCGTCGAGCAGCTCGACCAGAACCTGGCGGCTGTCAATCTGAAACTCGATACCGCCGACCTGACGAAGCTGGACGAGGTCAGCGCGCTGGCGCCTGAATATCCGGGCTGGATGCTTGCGCGGCAGGAAGCCGGCCGCCGGCCAGAGCCATTCCAGCCGAAGGCCTGATCTGCCGTCTTGTGGATGCGGACGCCGGGGCTTGCTGCTCCGGCGTCCTTCGCATGCTACTTGCCGTGTGCCTTCAGCCAGGCCAGCATGTCGGTGATCTCCGCCTCCTGGGCCTTGATCACGGCTTCTGCGAGCTTGCGAATTTCAGGATCCTTGCCGTATTGCAGCTCGATCTTCGCCATGTCGATTGCGCCCTGATGGTGCGGGATCATGCCGCGGACGAAGTCGACGTCGGTGTCGCCGGTATACTCCAGCGTCATGTCCTTGTGCATCTTTGCGTTCGCCTCCGCAAAGGCGTGGCTTGCTGCGCTGTGGTCGCCCGTCGGCTTGCTCATGTCCATCTGCATATCTTCCGCGAAGGCAGACGCGGTGGAGAGTGCAAGAGTTGCAGCAATGGCGAGAACTTTCAGAGACATGGGATTTCCTTCCTCTGTCTGATATTGGAATTCAATGCGCGGCCTTGGACCGCAGCTGTTCATGAAAACCGTCAGACAAGCCGGGGAGGCGGCGCCAGCGGCGCAGGGCGCGCATCCCGCATGGCATGAGCCGGTCCGGGAGCAGGATAGGAAAACACTTGCTTGCCGGCCGCGGCGACAACGCTCGACGGCGGAATGACAAGACAGGCCGAACAGAAGGGCATGTGCACCATGCCACTGGCTGAGCAGGGATCCTGTTGTGGGGGCGGCGATTTGGCTTTCTCGTCCACATCCATCCCGGTCATGTGCTGATGCTCACCGCTGACATTCGAAGCGACCGTCTGCATGGATAGGCATGTCGGACAGCCAGCCCAGGCTGACATGGTGCCGTAAGCGAGCCAGGCGAATACCATCGCTATGATTGCAAGAAAGCGCATTCGGTCAAGATAGGAACACGACGCGAGGATGCCAAGGTGCTTTTTGCGGATTTGGCAGACGCTCCCAGTGCGGCGGCGGCATTCGGCCCCCAAGCGGCCATCCCATTGGGCGATGGGCCGAGGATGATAAAAAATATCAAGAGTTGTCGGCAAGACAGCCGTGGAACGGCCTCTGAGGTGCCGGGGTTGACGTCGGGCGGTTCTAACGGGGCCAGCCAGATAGCAGCTTCGAAAGCACGTGGTTCAGGGAAAGGTACGGACGCACGGTGTTGTAGTTGGAGCTCATTGGGGAGTATTATTCAAAGCTAAAATAGAAGCTCGTGAGCGGGATGCGAGCGGAGAGCTGCAGAACCCTTTTCCGCATCTCGCCATAAGCGCGAGGAAGCCCATGCTTCGGGAGGAAAAGATGAAACATACGGAGACCAGAGGGAGACCGTCGCGCCGCAAATTTCTAATGGGGACAGCCATGGCCGGTGCGGCGATGATCGCGGCACCAAGCGTCGTCAAGGCGCAGGGACCGGTCAACATGCGTTGGCAGAGCACATGGCCGTCCAAGGACATCTTTCACGAATTCGCGCTTGATTTCGCAAAAAAGGTCACCGACATGACTGGCGGCGATCTCAAAATTGAAGTGCTGCCGGCGGGTGCCGTGGTGCCCGCATTCGGTCTGCTCGACGCGGTCTCCCAGGGGACGCTCGACGGAGGGCACGGCGTCGTCGCATATCACTACGGCAAACAAGCGGCGCTGGCATTGTGGGGCTCGGGGCCGGGATTTGCCATGGATGCCAACATGTTGCTCGCCTGGCACAAATACGGCGGCGGCAGGGAGCTCCTCGTAAAGCTCTATGAATCGATCGGGGCCAATGTGGTTTCGTTCCTCTATGGGCCGATGCCGACACAGCCGCTCGGCTGGTTCAAGAAGCCGGTCGCCAAGGTCGAGGATATTCAGGGACTTAAATTCCGCACCGTCGGCATTTCCATTGATGTGTTCACCGGCCTCGGTGCCGCGGTCAATGCGCTGCCGGGTGGCGAGATCGTGGCGGCATTGGACCGCGGCCTGCTTGACGCGGCCGAGTTCAACAACGCGTCGTCCGACCGGGCTCTCGGTTTCCCGGACGTCTCCAAGATCTGCATGCTGCAAAGCTATCACCAGAATGCCGAGCAGTTCGAGGTGCTGTTCAACAAGGCGAAATATGATGCATTGCCTGACCAGATGAAGGCGATCATCTCCAACGCCGCGGAGGCGGCCTCCCAGGACATGGCCTGGAAGGCGATCGACCGCTATTCGACTGACTACGCCGAGATGCAGACCACCGAAAAGGTCAAGTTCTACAAAACGCCGGAAGCGATCCTCAAAAGGCAACTGGAAGTCTACGACGAGGTCGTGAAGAAGAAGGCGGCGGAAAACCCGCTGTTCAAGGAGGTCATCCAGTCGCAAATAGCTTTTGCGGCGCGGGCAACGCGGTGGGAACAGGATACCGTCGTCAACCGCCGACTGGCCTTCGATCACTACTTCGGCCCGAACGGGGTTGCGAAGGAACTATAACGTCATCACCGGACAACGATGCTTCTGACGAAGGTATGGGCTATCTCGGGGGGCACCCGTGGACGTTCAGCAGTTTCTCATCAGGATCGATGCGATCAGCGTGTGGGTCGGCAAGGCTGCGGCGTGGCTGATCATCGGCCTGATGACACTCGTCTGCATCGAAGTCTTCAAGCGCTACATCATGAACATGCCGACGGCGTGGATCTTCGATGTCAGCAACATGTTCTATGGCACCCTGTTCATGCTCGCCGGAGCCTATGCTCTGGCGCAGAATGCCCATGTACGCGGCGACTTTCTCTACAGCTCGCTGCGGCCTCGCATACAGGCGACGCTCGATCTCCTCCTTTATGTCCTATTCTTCCTGCCGGGCGTCGCCGCGCTCATCTATGCCGGTTACCACTATGCGGCGCTATCCTGGCGGATCGGCGAGCATTCGACTGTCACGGCGGAAGGCCCGCCGATCTACTACTTCAAGACCGTCATTCCGGCAGCGGGCGTGCTCGTCATGCTTCAGGGGCTTGCCGAGATAGCGCGCTGCATCATCTGCCTGAAGACCGGAGAATGGCCGCGCCGGCTCAAGGATGTGGAGGAAATCGACGTTGTCGCCGAACAGCTTGCGCATAGCGAGCACATAGACGCGCAGACGCGCGAGGACGCGATCGAGCGCGCCCAGGATATCGATAGGGCGGCGCGGCAACGGGGCCGGGGGGGAGACATCGAGACGTGAGCGATCCGTTCCTCGGACTGACGATGCTAATTCTCATCGTGGTCGTCATCGTCATGGGATTCCCGACAGCTTTCACGCTGATGGGGCTCGGCATGCTGTTCGGGTTCTATGCATTCTACAATCCGGCCGAGCACTGGATCGACAACCGCGTCTTCGACCTGATGGTTCAGCGCACCTATGGGGCGATGACCAACGATGTCCTGATCTCCATCCCGCTGTTCGTGCTGATGGGCTACGTCATGGAGCGCGGTGCGCTGGTGGACAAGATGTTCTACAGCATCCAGCTTTCCTTCCGGCGGGTCCCCGCCTCGCTTGCCGTTGCAACACTCATCGTCTGCACCTTCTGGGGCATTGCCAGCGGCCTTGTCGGCGCCGTGGTGGTGCTGATGGGTGTCATTGCAATGAACCCGATGCTGCGCGCCGGCTATGACGTCAGGCTTGCCTCCGGGGTGATTACCGCCGGCGGCACGCTGGGCATTCTGATCCCGCCATCCGTGATGATCATCGTCTATGCGGCGGTTGCTGGACAATCGGTCGTCAAACTCTACGCCGCCGCGATGTTTCCCGGCTTCTTCCTCGCGCTTCTCTACCTTGCCTACATCCTCGGTTGGGCGACGATCAGTCCGAAGATCGCGCCCGCATTGCCCGAGCAACAGACGAGAGTCCCCGTGCCCACCTGGATGAAGAGCTTTCAGGCGCTCTATTCCCACAACATGCTGGTCGGGCTTCTCCGCGCATTGCTCTCGCCATCAAAGGCGATGGCGCTCGAGACTGGCGAGGGGCGACTCAGCTACTGGGAGCTGGTCAAGAATGCTTGCGCCGCGCTCGTGCCCTTCTTGCTGACGGCATTCACCCTGGCGCTCGTTTGGTGGTATGTCGTCATCTATCCTCAGGCATCGGCGGAGGCGGAAGCACCGGAAGGGCTGGAACAACTCGGCGCACCCGCATCCGACGCCGCACCGGTGGCGGTGAACGGGCCAGCTACCACTTTCTACGTGGCCTTCGGGATCATCGCCGTAATCGCAGCGGCGGTGCTCGTGCGCTACTACAGGAATATGAGTGCGGAGCGGCTGCAGGTTGTGAAACTGCTGGTTTCCTCGGTCATGCCGCTCGGGATCCTGACCGTCGTCGTGCTCGCCGTCATTCTGTTCGGCATCACGACGGCGACCGAGTCCGCCGCGGTCGGTGCCGCCGGAGCCTTTCTGCTGGCGTTCCAGGCCCGGACGCTCGACTGGAAACGCACGAAGGAGGCGGTCTTCCTGACAGCGAAGACCACGGCCATGGTTTGCTGGCTCTTCGTCGGTTCGGCGCTCTTCTCCGCTGTCTTCGCCATCCTCGGCGGCCAGGCGCTGGTTGAAGAGTGGGTGCTGGCGCTCGATCTCACGCCTGTGCAATTCATGATCCTGTCGCAGGCGATCATCTTCATTCTCGGCTGGCCGCTCGAATGGACCGAGATCATCATCATCTTCGTGCCGATCTTCCTTCCGATGCTGAGGCACTTCGATATAGATCCGATCCTCTGGGGCGTGCTCGTCTTCGTCAATCTGCAGGCGGCGTTCCTGTCGCCGCCGGTGGCAATGTCGGCCTATTATCTCAAGGGGGTCTCACCACCGCACGTCACCCTCAACCAGATCTTCGCCGGCATGATGCCCTACATGCTGATCGTCATCCTCTGCATGATTATCATGTATGTGTGGCCGGGCATGACACTCTGGCTTCCGGAATATCTTTACGGCTAAGAGACATTGCCGTTCACGGCGGCCCGTGCCGCAACCTTCACGACAATGCCCTGTGCTCTGAGGTTGCTCGGACTTCACCGACCGTGCCCAGCTGTCGGATGGCTATCCGGGCGTAGCCGCTTTTGGCGCGTTCCGACCGTCTGTGACTTTTGGCGGAGAGTGGTTGCATTTGCCAACTCGGCCGCAGATTTGGCGAGGAACCTCGTGGCCGCCGAGGTGGGGACACCAACCTCAATAAGCAGCAACGACCTCGTGGACGATCTGATAGTCCGCGCTCTCTTCTCCGAGCGGCGCCACGGGCCATTTCCAGTTGGCTTGAACCGATGACAGCGACACGCCGTGCAGCAAGTCAGGCTCCTCATGAACCTTCCCATTGCGGTCGATGACGGCATAGGAGATATCGGTAATCAGGCAAGTTCTGCAGGGCGCTGCCTTCAACGCCGACCGGTGCGCCTCGATCAGTTGCGTGACGGTATCGGCGGGCATGGCGCCTTTCTCTTCCGCCTCGTAGCGGCGTTTTGCGCCGCGACCGATCTGGGAGAGGAGGTTGGCCGAGACGACGAAGTCGAGATACGGAATTGTTCTGAGAAAGGCGAGCGGCTCCGGCTGCCTACCCGCGGCGAGCTCGTCATAGCCCGAGAGATCGCGCTCGATCAGCCGAACATTGCTGTAGCCTTTAAGCCGAAGCCACAGGCGCACCGAGGCAAGATGCACGAGGTCGACGAGCACAACGGTGTCGAAGTTCTCGCACAGTTCCTCGATCGGGACGTCGCGTAGCAGGCCTGACCCCAGGACGAGCGCGGTCCTTTTCTGCCGCAGGCCCGCCATGGCGCTCGTTACAGCATTTCGGCTCCGCTCCTCGTGCTCCGCCCATTGCCGGCTGCAGCGGCCGGCGCGGGACCATAGATTAACGGAGTATCGGATGAACCGGCGATGCTCCTTCAATGTCATCGGAACGGTCGCAGCATAGAGAAGCGCCTCGGCGATCATGATAGAGCTCCTGCCATTCGATCCATTCTCTCTCGTTCAATCGATTCTGTGTTCCGGATCAAGGGCCTTCGCCCTTGCCGCACCGGGCCCAATCCGCTAGGAAACCGCCACTGTCACAGTGAGCGGAAGACGTTGGAAATGAACGACAAGCAGAAGAAACCACAAAAGCTCAAGGCCAGACTTCCCCGCGGCTTCGTCGATCGTTCGGCAAACGATATTCGCGCCGTCAACGAGATGACCGCGAAGATCCGGGAAGTTTATGAGCATTATGGTTTCGATCCTGTCGAAACGCCCCTGTTCGAATACACCGATGCACTTGGCAAGTTCCTGCCGGATGCCGACCGGCCGAACGAAGGCGTTTTCTCGCTGCAGGACGACGATGAGCAGTGGATGTCATTGCGTTACGACTTGACGGCGCCGCTCGCCCGTCACGTCGCCGAAAACTTCAACGAGATCCAGCTTCCATACCGCACCTATCGCGCTGGCTATGTCTTCCGCAACGAAAAGCCAGGCCCGGGCCGCTTCCGCCAGTTCATGCAGTTCGACGCCGATACCGTCGGCGCGCCCGGCGTTCAGGCCGACGCGGAAATGTGCATGATGATGGCCGATACGCTGGAAGCCCTCGGCATCAAGCGCGGCGACTACGTCATCCGCGTCAACAACCGCAAGGTTCTCGACGGCGTGCTGGAAGCGGTCGGCCTCGGCGGCGACGACAAGGCAGGCCAGCGTCTCAACGTGCTGCGCGCCATCGACAAGCTCGACAAGTTCGGGCCGGAAGGTGTGCGTTTGCTTCTGGGCCCTGGCCGTAAAGATGATAGCGGCGACTTCACCAAGGGCGTTGGACTAGACACCACAAACATTGAGTTTGTCATGTCGGTTGTTGAAAAGCAGCCATACGTGGCTGTTGGCAATCGTTCAGCAGAACAAGTTACGAAATTGAATGAGCTTACCGAAAGAAGCTTCTCCGCGAAGGAAGGCTTCTCGGAACTCGATATGATTCATGGGCTCGTTACTGCGGCGGGCTATCAGTCCGATCGCATCAAGATCGACCCATCGGTCGTCCGCGGCCTCGAATACTACACCGGCCCGGTCTATGAAGCCGAACTTCTGTTCGACGTTACCAATGAAAAGGGCGAAAAGGTCGTGTTCGGCTCCGTCGGTGGCGGCGGGCGCTATGATGGTCTCGTCTCCCGCTTCATGGGCCAGCCGGTTCCGGCCACCGGCTTCTCGATCGGCGTCTCGCGCCTGATGACGGCGCTGAAAAACCTTGGCAAGCTCGGCCAGGCCGATGTCATCGAGCCTGTT
This sequence comes from Rhizobium favelukesii, assembly GCF_000577275.2. Classification (NCBI taxonomy): domain Bacteria; kingdom Pseudomonadati; phylum Pseudomonadota; class Alphaproteobacteria; order Hyphomicrobiales; family Rhizobiaceae; genus Rhizobium; species Rhizobium favelukesii. The sequence continues at coordinate 910,255 of NZ_HG916852.1, forward strand.
CTGGTCACGGTCATGGATGGCGACGTCGTTTCCATGGGCCGCTACCAGCGCATGACACAGGAACTACGCAAGGCCGGTATCCGGGCCGAAATGTATCAGGGCAACTGGAAGAAGTTCGGCAATCAGCTGAAATACGCCGATCGCCGCGGCTGCCCCGTTGCCATCATCCAGGGCGGCGACGAGCGCGCCGAGGGCGTCGTGCAGATCAAGGACCTGATCGAGGGCAAGCGCCTGTCGGGCGAGATCGAGGACAACGCCAGCTGGCGCGAGGCACGCGTCGCCCAGGAGACCGTTGCGGAAAGCGACCTCGTCGCGAAGGTGAAGGAAATTCTGGCGGCGCAGGCCGAAGACCGGAAGAGGGCGGGCTGAGATGGCCCTGATCAACCTGCCGGACTTCTCCGGCGAACTTCTGTCAGAGTTTGCGGCGCGAAAGACGGAGCGGGTCGATACGCCCGTCATCCAGCCGGCCGAACCGTTTCTCGATATCGCCGGTGAAGATCTTCGCCGGCGGATCTTCATGACCGAGAGCGAGACGGGCGTCAGCCTTTGCCTGCGTCCCGAGTTCACGATCCCGGTCTGTCTGCGGCACATCGAGAGCGCGACCGGCACGCCGAAACGCTATTCCTATCTCGGCGAAGTCTTCCGCCAGCGGCGCGAAGGCGGCAACGAGTTCTATCAGGCCGGGATCGAGGATCTCGGCGATATCAACATCGCCGCTGCCGATGCGCGTGCGATCGGCGATGCAATCGGTGTGCTGGAGTGCGTCGTTCCTGGCAAGCACCTTTCAGTCACGCTCGGTGACCAAGCGGTCTTCGAAGCGGTCGTGCAGGCACTTGGCCTGCCGCTTGGCTGGCAGAAGCGGCTCATCCACGCCTTCGGCAACATGAGCCAGCTCGAGGCTCTGCTGGCGAGCCTTGTCAGCCCTCAGTTCGTCACCGGACTGAGTGACGAGATCGCGCATCTGATTGCCGCCGACGACGAAGCCGCGCTGGTCACGCACATCGACGCGACGATGCAGGCGACGGGCTATTCGACGAATGCAAGCCGCTCGCCGCTGGAAATCGCGCGTCGCTTGAAGGAGAAGCTCATTCTCTCCGAAACGCGCCTCGATGATGCAGCCTTCCGCGTGCTGGAGGAATTCCTGTCGCTGAATGTGCCGCTCATCAATGCTTCGGCGGCGCTGGCCGGCTTTGCCGATGCCGCAGGCCTCAAGCTCGGCAACGCGCTTGCGCGTTTCGACGGTCGCGTCGCCGCTCTGGCGAATGCCGGCGTCGATCTCTCGCTGATCGACTACCGCGCAGCCTTCGGACGCCCGCTGGATTACTACACCGGTCTGGTTTTCGAGATCGGGGTCAAGGGCATGTCGCCCGTTCTGGCCGGTGGCGGCCGTTTCGATCGGTTGATGACCTTGCTTGGCGCCAAGGACCGCATTCCGGCAGTCGGTTTCTCGCTGTGGCTGGATCGCATCGAAGCTGAGAGGGCTGCCTGATGACGATCACCATTGCACTGCCCTCAAAGGGCCGCATGAAAGACGATGCCTCGGCGATCTTTGAACGCGCCGGGATCAGGATCACCGCTGTTGGCAACGACCGCTCCTATCGCGGACGCGTCGAAGGCTGGGACGACGTCGAAGTCGCCTTCCTCTCCGCTTCCGAGATTTCCCGCGAGCTTGGCAACGGCACGGTCGATTTTGGCGTCACCGGCGAGGACCTTGTCCGCGAGGGCCTGGCGGATGCGGACAAGCGTGTCGAGTTCTGCGCGCGTCTCGGCTTCGGTCATGCCAATGTCGTGGTTGCCGTTCCTGAAATCTGGCTCGATGTCGACACCATGGCCGATCTTGGCGATGTCGCGTCCGACTTTCGCGCCCGCCACGGCCGACGCCTGGCGATCGCCACGAAATACTGGCGGCTGACGCAGCAGTTCTTCTCCAGCCAGCATGGCATCCAGCTCTACCGCATCGTCGAAAGCCTTGGGGCAACGGAAGGGGCGCCGGCCTCAGGCTCGGCCGACATCATCGTCGATATCACCTCCACCGGCTCGACCCTTCGTGCAAACAACCTGAAGATCCTGTCCGATGGTGTCATTCTTCGCTCCGAGGCGTGCTTCGTCAGGGCGCGCAAGGAAAGCCATGTGAACGACCCCACAGTCCAGCGACTGGTAGACGCCGTTCGTTCGGCGCTCTGACCATCGCTAAAATCGACGCACGAAAAACCCGCCGTCTGATGTGACGGCGGGTTTTTCGAGCTTGGGAGGATGCTTGATCGCTTAGGCTGCTGCGTAGGCGCCGCGGCGTGCGTCGAGCGAGTAGACGCCCGGGCCGAAAGTGGCGAGGAAGATGTAGGCGCCAGCCAGCGTGAAGTTCTTCATGACCATGATCTGGTTCAGAATGTTAACCAGTTCGGTGCCGCTGGCGTACGGCAGGTGGAAGAGGATGGCCGTAAAGACACAAAAGCCAGCCAGCAGCCAACCGACGATCTTCGTCTGGAAGCCGGCGAGAACGGCAAGGCCAGCCACGAGTTCGAAGGCACCTGCGAAATAGGCGAGGGCGGTGGACGCCGGAAGACCAGCACCGGCGATCATGCCAGCGGTGCCGGCGGCGTCGGCGAGCTTGCCGAAGCCGGCAAGGATGAACATGAAGGAAAGGAGGACGCGAGCGACAAGAATGATGGCGTTGTTGGTATTCGACATGGGACATTGTCTCCGTTTGAATGGCATTTGAGGTCTTTGTGCCCCCCGGCACGGTTTCAACCTCGTTGCCGCTTTGTCGCCTTTTTTTGCCGTTGTGGAAAGATAGACGGGAGGGGACGCTTCGTTCGCTAATATTGAACGACGGATCTCTGGCGAAGTCGGCTTGCCATCGGCGACGCCCCTCTCTTATGTTGGCCGCCCAAGATGGAGACCCCTATGGCAGATCTTTCCGCTTTTCCGATCACGACGCGCTGGCCAGCAGCGAACCCGAACATTATCCAGCTCTACTCGTTACCGACGCCGAACGGCGTGAAGATATCGATCGCGCTTGAAGAACTCGGCTTGGCCTACGAGCCGCACCCCATCTCGTTCAGCACAAATGACCAGAAATCTCCGGAATTCGTGTCGCTCAACCCGAACGGCCGCATTCCGGCGATCATCGATCCCAATGGCCCGGATGGAAAGCCGATCGGTATTTTCGAATCCGGTGCAATCCTGCTCTACCTCGCGGAGAAGACGGGCAAGCTCATTCCGACCGACGCGGCGGGGCGCTACGAGACGATCCAGTGGGTCTTCTTCCAGATGGCCGGTGTCGGACCGATGTTCGGGCAGTTCGGGCATTTCTACAAGTTCGCAGCCGACAAGGTCGCCAACAACTCCTACCCGATGGAGCGCTATCGCGACGAATCCAAGCGGCTGCTCAGTGTGCTGGAAGGGCGGCTGCAGGATCGCCAGTGGATCATGGGCGACCTTTACACGATCGCCGATATCGCCACCTTCCCGTGGCTCCGCGGCGCCGACGTGTTCTATGGCGGCCGCGAAGTGCTGGACTATAAAAGCTTCCCGGCAGTGATGGCCTGGCTCGAGCGTTGCATCGCCCGGCCGGCATCCGAAAAAGGATTGAATATACCTCAGCGCCCCGCGTGATACCGAGGCGGCCAATGAAAAAAGCCGGTCCTGAGAGGCCGGCCTTTTTGGTTGGGGGCGGAGCTTCTATTGGCGCCGCGCAAATTCGCCGCCGGCATTCGTCTTGAATCGAGGAAAGACGAAGACCCCAAGCATGCTGCCGTTATAAGCATCGTCCTGACCGTTCGACTCTCCCATGCAGAACAATGGCTGACGGAAGCCGTTCGGCATCATGATCGTGGTCGAGAAGCAGAAGGATGAAGAGAGCGTCGCAGCCTGCTCGAAGAGTTCCAGGATGTGGTCGTGATCCTTCGGATCGTAGCAGCGCATGAGGCTGAGAAGGCCGCAGTCGCGGGCCGGCAGCCCATGCAGCATGGCGCTCCATTCCTTGAGGCAGATCACGCCGCTGCAAAAATCTCCGACCCAGGTTTCCGAAATGGAAAACTGCGCCAGCATTTCAGGATCATGGTTGCTAACATCCAATGAGCCCGGCATCAGCGGTGCGGCGGGGTTGGTTTTTGCGATTTTGAACAAATTTTTCCCCAGCTTAGGTGCAGCTTCCCCCGCTGCACGTCCGGCAAAAATGAACAGGTTCATGCTGCGCCGCGCATCATGCTCGGGCGACCGAGAAATGGGGTTTGGTGTGCTGGTCCCTCTAGCGGAACCGCGTCCAATTTCTTGGCAGGTTACACAACTTATGATGTATTTCGGGAGGGGTTTTTCCCGAACTCGGTCTCGCGCTCTCGTGGTCAGGATCGATATGGGACCGCGACCGTCGGCTGATGAACGCGCGCCGAATGCAGCGCGGATTTACAGGGATTTTTACGAAACGGCAATCGGCTTTTTGCGTGCCGCAGACCTCTACTGTGAGTGGAAAATCCATCGCCAAGCTCTGCTTGATAACACGAAATGGCAAAAAAGCGCCAAATCTTGAAGTGGAAGCGGTTTCACCGCGGTTATTTGCGACCAGATGTGCAGAAAATTGCACTGCGAGAGAAATCAGCCTGTGAAAGAAAAAATACAACACCACAAGTTTTGCGAAAGCTTCGCTCAATGCGAGGGTTGCTCACAACTCCGATTAAACGTTTCAGCTGCCGATTGAAATACCCTCGAAGCCGAGGTCTGGCGAATCAGTCGCGAGAGACAAAAAAGGGCGGTCCGAAGACCGCCCTTCCTATTCCGGGATACCGGAAGTGGACTAGTGAAGGCTTTCGCCTATCACATCATGTCCATTCCGCCCATTCCGCCCATGCCGCCAGGCATGCCGCCAGGAGCATCCTTCTTCGGCAGTTCAGCGATCATGGCTTCGGTGGTGATCAGCAGCGAAGCAACCGAAGCTGCGTTCTGCAGAGCGGTGCGCACAACCTTGACCGGGTCGACGATGCCCATGGCGATCATGTCGCCATACTCGGACGTCTGGGCGTTGTAGCCATAGTTGTCTTCGTTCTTTTCGAGGATCTTGCCGACAACGATCGAGGCTTCGTCGCCTGCGTTTTCAGCAATCTGACGCACCAGCGACTGCAGCGCCCTGCGAACGATGTTCACGCCGGCTTCCTGATCCTGATTTTCACCCTTGGCGGTGATCTTCGTGGACGAACGCAGCAGAGCGACGCCGCCGCCCGGTACAATGCCTTCCTGAACAGCAGCGCGCGTCGCATTGAGCGCGTCGTCGATGCGGTCCTTCTTTTCCTTCACTTCGACTTCCGTCGAACCGCCGACGCGGATCACGGCAACGCCGCCAGCCAGCTTGGCAAGGCGCTCCTGCAGCTTTTCGCGGTCATAGTCCGAAGTGGTTTCTTCGATCTGAGCCTTGATCTGTGCAACGCGGCCTTCGATGTCGGACTTGGCGCCAGCGCCGTCGACGATCGTCGTATTTTCCTTGGAGATCGAAACCTTCTTCGAACGGCCGAGCATGTCGAGCGTTACGGATTCGAGCTTGATGCCGAGGTCTTCGGAGATGACCGTACCACCGGTCAGGATCGCGATGTCTTCGAGCATGGCCTTGCGGCGATCGCCGAAGCCCGGAGCCTTGACGGCAGCAATCTTCAGGCCGCCGCGCAGCTTGTTGACGACGAGGGTCGCAAGCGCTTCGCCTTCGACGTCTTCAGCAATGATGAGGAGCGGCTTGCCGGTCTGAACGACAGCTTCGAGAACCGGAAGCATTGCCTGCAGGTTCGACAGCTTCTTTTCGTGCAGCAGGATGAAGGCGTCTTCGAGGTCGGCAATCATCTTTTCCGGGTTGGTGACGAAGTAGGGGCTGAGGTAGCCGCGGTCGAACTGCATGCCTTCGACGACTTCGAGTTCGGTTTCGGCGGTCTTGGCTTCTTCAACCGTGATGACGCCTTCATTGCCGACCTTCTGCATGGCTTCGGCAATGTCGAGACCGACCTGCTTTTCGCCGTTTGCCGAGATCGTCCCGACCTGCGCGACCTCTTCCGAGGTGTTGATCTTCTTGGCCTTGGCCTGGAGATCCTTGACGACTTCGGCAACGGCGAGATCGATGCCGCGCTTCAGGTCCATCGGGTTCATGCCAGCTGCGACCGCCTTGCCGCCTTCGCGAACGATCGCCTGGGCGAGAACCGTTGCAGTCGTGGTGCCGTCGCCGGCGATGTCGTTCGTCTTCGAAGCAACTTCGCGGACCATTTGGGCGCCCATGTTTTCGAACTTGTCTTCCAGTTCGATTTCCTTGGCGACCGAAACGCCATCCTTGGTGATGCGCGGAGCGCCGAAGGACTTGTCGATGATGACGTTACGACCCTTCGGGCCGAGTGTTACCTTCACTGCGTCAGCGAGAATGTCGACGCCCTTGAGCATCTTTTCGCGCGCGGTGCGGCCAAACTTGATTTCTTTAGCTGCCATGATTGAAACTCCTGAATTCGAGTTGTCCGGGCTTTAGGGCCCGTGGCTAAAATCGGAAAGGGAACCGGCTGGATCAGCCGATGATGCCCATGATGTCGGCTTCCTTCATGATCAGAAGGTCTTCGCCGTTGATCTTGACTTCGGTGCCGGACCACTTGCCGAACAGGACGCGGTCGCCAGCCTTGACGTCGAGAGCGACGACCTTGCCGGACTCGTCACGAGCGCCGGAACCGACGGCGACGATTTCGCCTTCCTGCGGCTTTTCCTTGGCGGTGTCGGGAATGATGATGCCGCCCTTGGTCTTTTCTTCGGACTCAACGCGGCGAACAACGACGCGATCGTGAAGGGGGCGGAAGTTGGTGCTTGCCATTGTCTAATCCCTCGATCAAATGACACTCGCAGGCCGGGAGCGGCCCGCACGGATGGGTGTTAGCACTCGTCCTTGGTGAGTGCTAGCGAGGCAGCATTTAGGAGTGGCCCGGCGGGGAGTCAAGAACGGCCGCAATTTTTCTTCGCCGGACTTCGCGACAGCCTTAACGGCATATCCTTGTTGGAAGTAAGACGGGCTGCGCTGTCGCCGAGGTTTCCGAACGTCCTGGCGCTGGAAAGCCGTGTACTCTTTGAACGCTTTCAGCGCCTCGCTTGATGGCGGCAGGATTGCCGCGCATGCACGCAGATGGTATCGAGCCGCTTGGAGCGGGAGGGGCAGCAACCGTGGACAAGGCGATCGCGGCAGGCGACATCGTGGCGACACCGACGCTGCGAGAGGCGGTTCGCGTCTGGGCGCGCATCGGCTGTCTGAGCTTCGGCGGGCCAGCCGGTCAGATCGCCCTCATGCATAAGACCATTGTCGACGAGAAGCGCTGGATTTCCGAGGACCGCTTCCTGCACGCGCTGAATTTCTGCATGTTGCTGCCGGGCCCGGAGGCCCAGCAACTGGCAATCTATATCGGCTGGCTCATGCATGGCGTCCGCGGCGGCTTCATTGCTGGTCTCCTGTTCATTCTGCCGGGCTTCCTTGTCATCCTGATACTGTCGAGCCTCTACGCCGTCTTTCAGGCGGCAGCATGGCTTCCCGCCCTTTTCTTTGGGGTGAAGGCTGCGGTTCTGGCCATCGTCATCGAGACACTGCTTAGGGTAGGGCGCCGAGCGCTCAAGAGGCGCTTTCACTACTGCGTGGCGGGCGCGTCGTTTCTAGCGCTCTTTTTGCTGAACCTGCCGTTTCCTCTGGTTGTCGTCCTGGCCGGAGCAGCCGGGCTGCTATGGATGAAGCATCGCCAAAGTCGATTGGCAGCGCCATCCGTGCCGCAAGCCCCTCCGCCCCGGTTTGTTCCTGCGGTCACGACGCATGCGATCGCAAGGCCGCTTGTGGTGCTCGTGTTCTGGATCCTCGTCTGGCAGTCGCCGCTTCTTTTCATTCGTGGCCTTGACGCGCCGACGGACCTGATCGCTGAAACGTTGAGCGGCGAAACCAATGTTTTCGGTGCGGTCTTCATCTTCTTCTCCAAGATGGCCGTCATTACCTTCGAAGGCGCCTACGCCGTCCTTTCCTACGTCGCTCAGGTCGCCATCGGCCACTACGCCTGGCTCCAGCCCGGCGAGATGCTCGACGGGCTGGCACTTGCCGAAACGACGCCCGGGCCGTTGGTCCTTGTCCTCTGTTTTGTCGGTTTTCTCGCCGGCTATCGCAACCCCGTCCTGATGGCGCCGCTTGCCGGCGGCGTTCTCGGCGCCTTCCTCGCCGCATGGGCGACCTTTGTGCCGAGCTTCATCTGGATCTTCGCCGGAGCTCCCTACATCGAGACGCTGCGCAACAACGAGAACCTCGCGGCCGCCGTTTCGGCGATCACCGCGGCAGTCGTCGGCGTCATTCTCAATCTTGCACTGTGGTTCGGCCTGCACGTGCTCTTTGCCGAGGTTGGGCGCGTGGGGCTCCTCTCCGGGAAGACCGGTCTGCCGATCGCCAGCTTCGCCTGGCCGCAGTGGTGGACGCTCGATATCGCGGCACTCGGGATCTTCGTGCTGGCATCCGTCCTGCTCTTTCGCTTCAAGGCGGGCATTCTCACGGTCTTCGGTGTCTCCACCGCCGCGGGTCTGTTGGTCAAGGCTGCCGCCGCCGTGCTCTAGTCGGCGGCTTCCGGTTTTTTGCAGCAGGCCACCGCAAAATGCCTTGCCATCCCGGCATGCCTTTGCGATGTCACCCGTGACTTAACGAGATCGGGAAATCGGAATGGCCAAGCGGATCGAGAACTTTGCGGAAATCACCAGCCAGTATGATGCGGTGTTTTGCGATGTCTGGGGTGTCTTGCACAATGGCGTCGATCCTTTCCCGAAGGCGGCTGCAGCGCTGGAGGCAGCGCGCGGGGAGGGGCTGACGGTCGTTTTGATCACCAATTCGCCGCGCATCGCTCCGCAGGTCGTGACTCAGCTTCGCCAGATCGGCATCCAGGATGGCGCCTACGACCGTATCGTCACATCGGGCGACGTCACGCGGGGCCTGATTGCAGAGGGGCCGAAGAAGGTATTTCTGCTTGGACCGGATCGCGACCTAGCGATTATCGAGGGGCTTGGTGTGGAGCGCGTCGGCGCCAAGGATGCCGACTCCGTCGTCTGCACCGGTTTCTTCGACGACGAAACCGAGACCCCGGAAGATTACACCGAGATGCTGAAGACGTTCCAGACGCGTGGCGTGCCGATGATCTGCGCCAACCCCGATCTGGTTGTCGAGCGCGGCCATAAGATCATCCCTTGCGCCGGCGCGATGGCCGCCTACTACAATCAGCTCGGTGGTGAGACGCGCATTGCCGGCAAGCCGCACAAGCCGATCTACGAGGCCGTCTTGTCGGTCGCCCGCGAGGCCCACGGCGACTTTCCGCCGAGCCGCGTCCTTGCAATCGGGGACGGCATGCCGACAGATGTTCGTGGCGCTCTCGATTACGGCCTGGACCTCCTCTATATCAGCGGCGGCATCCACGCGAAGGAATACACGCTGAACGGAAAGACCGACGAGGCGATCCTCACGGCATATCTGGACCGCGAAAAAGCGACACCGAAGTGGTGGATGCCTCGTCTCGCATAAAGAGCCTCGCATAAGAAAAGCCAGCCGATGACCGTTTTTCACCGCAACGAAACCCGTGAACCCCTGCCGGCCCACCTGCGTGGCGGCGTAATTGCCATCGGCAACTTCGACGGTGTGCATCGGGGTCACCAGTCCGTCCTGAACCGGGCCTTGGAGATATCGAGGCAGCGCGGCATTCCGGCGCTGGTCCTGACATTTGAACCACATCCCCGCACGGTCTTTCGCCCTGACCAGCCGGTCTTTCGCCTGACGCCGGCACCGCTCAAGGCGCGTATCCTCGAAGCGATCGGCTTCAACGCAGTCATCGAATATCCCTTCGACAGGGAGTTTTCGCAGCGCTCGGCGGACGATTTCATCCATTCGATCCTGAAGGATTGGCTAGGTGCATCCGAGGTCGTAACGGGCTTCAACTTTCATTTCGGCCGTGGCCGGGAAGGCGGTCCGGCCTTCCTGATGGATGCCGGTCAGAAATATGGCTTCGGCGTGACGTTGATCGACGCCTTTCGCGACGAGAATACAGACGTGGTGTCCTCGAGCCACATTCGCGAACTGCTGAAGGACGGCAATGTCAGCGAGGCGGCTGCCATGCTCGGCTATCACTATACGGTGGAAGCGGAGGTGATCGGCGGCGAGAAGCTTGGCCGCCAGCTCGGCTTTCCGACCGCGAATATGCAGTTGCCCGCTGAAGCCGACCTCAGGGCGGGTATCTATGCCGTTCGCTTCCGTCGTGCCGATGGCACTCTCCACGATGGTGTCGCCAGCTATGGCCGCCGACCGACGGTAACCGACAACGGCGCGCCACTGCTAGAGACCTACGTCTTCGATTTCAGCGGCGACCTCTACGGGCAGACCTGTTCTGTATCCTTCTTCGGCCACCTGCGGCCGGAACTGAAGTTTGACGGCCTCGATCCTCTTGTGGAGCAGATGCATCGGGACAAGGAAGAGGCGAGGGCGCTGCTTGCGGGCGTGCAGTCGCTCGGCGAGCTCGACCGGAAGATCTGCTTCACCTGACGTTCAGCCGCTTTCTAAAATTGTGGCTCTTTCAGGGCGGCGGCGCTGCCGCGCTCGCTCATGGGGATATGTCATCTATTTGATAAGACGCGGATTCGCTGCGCCCCAGCGCCGAAAGGCAATCATCACATGGATAAAAGGTTTGGAACGGCAGCCTGCTGGCTGCCGGGTGCCTCTGGGTACCCGTCCGTAACTTTCACGACCTTTTTCTCTTCTACCCGCATTGGCGCTGAACATCATCGTCGCTGTCGTCGTCAATGTGCTGACCCCGGCAAAGGTGCCGGCGCGCGCCTGATCGTCGCTCGAAAACGGAAGCTGCGGATGAAAATGCCCGCGGTTTTCCATGCGACGACGTCATGGAATCCCTCTTCCTTTTCACTGCAAAAGCGCCTATGAACCGGCGCGATGAACACGTTCCGGCTGGCGATCACGATACGAATTATCGGCCCGGCCTTCCGCGCGCGCTAAGCGGCCGGAAGGTCCGGGTTTTCGGCGCTTGGACGACGAGCGCCTCCGTCACCAATTTTCAAGCCCGTTGCGCCCGCTCCCGTGGCGCCTAGAGACGATTGCTAGACATGACCGATACAGCCGAAAAAATCGACTACTCGAAGACCCTCTATCTGCCGGAAACAGACTTCCCGATGCGCGCCGGCCTGCCGCAGAAGGAGCCGGAAACCGTTGCCCGCTGGCAGCAGATGGGTCTCTACAAGAAGCTTCGGGCGTCCGCAGCCGGCCGCGAGAAGTTCGTGCTCCACGACGGCCCTCCCTATGCCAACGGCAACATCCACATCGGCCACGCGCTGAACAAGATCCTCAAGGACGTCATCAACCGCTCGTTCCAGATGCGCGGCTTCGACGCCAACTACGTTCCCGGCTGGGACTGCCACGGCCTCCCGATCGAATGGAAGATCGAGGAGAAGTACCGCGAGAAGGGCAAGAACAAGGACGAGGTTCCGGTCAACGAATTCCGCCAGGAATGCCGTGACTTTGCGGCTGGCTGGATCAAGGTGCAGTCGGAGGAGTTCAAGCGCCTCGGCATCGAGGGCGACTTCGAAAACCCCTACACGACGATGAACTTCCACGCGGAATCGCGCATCGCCGGCGAACTGCTGAAGATCGCGAAATCTGGCCAGCTTTATCGCGGCTCGAAGCCGATCATGTGGTCGGTCGTCGAGCGCACGGCGCTCGCTGAAGCCGAGGTCGAATACGCCGATGTCGAAAGCGATATGATCTGGGTGAAGTTCCCGATCGCGGAAGGCCCCAGCGAACTCAAGGGCGCCTTCGTGGTAATCTGGACGACCACGCCGTGGACAATCCCAGGCAACCGCGCGATCGCCTATTCCTCGCGCTATGGTTACGGCCTCTACGAGGTCGAAACGGCTGAGAACGACTTCGGACCGCAGCCCGGCGAGAAGCTGATTTTTGCCAAGCGCCTCGCCGAGGAGTCAGCTGCCAAGGCGAAGGTGACCCTCAAGTTCGTCCGCGATGTCGCGGCGGTGGAATTTGCGGCGATCACCTGCGCGCACCCGCTGCACGGGCTCGGCGGCGGCTACCACTTTGGGGTGCCCCTCCTCGACGGCGACCATGTCACCGATGAGACGGGAACCGGCTTCGTCCATACCGCGCCGAGCCATGGCCGCGAAGACTTTGACGCCTGGATGGACAACGCCCGGGCCCTCGAAGCACGCGGCATCTCCTCTGCGATCCCGTTCCCGGTCGACGACGCGGGCTTCTTCACTGTCGACGCACCCGGCTTCGGCCCGGATGCGGAAGGCGGTGCGGCGCGCGTCATCGACGACAGCGGCAAGAAGGGCGATGCCAACGAGCGTGTCATCAAGGCGCTGATCGGCCGTCATGCCCTGTTCGCGCGCGGCCGTCTCAAGCATTCCTATCCGCACTCGTGGCGGTCGAAGAAGCCGGTCATCTTCCGCAACACGCCGCAGTGGTTTGTCTACATGGACAAGGAGCTTGGCGACGGAACGACGTTGCGTTCCCGTGCGCTGAACGCGATCGACGAGACCCGCTTCGTGCCTGCTGCCGGCCAGAACCGTCTACGCGCCATGATCGAGCAGCGTCCGGACTGGGTGCTTTCGCGTCAGCGCGCTTGGGGTGTGCCGATCTGCGTCTTCGTCGATGAGCAGGGCGAAATCCTGCAGGACGATGGGGTCAATGCGCGCATCCTCGATGCCTTCGAAAGGGAAGGCGCCGATGCCTGGTTCGCGGACGGCGCACGTGAGCGCTTCCTCGGCGAGAAGGCAAACGAGCCCTGGACGCAGGTCATGGACATCCTCGACGTCTGGTTCGACTCGGGCTCGACCCACACGTTCACGCTCGAAGACCGTCCGGATCTCAAGTGGCCGGCCGACGTCTATCTGGAAGGCTCGGACCAGCATCGGGGCTGGTTCCATTCGTCTCTGCTGGAATCGGCCGCTACGCGCGGCCGCGCGCCTTACAATGCCGTCATCACCCATGGCTTCACCATGGATGAGAAGGGCGAGAAGATGTCGAAGTCCAAGGGTAACGTCACATCGCCCCAAGAGGTGATGAAGGACGCCGGCGCGGATATTCTGCGCCTTTGGGTGATGACCTCGGACTACGCGGAAGATCTGCGCGTCGGCAAGACGATCATCCAGACCAACATCGATGCCTATCGCAAGCTGCGCAACACGATCCGCTGGATGCTCGGCACGCTGGCACATGATAAGGGCGAAGTCATCGCGCTTGCCGAACTGCCCGAGCTCGAGCAGCTGATGCTGCATCGCCTGTCGGAACTCGACCAGCTCGTCCGCGAAAGCTACGACGCCTTCGAATTCAAGAAGATTGCCCGTGCGCTGATCGACTTTGCCAACGTTGAACTCTCGGCTTTCTACTTCGACGTCCGCAAGGATGCGCTCTACTGCGATGCGCCGTCGAGCCGGCGCCGTCGTTCGGCCCTCCATGTCATCCGCAATATCTTCGAATGCATGGTGACTTGGCTGGCGCCGATGCTGCCCTTCACGGCGGAAGAGGCTTGGCTGTCGCGCAATCCTTCGGTTGTCTCGATTCACCTCGAGCAGTTCCCCGCCATTCCGGCGGAATGGAAGAACGACGCTCTTGCCGAGAAGTGGAAGAAGATCCGGGCCGTCCGCACCGTGGTCACCGGTGCACTTGAAATTGAGCGCAAGGACAAGCGCATCGGATCCTCGCTGGAGGCAGCCCCCGTCGTCCACGTCGCCGATGCGGAGCTTCTGAAAGCACTGGAGGGTCAGGACTTCGAGGAGATCTGCATCACCTCTGCAATCGTTATCGATAGCGCCGAAGGTCCGGCCAATGCCTTCCGTCTCCCCGAGGTATCGGGTGTCAGCGTCGAGCCGAAACTGGCCGAAGGCACCAAGTGCGCCCGCTCCTGGCGGATCACGACGGATGTCGGCTTGGATCCGGCCTATCCCGATGTCTCGGCGCGCGATGCGGCCGCTCTGCATGAACTTGCGGTGCAAAACTGAAGAATATTACCGGGTGAATTGCCTAAACGTGGTTCATCCGGTAAAAGCTGCCTGAAAATGGCCGGATTTTTACGTCAGGGGACGATTGTCCGGGTGGGCGATGATTGCACCGGCATGGCTGGAAGGGTTTTCATGTTTTCAACGCGTTGGTTCCGTGTCGGCGTCTGCCTGACGGTTGCTGTGGCAGGCGGCTCGATGATCACCGGCTGCATGGGGAGCCCCCGCTACGGAACGGACAAGACCGCAATGGAGCAGTTGACCGACGATCTTGGTCAGTCCGTTTCCCTGACCGGCGACGGACCGAAGAACAAGGGCGTCAAGTACAGCGCGCGCCCGGGCCTCGTTCTGCCGTCTGACACCGCCAAGGAAGCTCTCGTCGAGCCGCAGCAGAGCATCGCCAGCAAGGAAAATCCGCAGTGGATCGAATCCCCGGAAGAAACCCGCGCGCGTCTCGTCAAGGAAGCTGACGAAAACAGCGACAACCCGGGCTACCGCTCGCCGCTCGCAAGCAACCAGGTCGAGGGAGGCCGAGGCACGACCGAAGCCCAGACCAAGGCCTATCGCGAAGCCCGCGCCATCCAGAAGGGCGCCTATATCGATCAGCGCCGCTACATCTCGGATCCGCCGACCGAGTATCGTCAGGTCGATGATGCCACGAAGCTGGACGATCTCGGCGAACCGGAGCTGAAGAAGCAGAAGAAGCGGAAGAAGGAAGCTGCGATTGCCGGTTCCGGCAAGCAGTGGTGGAACCTCCTTCAGTAGAGTTTCGAGCGGGGCCCATCAGCCCCGCTTTGCTTTTGACCACCTGTCAACCGGCAAGACGTGTAGGATCTGGCAGGCGAGGAAGATCCCGCCCGCCAAGCCGAGGGCTGACGGATCGATCGTTCCGCTTGATGGCATCGCCGCAAGAGCAAGTATCGGTATGAAGGTAAAGGCGAGCAGCCGAGGCGCCGACCAGTTTCCATTTACCGTAAGCGACCATCGCATCGGGATCGATCCGCTATCGGGGGCGATCTTCCGATGGGCATAGATGGCGACGGCGACCATGAGAACGAATTCGCCGGTGAGCACGTCATGGCACATCCCGTTTTCGCGCGAAGAACGTGCGCAGGATATCGGCGGATGTCGTCTCCTGCAAACCGGAATACACGTCCGGCGCGTGATGGCATGTCGGTTGCGTGTAGAAGCGTACGCCGTTGTCGACGGCCCCGCCCTTCGGGTCCTCCGCACCGTAGTAGAGCCTGCGAATGCGGGCGAAGGAAATGGCCGCGGCACACATCGTGCACGGCTCCAGCGTCACATAGAGATCGGCGCCGGTCAGGCGCTCTTGGCCAAGCTCGTCGCAAGCCATGCGAATGACGGCGACTTCGGCATGCGCGGTCACATCGTTGAGCTCGCGCGTACGATTGCCGGATGCCGCGATCACGGCCCCGTCAATCACCAGAACCGCTCCGATCGGCACCTCGCCGCGCTCTCCGGCGGCGCGGGCCTGGTCGAGCGCCAGCTCCATAAATTGATTTGTCTTCACGATCCGACAATTTCCACTTAACCGCAGGGGCGCGACCTGATAGGAAGGCCCGAAAAGGCAGGCAAACAACAAATGACATTCAAAGACAAGCCAAAACGGCCGGGCGGCAAGCCATCTCCGCGCAATGCCGGCCCGAAATCCGGCGAAAAGCCGGCAAAGGCGCTCGTCAAGACCGAGGCGAGCGACGTTGCCGAGGGCGACTCCAAGGCCGAGCGCATCTCGAAAGTGATGGCGCGCGCTGGCGTTGCATCCCGCCGCGACATCGAGCGCATGATCATGGACGGCCGCGTCAAGCTGAACGGCAAGCTCCTCGACAGCCCGGTCGTCAACGTGACGCTGGCAGACAAGATCGAAGTGGACGGCGTTCCGATCCGCGGAATCGAGCGCACGAGGCTGTGGCTCTATCACAAGCCCGCCGGCCTCGTGACCACGAATGTGGACCCGGAAGGGCGCCCCACGGTTTTCGACAATCTGCCGGACGACCTGCCGCGCGTCATGTCGATCGGTCGCCTCGACATCAACACCGAAGGCCTGCTGCTGCTGACCAACGATGGCGGCCTGGCCCGCGCGCTGGAATTGCCGACGACAGGCTGGCTGCGCCGCTACCGCGTGCGCGCCCACGGCGAGATCGATCAGGAGGCTTTGGACAAGCTCAAGGACGGCATTGCCGTCGATGGTGTCCTCTACGGCTCGATCGAAGCAACGCTCGATCGCACTCAAGGGTCGAATGTCTGGCTCACGATGGGCCTGCGCGAAGGCAAGAACCGCGAAATCAAAAACGTGTTGGGTGCACTCGGTCTCGACGTCAATCGTCTGATCCGCATCTCTTACGGCCCCTTCCAGCTCGGCGACCTGCCGGAGCGGGATGTGGTCGAAGTCCGCGGACGCACCTTGCGCGACCAGCTCGGCCCACGCCTGATCGAGGATGCGAAGGCTAATTTCGACGCGCCGATCTACAACTCGCCGGCCGTTGCCGCCGACGAGGAGGTCGAAGCGAAGCCGGAGCGACGCGAGCGCTCGTGGAAGCCGGAAGACAAGCGCGAGCGTGCACTGAGCCGCCTCGACACCAAGCGTGACGACCGCCGCGATGACCGCCGCGACGGCGGCCGCAAGGAAGATGACCGCCCGAAGCGCCCTGCGCTCGGCAGCCGCCGCAATGCGAATGTCTGGATGGCTCCCGGCGCGCGCCCGCTTGGCGAAAAGGCAGCCGCCAAGGCCGAAAAGAACGCCCAGACCGCGCTTAGGCGCGGCGAGAAGCCCGGCCGCTCCAAGCCGCAGCCGACCCGCTACGACGACACCGGTCCGCGCGTCCAGATCAACCGCGCCCGCGATGACGAAGGGGAGTGGATCCGTTCCAGCGAAGTGACGAGCAAGGATGAAGGCGGCCGCAAGCGCTCTGGCAACCGTCCCGGCGGCGACCGCACGGAGCGTGGTGACAGATCTTATGGCGACCGTCCTCCCCGTGGTGACAGGCCAGCCGGTGATCGCCCCTCGCGAGGCGACCGTCCGTTCGGCGATGGGCCCCGCGGTGATCGCAAGCCGCGCGAAGAAGGGGCCGAACGCCCGCGCTCCTACGGCGACCGTCCGGCGCGCAGTGACCGACCTTACGGTGACCGCCCAGCGCGCAGCGATAGGCCATCCGGCGATCGTCCTGCACGGGGTGACCGCCCGTTCGGTGCAAAGCCTCGCGCAGACCGCAAGCCGCGCGGCGATCGCCGGCCACGTGCAGAGGGGGACGAGCGTCCGCGCACCAAAAGCTTCTCCGGCGAAACGCGGTCCGAGCGTCCAGCTGGTGACCGACCCTTTGGCGATAAGCCGCGCGGCAAGAGCTTCGGCGGCAAGCCCGGCGGCGGCAAGAATTTCTCCGGCAAGCCCAAGGGCGACAGGCCGGGCGGCGGCAAGCCTTCCGGCGGGCCGTCGCGGGGTGGACCGAAGGGAAAGGGAATGACGCGCGGTGCGGATCGTCGGCGGTGAGTTTCGCGGACGGCCGCTTGCCGTACCGAAGTCAAACGACATCCGGCCGACTGCCGACCGGACGCGTGAGAGCCTGTTCAACATTCTAAGCCACGCCTATCCGGAATGCGTCGATGGCACCCGGATACTGGATCTTTTTGCCGGTACGGGCGCCGTCGGCCTGGAAGCCGTTTCTCGCGGCTGTCGCCACGCGCTGTTCGTTGAAAACAGTGTCGAGGGCAGGGGGCTCCTCTGGGAAAACATCGATGCGCTCGGCTTGCATGGTAGGACCCGCATCCTGAGGCGCGATGCGACCGATCTTGGCAGCGTCGGCAACCTCGAGCCTTTCCAGATGCTATTTGCCGACCCGCCTTACGGTAGGGGTCTTGGCGAAAAGGCGATGGCAGCCGCCGCCAAGGGCGGCTGGTTGCAACCGGGTGCGATTGCGGTTCTTGAAGAACGCGCGGATGTTGCTGTTTCGGTCGACCCTTCCTATCTGTTTCTGGAAAACCGGACGTTCGGCGATACCAAGGTTCATTTCTTCCGCTATCAGCCTGAGTAAGGCCGCGGAAATCGGGGGCAGCGGTGCAGCAGGCAGAGAAGATCGAAACCGAGTTGCCTGCCCCCTGCGAGACGTCACGGCGACAGACGCCAACTGTCGCGGTTGCCTTCGGCGGCGGCGGCGCGCGGGGCCTGTCCCACATCCACATCATCGAAACGCTGGATGAGCTCGGCATTCGCCCCGTGGCGATTGCCGGTTCCTCGATCGGCTCGATCATGGGAGCGGGAATGGCGGCCGGAATGACGGGCGAAGCCATTCGTGAGCATGTCATGATGACGGTCGGCAACAAGGCCGCGGTGGTCAGTCGCCTGTGGGGCTTGCGTCCGCAGACAGTGCGCGATGCCGTCGCCAATGGCGTGCGCATCGGCCAGTTCAATCTCGAGCGTATCTTGAAAGCCTTCCTGCCCGCCGATTTGCCGGATCGCTTCGAGGATCTGCCGATCCCGATGACCGTGACCGCGACCGACTATTACGGTCAGTGCGAGGTGCTGACGAGCGAGGGCGCGCTGTTCCCGGCGCTGGCCGCTTCCTCGGCCATTCCCGCCGTGTTCATGCCGGTACGGTTGCACGGCCGCGTGATGATCGATGGTGGCATCAGCAATCCCGTGCCTTACGAATGCCTGATGGATCGCGCCGACATTGTCATCGGCATCGACGTCGTCGGTGCGCCAGAAGGCGACGGGACCCACATTCCAAACCGAATGGAGAGCATCTTCGGCTCCGGCCAGTTGATGATGCAGACCGCGATCTCGCTGAAACTGCGGTTGCAGGCGCCGCATATCTTCCTGCGCCCCGCGGTCGGGCGCATCGGTGTAATGGACTTCCTCAAGGCGCGCGCGGTCCTGTCCATGTCGGTCGGCATCAAGGACGAACTCAAATTCGCGCTCGATCGCGAGATCGAAGCGCGCATCACGTCTTAGAGCGGGATGCCGAAACGTGTGAGCGGTCTTTCGGCTGAAATCCTGATCTACGCATCGGCGGTTACCTCTGCCGTGCCCGCCAACGGATCCTCGTCGAAGTTCGCGGCGCGCTTTGGTTTGACGAGAGGTTCGGGTCGAACCGGCTTGGAGAAAAGCATGTCGCGACCGGCCTGCAGTCCTTCCGAGACCTGAAGCACAAGGCGCTGCTCGTCGCGCTTGCGGATATCCTCGCCGATTTCATAAGCGTCCGCTTCGCTGACGCCCAATGCCTCGAGCGTTCGCCGGCCGAAGAGCAGACCGGACTCCAGTGTTTCGCGCAGTTCATAGTCGACGTTGAGGTTGCGCAGCGCGATCGAATGGATGCGGTCATAGGAGCGCACGAAGATCTTGGCGTGTGGATAGTCCGCCTGCACCAGTTCGATGATCTTGTCGGTGATCTCGCGCTTCTGCGTGCTCACGACGACGATCTTCGCACGATCGATGCCGGCCGCCCTCAGCACGTCCTTGCGGGTGCCATCGCCAAAATAAATCCGGAAGCCAAAGGACGAAGCCTGCCGGATGCGATCGGCTGAAAAGTCGATGACGGTCACGTCGCGACCGCCCGCAAGCAGGATCTGAGCGGCGATCTGCCCGAAACGCGAGAAGCCGACCATCAGCACGTCGGCGCCCGCTCCCTCGAAATCCTCATCCAGCGTTTCCTGCTCTTTGCCCGACAACAGCCGCTTGGCCAGCATCGTTCCGATCGGGGTGAGCGCCATGGAAAGAGTGACGATCGCAATCAGCAGCGAGGCCGTGCTCGTTGGCATCAGGCCCGCAATACCGGCGGCCGAAAACAGGACGAAGCCGAATTCGCCGCCTTGCGGCAGTAGGAAAGCGATGCGAATGGCGTCGTCATGAGGCGAGCCGGTTGCGCGGCAGAGAAAGTAGATAACCAGCGCCTTCGCGGCCATGACGACCGGTACGGCGACGATGATGAAGAGCGCGTTGTCGCGCAGCACCTGCAGCTCGATCGACAACCCCACCGCAATGAAGAAGATAGCGAGTAACACGCCGCGGAAGGGCTCGATATCGGCTTCCAGTTCGTGCCGATACGAGGACTCGGCCAGCATCACGCCGGAAAGAAAGGCGCCCATCGCCATCGAAAGTCCGGCAAGTTGCATCAGACTTGCCGACCCCATCACCACGAAAAGGGCAGCGGCGATCATTGCCTCGCGGGCCCCCGTACGGGCAATGATCTGAAAGAGCGGGGTGAGCAGATAGCGCCCCATGACGATCATCGCGGCAACGGCGGCGATCGCAATCGCGAAGTCCAGCAAAGGCGTTCCGCTGCTTTTGCCGCCGTCGAGGATGCTGACAAGGGCAAGCAATGGTACGATCGCAAGATCCTGGAACAGCAGCATCGAGAACGAACGCTGCCCGTAACGGGTATTCACGTCGCCTTCATCCTCGAGAATCTGCATGGCAAACGCGGTGGAGGAGAGTGCAAGCCCGAAACCTGCGACGATGCTGCCGCGCCAGTCGAGAACGCCGGAGAGATAGGTCAGCAGCGTTAGCAACAGGCCTGTCGTCACCACCTGGGCGGTTCCGAGCCCGAAAATGTCGCGTCGCATCTGCCAGAGACGCGTAGGTTTCAGCTCCAGTCCGATGATGAACAGCAGGAAGACGACGCCGAGTTCGGCAACGTCCAAGATTTGCTCGCCATCCGTCAGCCCGTGGAAGATCGGGCCGATCACGACGCCGGCGGCCAGATAGCCGAGCACTGTGCCGAGCCCGAGGCGCTTGAAGATCGGCGCTGAAACGACGGCGCCACCGAGCAGCAGGATAGTCTCTGTAAAAAGAGTGTTGGGCTCTGACATGCGGCGAGTTTCTTTCAACGCGGGGAGGCATTCAAGCGGCGGGCAAAAGAATCGGCGCACGCGGCCTTGATGCTTTTCGTAGTGCACAATAAATGGAACGCGAAGGAAAGGCCAAATCATGTCCTCAGAAATCGACTCCTCGACGCTTCTTTCCCGCGCCAGCCAACTGATCGACCTGGCAAAGAAGGCTGGTGCCGACGCCGCAGATGCGGTGGTCGTGCGCTCACGATCGCAATCGGTCAGCGTGCGCCTCGGCAAGGTCGACGGCACGGAATCGTCCGAAAGCGACGATTTCTCCCTGCGCGTCTTCATCGGCAAGCGCGTTGCAAGCGTGTCCGCAAATCCCGGCTTCGATCTCTCCGCTCTCGCCGAACGCGCCGTGGCGATGGCCAAGGTGTCGCCGGAAGACCCGTTCGCCGGCCTGGCGGATGCGGACAAGCTCGCGAAGTCCTATGCGGACCTTGAGCTTCTCGATACGACCGAGGTCTCCTCCGATCAATTGCGCGACGCCGCCCTTGAGGCGGAAGCTGCGGCACTTGCGGTCAAGGGCGTGACCAATTCGTCCGGTGCCGGGGCTTCTGCCGGCACGGGCGGCCTTGTGCTCGTTACCTCCCACGGTTTCGAAGGCAGCTATATGGCCTCGCGCTTCGGCCGATCCGTCAGCGTTATCGCTGGCGAAGGCACGGCCATGGAGCGTGACTATGATTTCGACAGCCGCATCTATTTCGGCGAGCTGGATGATGCCGCGGAGATCGGCCGCAGAGCAGGTGAGCGCACGGTCAAGCGCATCAACCCGCGCCAGGTGGATACGGGCAAAGATGTCACGGTTGTTTTCGATCCGCGGGTTGCGCGCGGCTTTGTCGGACACATTGCCGGGGCCATCAACGGCGCTTCCGTCGCGCGCAAGACGAGCTTCCTGCGCGACAAGATGGGCCAGCTGGTCTTGAAAGCGGGGCTTTCGATCTCGGACGATCCGCTTATCGTCCGGGGCCCGTCGTCGCGACCATTCGACGGCGAAGGCGTATCCGGTGAACGATTGTTGATGATCGAGGACGGTATCCTCAAGCACTGGTTCCTTTCCACTTCGACTGCCCGCGAGATCGGAATGGAAACCAACGGCCGCGGCGTGCGCGGCGGCAATTCAGTGACGCCATCGGCGACGAACCTTGCTCTCGAGCCAGGCGACATCTCCCCGGAGGACTTGATCCGCAGTGTCGGCAGCGGCTTCTACGTGACCGAGTTGATCGGTCAGGGAGTCAACATGATCACTGGTGAATACAGCCGCGGTGCAACCGGCTTCTGGATCGAGAATGGCGAACTGACCTTTGCCGTGTCTGAGGTGACGATCGCTTCGAACCTCAAGGACATGTTCATGCGGGTTACGCCTGCAAACGACATCGACCGCAAGTTCGGTGTCGCCGCTCCGACGCTTGCGATCGAAGGAATGACGCTCGCCGGGCGCTGATGGATTGGATTGCCGAAATGACTGACGAGGACACAGCCCTCTGGCGGAGCGATCTGGGACTGATCGCAGATGCTGCCAGGCAAGCCGGCGATGTCGCACTCGGTTACTTCAATCAATCGCCGGAAGTCTGGTGGAAGAACGAGGGGCGATCGCCCGTCAGCGCCGCCGATTTCGCAGCCAATCAGAAGCTCGAATCCATCCTCCGTGCAGCCCGGCCGGATTATGGTTGGCTCTCCGAAGAAACCGATGACGATGGCGATCGCCTGTCACGGGAAACACTCTTCATCATTGATCCGATCGATGGCACGCGGGCATTCCTGGCCGGCCAGGATCTATGGTGCGTCAGTGTCGCGGTGGTGCGCCATGGCCGGCCTGTCGCCGGAGTTCTCTACGCTCCGGCTTTGGAAGAATTTTATGAGGCGGTCGAAGGTGGCGTGGCGTTGAAGAACGGTCGACCGATAACCGTATCGACAACACCGCTTGATGCACCGGGGCGCTTTGCGATCGCCGAAGACGTGCTCAAGGCATTTCCGGAAGCGCTCAAGCATCGTATCGAGCGCGTCAGGCACGTACCGTCCTTGGCGTATCGCATCGCCATGGTTGCCGACGGGCAGATCGACGGAACCTTCGTCAAGCACAATTCACACGATTGGGATCTCGCCGCCGCCGATTTGATCTTGGAGCGCGCCGGCGGCCGGCTTGTCGACCTCCAGGGTGAGGCGCCGCTCTATAACCGCATTCAGGTCAGCCACGGCGAACTCTGCGCCGCCACCGCCCCGCGACTCGCCGATCTCTTGAGGGGGATCGGTGAACGACGAGGCAGTTGACGTTTCCGTCAAAATCCCTCAGATGAAGCGGCGGAGGAGAATAGAGCAGAAAGAGAAGAAAATGACGGAATCCGGCGGCAAAAAGCAGCTCTTGCATCTCGTGTTCGGCGGCGAACTGGAAAGCTTGGACGAAGTTCAGTTCCGCGATCTGAAGGACCTCGATATCGTCGGCATTTTTCCGGACTATGCCAGCGCACTGACGGCCTGGAAGGCCAAGGCGCAGTCGACCGTGGATAACGCGCACATGCGCTACTTCATCGTCCACATGCACCGTTTGCTGGACCCGGAAAGCAAGTCTGCGCAGTAACCTGGTGGCGGCTCATCGAGAGCCGCGAACCGACCGACTGCCTGACGCATTCTGGACAAACTGATCGGCCATTGCGGCCGCAACAATAATTGGGAATGGGTGATGTCGATCATTTGTGATCGGAGAATTGGCAGATGAGCGGTCGCATGGCGCGTTTTGCGCTGGGCGCCTATCAGGCAACGGGAACGTTGCTGACGCCGTTCGTCGGGGGATACCTCGCCTATCGAGCGGCCAAGGGCAAGGAAGACCATGCGCGCCGGCTGGAGCGCTCAGGCTACGCCAGCGCCGACCGCCCGGCCGGACCGCTGGTCTGGTTTCATGCCGCAAGCGTCGGTGAAACGAACGCCGTCATTCCGCTGATCCGGGAAATTCGCCGCCGCGACATCCACGTCATTCTGACGACGGGAACGATCACCTCCGCCAAGTTGGCCGCTGAGCGTATCGGCAACGACGCGATCCACCAGTATGTGCCGCTCGACCTGAAGCCGGCCGTCAGCCGCTTCCTCGAATACTGGCAGCCGGACTGCGCGCTGATCGCCGAATCCGAAATTTGGCCAGCGACCCTGATGGAACTCGGCCGCCGCCGTATCCCGCAGATACTCGTCAACGCTCGCATGTCCGATCGCTCCTTCGAGCGATGGGGCAGGCGTCCGGCACTTGCCGAGGCCTTGTTCGAAAACCTTGCGCTCGTCATTGCGCAGTCAGATGTCGACGCCGAGCGCTTCCGCGATCTTGGCGCGCGCCACGTCATGATGTCGGGCAATCTCAAGGTCGATACCGACGCTCCGCCTTATGATGCTGAAGTATTCGCCGACTACAAGAAGCAGCTCGGCGGCCGCAAGACCTGGGCGGCAATCTCCACCTTCGACGGTGAGGAAAAGGCCGCAGGCATCGTTCATCGGGCGCTGAAGGAACGAAATGGGCAATTGACGATCATCGTTCCCCGCCATCCGGAGCGCGCCGAGGAGATTGAAGCCGAGCTCGTCAAGCTGGGTCTCAAGGTGGCCCGCCGCACCCGCGGCGATGCGCTTGCGCCTGATGTCGATGTGTTCCTCGGAGATACGATCGGCGAAATGGGCCTCTACCTGCGCTTGACGGAGGTTGCCTTCGTCGGCCGTTCGCTTTTTGCCGAGGGTGGGCAAAATCCGCTGGAGCCGGCGATGCTGGGTTGCGCGGTCCTGTCGGGCAGCAATGTGCAGAATTTCCGAGAAGCCTATCAGAAGCTGGCGCGCCGTGGCAGCGCGCGCATGGTCCGCGATACGGAGATGCTCGCCAAGGGTGTCCATTATTTGCTCACCAACGACGACGCACGCCGCAACATGATCGAGGCCGGGATCGGCGCCGTGCAAGAAATGCGTGGCGCGCTGACAGCGACGGTCAAGGGCCTTGAGCCCTATATCAATCCGCTGACGGTGAAGGCGAGGCTGTTGCCGAAGGCGGCTGTGCAGCGCTGAGGGCGGGGCGGACATGAAAGCGATCAAAGGGATTCTCTTCGACAAGGACGGCACGCTTCTCGACTACGACGAGAGCTGGCTGCCGGTAAACCGCGAACTGGCGCGCATCGCTTCAGAAGGCGATCCCGAACTTGCGGACCGGCTGCTCCTGGCTTGCGGGATGGATCCGGTCACTGGCCACATCGTCCCCGACAGCCTGCTTGCTGCCGGCAACACGCGTCAGATTTCGGAAGGGTTGATCGCTGCCGGTTCGAAGCTCGACGCAATAGAGCTCACGATCAAGCTGGACGATCTCTTTTCTCACGCCGCCGAGTTTTCCGTCGCGGTCACCGATCTTGCCGCTTTTTTTGGTCGCCTGCATGCGCGTGGCTTTCGCCTTGGCGTTGCCTCGAGCGACAACGAGCGCTCGATCAGGCAGACCGCCCAGCGTTTTGGTTTTGCGCCGTTCATCGATTACGTGGCCGGATACGACAGTGGCTTCGGCACCAAGCCGGAGCCGGGCATGGTGCTTGGTTTCTGCGCGGCGACCGACCTTGACCCCTCCGCGGTCGCCGTCGTCGGTGACAACAACCACGATCTGCATATGGGCCGCAACGCCAAGGTCGGCGTCACCGTGGCCGTGCTGACGGGCACCGGCTCGCGCGAATCGCTCGCCGCCGCATCCGACTACTGTCTAAACGACATCACCGAGCTCGAAGGCTTGCTGCCCGATCTTCAGCCTGCCTGATGGACCAAGGGCTTGCTTTTTCTTGAAAATTACCTTCTCTTTCCGCCCGGTCGAGGACGTAGCCCGTCAGCATGATGCTCGGGGTCCGAAAGGCAGGACGGGGAAAATGGTATCCGAAGCGCCACCCTTCTGGTGGTCGAAAGCCGATTGGCGTGCCTGGACGCTTTATCCGATTTCCTTCCTGTATGGGCGCATTGCCGGCTATCGCATGGCCAACGCCAAGCGCGCCTCAGTTCCGGTGCCCGTCATCTGCGTCGGCAATTTCACCGTCGGCGGTGCTGGCAAGACGCCGACGGCGCTGACCATCGCCCGCGCGGCAAAGGCGAAAGGGCTGAACCCCGGTTTCCTGAGCCGCGGCTATGGCGGTTCGCTCGACGTCACAACGGTCGTCGATCCGGCGCATCACCGTGCACTAGCGGTCGGTGACGAACCCCTGCTGCTTGCCCGCGAAGCTCTGACCGTGATCTCCCGCCGCCGCGTGGAAGGCGCCCAGCGCCTCGTCAAGGAGGGTGCGGACCTGATCATCATGGATGATGGCTTCCAAAGTGCGCGGCTGGCGATCGACTACGCGCTGTTGGTCATCGATGCGACGCGCGGGCTGGGCAACGGCCACATCGTTCCGGGCGGCCCTGTGCGCGCGCCCATCCGCCAGCAGTTGCGCTATGCCACGGCGCTCCTCAAGGTTGGCGTGGGCGAGGCCGCCGACAACATCGTTCGGATCGCCGCGCGCGCCGCCAAGCCGTATTTTACGGCCTCGCTGAACGTTTGCGACAGCGCCGATCTCTCAGGCCGCAGCGTGCTGGCCTTCGCAGGTATTGCCGATCCGTCGAAATTCTTCCGCACGGCCGAATCCGTCGGCGCGCAGATCGTCGCTCGCCGCTCGTTCGGCGATCACGAGCATCTGACTGATGATGAGATCGACGACATACTTTCAACGGCAGAACGCGATGGCCTTCAGATCGTTACGACCGCAAAGGATTTCGTTCGCCTCGCCGGCCATCATGGCAAAGCCGCGGAGCTTGCTTCAAAATGCCGGGTGATCGAGGTGGAGATGGCGTTCGCGGACACCCTGGCGCCAGGGCTTATCATCGACCGGGCGATCAACGCATGCCGCGACCGGCGTTTGAGGGAAGGGCGGAAGGCCTAAACAGCATGTCTTTTCGAAGGCGTGGCAAGCGAATCTGCCGCCGCGCTGCGCTCAACGCTTCTGGTTGGGCAAAACGCCAGCGCGCTTGTCTGCCTCCAGCGAAGCCACGGCATCGGCATAGGGTTCCTGGCGCGCGACACTCCAGTAGCGCAGTTCATCAAGCGGGATCTGCCTGCCGGTAATCGCGCAGACGACGTAGGAGCCCGGCGACAGGATCTGAAAATCCGCATCGAGATAGCGTATCTGCGCTTCGCGGTTTCCATTCCCTTCGAACAAATTCATGCGCTCCGTTTCCTTACAGGCTGTCACATCCCTGCCATAACGCGCCGCCGCGGCCTTTTCCAGCTTTTTCAACTGCGGCCGAACAACCGCTCGATATCCGAAAGCTTGAGCTCAATATAAGTCGGGCGTCCGTGATTGCACTGTCCGGAACCGGGGGTGACTTCCATCTGGCGCAGAAGCGCGTTCATTTCTTCCGGGCGCAGTCGCCGTCCTGAGCGCACGGATCCGTGGCAGGCCATGGTCGCGGCCACATATTCGAGCTTTGCCGACAGGCCGGAGGCCGTATCCCATTCGGCGATCTCGTCCGCCAACTGCCGGATGAGCCCCGTGGCGTCCACTTCGCCGAGCATGGCGGGTGTCTCGCGCACTGCGATCGCGCCTGGGCCGAAGCGTTCGATCGCCAGCCCCAGCTCGCCGAGCTCCGTGGCAAACTGCATCAGCCGATCGCAATCCTCTTCAGGCAGATCGACGATTTCAGGAATGAGAAGCACCTGCGAGACAAGCCGCTTCGAGTGCAGTGCCTTGCGCATCGCCTCGAACACCAGGCGTTCATGCGCAGCGTGCTGGTCGACGATGACGAGACCATCATCCGTCTGCGCCACAATGTAGTTTTCGTGGATCTGCGCCCGGGCGGCACCCAGCGGATAGCGCTGCGGCGGCTCTTCTGGCGCGGGCATTCTCGGAGGCGTCGCGGCGTCGCTGCGTGCGGTGGGCGTCGCCAGTCCGTCGAAGGAAGCCTGCGGGCGTTCCCCGAAGCCGCTGTTCGCGGCATGGTCAAATGGGCGCGAGGGGGATGTCGCGGCCGACCAGGGCTGTTGCGGCCGTTGGACGCCTGCGTGGAACCCGGGCCGGAAGGAACGCAGCATCCCGTCTGCGCCCGTTGTCGCTGCTCGACTGCCGCCACGTGCCAGCGCTTCGCGCACGGCCCCGACGATTAGGCCACGCACCAGTTGCGGGTCGCGGAAGCGCACGTCCGATTTGGCCGGATGCACGTTGACGTCGACAAGCACCGGATCGAGTGCGATCGACAGCACGGCGACCGGATAGCGGCCAGCCGGGATCGTCTCGGCATAGGCGCCGCGGATCGCCGACAGGATCAGCTTGTCCTGCACCGGGCGGCCGTTGACGAAGGCGTATTGGTGGGCCGAGTTGCCGCGGTTGAAGGTCGGTACGCCGGTAAAGCCGGTCAGCGATATGCCTTCCCGCTCGGCATCGATCTCGATGGCATTGTCGCGGAAGTCCTTGCCCAGGATCTGCGCCATGCGCGCCAGGTGGTCGTCGCCCGTCGCCGGTAATTCCAGCGTCGTGCGGTCAGTCCCGGAGAGCACGAAACGCACTCCTGGAAAGGCGATCGCCATGCGCTTGACGACTTCCGTGATCGCCGCAGCCTCTGCCTTCTCGGTCTTGAGGAATTTCAGGCGGGCGGGTGTGGCGAAGAAGAGATCGCGAACCTCGACGATCGTGCCCGGATTGCCGGGCGATGGTCGCAGATACGCAATCCTGCCGCCCTCAACGGCTATCTCGTTGCCACCTGCGCTGTCGCGGCGGCGGCTGGAAATGCTGAGCCGGGCCACCGAGCCGATCGATGGCAGCGCCTCGCCGCGAAAGCCGAGCGTGCGGATGTCGTTGAGCGTATCGGAGATCTTGGAGGTGCAGTGCCGCCGTACGGCAAGCTCCAGATCGGCAACATCCATGCCGGAGCCGTTGTCTGAAACCCGCAGCAGGCTCTTGCCGCCGCCGGATGTCGCAATCTCGATGCGCGTCGCCCCTGCGTCAAGGGCGTTTTCGATCAGTTCCTTGGCAGCGCTCGCCGGCCGCTCGATGACTTCGCCGGCGGCGATTTGGTTGATGAGGGTCTCTGAAAGCTGTCTGATGGCCATCGGCCTATTGTCTTGGATTCGCGGCGCCGAGGGAAGTGTGAAAGCGTCGGCGATCACTGTTCTGCACGCTCCAATTCCGGCTGCTTAACGTTAAGCGCGCCTTAAGACAAAGGTGCCATTTTGCGACTTAATTCCGAGGACTGGGTTTAAATCGGACAGATGTGGGACGCGTAAGAATGAGTGCCGGCTTCGAAAAAGCGGACACATCATCTGTGGGCAGCGAAATGCCGGCTGGCACCAGCCTGCAGACGGCGTTATTTGACGCGGTTTGCGAGAGCCTCGACGCCGCTTTCATCGTCTACGACAAGACCGACCACATGATCTTTGCGAGCCGTCAGGTCCTCGATTTCTTTCCGATATCGGCGACCATGCTGAGGCCGGGGACGCGGTTGCGAGACTTCCTGGGCGCGATCTACGACACCGGCATCCGCACGCCGTCGGCCAGCAATCAGGGTGCGCTGAGCCGTGAGGATTGGTTGTCCCAGAAGATCGCCTCGCATTGGCGCGAACGCTTCGAAGCCGTCGAACGGCACGGTACCGATCGCTGGATTCGGTTTGGCAAGCGACGCCTTGCAAGCGGCTATGGCGTCTGCGTCATCCAGGACATCTCCGAGGACAAGAAGCGCGAGGAACAGTGGCGCTCCGATCTCGAGCGCGTGCAGCTTACCGAGGATATCCTCGACAATTTGCCGTTCCCGCTCTTCGTCAAGGACCGCAATCTGAATTACGTCGCTATCAACATCGCCTTCTGCGAGAAGTACCAGACGACGGTCGATGAAGTGCTCGGCCGTAAGAGCGGCGACCTGTTCTCCAAGGAGGTGGCCCAGCGCTTCGAGGAAAGCGACTGCCATGTTCTGGAGACCGGTGAGATGTCGGTTTCCCGCCAGCGGCAGGTCTCCCGCGACGGCGTGGAACGCGATATCGTCACGCGCAAGCACCGCATCGGCAAGCCAGGCCGCTATTTCCTCGTCTCGACAATGCAGGACCTGCCGCGCGACGGCGCCGATCTCGATGAATTCCGGTTCGCATCGACGGTCATAACGTCGAGCAAGAATTCCTATCGGCGCGCCTACGTTCCCATGAACGGCAGCGGCGAGCGTCGCGAACCGGCGGCCATGGAGGCGATCGTCCCGGAGAACTTCTCGGGCCGCAAGATCCTGGTGGTGACGTCGGATGTCGTGGCTGAAGCAGCGGCGCTACGAACCCTCGCCAAATACGGTTTCGAGGCCTGTTCGGTCCGTGGCGAGGACGAGGAGGAGCACTTCCTGGAAATCGCGAACTCTTCCGGCATCTCGCTCGACCTGCTCGTGATCGACAATCAGCTTGGCATGCGTTGCCTGGAGCTCGCCAAGCAATACGGCCTCCCGGTGCTGGTGATGGATGGCTTCCAGCTCGCGAATGAGCTCACCTTCCAGATCGCGCGCCATTTCAATCGCAGCAATCACGGCCAAGTCGCCGAGAGCATCGACGCCGATTGGGAATTCACGACCGTCGAGGAGATGAACACGCTCGACGTGCTCGTCGCCGAAGACAACGACATCAACCAGATCGTTTTCTCGCAGATCCTCGAGGGTCTCGGCTACCGATATCTGATCGCTCCAAGCGGCGATGAAGCGGTCCGCCTATGGACCGAGCATCAGCCGAAAATCATCCTGATGGACATATCGTTGCCAGGCTTCAACGGTTTCGAAGCGGCGCGGTTGATCCGCCAGACAGAGGAAGGCGGCAGTTCAAGAACGCCGATTATCGGCGTTATTACTCAGGCTTTCGAGCGTGATCGAGCCGAGTGCGCAAAGGCCGGAATGGACGATGTGATCATGAAACCGGTGAGCCCCGATATTCTTCAGGGGATCTTTCAGAAATACCTTGCCGGGGATATCAGACAGGCCAATCTGTGACGAACAAAGCGCGTCAACTCCCTAAATCTTGGGACAGAACACGGTTTCAACGCGGCCGCTCCACTATCGAATTCTTAAGACTTGCCCGCCATCCTTTCCCACATTGGTGCAGTCTGGGTCTGAATAATGATGTCGGCTGAAATGCCTTTGGTGCCCGTAAGTCAGAATGAACTTCAGACGATGGCCTATACCGATCCGCTGACCGGGCTCGGCAACCGTTACCGCATGCGCGACCGGATTGCCCAGATCGCCGCGGAACGCGCGAGCGATCCGGCACCCTTTACGATCGGCATCGCCAATCTTGATTCCTTCAAACCGATCAACGATCTCTTCGGCTCATCGGCGGGCGACGAGATTCTCTGCCAGGTCGCCCATCGCCTGAAGGCCTGCATTCCGGATGGCGCCCTGGTCACGCGTCACGACGGCGACGAATTTGCCTTTGTCCTGCCGCTTGTGTTCGAGCGGGCCAGCGCCGAGAAGTTCGGCCAGATGATCCGCGAGGTGCTATCGGCGCCATACGATCTTGGCGACCGCAATGTGAGGCTGTCGGCATCTTTCGGGTTTTCGATCTATCCCTTTGCCGGCGAGGAGTTCGAGGAATTGCTGAAAAGCGCTGAGACCGCACTCTACCGGTCAAAGCGGCGCGGCCGTGGCCAGATCACCGTCTATTCCCGCGAGATCGCCCAGGAAATGAAGCGCGCGACGCAATTGGAACAGGCGCTGCGCAACGCCATCATCTCCGACGCGATCGACGTGCATTTTCAGCCGATCGTCGCACTCGGCAACAGCCAGGTCGTGGGCTTCGAAGCTCTGGCGCGATGGAACGATCCGGATCTGGGCTTCGTTTCACCGGGTGTCTTCGTCCCGCTCGCGGAAGAACGCGGTTTCATCGACGCTTTGTCTGAGGCGCTGTTACGCAAGGCGGCGGAAGCGGCACTTTCCTGGCCGCGCGAACTCTTCCTCTCCTTCAATCTCTCCTCGGCGCAGTTGATGGATCCGGGCACGAGCAGCAGTGTCCTGTCGATCCTCGGCCGGGTCGGTTTCGACCCCCACCGGCTCGAACTGGAGATCACCGAAACTGCGGTGATGGGCTCGGCCGATACGGCAAATCGGATCATCGCCGATCTGCGCCAGGCGGGTGTGCGCATCTCGCTGGATGATTTCGGGACCGGCCAGTCGAGCCTCGGTCGCCTGCGTGATTTCATGTTCGACAAGATCAAGATCGATCGTGCCTTCGTGTCGCGGATCAACTCCGACCGCGCGTCCGAGCACATCATCAAGGCCATCCTCACGATGTGCGAGGGGCTTGACCTGGAAGTGGTCGCGGAAGGAATTGAGGATTATTCCGAGGCCGTCAAGCTACGCTCGCTCGGCTGCGGGATGGGGCAGGGCTATCACTTCGGCAAACCCGCCGATGGCATAGCGACGCTGCGGTTCCTGCACGAAAATTACTACGATACGTCAGATCGCGTCAGCGCCTGAAATGGCGATGGCGCCCTTCCGGACGCCACCTGGTCCTCACTGCGCATATCTTACTTGTTCGTTGTCGAGCCTGTGGCCGTCGTGTCTGTTGTGCCGGCTGGCGCAGGGGCCTTCTCGGCTGCCAGCATCTGAAGCGTCTTGAACTGCGGAGCGGCCTTCAGCGATTCGGCGGTCTCAGAGGTGGTCAGCTTGACGCTGCCGTCCTGCGTGTTCTGGGCGATCGTGATCTTATCCATCGGAACGGCCACGTCCTTCTCGCCGATTCCGAGGAAGCCGCCGACACCGACGATCGCTGCTACCAAGCCGCCGTCCTTCTTCATGATCAGGTCGTTGACGCTACCGATGCTTTCGTTCTGACCATTATAGACCGACTGACCGATATAAGTGTTGGCACTCACTTGGTCGGCAGCCTGCTCGGTCAGGTATGAGCCGCCACCCGCTTTCGCAGTGTCGGTCGTGGCAGCCGGTGCCGGAGCCTGAGCGTCACCAGCCGGTGCCGGAGCCGTGGCATCTGGAACCTTCGGCGGAGCTGCCGGATCGCTTGGCGCCACCTGTGTGGCCGGAGCGTTCGGATCAGCCGGCTGGGTTGCGCTCTGTGAGAATGCCGCTGGTGCGAAAGCCGTGGCAAACAGGGCACCAGCGGCAACGGTTGTGAGAAGTTTGCGGGTCATTTCGAACCTACCTTTCAGTTCAATAGTGTTCTCTGGCCAGTTCAGCCGTCCTTCGCAGTCGGGCGTCCACATTGGCCAGTTCCTATCGAAATGAATGAGAATTCTATTGGTTCCCGAAAAAAATCGCGCAAAAATTGCTAATTTCGCGGAACTTTTAGCGCAGCTGCTGCACAGGGCTTTAAACTCAACCATACCGGGGAACAGTAAGGGCGCCGCAGGCAGGCGCCCTTACTATTGTGCCCGGTGTCGCTTCAGATCAGATAAACGGGGTCAAAAACGCCCTTCACCGTGACGTCAAGCTCAAGCAGGGATCCAGCCTGCGGTTGCATGGACCGCGCGTCGTCATCCAGTCCTTCCCACGCCGTAGTGACTGCGAGGCGGTCGCCGTTCGTTCCGATGAAGGCAGGGCAGGATGGCTGGGCCGCCGGCACCTTGTAACGTGATATGCGCAGTCCGTCCGGGCTGTAGCGATCGACCGTGCCGGCACCCCAGCGCGCGTTCCAGATGTATCCGTCGGCGTCGACGACAGAACCGTCGATGCCGCCCGGCTCATCCATGGTATCCACGAGGACGATCGGTTCACCGGTCGGCAGACCGGTCTGCGCATCGACCATCACCCGCATCAGGCGGCTGAGGCGGGTGTCGGTGAAGTATCCCATCGTTCCATCCGGCGAGAAGCAGATCGAGTTCGGAATGCTGATGCCGTCGAAGATCTTTGTCACGCGACCGCTGGCGACATGATAGATGGCGCCTGCGCGGGTTTCCGCCCGCTTGCTCATCGTGCCGATCCACAGTGCGCCAGATGGATGCGTGCGGCCGTCGTTCGAGCGGTTTTCCGGCTTGTCACTTTCGACTGCCGCATAGAAGGTGAGGTTGCCGCTCTTCGTGTCACGGACGAAGAGGCCCTGTTCGGTCGCAAGCAGCTGGCGCCCCGCATCGATGCGGGCGAGCACGCTCGCCATCATCGGCAGTGCGTGCACCTTCTTTTCTTCCGTCGAAAGGTTCAGCTCGTGCAGCTCCTTGCCGAGAATATTGAACCACCAGACCGTGTTCGTGTCCGGATCGTAGGTGGGGCCTTCACCCAGCACGGAGTTGGTGTTGCAGAGTGTCCTGCCCGCGAACTCATGAATTTCCGTCATAGGCCTTAAGCTCCTACCGCTGCGTCATAGGCGTAAATGGTCGCCTTGGCACGCTCGGCAACCTCTGCGGCGGTCATTCCCGGCTTGTACAGGCTGGTGCCGAGGCCGAAGGCATGAATGCCGGCCTTGGTGTAATCAGCGAAATTCTTGTCCGAGACACCGCCGACGGCTGCGATCACGAGCTCCGGCGGCAGAATTGCGCGGATTGCCGTGATGCCGGACGGTCCCAGAACGCTGGCCGGGAAAAATTTCAACCCCGTCGCGCCGGCGCGGGCTGCAGCCAGCGCTTCCGTCGGCGTGAAGACGCCGGGCATCGTGACCATGCCGTAGTTGCGGGCGAGCACGATGACCTCAGGCTCGACGTTCGGCGTAACCAGCAGCTTGCCACCCGCGGAGTGGAGGCTGTCGACGGCTTCGGTGGTCAGTACGGTTCCGGCGCCAATCAGACAATCGGCAGGCGCCATTTTCGCGGCGATCTCGATAGACCTGAAGGGCTCGGGCGAGTTCAGCGGGATTTCGATCGCGGTCACCCCGTTTTCGATCAGTGCGCCGACCACGCTTTCGGTTTCTTCGGGTTTAATCCCGCGTAGAATGGCAATCAGCGGGCGCTTCATCGTGGGGAAAGGGATGCGGTTCATCGCTTTGGTGCTTTCTTCAGTTCGGCCAAATGGCTTTGGCGGCGGCAGTAAGGCCGCCACGGACGGCCGTATCAGCGTCGATCGTGTTAAAGGATAGAGATAGTGCCTTGAAGGCCGCTTCATAAAGGCCCTGCAACCGCCCGGCGGCGACAAGGGTGATATTGACGCCGGTCCCGGCATTTGACATGGCGCCCGCAATTTCGAGGCCGATCAGGGTTCCGGAGATCTTGGCCTGTGCGGCCGCGGCGGTCAGACCGTGCAGCAGCTGGCCCGAGCGCGCCGTAAAGAAGAGGTTGGTCGCCATTGCGGGATGCTCATAGGCTACCCTGATCGCCGTTTCGAAAGCTGCCTCATCTGCCAGCGTCTGATCGGCGCCGGCTACGGCATGTGACAGGATCGTATACTTGGAGATCGCATCGAAAAGCTCGCCGGTCATGAAACTGGAGAAGCCCGTGACCCGCCCATCCTTGACATGCACCCATTTCGAGTGCGTACCGGGCATGCAGACCGCCTGTGATCCGGTGCTTGCGGGGCCAAGCGCGCCGAGAAGCTGCGTTTCCTCGCCACGCATGACATCGGGCCTTTCCTGATCCCTCTGGGCTAATCCCGGAAGGATACGCACGTCCCGGCTCTGACCGGGAACGGATACCGCGCCGGTCAAGATAGAAGGAAGCGATGCCGGGACGTCGACATAGCCTGCCTCGACCCATCCCTGCTTTGCGCCTGCCATGCCGCAGATGATGACCGGAAGATTTTCCGGCGCATTCACCTTGGCCAAGTGCGAGGCCAGAACGTCGGCAAAGCCGGTCTTCGCAGCCGTGGTCATGCCTTCGTTGCTGCGGCTTTCGCCAAGGATGCTGTCATCCTTGCCCATCAGCCAGAGCCGGAAACTGCTCGTTCCCCAATCCACCGCGACATAAGCGGGGTTCGCCATCAGAAAATGCCTCCATCGACAATAAGGGATTGTGCGCTGATCGCTGCCGCGCAGCTGGACGCCAGAAACAGGCACGGACCAACGATGGCGTCTGCGTGCAGAACCTTCTTGATGCACTGGCGCTGCACGGTCCGAGCAATGCCTTCCTCGGTGAGCCAGAGTTTCATTTGACGATCTGTCACGATCATCCCCGGCAGAATGCAATTGACGCGGATGTTGTCAGGTCCGAGCTTGCCGGCCATGCTCTTGGTCAGCCCGATCACACCCGCTTTTGCTGTTGAATAGGCAGGGAATTCGGGCATGTTAAGGAGAAAGGCGATCGACGACATGTTGATCACCGCGCCGCCGCCGGCGGCGCGCATAGAGGGCGCAACAGCCTGTGTGGTGAAAAAGACGTGGCGCAGATTGATCGCCTGGTTGTCGTTCCAATATTCCTCGGTCACCGCCTCGAAATCGTGCCGGTCGTCGCGCGCGGCATTGTTGACGAGTACGCTGATCGGGCCGGAGTGAGCGACAACCTCATCGACCGTCCTGCGGATGGCTGCAACATCCCGCAAATCCGCCTTGTGGAAGCGAACGGGGTGGAGCGTGTCGCGCGACAGCCTCTCGACAAGGTCATGGCTTTCCGTTTCATCGATGTCGATGAAGGAAACCTTGGCGCCCTGCCGGGCAAAGCCCCCAACAATCGCTGCCCCGATGCCTGACGCGCCGCCCGTGATCAGGACCGTGCGATCCCTGAATTCCGGAAACTGCGCAACAATGTCCACCACTATTTCCTCCCGGCCGTAGTTCTATTATTTGGAACTCAATTTGACTATGTGGAATTATCCAATTACCCTGGCGTCTCTGTCAAGGCGTTTGGGGCAAGGATGAGTGCGGCAAAAGAGAGTGCATCCGAGGCGCGCGACACGGGCACCCTCGGTAAGCTGATGGTCCTTCTCGACCGGGTGACCCACGCAGACGAGCCTATGCGCTTCACCGACATACTGGCGGGCGCCAATCAGCCCCGTGGTACGGTTCACCGTCAGCTGGGCCATCTCGTGGAGGAGGGCCTGCTTGAGATCGATGCAGACGGCCGCTACTCGCCGGGCTTGCGGTTATTGGATCTCGCCTCTCGCAGCTGGGCGCGCAACGAGTTCCGTCTCATTGCGGAGCCGCATCTTAAAGCTCTGCAGGATCTGACCGGCGAAACCGTTCACCTCGGCGTGCTGCGCGGAACCTCGATCATCTATCTCGACAAATTCGAAGGGCAGCAGCCTGTCAGAATGTACTCGCAGATCGGCAACGCCTCACCGGTCTATTGCACCGGTGTAGGCAAGGCTGCCCTGTCCATCCTGCCCAGAGAGCGGGTTAAGGCGTTGGTGGCGGACCTCGCCTTCCATCGGTTCACGGCCAACACCCATACGGCCGAGTCGCTTCTTGCCGAGATTGAGGAGATACGAAGGCAGGGTCATGCCTTCGACCGTGAGGAGCACGAGGTCGGGATCCGGTGCATTGCTGCCCCGATTTGGTCGGAAAACCTGTCGCTTGTCGGCGGCGTTTCCGTAACTGGCCCGGCTTACCGGCTCACCGTGGAAAGGCTTTCGGAATGGGCGGCTGCGATCCAGCAGTCGGCCGAACGGATCATGGAGGCGATGCGCATCGGGCTTGGTCCTCGTCGCTGACGATGTCCCACGATCGGCAGGTACCCACCTAAAGCATAATATTGAGATTTTCTGACGAATCATCACAATTGACGCTCGTCAATCCCCCGTCCTGGGGTGTATGTGCTGGTAAATCGTCACCGGCGATACAAATTAGCGACGGCGCGGACGAGACGTCGCCTCCTTCAGCAATCCATCTTTCGAGTCGAATAAGTAAATGACCCCATCGCAGCCAGGATCTTCCGTGGACGTCCACGTTAGTGAGATCGCCGCACTGAAAACGCAGTTCGATATTTTCCGCTTCATGAAGAAAGTAACGGAAGCCTATCGTGCGCGGGCCTTCATGGTCTTCAATATCCCCTCCGTGACGGCACGTGATCTGCAGAGTAACGCAGTCATCTCGAGTTGGCCGGTGGAACTTCTTGCCGCCTACGATCACGAAGGACTGGTGGCCAACAGCCCAGTCATGAAGCGGCTCCGGACCTCGACCACGCCGTTCTTCAACGACGTGTCACAGGCAAAGCTGGATCGGCCTGATGGAAAGGCTGGCATCGTCAAGGCGCTCTTTGAACGCTTTCGCATGATGCGTTGCGCTTATTTTCCAACCCACGAGGCCTCCGGTGGCCGCGGTGCCGTTTCATTTTCAGGCGATCGCGAGGCATTCACCGCCGAGGAAATGCGCGAACTCCACTATATTTCCATCCACGTCTTCGACCGGCTGGCAGAGATCCGCAGCTATGACAATCGGGTCACGGGCACCTTGACCGATCGCGAGATCGACTGTCTGAACTGGACTGCCGCCGGTAAGACCAGCGTTGAGATTGCCGAAATCCTCAGCCTGTCCGAACACACGGTGAACCACTACCTCAACCGCGCGACCAAGAAGCTCGATACGGTGAACCGCACACAAGCAGTCGCCAAGGCACTGCGGATCGGCCTCATAAAGTAAGGGTTGCGCAAATTGTGGGCTCCACTGGCATTCGCGCCTAAATCTTCGCCAATGCCGACCACTTTGTCACAAGGTCACATCGGCATTTGCGAATGTTTGCCAATTGGCACGCTTTCTGCTTCCTTATCTCCAGCGGTCCAGAGGGGACCTGGGAACGACGCCGGATAAACGGCGCGACCGCACACCGCCAGCCGACGCCACGGTGCCTGATCTCGGGCTTGGGCGTCGGCGGCGGTTGTTGCTTTTGGGACACGCCGTTGACGGCATTCCCCTGCGCCTGGTCTTCCAATGGGCGTTTTGTGCTGGCCTTTTGCCGCGCCTGCTCTAGTTCGCAAGGCTTACCTCGGTATCCTGGAAGGCCGTTGCGACCATCAGGGCGAAAGCCCGGCGGACTTGGTGGACGCAGTGGCCTTTCGGTTGGCCTCGTTTCCCTCAATTGCCATCTGATCAACGATTTTGTTTGGCGAAGGCGCGGCGCTCCTCTATCTAGAATGCCAACATGGGCAGTGAGGATGGAATGACCGGCGTCACCAAGGAACAAGTTCTCGAAACGCTGAAGACGGTCCGCGGCCCCGATCTCGAACACGATATCGTCGAGCTCGGCATGGTGTCTGATGTCTTCATTTCCGATGGCAAGGTCTATTTCTCCATTACCGTTCCGGCGGAGAGTGCCAAGGAGCTGGAACCGCTTCGCCTCGCGGCCGAACGGGTCATCAAGGAGATGCCGGGCGTCAAGGGAGCGCTGGTTGCGCTGACGGCAGACAAGAAGGCCGGTTCAGGCGCGGCGCCGGTTTCGCGCCCTCAACCCCAGGCGGGACATGACCACCATGGCCATGCACACGCGCCGCCACAGCAGCCCCGCGCGGGCAAGCTCGGCGTTCCCGGTATCAACGCCATCATCGCCATTGCCTCGGGTAAAGGAGGCGTGGGCAAGTCCACGACCGCCGTCAATGTTGCGCTCGGTCTCCAGGCAAATGGTCTGCGTGTCGGCATTCTCGATGCCGATATCTACGGCCCGTCGATGCCGCGGCTGCTGAAGATCTCCGGCCGCCCCACCCAGATCGATGGCCGTATCATCAATCCGATGGAAAATTACGGGCTGAAGGTCATGTCGATGGGCTTCCTCGTCGACGAGGACACGGCCATGATCTGGCGCGGCCCGATGGTGCAATCGGCGCTGATGCAGATGCTGCGCGAGGTTGCCTGGGGCGAGCTCGATGTGCTTGTCGTCGATATGCCGCCCGGCACCGGCGATGCGCAACTGACGATGGCACAGCAGGTGCCGCTCGCCGGCGCCGTCATCGTTTCGACTCCGCAGGATCTCGCCCTCGTCGATGCCCGCAAGGGGTTGAACATGTTCAAGAAGGTCGAGGTTCCCGTGCTCGGCATCGTTGAGAACATGAGCTATTTTATCGCGCCCGATACCGGCACGCGTTATGATATCTTTGGTCATGGCGGCGCTCGCAAGGAAGCCGAACGCATTGGCGTTCCTTTCCTCGGCGAAGTGCCGCTGACGATGAACATCCGCGAGACGTCGGACGCCGGAACGCCACTTGTTGCCACCGAACCGAACGGCATTGTCGCCGGCATCTATCGAGAGATCGCCGCCAAGGTCTGGCAGCAGCTCGGTGGGCAGCCGCAGAGGGCCGCGCCGGCGATTGTTTTCGAGTGAACGCTTCGCCGCCGCTAGACTCCCAATTGCGGAGGAAATGTGGTCAAACGGCGCCGCGCACGTAAGATGTCTTGATTCTTTCGCAGCTTTCCGTCATATGGCGCGCCGTCGCCATGAGGCGGCTTTTTGCGAATGCTCGATGATGGCCACCCCGATTGGGACCGGTCACCTGCATGTTCGGAGTTATCTTGGTCGAAGGATTGGTGACTGCGATGCGATTGAGCACGTTGCATATCTCGGCGGTTGCCGGATGTGCCAGGAGTCGTATGAATTTTCGTCAATCGCTTTCGTTAAGATCGGGAACGTGCATCCCGCGCGCGCTCGCAGGCGGCGCGCCGTGGAAGGGCTTTCGATGAAAGCAGTGATGTGCGCAACACGTCCGGATTGCCGGAGGTCCAGCCGGTGATCACGGCCTACTGTTCCGATTGTAAGCCGGTTGAAATCGGCGATCTGTCGCAAGGTTCGTTGCGTGACGATGTGATGTGGATCGACATGATCGAGCCTTCGCGCGAGGAGGAACTCTTCGTCGAAAGAACCCTGGGTGTCGAGGTTCCGACGCGAGACGATCTCAAGGACATCGAGCCGTCGGCCCGCCTCTACATGGAAAACGATGCCGTGTTCATGACCGCATCCCTCGTCTGGAAGGTTGAAACGGACGCGCCGACGCTGACCGACGTTGCGTTCATCCTGGCTGGCAAGCGGATGATCACGATTCGCTACGCGCAACCAAAGTCCTTTTCGCTGTTCATCGCCGCTCTTCACCGCGTGCCGCAACAGTGGCGAAGTGGCGCCGCGTTGCTGGCAAAACTCTTTGAAACCGTGATCGATCGGACTGCCGAAATCCTGGAGCTGTCGGTCGCGCGTATCGACATCCTGTCGACGCATGTGTTTGGCGACCGCGCCAGGAAAGTTCGCAAGCCGTCGAACTATCTGGAAGAAAAGCTCAGGGACATCGCAGGCCATCATCGACTCGTCAGCAAGGTCCGGGACAGCCTCGCATCGCTGTCGCGGCTGATGACGTTTTTCTACACCGTCCCGGCCGTCCAGCAGGATCGTGACACCAAGGAACTCTGCAAGACGGTTTCGCGTGACATCCAGTCGCTCAATGAGCATGCGTCCTTCATCGCCGGCAATATCACCTTCCTGCTCGACGCCTCGCTCGGCCTGATCAACATCGAGCAGAACTCGATCATTAAGATTTTTTCGATCGCGTCCGTGGTGTTCTTGCCGCCGACGCTGGTCGCCTCCATCTACGGTATGAATTTCGAATTCATGCCGGAACTGCACTTTGCCCAGGGATATCCGTATTCGCTTGGGCTCATGGTGCTGTCCGCCGTCATTCCCTTCTTCTTTTTCCGATGGAAAGGCTGGCTCTGAAGAGCCTGTTTTCATTTCATGCACGAAGGCAGCCATTCACACGAACGAAAAATGAAGCCGCGCAAGCTGTTCTATCTGGCGCTGGGCTCCGTCGGCGTCGTCTATGGCGATATCGGAACCAGCCCGCTCTACGCGTTCCGCGAAGCATTGAAGCCCGTCGCGATCGACGGCCTCACACGTTTCGAGGTGATCAGCCTCATCTCGCTGATGATTTGGGCTCTGACCATTATCGTCACCATCAAGTACGTGCTCTTCCTGCTGCGCGCCGACAACGAAGGCGAAGGCGGTACGCTCTCCCTGCTGGCGTTGCTGATGAAGACCGCCAACGGGCATACCGCGCTACTGATGCTGCTTGGTCTCGTCGGTGCAGCATTGTTCCTCGGCGATGCGATGATCACACCGGCGCTGTCGGTTCTGTCGGCCGTTGAAGGTCTGAAGCTCGTGGCACCTAGCCTAACGAGCTATATTGTGCCGATTTCGGTCTTCATCCTGGCCTTGTTGTTTGCTGTGCAGTCGCGCGGAACCGGCGCCATGGCCCGTTTTTTCGGGCCGATCACGGCGCTCTGGTTCATCGTGATGGCCGCCGCCGGCATTTCGCACATCTCGGATGACTTCGGCATCCTTGCCGCCTTCAACCCCTATTATGCGATCAGCTTCCTGCTGCATGAGGGATTTTACGGTGTCGTCGTGCTCGGCGCAGTCTTCCTGACGGTGACGGGCGCGGAAGCGCTTTATGCCGATCTTGGCCACTTTGGCCGTCGGCCGATTCAGTGGGCGTGGTTTGCGCTGGTTTTCCCGGCATTGACGCTGAACTATTTGGGGCAGGGCGCTCTCGTGCTCGGCAATCCGATGGCGATGTCTGATCCTTTCTACCTGATGTATCCGCAATGGGCGCTGCTGCCGGTCGTCATCCTCGCGACCGCTGCGACGATCATCGCCAGCCAGGCCGTCATTACCGGCGCTTTTTCGCTTGTTCGACAGGGCATCAACCTCGGCTTCCTGCCGCGCATGGAAATCCTCTTCACGTCGGAGACGAATACGGGACAGATCTTCGTACCCTCCGTCAACGTCGTGCTCTTCTTCGGCGTCATATTCCTCGTCATCAGCTTCAAGACGTCGGATGCACTGGCAACCGCCTACGGTATCTCGGTGACGGGCGCGATGGTCGTCACTTCGATCATGGCCTTCGAGTTCGTGCGCGTTCGCTGGAACTGGTCTATCCCGGTCGCAACACTCGCCCTGGCGCCGCTCGTCGGTCTTGAACTCATCTTCCTTGGCGCGAACCTGCTGAAGATCCACGACGGTGGCTACATTCCGATCATGATTGCCACGGCGTTCACCGTGATCATGTGGACCTGGCGACGCGGCTCGGCTCTGCTGATGGAGAAGACGCGCCATACCGATATCCCGCTGGCATCTTTCGTCAGCTCGATCGAGCGCAAGAGCGACCATTCCCCCGCCCAGGTGCCCGGCACCGCGATCTTCCTGACCAGCGATCCGGAATCGGCGCCTGCCGCGCTGTTGCACAATCTGAAGCACAACCACGTTTTGC
Source organism: Rhizobium favelukesii (assembly GCF_000577275.2). Taxonomy (NCBI): domain Bacteria; kingdom Pseudomonadati; phylum Pseudomonadota; class Alphaproteobacteria; order Hyphomicrobiales; family Rhizobiaceae; genus Rhizobium; species Rhizobium favelukesii. The sequence goes on from NZ_HG916852.1 coordinate 953,143, forward strand.
ATGACAAGAACGTGATTTTGACGATCCGCACGATCAACAAGCCGCGTGTTTCGAGCGCCGATCGCTACAAGGTCGAGCAGATCTCGGAGCGGTTCTCGCGCGTCGAACTGCTGTTCGGATTCATGGAATCGCAGAACGTCTCGCAAGCCTTGGCGACGCTGCGCAAGTCCGGCCTGAAGTTCGACATCATGTCGACCTCCTTCTACCTCGGCCGCCGCAAGCTGGTTCCCGATGCCAAGTCCGGAATGCCTTACTGGCAGGATCGCCTTTACATTGCACTTGCCAATGCTGCAGCAAATCCGTCGGATTACTTCCGCCTGCCGGCAAATCGCGTGGTGGAACTCGGCTCGCACGTCATTATCTAGCCGAACCAGTGCCCTTCAAAAGCCCGGCCCCGCCGTCGGCCCCGCCGGGCTTTTATTTTTGCTGCCGCTAATGCTTTCGTCTCTGGAAGGCGCCCGCATTAACCATGCATCAAGGTTAATGAGACATTTTCAACGGCATGTTCATGCGTCTCATGCCGGAGTCTCGCGTTGCGTCGAAATAGCCGTTCCCGTGGCAAGCTGCGCCGCTTGCTTCAAAACTGGAGTTCACCCGCGCTCTTCGGCGTTTGCGGGTGGCTGATGTCGCCGACGATGGTGTCCCATGCGGACCTCGCCGCTCTGCTTGCCGGCCTCGACCAGGAACGGGAAAACTGGCGTATGGTATTGACCAATTCGCCGGCAGGGTCGATCCATCAGGCGGAACTGGCCTTTGCCGATCCTGTCGTGACAGGCACGATCGCCGCAGGTGCAGGCATGGTTCTGCCTGACGGGCGCAAGGTCGCCTTTATGGCGAAGGAAAAGGGACATGAGGCGACGCCGGACGAAGACCGGGTCAATCGCCCGTCTAAAAAGGGCCGCGTCGTTGCCGTCGAAAAGGTGCGGCCGCCAAAGGATTTCTCTGCCGGGTCTATCCTCCACAGAACACGCCTGCTTTTTCAGCCCGCCTTCGACGTGAAGGATAAGTCGGCCTTCGTGAAGCCGAAGATCAAGGGCAAGGAAATCCAGATCGCCTCGAATTTCTATAAGAAGGAGCCGCCGAAGCCCGATCGCGGCGTCTCGCCCATGCTAGCCGACCTCGTGACCAACACAAAGGCCGACGTGCTGGCGACGGCCTATGCGCCGGCCACTCCTGATTATTCCCGTCAGTCGCCGTTCGATTCGATTCTGACCGACAAGGCCGACGACGGCCGCTTCGTGCCGCAGATCGGCCCGCGTGATCACGCCTGGGCTGCAAGCATCCTGTCGCCCTCCGTATTCTCGGCGGCCGAGCAGCAGTGCCTGGCATCCGGCATCTATTTCGAAGCGCGTGGCGAAACGGTGAAGGGGCAGGCCGCCGTCGCCCAGGTCATTCTCAACCGCGTCCGCAATCCGGCCTACCCGAAGACGATTTGCGGCGTCGTCTACCAGAACGAGGATTGGCGCAACCGATGCCAGTTCTCCTTTGCCTGCGACAACATCAAGGATCGCGTGAACTCGCAGTATCATTGGAGAATCGCCCGCGACGTCGCCATGGCCGTGACCGCAGGCAAGATCTGGCTCCCGCAGGTCGGTTCCGCCACGCACTATCATGCTGTCTACGTTCGTCCGAAATGGGCCAAGACGATGGAAAAGGTCGGCCGCATCGGCCTGCATGTCTTCTATCGCACCTACGGCGGCGGCTGGAGCTGAGGAAAAAGCTGATCCTGACGCGATTTCGCGTCTCATCGCCGCACACAAAAGCGGATTCTTTCGGTCGATTTTGGCTAAGCTCGTCGAGATCAGCCTAAGCATATGTTTTTTATCGCCTATTTTATGGCTGGACATCGACCTCCTACGCCTTGACTATGCTTTTTGCTAAAACTATGTTGCGCGCGACTTCAGAACGGGCCGAAAGGTTCTCAAACCTTGGGGTCGTTGTCGGAAAACCGGGGTAGCGGGCGGACAGCGACTGGCGGAGGAGAGCACCATGGCGGATGACCGCGAGGAAAGTCTTGAGAAGCGCCGGGCGCAATTGGAAGCGAAGCTCGCAACCAAGCGCGTAGAGGTGGGGAAGGAAGAGGCTATCGAAGCGAGCGCCGAGGCGAGCCGCAAGGGCTATGCCGAGGCGATGAAGCTTTCGAGCGAATTCATCTCCGCAATCGTCGTCGGCGCCGTTCTTGGCTATGTCCTCGACCGTTTTGTCGGCACGGCGCCTTGGGGATTGATTGTTCTTCTTCTTCTTGGATTTTGTGCCGGCGTATTGAACGTTCTGCGTACCGCGGGGAAGGTTGCAAAGCCCGATCCTGCTAAGGGCTAGAATGGCGGAAAATAGGGCAGGGCGCTCCAGCGTTCGATCCAGTGCAATGATCCCGTTTCGCGCGGGCTAAAGATAGAGAGAACAAGCGGTGTCTAACGATCCGACCCATCAGTTCCTGATCCAGAAGATTGTGCCGATCGAAGTCGGCGGAATTGATTTCTCGTTTACGAACGCATCGCTCTTTATGGTAGCGTCCGCTGCCGTCGCCGCTGGCTTTTTGTATTTCTCGACGTCGAACCGGGCGATCGTGCCTGGCCGTTCCCAGTCGGTTGCGGAGATGTCCTACGAGTTCATCGCCAACATGCTGAAGGAAGGCGCTGGATCCAAGGGAATGAAGTTCTTCCCGTTGGTCTTCTCGCTCTTCATGTTCGTGTTGACGGCAAACCTGCTCGGCATGTTCCCGTACTTCTTCACGGTCACCAGCCAGATCATCGTCACCCTCGCGCTGGCGCTGCTCGTGATCGGTACCGTTCTCGTCTACGGTTTCTACAAGCACGGCTTCCACTTCCTGAATATCTTCGTGCCGCAGGGCGTTCCGGGCATTCTTCTGCCGCTCGTCGTGGCGATCGAAATCATCTCCTTCCTCTCCCGTCCGATTTCGCTCTCCGTTCGTCTCTTCGCCAACATGCTGGCGGGTCACATCACCCTTAAAGTGTTCGCAGGCTTCGTCGCCTCGCTTGGAGCGCTGGGTGCACTCGGCGTCGGCGGTGCCATTCTTCCCCTCATCATGACGGTCGCCCTGACCGGTCTCGAGTTCCTCGTTGCCTTCCTCCAGGCTTACGTCTTTGCGGTGCTGACTTGCATGTACCTCAATGACGCGATCCATCCGGGCGGCCACTAAGGATACCGATATTGACGTCCATGGGCGTCAGTCAATTCGCCGTAACAACCATTTCAAAGGAGTGAAAATATGGATCCCATCGCAGCAAAGTACATCGGCGCAGGTCTGGCTTGCCTCGGTATGGCCGGTACGGCTCTCGGCCTCGGCAACATCTTCGGCAGCTACCTGTCCGGCGCGCTGCGCAACCCGTCGGCTGCTGACAGCCAGTTCGGCCGTCTGGTTTTCGGCTTTGCCGTTACGGAAGCTCTGGGCATCTTCTCGCTGCTCGTCGCTCTCCTCCTGCTCTTCGCCGTCTAAGACAGGCGCATTGAAGGATCACGGCCTGCGACCCGCAAGCCGTGATCCTTTGCATTTGCCGTACACCTGGAGGTGAGCATGTTTTTTGTGACCCCGGCTTACGCCGAAGAGGCCCCGGCGGGAACCGCAGAAACTGGCGCAGCGACCGGTACAGACACGCATGCCGCTCCGGCAGCAGGCGAGGTCCACACCGAGACCGGCGTACCAGCCGAGCATCACGGCGGCGGCGTATTCCCGCCTTTCGATTCGACGACCTACGCCTCGCAGCTTCTGTGGCTGGCGATCACGTTCGTTGTCTTCTTCGTGCTCATGCAAAAGGTCATCACGCCGCGCATCGGTGGTATTCTCGAGCAGCGCCACAATCGCATCTCGCAGGACCTCGATGAGGCGGGCCGCCTGAAGGCGGAAGCCGACGCCGACGTTGCTGCTTACGAAGCCGAATTGGCCGCTGCTCGCGCCAAGTCAAACTCGATCGGCACTGCCGCTCGCGATGCCGCCAAACTGAAGGCGGAGGCCGACCGCAAGGCCGTTGAAGCAAGCCTGGCTGAAAAGCTGAAGGCTGCGGAAGGTCGCATCGCCGACATCAAGGCGAAGGCATTCGCTGACGTCGGTTCCATCGCCGAAGAAACCGCAACGGCTGTTGTAGAACAGCTGATCGGCACCACAGCAACGGCAGAGGTTGCTGCTGCGGTTGCTGACATCAAGAAGGGGGCTTGATCGATGGAATTTGCATTGGACGCAACATTCTTCGCATTCGTCGGTCTTGTGCTGTTCCTGGCGCTGGTCGTCTACCTCAAGGTTCCGGGCATGATGGCCAAGTCGCTCGACGACCGAGCCGATCAGATCCGCAACGAGCTGTCGGAAGCCAAGCGCCTGCGCGAAGAGGCCCAGCATCTGCTGGCCGAGTATCAGCGCAAACGCAAGGAAGCTGAAGCAGAAGCTGCACACATTGTCGCCGCTGCTGAGCGTGAAGCCGAAATGCTGACGGTGGAAGCCAAGAAGAAGACGGAAGAATTCGTCGCAAACCGCACCGCGGTTTCCGAGCAGAAGATCAAGCAGGCGGAAGTCGATGCGATGAAGGCGGTTCGTTCCGCTGCTGTCGATCTGGCGATCGCCGCTGCCGAAAACGTTCTGGCGAAAAAGGCCGACACGAAGGTGCAGGCCGATCTCTTCAAGGGGGCGGTCGGCGAAGTGAAGACGCGTTTGAACTGAGCGCTCGGTTCGTTTCAAGTGAAAAGCCCCGTTCAGCGACGGGGCTTTTTTGCTATTGGCGGCACGGCCGTCAAGGTGAAGGTGCCAATGCTGACGGATGAGACGCATCGCGGACCGATCTGTCAAACGATCAGCGCGCCGCCATGTCCGATCTCGTTGTCGAGCGTTTGATGCGCTCGTCGCCTTCATGGAAGAGGAGGCGCTGCGGGGACCGGAAAAATATTGCAGGGATATCGAGCAGGGCCATCACAGGCTTTATTGCGAGGACATCGACTGCATCCGCGCACATCGATCAAATCCTGGCCGGGCGCATGGCCGCCTGATCTGCGGAAAGGCAGCCGCCTGCCATAATGCCGCCATTCAATGGTCGGCGGATCGCCCCGCTATTGCCGCACCAAAAACGTCTCGCAATCACATTGTCGCCGGATCGTTCCTCAACCCTAACCAAGGCCAAGGCAGCGCGCTGCCGTTCACGCCGTATCATCACGGAGGAATGAAATATATGACCACTCGTTACATTGCTGCTGCGTTGTTAACTGCCGCAGCCTTCGGCTTGGTGCCTCTCAGCACGCCTGCGTCCGCACAGCAGGCAGCTCCGGAGACGCAACCGATCCAAGCGCAGCCAGAAAGCAAAGGCGAGGCCGCCGTCAGTGATCAGAAGATCGAGGCCTTTGCGGTTGCCTACCTGCAGGTCGACAAGATCAGGCAGGAATACGCGGCCAAGCTCCAAGCAACGCAGGATGCTGGGGCAAAGCAACAACTGCAGACCGAGGGCAGTAAGCAAATGGTTCAGGCCGTGGAAGGCTCTCCAGGGATATCGGTAGAGGAATACAATTCAATTCTGACAGCCGCGCAGAACGATCCGGCGCTCGTCAAGAGAGTTCAGGAAAAGCTCCAGGAATCGGCACCTACGCAGCAGCCCGCGACGCAGCAGTAGGCGGTCTCCGGGACTGCGCGCTTGAATTCTGGTTCAGGCATGCGAAGCGGCCCGATGGCCGCTTCGCATGCGATCTGTCATGGCTACGACAAAGACGGCCACGCAAGGCCCCATTCTCATAGGCGGGCGACACGGCCAGACGCTACTCCTGCAGCATCTCTTCCGTCGCGCCGCCCTCGATTGCGTCCTTTTTCAACGGCCTAAAACTCATGCGGTGAAGCGGGCATGGGCCATGCCGCTCAATGCCGGCGCGGTGCTGCGCTGTCCCATAACCCACATGTGCGGCAAAGCCATAGGCGGGGAAGACGGCGTGTGCACGCGCCATCATTCGGTCGCGTGTCACCTTGGCGACAATGGAGGCGGCAGCGATGGAAACAGAGCGCGCATCACCCTTGACGACCGCTTGGCCGGGACAGGCGAGACCGGGTGGAACGTCGAGTCCATCGGTCAGCACATAGCTTGCAGGTATCGACAAGCCGCAGATGGCGCGGCGCATGGCGTCTAGGCTGGCCTTGCGGATATCCGTCTCGTCGATGCGCGTCGAGCTCGAGGAGGCGATCGATACGGTCGCCGTCGCAAGAATCTGAACGAAAAGCTCCTCGCGCTTTTGTGCCGAAAGCTGCTTCGAATCGTTCAAGCCATCGGGAATGCGCTTTGGATCGAGAATGACGGCTGCTGCCACCACCGGGCCGGCCAGCGGACCGCGTCCCGCCTCATCAGCCCCCGCGACCGGCCAATGACCGGCCTTGCGCGCCTTCAGCTCCAGCCGGAAATCCGGCACGAGGGGGACATCTTCGAAAAGCATAGGAGAATCGGGTGACGTGCGAGGTTTCATGCGGCTGAACCTCGCACGCCAACCCGATTTCCTGCAAGTCCCCGGATCAGGGCGGCGGGCCGGGGACTTGGGCGCGGACGGGCAGGGCGACCATCCGCAAAGCTCGAATATCAAAGCAGCGACAACTGCACGCCGCTGCCATCAGGCGGAACGAAGAGGTCGTCGCGCAACGGCATGCTGCGCCGGGTCATGCCAAGCCGTTTCGTGGCCATCTCGAAACGACGCGCAATCTGCCAGGCATAGGGGCCAGCTCCCTTCATCCGCTTACCGAAATCTGCGTCATAATCCTTGCCGCCGCGCATCGAACGGACAAGCGACATGACGTGCCGGTAACGGTCGGGGTAGTTTTGCAGCAGCCAGTCGCGAAACAGCGGCGATACTTCGAATGGCAGGCGCAGGATGACGTAACCCGCTTCCTTCGCGCCCGCGGCATGGGCGGAGTCGAGAATGCGCTCCAGTTCGTGATCGTTGAGCGCCGGAATGATGGGCGCTGCCATCACCGATGTCTGGACACCCGCATCGGAGAGTGCGCGGATAGCCTCCAGCCGACGCGTCGGCGTCGAGGCACGCGGCTCCATTGTCCGCGCGAGCTTGCGCTCGAGCGTCGTCACCGACAGCGAAACACGAACAAGGTTCCTCTCGGCCATCGCCGAGAGAATATCGAGATCGCGCAGGATCATTGCCGACTTCGTAACAACCGAGACCGGATGGTTGGCCTTCTCAAGCACCTCGAGAATCTGCCGCATGATGCGCCATTCCTTCTCGATCGGCTGGTAGGGATCGGTGTTGGTCCCGATCGCGATGACGCGCGGCTTGTAACCGGGCTTCGCCAACTCTCGCTCCAGAAGCTTGGCTGCATCCGGCTTGGCAAAGAGCTTGGCTTCGAAGTCTAGACCGGCGGAAAGGCCCATATAGGCATGCGTCGGCCGCGCGAAGCAGTAGATGCAGCCATGCTCGCAGCCGCGATAAGGATTGATCGAGCGGTCGAAGGGAATGTCTGGCGATTCGTTGCGCGTGATGGCCGTCCGCGGCTTTTCGATCTGCACCTCGGTCTTGAACGGCGGAAGATCCTCAAGGTTCTGCCAGCCATCGTCGAAAGTCTCACGGTGCAGAGGCTCGAAGCGACCACTCGGATTGAGTCCGGCCGCACGCCCGCGGCGACGGTCGACATCGATCCGCATACCGGCAGATACGATCATCGCATCGGCAATATCTGCCGTATTGGCAGGCGCAAATGCGGCCTGCCCGGCAAGGGACTGCTCGTTCATCGGATTCTCCGCTGGCGGAAGCTTTGCTTCCATCCGTTTTGATGATTAAATTCCTATCGGCAAAAAGAGAACAATGCAAGAACAAAATGAGGAAAGTGCCGCTGGCAAAATTTTGTGCGGCGCTCTATGAATAGGCAATGTTGACTGTTGTACTTGAATGCCAGGATCAGGAGCCTGAGCTGGCGCAGACGTTATCGGTGTTGGTGGCAGGCGCAGTGGAGGGGCTCGTCAGTGACGTTGTGGTGCTTGACCATGACTCGCGGGACGGGACGTCGAGGGTGGCTGATGCTGCCGGCTGCCGGTTTCATTCGCAATGGGATATCAAAGATATAGTGCGCTCGGCGCGAGGCGAGTGGCTTCTTTTCGTCGAGCCCGGTGCGCGTCCGCAGACCGGCTGGATCGACGAGATTGCCGAGTACATGGCGCTGAATAAGCTGCCTGCACGGTTCACCGCTTCGCGCGGATATCGGCGTCCTTTTCTGCAGCGCATCCGCCGGGCGTCGTCGCCGCTGGAACTCGGGCTTCTCCTTCCCAAGAAACAGGCGATCGCCGCAGCACGAAGCGGAATGAGCCTCCTCGAATTCGCAAAAGGGCAGAAGCTGCGCAAGCTTTCCAGCGAACTCATTCCCTCTTGGGTTGCGCGCGCGGCGCGGTAGCTGCGCGTGCTCTCTTCGACGCCCCCGCAAATGATGGCGCCCGATACAATTTTGCGCTATAATTCCCGCATGGCGCCGCCCGAGCGCCTCGCTTCGTGACGGTCGACCATGAATGCCGGCAGACGGCAGAACAGGTCAGCGGAAGTCTCCTCTTCTGCCGGTTTCCGGCAAAAGGAGGTGCGTCATGAAACGCAATATGATCCGCGGCCTGTTGTCGGCCGTCATATTGACGACATCGATGATCGCGCATCCGCATTCGGCAGCATCGCAGATGATGCGCAGTTGCGCAGGCCGATCCGAGATCGTCGATTTTCTCGACAAGAACTTTGCCGAGAGGCTGACGGCAGTTGGGTTGGTCAACCAGAACGCAATGCTTGAGATCTACGCCGCGCAGAGCGGCACGTGGACGCTGCTCATCACGGATGTTCGCGGCGTAAGCTGCATCCTGCTGTCCGGTGATAGCTGGGAGACAATGCCTGCACTACCCGGCATAGGGATATAGAACGGCGGCCTGTCTTCGTCTGCCGGGGCAGTCCGTTACTTGCCTGTCCCGCGCTTTAGATGCTCGTCGAGACGCGGCATGATCTCCACGAAATTGCAAGGCATGTGGCGGTAGTCGAGTTGGGATTTGAGGATGCCATCCCAGGCGTCCTTGCAGGCCCCGGGCGAGCCCGGCAGCGCGAAGATGAAAGTTGCGTTGGCAACGCCCGCCGTGGCGCGCGACTGGATCGTCGAGGTGCCGATCTTGTCGTAGGAGATACGGTGGAACACCTCCGAAAAGCCATCCATCCTCTTTTCGAAAAGCGGCTCCAGAGCTTCCGGCGTGACATCGCGGCCGGTAAAGCCGGTTCCCCCGGTGGTGATGACGACGTCGATATCATCGCGTTCGGTCCATGCCTTCACACGCGAAGCTATCGCCTGTGGGTCATCAGGGACGATTCCCCGGTCGACCAAGCGGTGACCTGCCTCCTTGATCCTAGCGGCCAGCGTATCGCCGGAGCGGTCGTCGGCGAGCGTGCGGGTATCCGAGACCGTCAGCACGGCAATACCGACAGGAATGAAGGGACGCATTTCATCCAGCCCTGGCATCGTGTCCTCCAGCAGTCGTTTCCGTTGCTTCGAAATACCAGTCCTGCCGTTCGCTGTGAAGCGCGGCGGCCGCCGTCTCTGCCGCTACACGTGTATCAAAGATGCCGTAGCACGTGGCGCCGGAACCGGACATGCGAACGAGGGAGGCGCCCTGCTTCTTCAGCATCGCCGAGATCTCGGCAATTTCGGGCAGCAGGTCTCGAGCGACCGGCTCAAGGTCATTGCGCATCGAGCCTATCGTCTCGATCCAGGTGGAACGCAGCGTCATGTCGAGTGCCGGATTGGTCTTGCTCGTCAGCCTTCGGAAAACCTCGGGCGTCGATATGCCTTTCAACGGGTTCGCCAGCACCATGGCAAAGGCCGGCATGTCGTCGACAGGGATGATCTGCTCGCCAATGCCGCGCGCGATCAGTGGTCTGCTCGCCAGGCACATGGGCACGTCGGCCCCTAGCCGGAGGGCGACCGCCTCTATGGTCGCATTCGGAAGCGACACGTTCCAGAGCCGCGTCAGGCCGCGAAGCGTCGCTGCCGCATCGGCCGACCCACCGCCGATTCCGGACGCAATCGGCAGGTTCTTCTGGAGATCGATGCGAACCGCGGGAGCGATGCCGCTCTCGTGAGAGATCGCACTGCGCAGGAAATCCCGGGCCTTCAGGACAAGATTGTCGTGGCGGTCGTCGACGAGCGCTTCGGCAAAGCGTCCTGATATCACGAACTCGTCTCGCTCAGCCGGCGTAAATTCAAGCCGGTCGCCATGCCGGGTGAAGGTCACCAGCATATCGAGCAGGTGGTAGCCGTCGGATCTCTGGCCCGTCACATGCAGGGCCAGATTGATTTTTGCCGGAGCGTCCTCGATGACGGTCAGGTCATCGCCCATACTCGCCTCGGGCATCGCCTATCAGGACTTCTTGTCCGTGGGCTTCGGTTCGACCGGCGCCGGATCCGGCTGCTTCTTGTCAGCCGCCTTGGAGCTGTCCGTATCCTGCGGCAAGCCGTTGGCGATCTTTTCCTTGATCTTCGGGATCGCGGATGCCTCGGGTTCGGAGCCGAGCGCCCGGTTCCACTGGTAGACGGCTTCGAGCTTGCGGCCGACACGCCAGTAGGCATCACCCAGATGGTCGTTGATCGTCGCGTCGCCGGCCTTGATCTGTGCTGCTTTCTCCAATTCCTCGACCGCGTCGTCGAAGCGGTTCAGCCGGAAATAGGCCCAGCCAAGCGAGTCGATGATGTAGCCATCGTCCGGACGCAGATCGACCGCCTTCTTGATCATCGCCAGGCCCTCGTCGAGGTTCCGGTTCATGTCGATCCAGGAGTAGCCGAGGTAGTTCAGAACCTGCGGCTGGTCGGGGTTGAGTTCCAGTGCCTTGCGGAAATTCGGCTCTGCCTGGTCCCATTTCTTCAGGCGTTCATAGGCGATGCCGCGCTGGAAGAAGACCGTCCATGCGCCCCTGCCCGGCAACGGGCCGAGGACTTCGACGGCCTTGTCGTAATTGTCGGCCATGGCGGCGTAGTCCTTCGCATCCGACAGCACGCTGCCATAGGCGAGGTAGCTGCGAACGTCCTTCGGATCAGAGGCGATCAGGCTCTGAAGGTGCTTGCGCGCCTCTTCCACCTTGCCGCCCTGCGCAAGGGCAAGGCCGAGCTGCAGCTCGGAGATGCGGCGCATCGGCGAGTTCTCCGGCACCTGCTTGTAGAGCGCGATCGCGCGGTCCATCTGCTCCTGCTTCTCGGCAATGCCGCCGAGCATGACGAGCGTATCGGCGCTATCCGGATCCAGCGTCTTGGCGGTCTGCAGGTAGAGCGAAACGATATCCTCGGCGCCGTCGCGGTTCAGCGCCCCGCCGATGGAGAAAAGTACGCCGGCAGCGCCCTGCTTTGCGGTCTGAATCTGCTGCTCCTGCTTCTCGCCCTTTTCGATGCTCTGGCGCAGCGCATTGAGCGGAGCGTAGTTCGGCAGCAGGTTGTCGCCGACGGAAATCGCGTCGAGCGCCTTCTGCTTGTTGCCCTGCGAGGCTTCCAGTCGGGCGAGAGCCATGACGGCGCGCATGAAGGTATCGGGAGCCGTCGCACCGCCGTCCTTGTCGAGTACGGCGTCGTTGAGGTTCTGGCGGGCGGCCCTTATGTCGCCGTTCACGATCGCGATCGCGCCGGCGTTGTAGGATTTGAAGATGCCGACCCAATCCGGCCCCTTCATCCTCTGAACCATGGAGAGAGCTTCCTTGCCACGGCCGGCGCCGACGCGGGCCCAGGCGGCGAGCAGATCGTTCATCATTCGGTCGAGATCGTTCGGGCCGGTATATTTCAGAAGCGATTCAGCCGTCTTGTATTCGCCGCGTCGAATGGCATCCATGCTGCGCACGACCGTCGTGATGCGTTCGACCGTTGGATCGCCTTTCAGGTCGTTGGCATACTTCACGCCATCCTTGATGTCGCCGTTCAAAAGCAGCGAGATCATCAGGCGCTGGCGGATTTCCGGATTTCCCGGCTCGATCTGCAGCGCCTTCTTGTAGAGTTCAATCGCCGTCTCGTAGTCGTGATCGACATCGGCAGTCCGGGCGGCCAAAAATGCGCCGGAGAAGCTCGTGACGCTATCCGGATCGAAGATCACCGTGGCGGCATCGTCCTTCTTGGCCGTCTCTTCGGCATTCACGCCGCCGAGCGCTGCCAGCGATAGGACCGCTGCCATGGCTGCGCTCGAAAGAAGACGGATGGCAAGTTTTTGCCGCATTAGAAAACCTCTCTTGTCGGGCAGCCGGCCTCGTCCGACTGCAAAATCAGTTGAAATGACTGACTCACAACAGGATGGCTTTTTTGGAGCGGCCCTGCAATAAATTCAGCCCGCGATCAGTGACCGTCGATTAATTGACGCGCTCGATGCAGAAGTCGATGACTTCCAGCAGGGCTGACTTCCATCCCGTTTCGGGAAGCGGCGCGAGCGCATCGCGTGCGATCGTGCCGTAGTGAACCGCCCGGGCAATGGTGTCGTTCAGCGTGCCATACTTGGTAATCAGGCCAAGCGCCTTTTCGAGATTCTGGTCGCTGCTCTCGCCGCCTTCAATGGCCTGTCGCCAAAAAGCGCGCTCTTCCTCGGTTCCGCGGCGATAGGCCAAGATGACCGGAAGCGTGATCTTGCCTTCCCGGAAGTCGTCGCCGACATTCTTGCCGAGATCGGCCGCCTTGCCGCCGTAGTCCAGCGCATCGTCGACGAGCTGGAAAGCGAGACCAAGGTTCATGCCATAGGACTTCAGTGCGTTGCGGCCGGATTTGCCGGCATCGGCGACGATCGGGCCGACTTCGGCGGCTGCGGCAAACAACGCTGCCGTCTTCGCGCGGATGACGGCGAGGTAGTCGTCTTCTGTCGTTTCCATGTTCTTGGCGACGGAAAGCTGCAGCACTTCGCCTTCGGCGATCACGCAAGCCGCCGAGGAGAGCACGTCGAGCGCATCGAGCGAGCCGACATCGACCATCATGCGGAACGCCTGGCCGAGCAGGAAGTCACCGACAAGCACGCTCGCCTGGTTGCCCCAGATCATGCGGGCGGTGGATTTGCCGCGGCGAAGGTCGCTCTCATCGACGACGTCGTCATGCAGCAGCGTCGCCGTGTGCATGAACTCGACTGATGTCGCAAGCTTAATGTGGTTCTCGCCCTTGTAGCCGAATAGCGCAGCAGACGCCAAAGTCAGCATCGGACGAAGGCGCTTGCCGCCGGACGAGATGAGATGGTTGGCCACTTCGGGAATCATCTGGACGTCGGAACCGGCCTTGGAGAGGATAAGCTGGTTCACCCGTTGCATGTCCGCTTTGGTCAAATCGACCAGCGGCTTGACAGATGCCAGTTTGTTTTTGCTTTCTTCAAGCGGTATGACCACGCCCAACGACCCGGACTCCTGTTAAATTATTGAGTTCGACAATAGAAAGGGGCGATTGGCGCGGCAAGGGGTGAATTGTCGCGTCGCGCAAATTTGAAAGGGATTTTCCGGCAAATGCATGAACTTATTCGCGCCAATGATCCCGTGTTGCTCTCCTACGCGGAGAGCCTGCTGAAGGATGCGGGGATCCACTGCTTCATTGCCGATCAAGGGATGAGCATTCTGGAAGGGTCGCTCGGCATGCTGCCGCGCCGGCTCCTCGTCGATGACGAACAAGCCGACCAGGCGCGGCGCATTCTCGTGGATGCCGGGCTCGGTGGCGAATTGCGCGCTCCGAAGTGAGCCTGAGATGACGGGAGATCTTGCCGAGACGATTGACGCCTTTCACCGGGGGCTGTTCCATGTGGTGCAGCCGAAGGGCAGGGGGCATCGCTCCGGCATGGATGCAATGCTGCTTGCTGCGCTCGTCGCCGACGACCGCCCGATCACGGTCGCGGATCTCGGTGCCGGCGCAGGCGCCGCCGGCTTGGCCGTCGCGTCACGGCTGCCGGCCGCCGAAGTCGTCCTCTTTGAGCGTTCCGGCCAGATGGCCGACTATGCGCGCCGCAGCATCCTCCTGCCTGAAAATGCGCATGTGGCGGGCCGCGTTTCGGTCGTCGAGGCGGATGTGACGCTAAGGGCGAAGGCGCGAAACGAGGCTGGTCTCCCCGACGAGAGTTTCCATCATGTGATCATGAACCCGCCGTTCAACGATGCGGGCGATCGCCGGACGCCCGATGCCTTGAAGGCGGAGGCACATGCGATGACGGAGGGGCTGTTCGAAAGCTGGGTGCGGACGGCCGGGGCGATCATGATCCCCGGCGGGCAATTGTCGCTCATCGCACGGCCAGAATCGATTGCCGAGATCATCGACGCTTGCGGACGCCGCTTCGGCGGCATCGAGGTGACCGCGATCCATCCGCGCGACGGCGAGAGCGCCGTGCGTATCCTGGTCACGGCGATCAAAGGATCGCGCGCGCGGCTTTCGCTGCGCGCGCCACTTATCATGCACGAGGAGGGAACGCATAAATTCTCCCCCTTCGTGGATGATCTCAACAATGGCCGGGCGGCCTACAGCAGGCGCTAGCCGACGACGAAGTCGAACAGCAGCTTGACATTGAGACCCGCAATCAGGACCGCGATCACGTAGGCAATCGCACTCAACCAGCGGGGGGCGACCAGCGCGCCCATCTTCGCCCTGCTTGCCGTAAACATCACGAGCGGGAAGACGGCGAAGGAAAGCTGTAGGCTGAGCACGACCTGCGTCAGGATCAGCAGTTCCGCCGTGCCCTTGTCGCCATACCAGATGGTGACGAAGGCGGCCGGAACGATGGCGATCGCACGAGTGATCAGGCGGCGAACCCACGGCTGAAGCCGGATCTTCAGGAAGCCTTCCATGACGATCTGACCCGCAAGCGTTGCCGTAACCGTCGAATTCAGGCCGCAGCACAGGAGCGCGATGCCGAAGAGCGTTGGAGCGATTGCCAGTCCAAGCAGCGGTGCGAGCAACGAAGATGCCTCGCCCAGTTCCACGACATCCGTTTTGCCGTTCGCATGGAAGGCAGCAGCGGCCAGGATCAGGATCGATGCGTTGATCAGGAGCGCGAAGCACAGCGCTACGGTCGAGTCGATCGTCGCGTAGGTCAGCGCCTGGCGCTTTTCCGGCACCGTGTGGCCATAGGCGCGGGTCTGGACGATGCCGGAGTGCAGGTAGAGATTGTGCGGCATCACGGTGGCGCCGAGAATGCCGAGCGCGAGGTAGAGCATCTCGGGGTTGGAAACGATCTCGGTCGTCGGGAAGAAGCCCCGGATCACCGCACCCCATTCCGGGTCCGCCAGGAAGATCTGCACGCCGAAGCACACGGCGATGATGGCGAGCAGGGCGATGACAAAGGCTTCCACCCAGCGGAAGCCGATCTTCTGCAGATAGAGGATGAGGAACACATCGAGCGATGTGATGAGCACGCCGAGTTCGAGCGGGATGCCGAAGAGAAGGTTGAGGCCGATCGCCGTGCCGATCACTTCGGCGATGTCGGTCGCGATGATGGCGATTTCGGCAAAGGCCCACAGCGGAACGGAGACGTATTTCGGGTATGCGTCACGGCACGCCTGGGCAAGGTCGCGGCCGGAAGCGATCGCAAGGCGCGCACAGAGCGACTGCAGGACGATCGCCATCAGGTTGGACAGCAAGGCGACGGTCAGCAGGGCATAGCCGAACTTCGAACCGCCGGCGAGCGAGGTCGCCCAGTTGCCGGGGTCCATATAGCCGACGGCCACCATGTAGCCGGGCCCGAGGAACGCGGCGATGCGGCGCCAGCGTGTGCCATGTGTATGCGTCTGGACGGACCGGTAGACATCGGAAAGCGATGCCTCTTCACGTTCGTGTCGCCAGCCGGCCTTCGCGTTCGGATTTACGATGTCCATGCAGTGTCCGCCTATTACCAATCCGACCAGTATGTCTAATTGGAATGATAATGCAAGTCATTCGCAACAAGATTTGTGAACGACAGATGTTTTCTGCTGCGACCATTGCGTTTGTCGCTCCGTTGCATACATGGAAGACGTTCGCTCACATCGTCGCAAAGGATGGAAAATGGCCGGATTTTTGAAGAGGTTGCTGCCGAAGCGTTTCCGTAAGGAAGGCATGGTGATCCCCGTCGTTCGACTTCACGGCCCGATCATGAGCGGCGGGAGCCAGTTCCGGCCCACCCTCAATCTCGCCTCAACGGCGCAAGTCCTCGAAAAGGCCTTCAGTTTCAAGGATGCGCCGGCGGTTGCCATCTCGCTCAATTCGCCCGGCGGCTCCCCGGTGCAGTCGCGCCTCGTCTTCACCCGCATCCGCGAACTCGCGCGCGAGAAGCAGAAGAAGGTTCTCGTCTTCGTCGAAGATGTTGCCGCATCCGGCGGCTACATGATCGCGCTTGCCGGCGACGAGATCATTGCCGATCCCACCTCTATCGTCGGCTCGATCGGCGTCGTCTCTGGTGGCTTCGGCTTTCCCGAGCTCTTGAAGAAGATCGGCGTGGAGCGCCGGGTCTATACGGCCGGAGAAAACAAGGTGATCCTCGATCCCTTCCAGCCGGAGAAGGAAAAGGACATCGAATACCTGAAGACCCTGCAATTGGAGATCCATCAGGTTTTCATCTCCATGGTTCGCGAGCGGCGTGCCGGCAAGCTGAAGAACGACGACGTAGTCTTCTCCGGGCTTTTCTGGACCGGTATGCGCGCACTTGAGCTGGGTCTGGTCGATGGGCTCGGCGACATGCGGCAGGAATTGAAGCGCCGCTATGGGGCCAAAAGCAAGCTCGAGCTGGTGATGCCAGCGCGTGGTCTTTTCGGACGACGCATTCCGGGTATATCGTCAGCCAGCTTGGAGGGCGCCGGCGCCGGTCTTGCAACCGGACTTGTCGAGGCCGCCGAGGAGAAGGCATTGTGGAGCCGATTCGGGCTCTGAGGGAGTGAAGGCTGGCATCATGCCGCAACTGATAATTATCGTCGTGCTGGTCGTCGGCGCCTGGCTTCTCTACCGCCGCTTCATCGCTGATGCAAAGCGGCTCGCCGAGCGATCCCGTCGTGCCGAGAAGGAGCGCCAGACGGGCGCCATCGGCACGCTGGTCAAGGATCCGGTGACCGGCGAATACCATCTGAAGAAGGACGAGGACGAGTAGGGCCGCAAAAGCCTTGACCCGTTTGGCGCGGCATGGCACCTGTCCGCGCACTTTTGTACGAATTCGGAAGCCGTTCCATGTCTGCAGCCGCAATCCCCGACCATATGAACCCCAAGCGCTCGTTTCAGGCGCTGATCCTCACGCTTCACAACTACTGGGCGGACAAGGGGTGCGCGGTTCTGCAGCCTTACGACATGGAAGTCGGTGCCGGTACGTTCCACCCGGCAACGACGCTGCGTGCGCTCGGGCCCAAGCCGTGGAAGGCTGCCTATGTGCAGCCGTCGCGCCGCCCGTCCGACGGCCGCTACGGCGAGAACCCGAACCGCCTGCAGCATTATTATCAGTATCAGGTCATCCTGAAGCCGAACCCGCCAAACCTGCAGGAACTCTATCTCGCCTCGCTCGCAGCGATCGGTCTCGACCCGCTGCTGCACGACATCCGTTTCGTCGAGGATGACTGGGAAAGCCCGACGCTCGGCGCCTGGGGTCTCGGCTGGGAGTGCTGGTGCGACGGCATGGAAGTGTCGCAGTTCACCTATTTCCAGCAGGTCTGCGGCATCGAATGCTCGCCTGTCGCGGGCGAGTTGACCTATGGTCTGGAGCGCCTCGCCATGTACGTCCAGGGCGTAGACAACGTCTATGACCTGAACTTCAACGGCCGCGAGGGCGACCAGAAGATCAGCTACGGCGACGTCTTCCTGCAGGCTGAGCAGGAATATTCACGCCACAATTTCGAATACGCCAATACGGAGATGCTGCACCGTCACTTCGTTGACGCCGAGAAGGAGTGTCAGGCGCTTCTCGCCGCCGGCGCGCCGGGCGACAATGCGAACCAGCTGCTGCACAAGTGCGTGTTCCCGGCCTATGACCAGTGCATCAAGGCAAGCCACGTGTTCAATCTTTTGGATGCGCGCGGCGTGATCTCGGTCACCGAGCGCCAGAGCTACATTCTGCGGGTGCGCACGCTGGCCAAGGCCTGCGGCGAAGCCTTCCTGCTGACGGACGCGGGTGGGGTAAATCTGGCGAAAACCGCCGCTTGAGGGTGGCGGTCAGCGGCGTTCGTCGCTTCTGACCTCGACACGGCGTTCCACCGGACGCGCCATTTTCTGGACAAAGAAGTACGAAGCGATGGCCAGCGTGTTGAGCAGGAAAAGTACTGCGCTCATACTGAGTGATCCTCGGCGCAAGTTTCTCACGCACGTCTATCTCGATCGTGCAGAATGAAAATATGGTGTCCGCGCACCCTGCGGTATCGTGATTTTTCACTACCCCTTGCAATCGATCGCCCGAAAGAGGCCGGAAATGCGGGATGACAATCTGCAGTAAGGCGCATAGTCTCCCGGCATATTTTTTGTCGTTGCGGGGGATTCGCGATGTATTTCGTTCTTGGTCTTGTCGTTCTGGCCGCGCTCTATGCCGTCTTTATTTATAACGGCCTTGTTCGTGCCCGGCAGATGGCTGAGGAAGCCTGGTCCGGCATCGATGTGCAACTGAAGCGCCGCGCCGACCTGATCCCCAACCTGATCGAGACCGTCAAGGGTTACGCGGCGCACGAAAAGACGACTCTCGAAGAGGTCGTTGCGCTCCGCAACAAGGCCCAATCAGTTCCAGCAGGCGATGTCGCCGGCCGCGCCCAGGCGGAAGGTCTGCTCGGTCAGGCACTTGGCCGCGTGCTGGCGCTGGCCGAAGCCTATCCCGACCTGAAGGCGAACGAGAATTTCCGCGAGTTGCAGACCTCGCTCGAAACGATGGAAAGCGAAATCCAGATGGCGCGCCGCTACTACAATGGCGCGGCCCGCGATCTGAACGTCAAAGTCGAGAGTTTCCCATCCAATCTGGTCGCCGGCCAGTTCGGCTTCCAGAAGCGCGAGTATTTCGAGATCGCCAACGAAGCGGATCGCGCCGTTCCGACGGTAAAGTTCTGATATCCGCCATTTGCCTTTGCGCAAAAGCTGCTATGAGCAGGACATGATCGTGGCTGGAGACGGCCTTCGCGCAAAGACGGAAAAGACAAGGAAATGAGTAAAGACAAGCTCACCATCATCCCGCCGGGCAAGCCGCTGACAGGCCGCGCCATCCCGCCCGGGTCGAAATCGATCACCAATCGCGCGCTGCTGCTGGCTGGTCTTGCCAAGGGCACCAGCCGCTTGACCGGTGCGTTGAAGAGCGACGACACGCGTTATATGGCCGACGCGCTGCGCGCCATGGGAGTGATTATCGACGAGCCTGATGATACGAGCTTCGTCGTCACCGGCAGCGGTAAACTGCTGCCGCCGCAGGTGCCACTCTTCCTCGGCAATGCCGGAACGGCGACCCGCTTCCTGACGGCTGCTGCCGCCCTGGTGGATGGCACGGTTGTCGTCGATGGCGATCAGCATATGCGCAAGCGCCCGATCGGCCCGCTCGTCGATGCGCTGCGGTCACTTGGCATCGACGCATCGACCGAAACCGGCTGCCCACCCGTCACCGTCAAGGGCACCGGTCGTTTTGTGGCGAGCCGCGTCCAGATCGATGGCGGCCTGTCCAGCCAGTATGTCTCGGCGCTCCTGATGATGGCCGCTGGCGGCGACAAGCCGGTGACGATCGAGCTGCTTGGCGAGGATATCGGTGCGCTCGGCTATATCGATCTGACGACCGCGGCGATGCGCGCCTTTGGCGCCAAGGTCGAGAAGACGAGCCCGGTGACCTGGCGCGTCGAGCCGACCGGTTACGCGGCAAGCGACTTTGTGGTCGAGCCGGACGCCTCGGCCGCAACCTACCTCTGGGCGGCGGAGGTGCTGACATCGGGCAAGATCGATCTCGGTGTCGCGAACACCGCGTTTACGCAGCCGGATGCGAAGGCCTACGATCTGATCGCCAAGTTCCCGCATCTTCCTGCCGTCATCGACGGTTCGCAGATGCAGGACGCCGTCCCGACGCTTGCCGTTCTGGCCGCTTTCAACGAGACGCCCGTGCGTTTCGTCGGCATCGCCAATCTGCGCGTCAAGGAATGCGATCGCATCCGCGCAGTCTCGACCGGCCTCATGCAGATCCGTCCGGATCTGGCACGCGAGGAAGGCGACGACCTGATCGTCCAGTCCGATCCGGCTCTCGCGGGCCAGCGCCTGCCGGCCAAGATCGACACCTTCGCCGATCATCGCATCGCCATGAGCTTCGCGCTTGCCGGCCTGAGGATCGCCGGCATCACGATCCTCGATCCGGATTGCGTCGGTAAGACCTTCCCGACCTACTGGCGGACGCTGGCAGGGCTTGGCGTGACCTATGCCGACGCGGGCTGACGTTATCTGATGCGGCCGGGACGCCGCAGGCGAGGGGTATGATGATCCGACGGCTTTTCGGCCTTTGCTTCGTTCTGTTTCTGATGCTTGCGGCGCGTGGCGCCACCGCTGCGGAGGTGATTAACGCATTCGCCTCCGACATCGTGCTGGAAAAGGGCGGCGCGTTGACGGTGACGGAGACGATCACCGTCAACGCCGAAGGCAACCGGATCAGGCGCGGCATCTTCCGCGATTTTCCGCTGACCTATCAGGACGCGAAAGGCCGCCTCCGCCGCGTCGATTTCGACGTGGTCTCGGTCAAGCGCGACGGCCGCGACGAGCCCTGGCACACCGAGTCCATCAGCGGCGGCATCCGCATCTATGCCGGCTCGGAAGATGTGTCGTTAAGCTCTGGCCGCCACCAATACGTCTTCACATACCGCACCAATCGCCAGATCCGCTACTTCGACGATCACGACGAGTTCTATTGGAACGTGACCGGCAACGGCTGGATCTTCCCGATCCTGAGTGCCACGGCGATGGTGAACCTTCCGGATGGGGTCAGCGCGACGGATACCGCCTTCTTCACCGGCCCGCAGGGCGCGACGGACAGGAATGCAAGCGTTTCCGGAGACGGTAATCGACTGCTGTTCTCGACGACCCGGCCGCTCAACGCCGGTGAAGGGCTGACGATCGCCGTCAAGATGCCCAAAGGTTCTATCAATCCGCCGAGCGCCGACGACGAGCGGCGCTGGTGGCTGAGCGACAACCGCGACTACTCCCTCGGTTTCGGTGGCCTCATCCTCGTCTTCCTCTATTACACGCGCTCCTGGCTGAAGGTCGGCCGCGATCCGGCCCGCGGCGTGCTGGTGCCGCGCTGGGATCCGCCCGACGGCATCTCGCCGGCGCTGGTGAACTATGTCGACAATCGCGGCTTCTCGGGGCAGGGCTGGACGGCGCTGTCGGCCACGGCCCTCAACCTGGCTGTGCGCGGATACGTGGTGCTGGAAGACCTGAAGAACGCGATCATCATCCGCCGCACCGACAAGCCGGTCGGCAAGGAGAAGCTGGAAGCCGGCGAAGCGAGCTTGCTCAACGCCGTCGGAGCCAAGGGCTCCCTGACGATCGACGAGGCCAACGGAACGAAGGTGAAGTCGGCGGGAGACAGTTTCCGGGCCGCCATCGAGCGCGAGCACCGCGGCAAATACTACAATGCGAATACTGGATACACGACGGGCGGTATCGCACTCAGCGCCGTCTCGTTGGTGGCCCTCTTCGTCTTTGGAACGTTGGAGCCGGAGACCATCGCTTTGATGATCATTCCGATCGTCGTCGTCGTCTTCATTTCTGTCTTCGTTGCCGGCTTTGCCAAGTCGTTTCGCCCCGGCAGAGCGCTCGGCGCCAAGATCATGTCCGTGATCGCCATCGGTATCGCCGCCTTTATCGGCTTCAGCATCGTGTCGTCGCTGGCATTGGCGCTGTTCTCCTCGCTGGTCGAGTTCCACGAGACGCCGATGCTGTTTGCCATCGGCGGCATCATCCTGCTGAACCTGCTCTACGTCTTCATCATGGGCGCGCCGACCCCGCTCGGGGCCAAGCTGACCGATGGCATCGATGGTTTGCGTCAGTACATGACGCTGGCCGAGAAGGACCGCATGAATATGGAGGGGGCGCCCGAGATGTCGCCCCGGCATTTCGAGAAACTCTTGCCCTACGCTGTGGCGCTCGGCGTCGAAAAACCCTGGTCGCGCGCCTTCGAGACCTGGCTTGCTGCAGCGGCGGCGGGCGCCGCTGCCGCGGCCTATGCCCCCTCGTGGTATTCCGGCAATTTCGGCAGCGGCAACTTCTCCGATCGCATCGGCGGCTTCTCCTCGTCGATGGCTTCGACGATCGCTTCCACCATTCCGGCACCGCCCTCCAGTTCGTCTTCCGGTTTTTCCGGTGGCGGCTCCTCGGGAGGCTTTTCCGGTGGCGGCGGTGGCGGTGGTGGCGGCGGCGGCTGGTGAGCTTGACCCCGGGGCAAGCATTCTCGCTTGACCTTTCGGCGCTCTCCCCTTAACCGCCAGACGGAAACGCGAAAGGGACGGGCATGAAGGTTCTGTTGATCGGATCGGGCGGACGCGAACACGCATTGGCCTGGAAGCTGGCGCAATCGCCGTTGATGACGGAATTTTACGCCGCGCCCGGCAATCCGGGCATTGCCGAACACGCGACGCTCGTCGCCGTCAATGTCGATGACCACGATGCGTTGATCGCCTTCTGCAAGGACAAGGCGATCGATTTCGTCGTCGTCGGCCCCGAAGCCCCGCTGGTGGCCGGCATTGCCGACAAGCTGCGCGCAGAAGGATTTGCCGTCTTCGGCCCGTCGGCTGCTGCGGCCCAGCTCGAAGGCTCCAAGGGCTTCACCAAGGATATCTGCGCCCGCTACGACATCCCGACTGGTGCCTACCAGCGCTTCAACAATGCGCCGAAGGCCAAGGCCTATATCCGCCTGCAGGGCGCCCCGATCGTCGTCAAGGCCGATGGCCTTGCTGCCGGCAAGGGCGTGACCGTCGCGATGACCGTCGATGAAGCACTCGCCGCCGTCGACGATTGCTTCGAGGGCGCCTTCGGTGCTGCGGGCGCCGAGGTCGTTATTGAGGCCTATCTCGATGGCGAGGAGGCGAGCTTCTTCTGCCTCTGCGACGGCAAGCACGTCCTGCCGCTCGCAACCGCCCAGGACCACAAGCGGGTGGGCGAGGGTGACACCGGCCCGAACACCGGCGGCATGGGCGCCTATTCGCCGGCGCCCGTGATGACGGCCGACATGGTCGAGCGCACCATGAAGGAAATCATCGAGCCGACCATGCGCGGCATGGCCGAAAGCGGCTATCCCTTCTCGGGCGTCTTCTTCGCCGGCCTGATGATCACCGCCAAGGGGCCGGAACTCATCGAATACAATGTCCGCTTCGGCGATCCGGAGTGCCAAGTGCTGATGATGCGGCTGGAGAGCGATCTGCTGCCGCTTCTCTTTGCCACCGCCAACGGCACACTCGATCAGGTGTCCGCCGAATGGACCGACGACCCGGCCCTGACTGTCGTCATGGCGTCGAAGGGTTATCCGGGCTCCTACGACAAGGGGACGCCGATCCGCCATATCCCGGAAGCGGGTGATGGCGCCAAGGTGTTTCATGCCGGCACAGCCCTGACGGACGGCGCGCTGGTCGCGACCGGCGGGCGGGTGCTCAACGTCACGGCCACGGGCAAGACGGTTGGCGAAGCACAGGCGCGCGCCTGTGCGTTGCTCGACAAGGTCGATTGGGACAACGGCTTCTGCCGCCACGACATCGGCTGGCGCGCGATCGAACGCGAAAAAAGCGCTGTTCGGTAGACCTGCCACCAACTTGCTTCTGTGTCTCGATACGCCCTGGCGGGCAGCCTGGAACGACCTAGCACCCTTGATGTGAATAGGAACTCAAGCCAGCGGGGTGATGTTCTGATTGAGGCGGAACATATTGTGCGGATCGAGCCGCGTCTTTAGGCGTGCAAGCCGCTGGTACTTGTCCGGACCATATGCATCTAAAGCTACGACCGTGCCGGCATCGGCCTGCTCGTTGACGTAATTCCCAGCCATCGAGAATGTGGAAAGCGATTTGCCGGTGATCCGCCCCCAGGCAATGCATCGATCGTCATCGGCAGCCTCGTCCCAAACCGGCTCTGCAAGCCAGTAGTAGCTTGCGCCTCTTCCCGTATACGCAGTTGCCTCGTCCGCTACATCGGCAACCGCTCCTCCGAGCTGCAACACGTAAATTTCGGAATCTGGCGTTGGTGCATCGGCGATGGAAAGCAGTAAGGCGTCGATTGCTTCATCGGTGATATCGGACCAGAATCCTCCCTTGCAATAATACCGTCGCGACCAGCAAAGATGCTCGTCGTTGCGGCTCTGCAGGCTGAGATAGGGCAGCTTGTCGACGCTCCCGATGCCGCCATCAGCCAGCGCTCCGAATGGTGACAGAACCGCGTGAGCGAGGGCAGCATCCCCCGACCAAACTGCCGTAACGCTGAGACCCGTGGCTGTCGCGGTGAAGTTGAGGGTAAAGTCGCGCGGTTGGCCATGCGCGCGGTCGCGCAGCGCCTGTAGGGCTTGCCGCATGTTGGCCGCCGGATAGTTCCATTCGCCGACTATGATGGAACCCAGCGGATGCATCCTGAACTTAAATCGGGTGACGACGCCAAAGTTGCCACCGCCGCCGCGGATGCCCCAGAAGAGTTCAGGTTCAGATGTTGCGCTTGCCCAAATGATGTCGCCAGCCGCGGTCACGATCTCCGCGCCCAGCAAGCTGTCGATGGTAAGGCCATATCTCCTGCTGGCCCATCCCATGCCGCCACCCAGGGTCAAACCTGCCACACCGGTATGCGAAATCACGCCCGCCGGTACCACGTAATCTTCAGGAACTGTCGCGCGATCGAGATCGCCTAGTAGTGCCCCGCAGCCGACCTCGATCGTGCGCGTATCTCGATCGATGGCGACGGCAGCTAGGTCCGATAGATCGAGAACAAGTCCCCCATCGCAGGTTGAGAATCCCGCAAGACTGTGGCCGCCGCCGCGCACCGCAAGCAGGGCGCGAGATGCAGCCGCTGCATGCACGGCCTTCCGAACGTCACCTACACTCTGCGGGCGGACGATCGCAGCAGGCCGCCGATCGGCGACACCATTCCATATTTTGCGATAGCGATCATAATCCTGATGGTCCGCCGTGATGACAGGGCAGCGGTGCCCTGCTAAAGAAAGTCCTTCATTAATAAGTTGGACATGTTGCTTCCCCCGACCCTCGCACAACCTCTAGCACATCGTGATCCGATCCAGAAACATCCTCCGATCGAAAAAATGAGAGGCAGGCAATATATTTGTCGAGATGGTTTCGCGTCGGATCGTGTTACGCTTCATGTGAGCCAATGGAGCGTTCAGCCGCTTTTGAGCGCAGAAGCGGTCAGAGGTTGGCATGTGCTACCGAACAGTGCAAAAAAGCGTGAGCAAGACGCGAAATCGGGTCAGTTCCCTAAATTTTTACCCTTTCCCCTGACAGGATGGAAACAAAGGCGCGCTAGTCTCTTCTCAACGTGAGACGGAGTGTTCCATGCGTCAGGTCTTCTTTGCTGCGATAGCTGTGTTTGCCGCGGGATCCGCCTGCGCCTCTTCGATCGAGGTGGTCGGCAAGGACACGCGCACCAATGGCGGGAGCATCAGCCAAGAAAGCTGCCCAAGCTGCCCGGCGCTCGAACCCGTCGAGCGCAGGAGGGACTACGTTGTCCCGACGCTCACACCCGGCTCGCTGCAATCCTCGGAAATCCGCGACGTCGATGGCGAGAAGAAGCTCTATCGCACCGAGGGCTGGATGGGCGGCTCGCCCGTCGTGTTCGTCACCAAGGCTCCGCCCGAGCCGATGACGGCATCCGCACCGCCTGCCGACAATATCGACCGCGCTTCGACGACGGCCGCTGTGATCGGTGGTGACGTCAAGCCGATCGCTGCAAGCGTGATAGGTGCGCCGAAGGAACAAACGGTCCCGCTGGACGTTTCCACCTTCGAGCTTCGGCTCTGATCTCCAGTTCCCTGCCCCAGCCTGACCAAAGTTTCGGTCGACCGGGGTCCACCCCCGCGGTGGATGAAATGCGTCCCTGAGAGAAGCAGGGACGCATTTTTCGTATCTCGTTGGCCTTGCCGGCGGGCACACCCGCTAATCTCATCCCGTCGAGGACGGCAGCGATGCGGTCTGGATACTTACCCGCTTGACCGGCGCGGACGCGCTCAATCGTGATATCAGGCGTCAGGCGTCTGAGCGCGGCAAGGTGGCGATGGGCTTCCTCCATGCGCCCGAGATGCGCGCTCGCAGCAATGAGCACCCACAGCGTTGCCTCGAAATTCGGATTGCTGGCAAGCGCTCTTGATGCCCAGGCCACGGCCTGGTCGTCCTCTCCGAGGATCACATGGGCGTGCGCTATGCCGCAAAGCGAGAAATGCGCGCCGCGATCTCCCGGCGTCAAGCGATTGGCTCTGTGGAAGTGCCTGAACGCATCCCTGATGTCACCGCAATGAAGATGCCCGACGCCGGCCCTGACGACGGCCATCGGATTGTTGGGATTGGATTCAGCCGCCGCCTGCAGGACGGCGAGGCCCCAGTCGTAATCCGTCTGCATCAAGGCGACGCCGCAATGGGCCATGACCATCGCGTCGCCGGCGCCGTGCTCCAACGCTCGCCGCGCCAGTGCGGCACATGCCTGCACATCGTCGTCGGTGAGCGCCGGCCAGCCCATCGTGTAGCGATGCTCGAGCGCCCATGTAGCATGGGCAAGCAGCTGTGCATTGTCCGGCTCGGCGGCAAGTCCCTGCATGAGAAGCGCATAGGCGGCCGCGTTGTCGCTTTCGGTTTCGCTCGAGATCTTGGCCAGTGCCTGCAGGTAGATGTCGTAGGTCGCCACGTTTCCGGGACGTTCGCGTCGCGATCGCTCGATCTCGGCCGTCTGGATCAACGGCTCGATCAGCGTCGCGACGCGCTCGGTGATTTGATCCTGAAAGTCGAATATCTCGTCCAGAGTGCCATCGAAGGTCTGCGCCCACATATGCGTGCCGCTTTGGCCCTCGACAAGCTCGGCCACGATGCGCAGCCGAGTGCCCGACTGCCGGATGCTGCCTTCGAGCACGTAGCTGACGCCAAGTTCCGCGGCGATCTTGCGCACATCCGTTGCATTGCCCTTGTAGGCAAAGGAGCAGTCCCGGGCGATCACGGCAAAGCTCCGGAAGCGGCTGAGTGCCGCGATGATCTCGTCAGCGATCCCATCGGCAAAGGAGTCCTGCCTTGGATCGCCGCTAAGATTGCTGAAGGGGAGGACCGCGAGGGCAGGCCTCACCTCCGGCGCTGGCAGAGCGGCTTTCGTGTCCGCATCGACGCGGATGAACCGGTAACCGACGCGCGGTACCTGGCGATCCACTCCTGTCCCCCGGGCGCGGGGCCGAGCGCCTTGCGTAGTGCTGCGACCTGGATGGTGAGGTTGCTTTCCTCGACCGCGATTCCGGGCCAGACGCGCTCCATCAGCGCAGCCTTGGAAACGACAGTCCCGCGGGCTTCAAGCAATGCCTCAAGAAGCGCGATGCCGCGGTGGCCGAGCGCCACCGACCGCCCGTTGCGCAGGAGGCCGCAGCCGGGATCGAGGACAAATTCGCCGAAGGCATGCGAAGGCTGCACCATGTGGGAAATATAGCCTAACGACCATGGTCGGAAAACGAGACAACGTGCCTTTGCTAAATCACTTCAACCTATGGAGGCAAATTGGTTCAAAATTTCCGCCAACTGCAAGAATGCGCTGATTACATTTGACAATCCTGGGAGGCTCGCCACTTGGCAAATGTTAATCCCTCCACTCTAATTCTAACAACGAAGGCCGGAAGACGCATGATTGTCGTCGCCAAGCGCGGTTCAGCGCAGAGGTCGGGAGTTCACCGATCCGGAATTGCCGAACCCACCGATTTTGCGAGACATTCAATGAAAAAGCTTAAGATCGCCCATCAACTTTTCGCCCTCGTGGGGTGCTCATGGCGGCTTTCGCCATTGCCACCTACTTTCAGATCAAGACGACGTCGCAGGTGATCTACGACGATCGCTTCGACCTTCTGCGCACGCAGGTCGAGTCCGGGATCTCAGTTCTCGATTCCTACTACCAGCGCGAAAAATCAGGCGAGATGACGCACGAAGCAGCGCAGGCCGAAGCGTTCAAGGTTCTCTCGAAGGTCAAGTTCGAGCCAACAGGCTATCTATTCGGCTATGACTACAACGTCGTTCAGCGCTTCCACCCGAAGCCGGATAACATCGGCAAGGACATGAGCGGTCAGGTGGACCAGAACGGCACCTATTTCAGCAAGGACATGGTCGCCAAGGGTAGAGCCGGCGGCGGCCGGACGATTTACTACTGGAGCAAGCCCGGCCAGCCAGCAGACAAGCTGTTCGAGAAGGGCTCGTACTCGGCAGCCTTCGAACCCTGGCAGCTGGTCGTTTCCAGCGGCGTCTATCTCGACGATCTGCAGGCGCAAATCAATGCCGCTGTCTGGAAGGCGCTTATTGCCTGCGTTATCGTCGGCGTCGCCGGCATCGCTGCCGCCTACTACTTCATCCGCGGCATCTCCAAGCCCCTGCAAGATGTCCATCAGGCATTGAAGGCCGTGGCCGACGAGAACGTGACGCTCGCCATTCCGCATGCCGACATGAGCAACGAAGTCGGAATGATGGCCAAGGCGACGCAGTCTTTGCAGCAGAAGGTGAAGGAGCGCCACGCCATGTCCGAGCGCGAGGCCGCCCAGCAGATGGCGCTTGAAGGCGAGCGCGAGAATAGCCAGCGCCTGCAGCGCGACGAAACGACCGCCCAGAACCATGTCGTCACGACAATCGGCCGGGCGTTGGAACAGATCGCGCGCGGCGACCTGACGGTTCGCTGCGCCGATCTCGGCCAGAAATACGCGGCCCTCCGCGACAATTTCAACGATGCTCTGTCGCATCTCGAAGCCGCGATGGCCAAGGTCAGTGCCAAGGGCGGCGACATTGCCGTCAGCAAGGAAGAGATCCGTCGCGCCTCCAACGATCTGTCGCAGCGTACCGAGCGCCAAGCCGCGAGCCTGGAAGAAACCTCCGCAGCACTTGATGAGCTGACCGTCGCGGTCCGCCAGACCGCTGACGGCGCCCATGAGGCAAGCAAGCGCGTCGAGGCCATCAGCGGCGAGGCGAGCCGCAGCGATGCCGTTGTCTCCGAAGCGATCGAAGCGATGAGCGGCATCGAAAAGTCGTCTGCCGAAATCGGCAAGATCATCGGCGTCATCGACGACATCGCCTTCCAGACGAACCTTCTAGCGTTGAATGCCGGCGTTGAGGCTGCACGTGCCGGCGAATCCGGCAAGGGCTTCGCTGTCGTCGCTCAGGAAGTTCGCGAACTTGCACAGCGCTCGGCCGCCGCTGCCAAGGAGATCAAGGATCAGATCGCCCGCTCGTCCGGTCAGGTCGATCACGGCGTCCGCCTGGTCGGCGAAACGGGCGAGGCGCTAAAGCGCATCTCCGATCAGATCAAGGCTGCCAACGAGATCGTTGCCAAGATCGCCCACAGCGCCTCCGAGCAGGACACGACGCTGCGTTCGATCTCGTCCTCGATGAACCAACTCGATGCCGCAACCCAGCAGAACGCCGCGATGGCGGAGGAAACGACCGCTTCGGCAGAGTCGCTGGCGAGCGATACCGACGAGCTCTTGAACCTAATCCGCAGCTTCCGCGTCGGCGGCAGCAACGACCATGCCGTGCAGGCTCGTCGCGCCGCCTGAGGTTGGGCATCGAGACAAAAGAACGGCCGCCGGAGCGATCCGGCGGTCGTTTTGCATGGAGGAGGCCAAGCAGAAGCGCTCAGGCGGCGTGGTGGGCCTCGTCGGCGGCGAGCCCTGCAACAAGCTGCTCGACTTCGCGATCGGAGTAGACGGCGATACCAGCCTGCTTCAGAAGCGCGGCAGTCACGCCATTCCCCGCTTGCCTGTGTCCGGAGAACGTCCCGTCATAGACAAAGCCCGAGCCGCAGGAGGGGCTGCCGTCGATCAGCAGCGCATAGCGGCAGCCGGTTTCGGTCGCGAGCGCCAGCGCATTTTCGGCCGCCTGCCCGAACTCTTCCGTCACATCGCCGCCAGTGATGTCGACGACGCGCGCACGGCCAGCGAGCACATCCTCGCCCGTGGCGCCGCCTTCGATTTCGGCGGGCGGACGCGGCACCGGCATTCCGGCCGACATCTCAGGACAGATGGTTACCAGCCTGCCTTCCTCGATCCACCGCGCGATCGCGGGGTGGGCAAGGGGCTTCGACTGCCCGTCATAGCGGACAGCATGGCCCATGAGGCAGGCGCTGACGAGAATCTTGTTCATGGCTTTGGCATAGCCTCAAGGACGTGATAGTGCCAGCCCGCAGTCAGGCGTAATGAAGGGGAACAGAGTGCAGCGAAGCATTGGCGTGGACAAGACATGACCGATCTTGCGGTCTATGCCGGTCTTTTCCTGGTGGCCTTTGCGGCAGCCACGATATTGCCGATGCAGTCGGAAGCCGGACTGGTCGTGCTCATCCTGGCGAAGCAGTATCCGGTCCTTGCGCTGATCGCGGTGGCGACCGTTGGCAACGTCCTCGGCTCGGCCGTCAACTGGCTGCTCGGCGTCGGCATCGAGCGCCTTCGCGGCAAACGCTGGTTTCCAGTAAGCCAACCCGCGCTCGACACGGCACAACGCTGGTATCGCCGCTACGGCAAGTGGTCGTTGCTTCTGAGTTGGATGCCCGTGGTCGGCGATCCCATCACCGTCGTTGCCGGTGTGCTGCGCGAACCGTTTCCGATATTCCTGTTGCTCGTCACCATCGCGAAAACAGCGCGCTACGGCGTCCTCGCTGCCGCTACTCTCGGCGTGATGAGCTGACGCAGGTTCCAATTCCATCCTTCAATCAATTCTGAGCAAGGATGGAATTAGATAGAAAGCGCAAGATGTTACGGCGTTGCAGCTTAGCCCGAGATCTTCGAGAAGTCGGCGACGGTGCCGGTTGCCTCGCGGATCAGGCGCAGCAGGGCAAGACGATTGGCGCGAATGGCGGCCTCTTCGTCATTGACCAACACGTCGTCGAAGAAGCGGTCGACCGGTGCGCGCAGCCTGGAGAGTGCTTCCATCGCCGAGCGGAAGTCTTCCTTTGCAACGGCCGTTGAGGCTTCCGCGGAAGCCGTGGTGATGGCGGCAAAGAGCTCCTTCTCGGCGTCGAGGCGGAAGAGGTTTTCGGAGACGCCGTCGGCGATCACCGTGCCCTTCTTCTCCTCGGCAGCCAGAATTTGCGTGGCGCGCTTGGTGCCGACCAGGAGATTTTTACCGTCCTCCGAGGTAATGAACGCCGTCAGCGCCTCGACACGGCGGGCAATCATCAGAAGATCGTCGGCTTCGGGCGTAACCACGGCGTCAATCAGGTCGTAGCGCGCGCCTTGGTCGCGCAGATAGACCTTGAGGCGGTCGTGGAAGAAGGAGAGGAGGTCGAGTTGACGTGACATCCCATCGCCGACGATAGCACTGCTTGTCATGTAGTCGCCACCTTGGAGCTTCTTTTCGGCGGATGCTCTGTCTAGGAGATCTGCATCGATCCGCGCCATGTGCGAGGCAATCGGCGTTAGCAGCGGGATACGAACCTTGCGCTCGAGCAGGATGCGGATGACGCCGAGTGCTGCGCGGCGAAGCGCGAAGGGATCCTTGGAGCCGGTGGGCTTCTCGTCGATAGCCCAGAAGCCGGTCAGCGTATCGAGCTTGTCGGCGAGCGCGACGGTGATCGCAATCTTGTCCTCCGGAACGCGGTCGTTCGGCCCCATCGGCTTCCAGTGATCCTCGATCGCTGCTGCGACCGAGGCGTCCTCGCCCTGGAGCGCGGCATAGCGGCGGCCCATCAGGCCCTGCAGTTCCGGAAACTCGCCGACGGCCTCGGTGCGAAGATCCGCCTTGGCCAGAACCGCGGCCCGGTCGACAAGCTTGTAGTCTGCGCCGATCTGCATGACGAGCTTGGCCGCAAGCGCGCGGATGCGCTCCACGCGTGCGCCCTGCGTTCCGAGCCTGGCGTGGAAGGTCACGTTGAGCGCGTTGAGCTTGGCCATGCGCTGGTCAAGCGGCTTGGAGAGGTCGAGGTCGAATTTCTTCGCCGAAGCTTCCAGCGTTTCGAGGTCCGGCAGATTGCCCTGGTCGCGCTTCCAGAAGTGTAGCGCGTCGGAAAGACGGGCCCGCACGACCTTGCCGTTGCCGTGGATGATCTCCTTGCCGCCATCGCTCGCCTGGATGTTCGAAACGAGGATGAACTTGCTGGAAAGCGTGTCGCTGCCGATCGGGCGCGTCACGAAGCACTTCTGGTTCGTCTTGATCGTCAGGCGGATGATGTCGGCCGGGATCGAGAGGTAGTCTTCCTCGAAGCTTCCCATCAGCACCTGCGGCCATTCGACGAGACCGGAGACCTCTTCCAACAGGCCCTCGTCCTCGACCAGGCCAAGGCCGCTCGCAAACGCGATGTCGCGGGCGTCGTGCAGGATGATGTCCTTGCGCCGATCGGCATCAAGAATGACCTTCGCCTTTTCGAGATTGGCGACATAATCGTCGAAGCGCTTGACGGTGATGGCATCAGGCGCATGGAAGCGGTGGCCGTAGGTCACGTTGGAGGCGACGATGCCGTCGATCGAAAACGGAATGACAACCGTTTCCTCATGCTCGGTGCCGAATGTGCAGACGATCGACTGCAGCGGCCGCACCCAGCGCAGCGAACCGGGCTTGGCGGATGCAGCACCCCAGCGCATCGGCTTCGGCCAGGGGAAATCGCGGATGATGCCGGGCATCACGTCACTGATGATCGCTTCGGCGGCGCGGCCCGGCTTGGAGATGACGGCGATGTAGAAGTCGCCCTTCTTCGGGTCGCTCTGGATCTGCGCCTCGGAAATGGAGGACAGGCCGGCGCCGCGCAGGAAGCCTTCGATCGCCTTCTCGTTGGCGTCGGTGCGGGGGCCCTTCTTCTCTTCGCGCACGTCGGCGGAGCGCGCCGTCAGGCCACGAATGTCGAGTGTCAGCCGGCGCGGCGTCCAGTATTCGCGCGCACCCTCGTAGGACAGTCCTGCTTCAACAAGCGCATCGGTGACGAGCTTCTTCAGGTCGCCGGCAGCCTTGCGCTGCAAACGGGCCGGGATCTCTTCGGAGCGGAGTTCTAGGAGCAGATCTGGCATGTCACTTTCCTTGCCTTCGGTGGGGAAGGCGCCACTAAGGCGGGTCTGAAAACGGTCGCCTCTGCTAGCAAAGAATGCCGCGTCAGCACAACCGCAAAAACAGCCACCGGCCGTGCTATGTTGCTGTGGATAGGGACGTCGGGCATTGCCTTGCCGCTTTTCGCCGCTATGGTCCCGCAACTTTCGTGAAACGCAGGAACTCTCATGGCCGCTGACCTTCGCTCGCTTGCCGCTGTCATCTCTTCCGAAATCAACGCCCGGCCCGATCAGGCCAAGGCGGCGATCGAGCTGCTGGACGAGGGAGCAACGGTGCCCTTCATCGCCCGTTATCGCAAGGAAGTGACCGGCGGCCTGGACGATACGCAGCTGCGCAATCTCGCCGAGCGCCTGGTCTATCTGCGCGAACTGGAAGCTCGCCGCGACACCATCGTCCAATCCATCACCGGCCAGGGCAAGATGACCGACGAGTTGATGGCAAAGATCGCCAAGGCGGGCACCAAGGCCGAGCTCGAAGATCTTTATCTCCCCTACAAGCCGAAGCGCCGCACCCGCGCCGAGATCGCCCGTGAGCGTGGCCTCGGGCCGCTGGCAGAAGCCATCCTAACCGATCGCTCGAAGGAGCCTGCGATGCTGGCGGAAGGCTACATCACCGCCGATGTGCCGGATGTGAAGGCGGCACTCGAAGGCGCGCGCGACATCGTCGCTGAAGGCATTGCCGAAAATGCCGATCTGCTTGGCAAGTTGCGCGCCCATATGCGCAACGCGGCCCTGCTGAAGGCCAAGGTGGTCGACGGCAAGCAGGCATCGGGCGAGAAGTTCTCCGACTATTTCGACCATTCCGAACGTTGGGCAACCGCCCCCGGTCACCGCGCGCTGGCCATGCTGCGCGGCTGGAACGAGGAGGTGCTGACGCTGACGATCGACGCGGATGTCGAGACCGCATCGCCCAACAAGCCGGTCGAGCGCATGATTGCAGCGGCCTACGAAATCGGCAACAGTCGCCCATGCGACCGTTGGCTGATGGAGGTCGCGAGCTGGACCTGGCGCGTCAAGCTCTCAATGTCGCTGTCGCTCGACTTGATGCGCGAGCTTCGCGAGCGCGCCGAGGAAGAGGCTATCCACGTCTTCGCCCGCAATCTCAAGGATCTGTTGCTGGCAGCGCCCGCCGGTTCGCGCCCGACCATGGGCCTTGATCCGGGCATCCGCACCGGCGTCAAGGTCGCCGTCACGGATGCGACCGGCAAGGTGGTCGCGACGTCCACCGTCTATCCCTTCCAGCCGAGAAATGACGTGCGCGGTGCGCAGGTCGAACTTGCCTCGCTGATCCGCAAGCACAATGTCGAGCTGATCTCGATCGGCAACGGCACCGGCAGCCGCGAGACGGAAAAGCTGGTGGCCGACATGCTCGCCGAACTGCCAGGCGCCAAGCCGACCAAGGTGATCGTCTCGGAGGCCGGTGCTTCGGTCTATTCCGCCTCGGAAACAGCGGCACTGGAGTTCCCGAACCTCGACGTATCGCTGCGCGGTGCCGTTTCCATCGCGCGCCGCCTGCAGGATCCGCTGGCCGAACTCGTCAAGATCGAGCCCAAATCGATCGGCGTCGGCCAGTATCAGCACGATGTCGACCAACAGAAGCTGTCACGCTCGCTGGATGCCGTCGTCGAAGACGCGGTGAATGCCGTCGGCGTCGATCTCAACACCGCCTCCGCGCCGCTGCTCTCCCGCGTCTCCGGCGTTGGCGCCTCGATCGCCGAGGCGATCGTCAAGCACCGCGACAGCGAAGGCCGCTTCGAGACCAGCCGCGATCTCCTGAAAGTCGCGCGCCTCGGCCAGCGCACATTCGAGCAATGCGCTGGCTTCCTGCGCATTCGCGATGGCAAGGAGCCGCTCGACGCCTCCTCGGTCCACCCGGAAGCCTACGGCGTTGCCAAGAAGATCGTTGCCGCCTGCGGTCGCGACCTGCGCTCGCTGATGGGCGACAGCGCTGTCCTAAAGGCGGTCGATGCGGGTAGGTTCATCGATGAGAAATTCGGCCTGCCGACGGTGAAGGACATTCTCGCCGAACTGGAAAAACCCGGCCGCGACCCGCGCCCGAGCTTCAAGACCGCGACCTTCGCCGAAGGCGTTCACGAGGTCTCTGATCTCAAGCCCGGCATGATGCTGGAAGGCACGGTCACCAACGTCGCGGCCTTTGGCGCTTTTGTCGACATAGGCGTACATCAGGACGGATTGGTTCATGTTTCCCAGCTCGCCGATCGCTTCGTCAAAGATCCTCACGAGGTTGTGAAAGCCGGCGACGTCGTCAAGGTTCGCGTCGTGGAGGTCGATGCCAAGCGTAAACGCATCGGTCTGTCGATGAGAAAGGACGACGGTTCGCAGCCTTCGGCGCCGCGTGGTGAGTCGCGTGGAAACCAGCCGGTGCGCAGCCAGAACGACCGACGCGCGGCCCCTTCAAAGCCGGAGAGCCATGGCGCCTTTGGAGCTGCGTTGGCCGAAGCGATGAAGCGAAAATAAGCGCTTAGCAGTCGCATTTGCAAAAATGTCACACATCGGCGACCATGTTGCCGAGGTGCGAAATACGGCGCTTGTAAGGCGGATGATAGATACTAAGTTGATCGGACTGTCCTGTCACATTGCGAGGCCTTATCAATGGCGTCGGCTTTCTTATCGATTGTCAAAAAACTCATCCGCAAGGGTAACCTGAAGCTCACACTCGCCAATGGCGAGAGGCATATGATTGGCGACGGTACTGGTGATCTGGTCGTCGTTCGCGTTGCCGACGAGGAGGCGGAGAAGTTGATCCGCCGCGACCCCACCCTCAAGCTCGGCGAAATGTACATGGAGGGCCGGTTCATACTTGAACACGGCAGCATCTACGATTTCCTGGAGATGGTGAAACAGAACACCACCAACGAAATCTTCGATATCCCGATGGCGGCCCTCCTGATCAGCCGCATCGCTCTTCAACAGCTGAAAAGCCGTCTGCCGGTCAATCGCAACAAGCGCAACGTGGCACACCACTACGATCTGTCCGAAAGGCTGTTCGAACTCTTCCTCGACCAGGATTGGCAGTATTCCTGCGCCTACTACGACCCGCCGGGCATCAGCCTGGAGGAGGCGCAGGTTGCCAAGAAGCGCCACATTGCCGCCAAGCTCCTGCTGGAACCGAACCAGCGCGTGCTTGAGATCGGCTCCGGCTGGGGCGGCATGGGCATGTATCTGGCGGAAGCCGCGCCCGGCCTCGATGTCACCGGCATCACGCTCAGCGAAGAGCAGCTGAAGATCTCGCGCGAGCGTTCGAAACAGCGCGGTCTGGCCGACCGTGTCCGCTTCGAGTTGCAGGACTACCGGACGATGACCGGTCAGAAGTTCGATCGTATCGTCTCGGTTGGCATGTTCGAGCATGTCGGCATCGGCAACTTCGACAAGTACTTCAAGAAGGTGCACGCGTTGCTGGCCGATGACGGCGTCATGGTCCTGCATTCCATTGCCCGACCGAAGCCGAGCTTCGCGACCAACGCCTTCATCGAAAAGTATATCTTCCCGCAAGGCTACATCCCCTCGATCGGAGAGACGATCCCTGCGATCGAGAAGGCCGGTCTTCTGGTGCGCGACGTGGAAGTGCTGCCGCTTCACTACGCCCAAACGCTCCGCCATTGGCGCGAGCGCTTCGTGGTGAACAAGGCCGCGGCTGTCGCCCTTTACGACGAGCGCTTCTTCCGCATGTGGGAGTTTTATCTGGCCGGCTCGGAAATTGGCTTCCGCTGGGACGAACTCTTCGTCATGCAGATCCAGATTTCCAAGAACCAGTTTTCCACGCCGGATAATCGCAACTACATCGCGCAGAACGAGGCGAAGTTGAAGGAATTCGAGGCGACGCGTCCGCCGCTCGAAAAGGTTATATTGTGATCACCAGGAAGGCGCGGCACCCACCGCGCCTTTTCTTTTCTGGAAAGGGGCCGACACATGAGCATTGCGTTTCCCGAGATCTATCTCGTCCGGCACGGCGAAACGGAATGGAGCCTTTCCGGAAGACACACCGGCCGCAGCGATATTCCTCTGACAGAAAATGGTGAAGCGGCGGCGCGCCAGGTCGGTCCGCGCCTTGCGGACAAGCGCTTCACCGCTGTGTGGTCCAGCCCGTCGCAGCGCGCCCGCAAAACCTGCGAACTCTCCGGCTTTGGCGCCAGCGCGATCGTCAAGGACGATCTCGCCGAATGGGACTACGGCGCCTATGAGGGCATCACGACCAAGGAAATCCTTGCAACCCGGCCCGGCTGGCAGCTGTTTCGCGATGGCTGCCCGAAAGGCGAGGCGGCGCAGGACGTCGGCGCAAGAGCCGACCGGATCATATCGGAACTGCAGCAGGCCAATGCCCCGATCCTGATCTTCTCCAGCTCGCATTTCCTTCGCGTGCTTGGCGCTCGCTGGCTAGGACTGTCGCCGACGGACGGCGCGCGCTTCATCCTCGACACGTCAAGCATCAGCGTTCTCGGCTACGAGCACGACCTGGCGGAGCCGGTGATCCGGCGTTGGAATGGCATTTAGCAATACGACTTTGACGCGCAGTTCCGACTCAGATTGAGTGCGACAGTTGAGGCGCGAGGGGAGCGTGGGATGCTACGCGAGACTTTCAGCATTATCGGTAGAAACCGGGCTATGTACGTGACGGTGGTCATCGCTACGATCGCGCTTGGGATGTTCGACGGCTCTCCAGTAGAACGACGTCCAGCGGAGCGACAACCTTCATGTGGAGCTATCTCGCAATGTGTGTTCAAAGAGCGGTGCTCTACGCCGGACCGTTCGGTGAGGTTGGAAAGCGCGCAGGCTTCGCCAAAACAATTCCTTACTTTCTGAAGACGGCAGCGCTCCTGGTAGGCGCGCTCGTCATCTCGCTGCCGGTGTTCATGTTTTTGCCCTCGCAGATAGGTGTGTCGGCAAGCGTGCTGATCTTTGCTTCCGCTACGTTGATTGTTTACGCACTGGTACTGTCGCTATTGGGAACCTGGCCGACCTCGAGCATCACCGGTCTTGGGACATCGCTTGTAGATGCTCTCCGGCGTGGCAATAGCTCGATTTTTCCCAACGTTCGGTCGGCTCATCGCGGGGATCATTTTGCCGGTGGTCCTTTCGATGCTGCTCATCGTGGTTGCGTACCGGTTTGCGACCTCGCCATTGCTGTTGGTCGATGGAAAACCGAACATCCTTATCCTCGCCGTCTCGGCGACTGCTGCATTCCATCAGGCAGTTGGCGTGAGCTATGCCGCGGTTGTTCTTGCCCGCGTTTACATTTCCGCGGAGCAGGGCTCTAAGGAGTTTAGCGGTGCGGCCGCATGACGGCTTGACCCGTGCTTCAACCGATCGCTAGATGGCGGCATGCAACAGATCGGCGGAATAAACGGGCGCGTTGCGGATGCGCCTTCGAACAACTGGGTTTATCGGGTCCTGCCTCCCTGGCTCTGGCCCTATGCGCAGCTTGCGCGCTGGGATCGGCCGATCGGCTGGCAGCTCTTGATGTGGCCCTGCTTTTGGTCAGCGGCTATGGCCGCGAATGCGGCGGCTTATGTTGGCCAGTTCTCCGGCGGAGAGCTGATTTTCCATCTCGTGCTGTATTTCATCGGCTCTGTCGCGATGCGCGGCGCAGGGTGCACCTACAACGATCTTGTCGATCACAAGATCGACATGGAAGTGGCGCGTACCCGCTCACGTCCGCTGCCGTCGGGCCGGGTCACGCGCACGCAGGCGAAGGTGTTCATCGTCCTGCAGGCGCTGGTAGGGCTGCTGGTCGTGCTGCAGCTTAACTGGTTCTCGGTCATCCTCGGCGTCGTCTCGCTCGCCATTGTGGCGCTCTATCCCTTTGCCAAGCGCTTCACGGACTGGCCGCAGTTCTTCCTTGGCCTTGCCTTCTCCTGGGGCGCCTTGATGGGCTGGGCGGCGATCTTCGGCAGCCTTTCGCTGGCGCCGATCCTCCTCTACGTCGCCTCGGTGGTCTGGACGATCGGTTACGACACGATCTACGCCCACCAGGATAAGGAAGACGATGAGCTGATCGGCGTTCGTTCCACCGCGCGGTTATTCGGCGACAAGACGAAACAGTGGCTGGTCGGCCTCTATGGTCTGACGCTTGTGCTCGCCTTCTGCGCCTTCCTGGTCGCAGGCGTCGGCCTATTTGCCTATCTCGGTCTGCTCATTGCGGCCGGCATGTTTGCCTGGCAAATCGTAACGCTGGATATCAACGACGGCGATCAGTGCCTGGCATTGTTCAAGTCCAACAATCGCGTTGGCCTGATCATCTTTCTCGGCCTCTTTCTTTCGCTTCTCTTCGTCCTGCCCTGAGGCGAAAACGACAATGCCCGGCACAAAGGCCGGGCATTGATGATTTGAAACGCCGCACCGCTCAGCTGCGGGCGATGATTTCCTTGCCTTCGATCTTCATGGCGACGCCGAGCTTACCGGTTGTGCGGCGCACGAGGAAGCGCGGGCGGCGGTTGGCGAAGTAGGAGTGGCGGCGGCGCGGCTTCAACGCGCTGGTGCGCAGGTCGCCGAGATGTTCTTCCAGTGGACGTGCAACCCCGTCGGCCTCGACCATCAGCATCGGAATGCGGAAGGCCTCCGACCAGCCGCGCCAGTCGGCGGCTATGTCGGAGAGATCATGGGCGACCAGCAACGGGACACAGAGATCGGGATCTTCGTGGTGAAGTTCCAGGGTGACGGTGACTTCGCCGTCACCATGGTCGATGGCGCGGGCGGCAACGCCCTTGAAGGCGCGCTTGGGAAGGGCGATCGAAAGCGGCAGGCCGCTCGAGGGAAGAACCTTGCGCAGGATCGCGCCACGTTCGTCGATCGTTATGCTCACGTCACTTGAGGAGTCATGGATGGCGTAGCTGACCTGCTGGGGAAAGCGAGACGGATCGAGACGCAGTGTCGTTCCAGCCCACACGGGCTTCATAACGGTGTTGTTCATGTTCATTCTACCCTTGTCTTACCTGAGAGCCGGCTTCCGGTCTTCTCCTCGGGGCTTTTCGCCCTCTATGGCTCGACAATAGGCGGCGGCTGTTCCGGACAACTTAAAAATCGCGGTTAAGAAAACTTTGCCTCGGTGGATGGTTATCAAAACCGAAGCCGGCAAGGTTTCCGGAGGGTGAACGGCGGATGTGCCGTTTTGCAACGCGGTGCGAGTAAGTCTCGGGTAAGCTTTTTATCGCAGAATGCCGCCAACCACTCTGTCATAATTTGAAGACTTTGCCGGAAAAGGGCACGTTATGATCTCTGCTTCGATGGCCTACAACATATTGTCGGGGAA
Organism: Rhizobium favelukesii; assembly: GCF_000577275.2. Taxonomy (NCBI): domain Bacteria; kingdom Pseudomonadati; phylum Pseudomonadota; class Alphaproteobacteria; order Hyphomicrobiales; family Rhizobiaceae; genus Rhizobium; species Rhizobium favelukesii. The sequence goes on from NZ_HG916852.1 coordinate 993,505, forward strand.
CATGAAGCAAAGCCTGGACCGCGTCGCATCGCAGGCCACGGTCAAGCGCGATGCCGAGTACTACGACGACAACATCAACAAGGTCAAAGACGTAGACGATTTCCTCGGCGACTACAGGCTCTACAGCTATGCGATGAAGGCCTACGGCCTCGATGACATGACCTACGCGAAGGCCTTCATGAAAAAGGTCCTGGAAAGTGACCTGACCGACGCCAACAGCTTTGCCAACAAGCTCTCGGATACGCGTTACAAGGAATTCGCGGCCGCCTTCAATTTCAATACGCCGGCGGCGGACGCCCAGAGCGACGCACAGGAAGACGATCTCATCGGTCTCTATACGCAGTCGTTCGCGGACGAGGGCAAGAACGCCGCGACCGAAACGACATACTACAGCAACGCGATAGACGCCGTGCAGAACGTTTCCGATCTCGTCGGCGACAGCCGGGTCCGCACCTATGTTCTGAAAGCTTACGGCATCGATCCCACCTACGTTTCCAAGGACTTCCTGGCGCAGGTGTTGACGAGCGACGTCAGCGATCCCAACAGCTTTGTCAATCTCAACGGCAACGACAAATACAAGGCGCTTGCCGCACAATTCAGCTTCAACGCAGACGGTACCGTCAACGGCGCGGCGCAGACGGCCACCCAGAAGAACACCGTCATGGAACAGTATAATCTGACTGTCCCGTCGATCACCACCGCAGCGGCTGCCGATTACAACAAGGCCTACTATCTGTCCAAGATCGGGACGATCACCAACGTCAACGATCTGATCGCTAACAGCCGGCTGACGTCCTATATCAAGACGGCCTTCAGCATGGGGGACGATTTCAGCAATGCAGCGCTCCGGCTCGTGCTTACCGATGCGAGCTACGCAAGTTTGATGGATTTCAGCGTTGTCAATCAGAGCTTCAATTTCAACGCGGACGGAACCGTCAACTCGGCCGCGGCGTCCTATGTCGCGCAGACGTCGGACCAGATGAAAGCGATGTCCAACCAGGCCGCAAACACGACGAGCTACTACCAATCAAAAATCGTCGGCATCACCAACGTCGATGACCTGATCGCCGATACCCAGCTGACCCACTACATCAGGGATGCCTACTCCCTTCCCCAGAGCGTCAGCGATGCGGATCTTCGCAGCGTCTTGACGGATGCGAGCTACGCAAGCCTGCTGGGCTACGACGACGTCCATGCGTCCTTCAATTTCCGGGCCGATGGTAGTGTTGCCGATGGCGCAGGTGCGCAAACGATCGGTCAGGCACGGGCTACGAGTTCGCAAGTCAGCGCCAACCTCTCCTACTTCCAGACCGTGATCCCGACGATTTCCAATGTCGACAACCTGATCGCCGATGGGCAGATGATGAACACCATACGGTCAGTCTATGGAGTTCCGGGAAGCGTCAGCGACGCGGATCTGAAAAGCATACTGACCGACGCGAGCTTTGCCGCCAGCCGGGGTTTGAGCACGCTCAACGCGGCATTCAGCTTTGCCGCCGATGGTTCGGCTGCCAGCGCATCCGGCCCGCAATCGAGCACACAGTTGATGGATACGACGACGTTCTACGGCGCTCGATATGCAGACGCGCAGGACGAGGCGATCGACGAAGCCGTGGCAAACTACAAGAAGCGGATGACTGACGGCAATATCAAGAGGGTCGATGACTTTCTGCGCTCCAACGCTGCCGCAGACTTTGACAGGAAGAACGATGACCTGCCTGAGCTCTATGATATGGCGCTTCGCGCCTACGGGCTGACGGAGCAAGACGTGTCTCGCTCAATGTTCCGCAAGCTGCTGAAGAGCGACCCATACGATCCCGACGGCTACGTCGCCTCGCTGAAGGACGAGCGGATCACCAATCTGGTTCGCGCCTTCAATTTCGGAGCAGACGGCAAGGCATCTGCCGAAATACAGCCGCTGCCGTCCGCGGTCATGGCGAAATACGCGACCAACTATAAGTCGCGCACGCTGATGGGCATGAGCGATGGCCCGCTCAGGGACAAAGCCTCCGAGGATGCGACGAAGGTCGTCGATGCCTTCGCCAAGGGCATGGCGAAGGTGAGCACTCTCGACGACTTCCTGTCGAACGACAAGCTGACCAGCCTGGCCTTGACCGCAAACGGTCTCGACCCGAAGAAATACGACGAGGAGACGCTGCGGAAGATTTTCACCTCCGATCCGTCTGATCCCAAGAGCTACCTGAACACGAAAGCCGAATCGAAGTTCAAGGAGATTGTCTCGGACTTCAACTTCGATACCGATGGCAACCTGACGCGCGCCAAGATCGGAGCGGTCCAGAACGTGGGTGCCGAAGACCGGACGCAGCAGAAGTATGTTCAGCAGACGCTGGAAACGCAGGAAGGCGAAACGAACGACGGCGTACGCCTCGCGCTATATTTCGCCCGCAGCGCGCCTGATATCACATCGCTCTACACGATCCTCGGCGACAAGGCGTTGTTCCAGGTGATCACAACCACCTTCAGCCTGCCGAGCAGCGTATCGAACATGGATGTCGCCAAGCAGTTCTCCATGCTTGGGAAGTTCGTCAATCTCGACGATCTTCAAGACTCAAAGAAGGTGGACAAGCTGCTGCGGCGGTTCACCGCGATGTACGATCTCGCCAACAATACCAACAGTTCGCCGGCGCTGCAGCTTCTGACCAACGGCGGCACGAGCAGCTAGTTTGTCGGCAACGCCTGGTCGACACTGACAACCTTGCCGGGGTTCATGATGCCAGCCGGGTCGAAGGCGCGCTTAATCCTGCGCATCAGTTCCATTTCGATCGCCGGCCGGATCGAGGCCAGTTCATCGCGCTTCAGCTGACCGATCCCATGCTCTGCGGAAATCGACCCGCCATGCGCCAGTACGAAGCCATGGACGATGTGGTTCACATCGCGCCAGCGTGCCAGAAACGCCTGCTTGTCCGCGCCGACCGGCTGGGAAATGTTGTAGTGGATATTGCCGTCGCCCATGTGGCCAAAGGCGCAGATGCGGGCGCCGGGCATGGCGGCCATGACCGCATCCCCGGCCTCGCGCATGAAGGCCGGGATCGCCGAAACCGGCACGGAAACGTCGTGCTTGATCGATCCGCCTTCCGGCTTTTGGGCGTCCGACATGCTCTCACGCATATGCCAGAGCGCCTTCTGCTGCGCGACCGAAGATGCGATTGCAGCGTCCTGAACCAGCCCTGCCTCGAAACCATGCTCGAGCAGCGCCGTCATCATGCGCTCGGCAGTCTCGGGGGAATCGGACGTCGAAATATCGACGAGCACATACCAGGGATGGGCCGATTCCAGTGGATCACGCACGCCTTCGATGTTGCGGGCGGTAATCTCGACGCCGAAACGCGGCATCAGCTCGAAGCCTGTCAGGGACGTGCCGCAAAGGCTGGAAGCAAGGTTGAAGAACGATAGGGCATCCTCGACCGAATTAACACCCGCGAACGCGACCTGTTTTCCAAGCGGTTGCGGAAACAGCTTCAGCACCGCGCCGGTGATGATGCCGAGCGTGCCTTCCGCGCCGATGAACAGGTCGCGTAGATCGTAGCCGGTGTTGTCCTTCTTCAGTCGACGCAGGCCGTTCCAGATTTCGCCGGTCGGCAGCACGACTTCGAGGCCGAGGCAGAGATGTCGCATGTTGCCATAGGCAAGCACGGCCGTGCCGCCGGCATTCGTTGAAAGATTGCCGCCGATCCGGCACGAGCCTTCGGAGCCGAGCGATAGTGGGAACAGCCTGCCGTGCGTCTCTGCTGCCTTCTGCACATCAGCGAGGATCGCACCGCCATCAGCGACTATGACATTGGCAACCGGATCGACATCGCGGATCTTGTTCATGCGTTCGAGCGAGATGATGATATCAGATTTGCCCTCGCGCGGCGTCTGCCCGCCGACGAGGCCGGTATTGCCGGTCTGAGGCACGACCGCAGTTCCGGTCTCGGTTGCGAGCTTCAGGATCGCCGACACTTCTTCGACGGAGCCAGGCTTGAGAAGGAGAGGCGAGGAGCCATGGTATAGGCCGCGGTTCTCGATCAGATGGGGCGCGAGATCCGCCTCGCTGCGAAGCGCGTGTTTCTCGCCGACGATGGCGGCGAAACGGTCGAGAAGTTCGGGGGAAACGCTGCTCATCGAAACCTTGATCCTTCTTGCTTATTCGCGTGGCGCGGCGGCGCGGCGCAGTCGATCGTTGATTGCCTCGCCGAGCCCTTCGTCGGGGATGGCTGAAAAGGCGATTGTCGCGGCGCCGCTGGCATCGGCTCTCTTCATATAATCGAACAGATTGGCCGCCGCTTCCGCAAGATCTCCGTCCTGGCTGAGATTGAGGACGATTCTGGCGTCTTCGGCGCCGGCAACAGACGTCTTGCCGAAGGCAATCAACGCCTCGCCGGCATCGACACGGGTTGCGTCCAGCCGGACAGTTGCGCCGGGCGCATAGTGGGATGCCAGCATTCCCGGCGCCTCGATGGCCGCCGAGGCCTTCTTGGATCTCAGAAGCTTTTGCCCTGCCACACGCTCAATCTCAATCGCCGGCAAACCGCCGGGTCGCAGGAGCCTGAGCTTGCCGTCCTCGACCTTGACGATCGTGGACTCGACACCGACGGTGCTCGCACCGGCATCGAGGATCAGCCTGATGCGCTCGCCGAGATCGGCGTCGACATGGGCAGCGCTCGTCGCACTGATCTTGCCTGACGTATTGGCGCTGGGCGCGGCGAGCGGTCGCCCGAAGGCGCGGATCAGTTCGCCTGCAAAGCCTTTCGGAACACGGATGCCGACGGTATCGAGACCCGCAGTTGCGAGCGAATGAATGGCGCTCTCCGGCTTCAGCGGCAGCACGAGCGTCAGCGGGCCTGGCCAGAAAGCTTCGGCCAGCGCGCGCGAAACGGGGTCAAACGCCGCGTGTCTTTCCGCCATGGCAAGATCGGCCATGTGGCAGATGAGCGGGTTGAAGCGCGGGCGTCCCTTGGTCTCGTAGATGTGGGCGATCGCGATCGGATTGGTGGCATCGGCGGCGAGCCCGTAGACGGTTTCCGTCGGGATTGCTATCGGGAATCCCGCGCCAAGTACTGCGCAACCGGCTTCGATAGCCTGCTGCCTGTCCTTCGTGATGTCGATCGATCGTGCCATGCGCCGCCCGGATTGCTGTCGGGCAGTCCTTATGCCTTCCGGGCGATCCGATCAATATCAGAGCTGGCCGATGATCCCGATCAGAGTTGACGAATGATCTCGCGCAGTTGTTCGTTGCGCGCGCCGAGCAACAGCACGTTCCTGATGGCGATTTGCGGATCGTCGGTACGGAAAAGCAGACCGTTGCCCCGCACTGAGCGGTCGATCGTCATTTTTTCGGGCGTATGCTCGCCCGGCTTGATGGCGACGGCGAAGTACATGCGCGAATACTTCACGTCGATCTGCTGGAAGAAATTGTCGTTGTCGCCAATGTCGGCGTAGAAATTCGCGATGTAGAAGGCCCAGCTGACTTCTTGGTAACGGGCGAATTTCGTCCGCGCCGCCGTCACGTGGCAGTAGCCGAGATGCGGGCTATCCTGCAGCGTCCGATGGAAGAGCATCTTCGGAAACCGGATCGAATGGTGAAAACCGTTGATATGCTGATGCGTCTTGGCGCCGGCCGTCTCCAGCTTGCGGCCCGTCCTCTCGGCGACTTCGTCATGCGAGAGGTAGCGCCGCTCTTCGGCGAGCCAGTGCGAGCGGGTCCGCGTAATCTTTCCAGTGCGCAGGAATTCCGAATGCGCGGCGACTGGGACCTCGCGGGCATTGATGCTGTTACCGGCGTCGAAATAGCGAAGCTTCGCCATGGTGCATATCCGCATGCGTGTTTGATGCCGCAAGGATAGGCAATCATGCTTAACGGTATATTAAACCCAGCGGTCATCGCGGCTTCATAGGAATGGACCGATACCATCATGTCGCAGATGCGATAGTCACGGCAAAGTCGCCTGGAAGCCCAGCTGCGAATTGGGTTGCGCCGATGTCGTAATTTGCCTTAGCTGCCAGCAACGGAGCGTGCAGAGGCGGAATGCTGTCTTCAATTCCGCACTCCTTTGCCGCCTGTCGTCATTTTCGAAGCCGATGTCGCTTTACAACCAAACGCCGCGCGCCGGCGATGTTTAAATGCCTTTCAAGAAAATCTCCTGACGGAGAGGGAGTGAAGCTCCGGCGGCTCCCGCCTTCGACCAAGCGGCGGGCCCACTATACGAGGATGTGCAGATGGATATTCGCAGCAACGTATTGCGGCAACTCAAGACCCGGCGGGAAGGCTTCAGCCTCGAGCAGCCCTTCTATATCGACGAAGATTATTTCAAGCTCGATATGGAAATGATCTACTATCGCGATTGGCTGTTCATGGGCCACGACTGTGAACTGCCGAAGGCCGGTGCCTATTTCACGGTGCAGATCGGCGAATACCCTGTTGTCATCGTTCGCGGCCGCGACAACGTCATCCGTGCCTTCCACAACAGCTGTCGCCATCGCGGCTCGCGTGTCTGCACGAAGGAGCACGGTTCCTCGGTTCGCCTCGTTTGCCCCTATCATCAGTGGACCTACGACCTCGATGGCAAGCTTGCTTTCGCGCGCCATATGGGTGACGATTTCGACAAGACCGGCTACGGCCTGAAGCCCGTTCATTGCGAGAGCTTCGGCGGATACATCTTCATCTGTCTCGCCCAGAATGCGCCGGACTTCCAGCCCGTCCGCGACATGGTGGCGCCCTACATGGTGCCGCATCACCTGAGCGACGCGAAGGTGGCCTTCCAGAGCACGATCATCGAGAAGGGCAACTGGAAGCTCGTCTGGGAGAACAACCGTGAGTGCTATCACTGCGCGGCCAACCATCCGGAGCTTTGCCGCACGTACCCGGAAGCGCCGAGCGTCACGGGCACGGATGGCGGCGCTGACGATCCCGAGATCGCGGGTCACTGGGCACGCTGCGAGGCGGCCGGATTGCCAAGCAAGTTCCAGATTTCTCCCGATGGTCAGTTCCGCACGGCCCGCATGCCATTGATCGAGGACGCCGAGAGCTACACCATGTCCGGCAAGAGCGCCGTCAAGCGGTCGTTGTCAGACGACGTGACGATCGATCGCATCGGCACGATGCTGCTCTTCCATTATCCGACGACGTGGAACCACATTCTCGGCGACCATGCGATCTCGTTCCGCGTGCTGCCGCTCAGCGCCAACGAGACGGCAGTCACGACGAAGTGGCTTGTGCACAAGGATGCCGTCGAAGGCGTCGACTACGATCTCGCCGAGCTCACCCACGTCTGGACCGAAACCAACGACCAGGACCGCCGTATCGTCGAGGAGAACGCCTTCGGTATTCACTCGCCGGCATATGAGCCCGGCCCCTATTCGATGCTGCACGAAGGCGGCGTCATGCAATTCCTCGAATGGTACTCAAACTTCATGGTCAATCGCCTGCAAAGCGATCAAGCGAAGCTCTCCGTCGTCGCCTGACCTGAGAAACCTACCTCCCGAGTGACCTCGTCTCCCGAGAGGCGGGGTCTTTTTTTGCACAGGGCTCCTCAGAAGTCGCGACGGGTACGGGCCACGTCGCTCTGCGGTATCGAGGAGGTGACGATGGGGTCCGGCACAACAGGTACGGGGGCCGCCGGGCCTTGGGCGGGTCTTCCGCGCGGCTCCATCTCCATCTTGGCAAGGATGAGCGGCGGGTCGGGCTCGTGCGCAGGCAGAAGATTGCCCCGAGCCCACACCTTTGCGAGCTCGGCCCGGTTCATCGGCGCGACGTTGACATCGATATCGGTCAGGGTGCCGGGGACGCGATAAGGGCAGCGGCGCTTGCTGCAGTTCATTCCGGACGAGAACTGCCACATCAGGTAGTTATCCCAGTTTCCCATCGGGAACACGCCCTTCACGTCGGGCTTGTAGCGCGCATACCAGATTGGCAGCCGCGCCAGCACCGGGTAGTCGTTGCGGTAGGCGGCGATGTAGCGGGCGGTATTGTGATTGGTGTAAAGAACGGGATAGCGTCCGGTCCGCGCCCTGATATGGCCCGCGAATATCTGCGCGTCCTCCAGCGACATGAACTTCTGCGGATCGATGCCCTCGAGGTCGAGGATCATCATCTCGTCGTCCTTGGGATCGGCGTAATCGAGGAAATGGTTGGCTTGGTCGACCGGGTTGCCCGGCCGTGCAAGGTGATAGGAGCCCCACAGCAGGCCGGCCGCCCGGGCAACAAGCCGCCGCGTCTGGAAGAGTTCGCGGCTCACCGCATATTTGCGCCACATGGTCTTGCAGTGCGCGACCGTGTCCCCGGCATGATCGCCGGTGCAGGAGAAGCTCTCCGGAAGTCCGTCGGAGGCCTTCGAGATGAAGGCGGTTATGCGCTTGTCGGAAAGCAGAGAATTCCAATCGATCGTATTCAATTCGTATGCGTCGACGACGAGCGCGTTGTTGGGATTCTTCCAGGGGAGAGTGTCCGTTGCCGCAGCCTGAGTGACAGCGCCGGCGGCAAGCGCTGGAACCATCAGGCGAAGCAGAAGATTTCTCCAGGATTGCTTCATGGAAAGAGCCTGGTGAAAGTCGGTTAATGTCGGGTTAATCCGCGATCGCTTAAAAACGGAAAGTCGCGAGAACGGCATGAAAACGGATCATTGGAACGTTTTCCTAGCCTTCGCGTTATCATGCGCGCGTATTCCAGCCTGGCAATGGAGATTCCATGACGGGATTTTTTAAGAAGATAGCGATTGCCGCCGTTTCCTTCGTCACGTTGGCAAGTGGCTTTACGCCCTCGCAGGCGATGCAGAGGCAGGCCCTGCCGCATGTCGAAAAATCTGGTGACGTCCAGAACGTCCAGTATTGCCGTGGTCCCTATTGCCGCCTTCCCGGTTATCGCCCGGGAAATCGGCCTGGCTACTATCCCGGCTATCGCCCTGGTTATTATCCAAGGTATCGCCCAGCCTATCGTCCTGGCTGGTATGGTGGCTACCGCGGCTATCCCTCTTATCGAAGCGGCTACCGCTACTACAACGGATACTGGTTCCCGCTCGCTGCCTTCGGAGCCGGCGCGGTGATCGGTGGCGCCATCGCCTCGCAGCCGCCCTATGTCGCTCCGGCGGCTCCGCTTGGGTCGGGCCATGTGGCCTGGTGCGAAGCGCGCTATCGCTCCTATCGCGCCTACGACAATACCTTCCAGCCGTACAACGGCCCACGCCAACAGTGCGTTTCACCGTACTACTGAGGGAAACTGGCTTACGTCTCAAGGCCCGGCAGAAATACCGGGCTTTCTCCATTCAGAGGATGCGAACGCGCTTCAGCAGCCACCATGCCAGCAGGATCGACGCGATGATGAGGGCAACGGCATATTCCGTGCCGCCGCTCCCTTCGGCAAAAGGCAGGTTGGCCGTATTCATACCGAAGAACCCCGTCACCAGGGTCGGCGGCAACAGGAAGGCTGTCATGATCGACAGAATGTAGAGGTGTCGGTTCGTCTCGGAAGACAGTTTCGAGTCGATCTCCTCATGCAAAAGCCGCGCGCGGTCCTGCAGTGCGTAAATGTCGTGATCGACCGTTTCAAGGCGGCCTGTCAGTCGTCCGGCGACGTCCTCGAAGCCGAAGGGCATTTCGTCATCATGCGAGGCGGCCGCGCGCCGCATCAAAGCGAGCACGGTCCGCAGATGTCGGTGGAGCTTGACGACCGTGCGCCTGACTGGCGCCAGCCGCCGACGTTCGTCGCGAGGCGTCGTGTCGTAAACGAAGTCCTCGATAACATTGAGCTCGTCCGTCATCTCCATGACGATGGAGATCAGCGTCCGCTGGAATTCGATCATCAGGGTCTCAAACAAGTCGACGGGCCGTTCGAACTTTGCCGGGTTCTTCTCGATGAGCGCGCGAGCGCGTTCGACGCTGCGTAGCGGCTGCAGCCGTGTGGTGATGATGAAGCGATCGGATATGGCAAAATGCAGCCAGCCGAGATCAGCGGTCTCGTGATCGAACTCGCGTTGGCAATCGACAAGCGTGCCGTAGAGCATCTGTTCGTCAACGGTAATTGCTGCATGCGTGTCGCGTGTGATCAGTGCGGCCTTCGCATCGTCGTTCAGGCCCTCGATGCTGTCGAGCAGGCCGGGTACCCGGGCATCGGCAAGACTGAGATGCAGCCAGAAGAAGCCGCTGCCGTTCGTCAGTTCGGCTTGCGGCGCGCTGTTTGCAAGGCGAGTCGCCTTGCCGCCATCCTGCCGAAAGCGGTAGGCCCACACGAGTCCCGGTATGTTGGCGGGCAGGGTATCCATAATGCGCCGGTCCTCTTGCGATGGCGGTCTGTGTCCTTAGAGATTCTCTATGACGGTTGATTGTGCAAGTGCGTAATAACGAAGAGAACTCGTCCTTCCGCCACTTTTAGAGAGAAAGTTTGAAATTGACGTTTACGTAAAAATCAATTAGCTCTGCCCGTGGAGGTGCCGAAGGGCGTTGTCGCTCGACGGCTTGTGATGCGAGGAGATCACGAATGTACAAGGCGCCCGTCGAGGAGATCGCGTTCACGCTGAAGCATGTCGCCGGTTTGGGCAGCGCAATGGAGGCCGGCTTGCTTGGCGATCTCGGCGAGGATCTCGTCGATGCCATCCTTCATGAAGCCGGACGATTCGCCACGGACGAAGTGGCGCCGCTCGCCGAGATCGGCGACCGTCAGGGTTCGCGCCTCGTGGATGGCAACGTGGTGACGCCCGACGGTTGGCGGGATCTCTATAAGAACTGGATCGCTGGCGGCTGGAATGGCCTAACCGCACCTGAGGAGTTCGGCGGGCAGGGGCTGCCCCATATGTTGAATGTCGCCGCGCTCGAGATGTGGAACTCTGGTTCGATGGCATTCGCGCTCTGCCCGACGCTCACCATGGGGGCGATCGAGGCCATCAACATCCATGCCTCCGACGAACTCAAGAGTACCTACCTCGCAAAACTTGTCTCCGGCGAATGGACCGGCACGATGAACCTGACGGAGCCGCACGCCGGCTCCGACCTCGGTGTGCTCAAGACGCGCGCCGAACGCCACGATGACGGCACCTACCGCATCTTCGGCCAGAAGATCTTCATCACCTGGGGCGAACACGACGCCGCCGACAACATCGTTCACTTGGTGCTTGCCCGCCTGCCAGATGCACCGGCCGGAACGCGCGGGATCTCGCTGTTCCTGGTGCCGAAATTCCTCGTCTATCCGGACGGATCGCTCGGTGCCCGCAACGATCTGTTTGCGCATTCGCTGGAGCACAAGTTCGGCATCCACGCCTCGCCCACATGCACCATGATCTATGGTGACGGCAAGTTTGGCGAGGAGCAGGGTGCGATCGGCTGGCTGGTCGGCGAGGAGAACAAGGGCCTCGCCTGCATGTTCACGATGATGAACAACGCCCGCCTTGCCGTCGGCATGCAGGGCGTTGCGATCGCCGAGGCGGCGACGCAGAAGGCAACGGCCTATGCGAAGGAGCGCACCCAGGGCAAGGCGCCGCGCTGGACGGGCGGCGGGATGAGCCCGATCATCGAGCATCCCGATGTTACCCGCATGCTCCTGACCATGAAGGCGCTGACACAGGGCGCACGCGCGATTTCCTACGCCTGCGCGCATGCCATCGACATGTCGCATCGCGCAGCAGACCGCCTAAAGCATTGGCAGGAACGCGCTTCGCTGCTGACACCGATCGCCAAGTCCTTTTCCACCGATGTCGGCGTCGACGTTGCCTCGCTCGGCATTCAGGTCCACGGCGGCATGGGCTTCATCGAGGAAACGGGCGCTGCGCGTTACCTGCGCGATGCGCGCATCGCACCGATTTACGAGGGCACGAACGGCATCCAGGCAATCGATCTCGTCACCCGCAAATTGACGCTAGCGAATGGCGAGCAGGTGCACGGGTTCATCGCTGAGCTGAAGCAGATCGCCGATCAGGTCCGCCATTCCAACCTCGATGGCTTTGGCGCGACGGCAAACCGGCTCGACGCGGCCATTACCGACCTCGGCGAAGCGACAGACTGGCTGCTGGCGCAGGTCCGCGACGGCAAGACCACCGAGGCGCTGGCCGGCGCGACACCCTATCAGCGCCTTTTCGGCCTTGTCCTGACAGGTTGCTACCTCGCCAAGGGCGGGCTCGCGCAGGCGCCGGACGGTGGCGTTGGGGGCCGCATCGCGCTCTGCCGCTTTGCTGCGGAGAATCTTCTTTCAGAAGTTACGGCGCTGAAGGACTGCGTCATCACAGGTGCTGCAAGCCTTGCGGCCGCCAAAATCGTTCTCGCCTGAGGAACCATCATGACAGAGCACGTCATCGTCGACCAGGATGCAACCCATCCCGGCATCCAGATCATCCGTTTCAACAGGCCGGAAAAGAAGAATGCGATCACCCGTGCGATGTATCGGACGATGACGGACGCGCTGATCGCCGCCGATGGCGACACGGCGATCCGGGCGACAGCCTTTCTCGGCACCGAAGGCTGCTTTTCCGCGGGCAACGACCTGGGTGACTTCCTGGCCGCGGCCATGGGGGGCGCCATGCCGCGGGAGATCGTCGAGTTCCTCTATGCCATGGTCCGCTCTGAAAAACCGATCGTCTCCGGCGTGGACGGGTTGGCGATCGGCATTGGAACCACCATGCATATGCATTGCGACCTGACCATCGCTTCAACGCGCAGCCAATTTCGGACACCGTTCGTCGATCTGGCGCTCGTTCCGGAGGCGGCGTCCAGCCTGCTTGCGCCGCGCATCATGGGACACCAGCGCGCCTTCGCGCTGCTGGCAGCCGGCGAGGGGTTCTCGGGCGAGGAAGCACGGGAAGCGGGACTTGTCTGGAAGGTCTGCGCGCCCGATGAGGTCGACTCCACGACACTCGCCACCGCCGCCAAGCTCGCGGCCAAGCCGCCGGAAGCGCTGAAGATCGCGCGCAACCTGATCCGCGGCGACCGCGATGAGGTTATTGCCCGCATCGATGATGAGGCGCGCCATTTCTTCGATCGCCTGCATAGCGCCGAAGCGAGGGCCGCCTTCGAAGCCTTCATGCGCCGCTGACGTGGAATATTTGAACTTCGTCAAATTTTGAGCCTGTTTTAAACGCCCCTCTAATATTAGGGGCATGACGGCGCGCGATGTCGCGGTCGTCCTGGCGCATGAGGCGCTTTGTCCCGCTTTGCCCATAGCCCGCCGCATCGAGTGGCCCGTGTTCGTCAAGCACTGCGCGGACTGCTCCCGAAAGGAAATAATCCTTGAAAAAGAAGACGAATTTGATGACGCGCATCCTCGTTGCCGCGTCCGCCGTTGTTCTCGGGGCTTTCGCCGCCTTTTCCTATTACATCAATTCCGTCGAGCGAAGCACCGCGACGGCCGCGATCGAAGCCAACATCAGCTCTTCCGGCGAGCAGGCCGCCAATAGTCTTGCCAACTGGATGAACGGCCGTGTGACGCTGACGGCAATGGTTGCAAACGCCATCGGCCGCACTGCTGACCAGCCGGGCGTCAAGGGAGTGCTGCAGAACGATGTCCTTCGCAGCCAGTTCGTCAGCACCTATCTCGGCGATGAGAAGGGCGTCTTCACGTCCTGGCCGGATCTTCCGCTGCCAGCTGACTACGATCCGCGCAAGCGTCCATGGTATCAGGATGCCGTCAAGGCCAATGCCCCTGTCTTGACCGAACCCTACAACGACGCGTCGAGCGGTGACCTCATTATCAGCGCGGCCATTCCGGTCAAACGCGACGGCAAGTTGGCCGGCGTCGTCGGCAGCGACTTCTCGCTGGAGACCATGGTGGACATGATCAAGGAGATCGACCTCACGGTCTGCGTGGTTTGCCGAGGGGTGGTTAATTCCATTGTTGGCAGCGCGGTCAACACGATGGATCAGGGGACGCAGCAGAATGCGGCCATGGTCGAGGAACAGACGGCACCAAGCCACGGGCTGGCGGCTGCCGACGATGATTAAAAGTACTACTTTTAATCAAATCTTACGGATCTTCGTCTCTAGTGAGATCCAATGCATGACGCAGGACGGCTATCGTCCGTACCGTTCTCCCCGACACCATCAAGGCGAGTGACTGCGCGGGCGATCGATCCTGATCGGTTGCGCCTTGTCACTTTAGCCGTATGAGACCGCCCCCATGTCCAAACTGAAGATAAAAACGCTCCTTCCACTTCTCTTTCTGTCTCTTGTTTTCATTGCCTTGGTACAGGGTGCGGTCGCGGCCTTCTCGTTGACCAATCTGGAGGCGAACACCCGGCAGATCGGCGCGCAGAACATCCCGAACACGGAGCGGCTTTACGCGATCGTCACGACGCTGAACGATGTTCGCCGCAGCTACGCTGACTATCTCCTTGCAACGGGCAAGACGGACTTCCGTAACGCCGAGACGACGCTGAAGACCCGCCGTGAGCGCCTCGCCACGGCCATCGACGCCTTCGAAAAGCAGCCGAAGAGCGACTATATGAGCCAGAACTTCGGCCGGCTGCAGAAGGCGCTCGCCAACGATGCTACGCTCGCCGACAAGATCATCGCGCTGGCGCTCGACAGCAAGCGCAGCCAGGCAAACAGCCTCTTTCGCGGCGAACTTTCGATGTCCGCGAACAACATTCAGACCCTCGTCGACGGAATGCTCGCAAAGGACCGGCAGTCGACCGATGCGGCGCTCGCTGCCGCAGCCGGCAATTATAACGCAGGCGTCCTGTCGATCGTCGGTGGCCTCGTCGTCGCGCTCGCCGTCGCCGTCGCTGCTGCCTTCCTCGCGTGGAAGCGCATTTCGCGGCCGATCTCGACGATCGCAGGCCGCATGGCGCGTCTGGCAGACGGCGATCTCGACACCGCCGTCCCTTACGCCGGGCGCAAGGATGAGATTGGCGACATGGCGGCTGCCGTTGGCGTCTTCCGCGACAACTCCTTCGCACGCCTCGACCTCGAACGCAGTGCAGACCATACCCGAGAGCAAGCTCAGCAGGAGCGTTCTCGCAACGAAGCCTCGAAGGCCCGCGAAGCGTCAGAAATCCAGCATGCCGTGGGTGCGCTTGCCGAAGCGCTGGGCGCGCTCTCGGAAGGCGATCTCACTCGGACGATCGAGACATCATTTGCCGATCACCTTGATCGGCTGCGCAGCGATTTCAATGCCTCCGTCGCCAAGTTGCGGGCCGTCCTTCAGGAGGTCGGCGACAATGCTCATGCGATTGACGCGGGCGCCGGAGAAATCCGCACGGCCGCGGACGGTCTTGCCCGGCGCACAGAGCAGCAGGCTGCCTCAATCGAGGAAACGGCAGCCGCACTCGAGGAGATTACGACGACGGTCAAGGACACGGCGCGGCGCGCTGAGGAGGCCGGCACGCTTGTCACTCGTACGCGCTCGGGCGCCGAAGAGTCGGGCAACATCGTCCGCAAGGCGGTTTCGGCGATGACCGAGATCGAACAGTCTTCCGAAAAAATTGCCAATATCATCAGTGTCATCGACGACATCGCCTTCCAGACGAACCTTCTGGCACTGAACGCCGGCGTAGAGGCTGCGCGTGCCGGTGAAGCTGGCAAGGGCTTTGCCGTGGTGGCTCAGGAAGTGCGCGAACTGGCGCAGCGTTCGGCTCAGGCCGCGAAGGAAATCGAAAGCCTGATCACCGCATCGAACGCACAGGTTCGCTCCGGCGTGACGCTGGTCGGCAATACCGGCAAGGCGCTCGAGGCGATCGTCGGCCAGGTTCAGGAAATCAGCCGTCACGTCGATGCCATCGTCACGGCAACTCGCGAGCAATCGACCGGCCTTGCCGAGATCAACACAGCGGTTAACACGATGGACCAGGGGACGCAGCAGAATGCCGCCATGGTCGAGGAGCAGACGGCAGCGAGCCATGGGCTGGCCCAAGAAGCTGCCAAGCTGATGCAGTTGCTTAGCCAGTTCAACCTGCAGACCGCATCGCAGGCTGCAGCATCATACGGCCGTCGCGCCGCCTGATTTGCGACCGATGCATCAAGTCAGAACGCCCGCGCTCGTCGCGGGCGTTTTTGGTTTGGAAGATCGCCTCTACTTTTCCAGCGTCGCGACGACTTCGACGTGCGGCGTCCACAGGAACTGATCGATCGGCGTCACACCGGTAATGCGATAGCCTCCCCCGACGAGAAGAGCGAGATCGCGAGCGAGCGTCAGCGGATTGCAGCTGACGGCCACGACTTTCTTGACGTTCGAACGCGCCAATTCCTTGCATTGAAACTCGGCCCCGGCACGCGGCGGATCGAAGACCACGGCGTCGTAGACCTTCAGCTCGGACGTCATCAGCGGCCGGCGGAAAAGGTCCCGTTTTTCGACGCTAACCGGTTTCAGGCCCTGCGTGTTGCGGGCGGCATGATCGAGCGCTACGAGAGGTTTATCCTCGCTCTCGACCGCGTGCACGCGACCGACCCGGGCAAGGCGGAGCGAAAATGTGCCTGCACCGGCAAAGAGATCAGCGATGCGCTTCGCCTTGCCGACATGTGCCAGAAGGACTTCCGCCATTGCGTCTTCCGCCGGCTTGGTCGCCTGCGTGAAACTGCCGGGCGGAGGAACGACATGGACGCCGCCGAAATCGACGAGCGGCTTGGATGGTTCGACGAGAATCTCGCCGTTGAGCGAGACGCGGGCGATGCCACGCAAGGAAAGCACCGTCTCGATTGCCTTGCGACGCTGCTGGTCTGAGAGGTTCTTGATGCCGTCGACCGCAAGATCGAGGCCCGACAACGTCTCCAATACGGCAATGCGGAACGCTTCCGCGCTATTGGCCAGCGCCGCACCAATCGCCGTGATCGCCGGCAGCCTGGCAATGATGCCCGCCGACGAGATGGGACATTCCTCGATGGCGACGATGTGGTGGCTTTCGGCCTGATTGAAGCCGATCAGCATGTCCTTCTCGGTCCGCCGCGCGGCGAAGACCACGCGCCGGCGCTCGCCGGGATGAGCGGCGACGAGGTCGGCGACCTCGGGCGTCAGTCCCTTCGATTTCAGCGCATCGACAACCAGCTGACGCTTGAAGCTGCGGTAGGCCGCATCATTCATGTGCTGCAGGCTGCAGCCGCCGCAGGTGCCGTTCAATCCGTCGGGTCCGAAATGCCGGCAAGGTGGGTCTTGGCGATCGGCTGATGGGTCCGAGATGGACATCAGCGTGCCATGGGTCTTGATCCGCGCAATGGCGACGGTTTCACCCGGCAGGGTGAAGGGCACGTAGATCGGCCCACCGTCTGCATGCACGATCCCGTCGCCTTGGGCGCCGAGCTTTTCGATCATAACTGTTTGCGTGCTCACGGTTTTGTTCCTGCGAGTAGAAATTCCTGGTTGCCGTCGCCGCCGGCAATCGGGGAGGGGATCAGTCCGAGGCTCTCCCAGCCCATGTCCTCGACGAACCAATGCTCGAGTTCGGCTGCGACATCAGGCGCAGACGACGGATCCTTGAGAAGCCCGCCCTTGCCGATCGCATCGCGCCCGGCCTCGAACTGCGGCTTGACGAGGAGAGCGGCGACGGCTCCCGCTTCCGCAAGATCAAGGGCAGGGGCCAGCGCCAGTTTCAGCGAGATAAACGAGACGTCCGACACAATGAAGGTGATCGGGTGCCCGATATCCTCGGCCGTCAGGTTGCGCGCGTTCAGACCCTCGATGTTGGTCACACGGGGATCGTTCGATATGCGCGGATGCATCTGGCCATGCCCGACGTCGATCGCGGTGACCTGCGCCGCACCGCGCGCCAGCAGGACTTCCGTGAAGCCGCCGGTCGAAGCGCCGACATCGAGACAGCGATGCCCCGACGGATCGAGCTTGAAATGATCCAGCGCGACGGCGAGCTTCAACGCTGCGCGCGAGACATATTCCTGCGCCGGATCGTCGATCTCGATTGCGGCATCTTCGCCAAACAGCGCGCCGGCCTTGGCCACGACCTTGCCACCGACTTTGACGGTGCCGCGCTGCACGGCATCGCGCGCGCGGGAGCGGCTGGCGAAGAGACCAAGGCTGACGAGAAGCTGGTCGAGGCGTTGCGTGTTCTGATCTGACATGCGCTGTCCATGACGGGCAACGCCATCGGTTGCAAGCCTTTTGTTGCAAGTGGGCGCGAGGCCTAGTTCCAAGAATTCGTCCCGAGATCTCTCTTGCCGACTATTACTTCGACTGACTTCGGTCCGGTTTTGACCCACGTCTCGCAGATTTCCCTGCCGGCGTCGCGGCCACCCTTCCAGGTTCGACAGAATTTGTCCTTCTTGACTGCCCAGACGCCTTCGATCGGAATCACTTGGCCGCTGTCGAGCTTTACCTGTCCCATTGCTGTCCCGTTGGCGTCGAGCGTAAGGCTGCCCGCGTATCCTTTGCCGGGACCGCCCAACATCAGCTCCTTGCCTTGACCAAGAAGCGCAGTCAATTCCTTGCCTGTCATCTTTTCTGCGGCTGCCGCGGGACTGCAAATCGCGAGCGTCGTTGCGAGTGCGCCAATGACAACACGCATGGCATCCCTCCCTTTCTGATGATGTGCCAATGTACACCTCAGACAAGAAAAGTGAAGATAGAAATGCACGCTTAAGGTTGAGAATGCGGCGTCGTTGCGACGATGCTGCGTCGCACAAACTTAAACAAATTTAAAGTCTGCCGTCATAGGGTCAGGCAGATTGCAGCGGCTCGCCGAAGCTGCTTCCCGCCATGATGGCTTCCTCCCATTTGCTGATCATGTTCGCTATCCGAGGAGCGTGCATTGGCATGCCCGACTTCCCCATGGCCGCAGGCCGCCAGGAGAGATTGACTGATGTTTGCTAGAAACATGTCCTTGAACGGTAAGCTCGCTACGACATTCGCAGTGCTGATCCTTATCTTTCTGTCCGTTTCCGCCTTTGTCTACTCGAAAGCAGGCGCCGTCGCGGCCGCCTCCGAGCAGCAGAAGAAGTCCGAGCGTCTGGTCAACCAGATCGACGACGCGCTGCAGGCCATGCTCGAACAGGCGGTGAACCTGCGCGGCTTCCTGTTGTTCCGTAGCGACAGCACCTATGGTGACATCTTTGCCAACCGCGAGCGCATGCTGAAGGCGATCGCGGCTGCACGTGAAACCGCAGCCGGCAACAGTGATTTCATCCAGCAGATCGACGGTATGCAGAGGGCCGCCGATCTCTATTTCCACGAGCTTGCCGAACCGCAGTCCAAGGCTCGCAAGGAAACCGACATGCCGATCGACCAGATCGTCAAGATCGGCGTCAACCAAACAAAGGGCCAGCTCGACGGGTTCCGTCAGGCGTCCGCCAAGATCAAGGCTGCCGCGCGCGACGAGTCGAACGCGCTTGCGGCTCTGCAGGCAGATGCCAGCAGCGATCTCCGTGCCACGCTGCTGACCGGCGGCATCGCAGCCGCTTTTGCCGCCGTCCTTCTTGCCTGGATGCTGTCGCGCAGCATCGTCCGCCCGATCGTCGGCATGACCTCGGCGATGGGACGCCTTGCCGGCGGTGAGAACAACATCGACGTCCCGGCCCTGCACCGGCAGGACGAAGTCGGCCGCATGGCCCAGTCGGTTCTCGTTTTCAAGGATGCGGCAATCGAGAAGCTTCGCCTCTCCGACGAAACAGACCGCATGCGTAGCGACGCCGAGCATCAGCGTCAGGCGGGCGACGAACAGAAGGCCCGCGAGGAAACAGAACTTCGCTTTGCCATCGAAGGCCTCGCAGGCGGTCTGTCGGATCTCGCCAACGGCAACGTCGCCGTTCGCATCACGACGCCCTTCGCATCGCAATTCGATCGCCTGCGCAGCGACTTCAACAACGCCGTCGAGAAGCTGCAGGGTGCTCTTCAATCCGTCGGCCGCAATGCTTCCGCGATCAATGCCGGCGCTGGCGAAATCCGCTCGGCTGCCGACGATCTCGCCCGTCGGACCGAGCAGCAGGCGGCCGCCGTCGAGGAAACTGCAGCAGCCCTCGAAGAGGTCACAACCACCGTTCGCGACTCCGCCAAGCGGGCCGAGGATGTCGGCCAGCTGGTCGAGCGCACGCGTCTCGGCGCCGAGAAGTCCGGTGATGTCGTCCGCAAGGCCGTCTCTGCGATGCAGGAGATCGAAAAGTCCTCCGGTGAGATCAGCAATATCATCGGCGTGATCGACGACATTGCCTTCCAGACTAACCTCTTGGCGCTGAATGCAGGGGTCGAAGCGGCACGTGCCGGTGAGGCGGGTAAGGGCTTTGCCGTCGTCGCGCAGGAAGTACGCGAACTGGCGCAGCGCTCGGCAAATGCGGCCAAGGAGATCAAGGCGCTGATCAACACGTCGGGCACGCAGGTCAATGCCGGCGTCTCGCTGGTCGATGAAACCGGCAAGGCGCTGGCCGAGATCGTCGGCGCCGTCCAGGAAATCAACAAGCACGTCGGCGCCATCGTCACCGCGACCCGCGAACAGTCGATCGGTCTGCAGGAGATCAACACTGCGGTCAATAACATGGATCAGGGCACGCAGCAGAATGCTGCGATGGTCGAGGAGCAGACGGCGGCCAGCCATTCGCTCGCTCAGGAGGCCGGCGCGCTCGACGATCTGCTGCGGCAGTTCAATCTCGGCAACAATGTCGTCGCCGCAACCCCCCGCGCAGCTTCGGCCCGCCCGGCATCGCGTCCGGTCGCCTCTCCGGCCCGCGCCTTGAACAATCGTGTCGCCAGCGCCTTCGGGGGCCAGGCGGCAACCGCCGCAGCCGTCAAGGAAGACTGGACCGAGTTCTGAGACACGGGCTCATCATTGAACGAATAAGAAAGGGCGGTCCAATCGGGTCGCCCTTTCCAATTGGGTGTAAGACACACCCCGCGACACGCTCACCATCTAGCCGGCCGCCACTTCACGCCAACAAAGATGCAGGAATTTAGCCTGCGACGCCGACAGCCAGGCCGCGGCCAAGCGCCTTGAAGACCGTCGAAACGATCCCCGCACGATCCAGCCCCGCGTGGGCGTTCATCACTTCCGGCTTTGCCTGTTCCATCCATACGTCGGGCATGACAAGCGATCGGATCTTCAGGCCGTTGTCGAGGAGACCGTCCATCGCCAGGAACTGCATGACCTGGCTGCCGAAGCCGCCGACTGCACCTTCCTCGACGGTGATCAGGATTTCGTGGTGGCGGGCAAGCTGGCGGATCAGTTCGTGATCCAGCGGTTTGGCAAAGCGCGCATCGGCAACCGTCGTCGAAAGGCCGGCGGCATCCAGATCCTCTGCCGCAAGCAGACAGTCGGCAAGGCGGGTGCCGAAGGAAAGCAGCGCCACCTTCGCGCCTTCCTTGACGACGCGGCCCTTGCCGATCTGCAGGATCTCGCCACGTACCGGCATCTCGACGCCGACGCCTTCGCCGCGTGGGTAGCGGAACGAGATCGGACCTGCATCATAGGCGGCTGCGGTTCGCACCATATGTTTCAGTTCGGCTTCGTCTGCCGCCGCCATGACCACAAAGCCGGGCAGGGTGGCAAGGAAGGTCGTGTCAAAGGATCCGGCATGGGTCGGCCCATCGGCGCCGACGAAGCCAGCGCGATCGATCGGGAAGCGAACCGGCAGACCCTGGATCGCAACGTCGTGCACGACCTGGTCGTATGCGCGCTGCAGGAAGGTGGAATAGAGAGCGGCAAACGGCTTGAAGCCTTCAGCGGCGAGGCCAGCCGCAAAGGTCACCGCATGTTGCTCGGCAATCCCGACATCGAAGCAACGGGACGGGAAGACGCTTGCGAGCTTGTCGAGCCCGGTGCCGTTCGGCATGGCGGCGGTGATGCCGACGATCTTGTCGTCGAGCTCTGCTTCCTGCACCAGGGTCTCGGCGAAAACGCTCGTGTAGCTCGGTGCGTTCGGCTTCACCTTCGCCTGCGTACCGGTGATGACGTCGAACTTGTTGACGCCGTGATATTTGTCGGCAGCGGCTTCCGCCGGCGCGTAGCCCTTGCCCTTCTGCGTCACGACATGGATCAGAACCGGGCCTTCCGCATGGTCGCGCACATTGCGCAGCACAGGCAGCAGGTGCTCGAAGGAGTGACCGTCGATCGGGCCGATATGATAGAAGCCCATCTCCTCGAACATGGTGCCGCCGGTTACATAGCCGCGGGCATGCTCGACGGCGCGGGTGATGGCGCGATCGACATTCTTGCCGAGGTAGGCTGTCAGTTTCTTGCCGAAATCGCGGAAACCCATATAGGTGCGGCCGGAGGCAAGGCGTGCAAGATAGGCGCTCATCGCACCGGTCGGCGGCGCGATCGACATGTCGTTGTCGTTGAGGATGACGATCAGCCGGGCGTCGAGCGCGCCGGCATTGTTCAACGCCTCGTAGGCCATCCCGGCCGACATCGCGCCGTCGCCGATCACGGCGATCACGCGGCGGTCCGTCTTGTCGAGCTCGGAGGCAACCGCCATGCCGAGGCCGGCGGAAATCGAGGTGGAAGAATGAGCGGCCCCAAACGGATCGTATTCGCTTTCCGCGCGGCGCGTGAAACCGGAAAGGCCGCCCTCCTGACGCAACGTGCGAATGCGATCGCGGCGGCCGGTAAGAATCTTGTGCGGATAGCACTGGTGCCCGACATCGAAGATCAGCCGATCTTCCGGCGTATTGAAGACGCTGTGGATCGCGATCGTGAGTTCAACCACCCCAAGGCCGGCGCCAAGATGGCCGCCGGTGCGCGACACCGCATCGATCATTTCGTCCCGGACCTCGCGCGCAAGCTGCGGCAGGTCGCGATCCTCCAGCTTTCGGAGGTCGGCTGGATAGGCAACCTTGTCCAGCAGCGGCGTCTTCGGCGGTTGTGTCACGGGTGGGCGCTCTTTCTTGTCATTCTTGGGCAGGATGCCTTTAAGCCATAAATTGCGGTGAAAAAAGTCGATTTCAAGAACGGCGGAAACTCCTTTCTAAAGGAGATCAGCCTTCCGGCAAAGGTATGAATTCTTCTTCATCCCCCGGAACGATGTCGAACCTGCCGGTCCGCCATTCCTCTTTTGCCTTTTCAATGCGCTCTTTCGAGGACGAAACGAAGTTCCACCAGATGTAGCGCTTCGAGTTCAGCGCGGCTCCGCCAAACAGCATGAGATGACAGCCCTGGCTGCCGGCTTCGAGCGTGATGGCATCGCCGGGCCGGAAGACGAGCAGCTGATCGGCGGCAAATGTGTCGCCTGATATCACGACTTCGCCGGACAGCACGTAGGCCGCCCGCTCCTCGTGTCCCGCAGCGAAGGGAAACGTCACTCCTGCCTCGAGACTGATATCGGCATAGAGCGTGTCCGACAACACCTTCACCGGGGAGGACATTCCCTCGAACGTTCCGATGACGACACGCCCGCGCACGCCGCGTTCGTCGATCACGGGCATGTCGCTCTTTTCAGTGTGCGCAAAGGAGGGATCGATCTCCTCCTTGTCGTCGGGCAGCGCGAGCCAGGTCTGCAAGCCGGACATCAACAGCGGATGGCCCCGCAGGTTGTCGGGCGTGCGCTCGGAATGCACGATGCCGCGTCCTGCCGTCATCAGGTTGATGTCGCCGGGACGAATGACCTTCTCGGTGCCGAGGCTGTCCAGGTGCCGGATCTCGCCGTCGAAGAGATAGGTGACCGTCGAAAGCCCGATATGCGGATGCGGCCGCACATCCAGTGCCTCGTTCGGCTTGAGGATCGCCGGCCCCATGCGGTCGAAGAAAATGAACGGCCCGACGAGCCGCCGCTGTCGCGTCGGCAGCGCGCGCCGCACCTCGAAACCGCCGATATCGCTGGTGCGCGGGATGATGAGGTTCTCGATCGCGTCGCAGCCGAAGGCGTCGCCGGGCAGGGGGTCTTTACCGGGGAAGAAGGACATCGCAGATCTCCGATGAGCGTTGCGTCTACGCTAGACCCATTGCGGATGGCGGACTAGGAAAACTTGTGGCCCGAAGGGCGACGCTCTGTTCTTCAGGATGATGGTCGTGCTGACGATGGCTTACGCCCCGTCCAGCGGCTCGACGCCTTGTGGCTTGCCGGCGCGGTCAAGGCGGATCTTTTCGATGCGGTTTTCGGCGGCCGAGAGCAGCGTTTCGCAATGCTTCTTCAGCGCTTCGCCGCGCTCGTAGATCTCGATGGATTCGTCCAGCGCCACGTCGCCGCGTTCCAGCCGGGCCACGATGCTTTCGAGTTCGGCAACCGCCGTCTCGAAGGAAAGACCGGAAACCTCCGGCTTGGCGCTGTCAGTCATACTCAACCCTTCATCATTCTAAGAATGTGCAACCCGGCCGATTCGGCGAGGCCTTCGAGATCATAGCCGCCTTCCAGCAGGCTGACGACCCGGTTCGCGGCACTTTTGTCGGCCACCTCGAGCAAGCGCCCGGTCGCCCAGTCGAAATCCTCGCCGACCAGATTGATCTGCGCCAGCGGATCGCGGTGATGCGCGTCGAAGCCGGCGGAGATGATGATCAAGTCCGGCCGGAAATCGAACAGCGCCGGCAGCACGCGCGATTTGAATGCTTCGCGGAAATGATCGCTACCGACATTCGGAGACAATGGCGCGTTGACAATCGTCCCGTGCTTGCCGCTTTCATCCTTCGCCCCGCTGCCGGGATAAAGCGGCATCTGGTGCGTCGAGCAGAACAGCACCGAGGGATCGTCCCAGAAGATGTCCTGGGTGCCGTTGCCGTGATGCACGTCCCAGTCGACGATCGCCACGCGTTCAGCGCCGTGCGCCTTCTGCGCATGACGGGCGGCAATGGCGGCATTGTTGAAGAAGCAGAACCCCATCGCCGTCGATTTTTCGGCATGGTGGCCGGGCGGACGCGAGGCGACGAAGACGTTGTCCGCCTTGCCGGTGAAGACGTCGTCGACAGCGGCCATGGCGCCGCCGATTGCCGTCAGCGCCGCTTCCAGACTTTTCTGGCTCGCATAGGTGTCGGCTTCGAGCTGATTGATCTCGCCATCCTCTTGCGGCACCTGGCGCATGACCGAAAGCAGGTGCTCTTCCGGATGGGCGAGCAGAACGGCCTCCTCTGCGGCCTGCGGCGCACGCTTGCGGTCGAGCGATGCGAAATTCGGATGCTCCAGAGCCACGTTGATCGCCCGCAGACGGTCGGACCGTTCGGGATGGCCGGCGGGCGTTACGTGTTCCAGGAAGATCGGGTGCTCGTAAAGGCGGGTGCTCATGGGATCACTCTATCGTTCCGTCCCGTCATGATCCACAGCAGATGGGGCTCGACGCTGCGATTTCAACAAGCGGGCGCCGCTGCCACCGCGTCAGTCCGCCGTTTACTTCGGTCGACCTCGCCGCTAGTGTCTGGAGAGGGGAAAATTGGCAGAAAGATCAATGAACGAGGTCACGCGCACCGTTGAAATGAATGTGCCGTTCCGCGACGTCGACATGAACGGCCAGGTATTTTTGGGTTCCTATATTTCCTATGCCGAGTCCGTGCTGGCAACCTTCTGGTCGTCGAGGCCGCAGCTCGAGGATGAGCCGCTTTATATCGCCAGCAAGCTGACCTGCATCCTGCATCGGCCGCTGCATTATGATGAGAGAGTGGTGTTCACTGCGTCGGTCGACAAGATCGGCGTGCGTTCGGTTGGCTTCATTATTGCGGCCGACATTGGCGATGAGCGCTCTGCCGAGGTCGAGATCATCTTGCAGGCGCGCTCGCGCGAAGATCGTTCGCCAGTCCCGCTTCCCGAAGACACGCGCGACTGGCTTTATGGCTTTGTCGACTAGCTGCGCACCGGCAGCAGCGGATAGCCGACCATCACTGCGCGGCCCACGAGTGCTGCGACAAACGCCTTGATGACATCACCCGGGATAAACGCCATCGAGCCAAGGAAGGCCTTGGAGAGGCCAAGCTGGGCGGCGACGGCCAAATAGACGATGCCGAAGGCGTAGAGAACCACGATTCCGCCGATCATCGCCGCAAAGAAAAAGCCGACTGTTTGCACCAGCGCTGACTGCTCGGACTTGACCAGCCGCTCGCTGAGATAGCCGGTGACGAAAGCGGCAAACACCCAGCCGATGAGGTAGCCGGTGGTCGGTGCGGCGAAGGCGGCAAGCCCGCCGCGGCCGCCGGACAGGACCGGAAGGCCGATCGCGACAAGCACCAGCACGATCAGGACAGCGATCGTGCCGCGGCGTGCGCCGAGTACGACGCCTGCCATCATCACGCCGAGCGATTGCGCCGTGATCGGCACCGGAATGAAGCCGAGTGTGATCGGCGGAAGAATGCCGAGCGCGACGATGATTGCCGCAAAGAGGGCGGAGAGAACGAGGTCGCGGGTGTTCATGCAGGGCTCCTGTTAGCGAGTTCTCAAATTGACATGCCGCCGAACGCCGCGCGCGTCAATCGCCGCGGCAATGTTATCCGCATCCCTCAGTGTCAGGATGATCAGCGGTACGAGCACTGTTGTCGGCCTTACCTTGAGGCCGCGCGCGGCGTGCGCTTCGCGGATAGCCTGGTAACGGCCAAGAATCTCTGGAACAAAGCGGACGACGAGCCCGACAGCGAGCCCGACGTCGTCGGCCTGCACCACGCCGATGCTCTCTAATGGTCGAGCGAGCTGCGTAATCTCATCGATGAATTGCGCGATCGTCGTCGTCGCCGTGACCGTGGCGGCAAACAGCATCAAGGCGGTCAGCCGCAGCAATGCGACGACCGCAACATGCCAGGGATTGAAGGCAAGACTGAACAGCGCAACGACGAGGATGGTCAGGAATATCGGCTTTAGCCGCGCAAGCGCTGACCGCGCCGGGAGGCCGATGCTGAAGTAGATCGTGGCCGCTACGACGACGGCTATAGCAAGCAGCAGAAGGTTCGCCGAAACGAACAGCATGACGCCGAGAGTGGCGAGCGCAAGCAGCTTGGCGCGAGCCGACATGCGGTGCATGGCGCTATTGCCTTCGACGAAGAGCGACTTCATCAGCTGGCGATCTCCTTGTAGCGGCGGATCGCTTCTGCGGCAGCTGTGTCGGCAACAAGGCTGCCCTCATGGAAAACCAGCACGCGCTCGTAATCCGCAACCAATTCCAGATCGTGACTGATGACGATTGCGCTTTCAGGAAGGCTTTCAACCAGTTTTTGCACGAGGGCGCGGTTCTTGAGGTCCAGCTGGTTGGTCGGCTCATCCAGGATAAGAATGTCGGGTCCGGTGGCCAGCACCGAGCACAGTGCCGCAAGTTGAAGCTCCCCGCCGGAAAGCTCGTGGGCCCGGCGGTCGGCGAGATGGGCGGCGCCAAAGCGCTCTAGGACTGCCTCCACCTTCGCGGTGATTTCTGCCGGCTTGTAGCCGCGGCTCTTCAGTCCGAAGGCAATGTCGTCACGCACGATAGGCAGGATGATCTGGTTTTGCGGGGACTGGAAGATGAAGCCGACATCGGTAAGGACCGCCATCGCGTTGGCTGTGTCACGGCCGTTGACGACGACGCGTCCGACACTCGGCTTGGTCAGGCCGTTGATCAGACGCGCAAAGGTCGTCTTGCCCGAGCCGTTCAGGCCGATGATGCCGACGCGCTTTTCTGTGAGCTGGAGCGTCACCGGTGCCAGGGCGACGCGCGCACCATAGTTGACCCCTGCGCCTTCGAAACGGATATCCACTTGGTCCCTCGTGAATGAAGAGGCCGTTCTATAATGAATTTCGCGCTTTGAAAGCTCAAAATCTCGCAATGAATGCCGCTTGCTCTTACCTGACTGCTCGCGCAAACTTACCGGGTGGCTAGGAACATTTTCCGTCCTATGATGCGCACATGACGAATCTCATTTTGAATTCCGATGCCCGCCGCATATTTCTCGCCAAGCAGGGTCTGAGCGCGCCGCCGAACAAGGCGCTGACGAAGGCCGGACTGCTGCAGCTCATCCACGATCTCGGCTTTGTCCAGGTCGACAGCATCCAGACGGTGGAGCGGGCGCACCACCAGATCCTGTTTTCCCGCAACCAGACCTACAAGCGCGAGCACCTGACGGCGCTGCTTGAGAAGGAGGGCTCGCTTTTCGAACACTGGACGCATGATGCCTCGATCCTGCCGAGCGCCTTCTTCCGCTACTGGAAGCACAAGTTCCGCCACGAGGAAGAGGTGATTATCGAGCGTTGGCGTAAATGGCGAGGGGAGGGCTTCGAGCACGCCTTCGATGAGACGTATGAGCGGGTCCTTCGTGACGGCGCGATCATGGCCCGCGAGATCAAGGCCGATGGGCACGCCTCCGGCGGCTGGTGGAACTGGCATCCGAACAAGACGGCGCTGGAATATTTCTGGCGAACCGGCAAGTTCGCCATCGCCGGACGCTCCAATTTCCAGAAGATCTATGATCTCGTCGAACGCGTCATTCCTGTCGAATTTCATGAACCCGAGGTCAGCCACGAAGAATTTGTCGACTGGGCCTGCCGCAGCGCGCTGACGCGACTGGGCTTTGCCACGCACGGCGAGATCGCTGCTTTCTGGGATTTGTTATCGCCCGACGAAGCGAAAGCCTGGGTGAACACGCATCGCGGCGACCTCGCCGAGGTACTGATCGAACCGGCGCTCGGCGGCAAGCCGCGGGCGTCCTGGGCGTTCCCCGATTTGCTCGCGAGCCTTTCGGACTTTCCAGAGGCCCCGCCGCGGGTTCGCGTGCTCAGCCCTTTCGATCCGATGATCCGCGACCGCAATCGCACCGAACGCCTCTTCGGCTTCTTCTATCGCATCGAGGTTTTTGTGCCCGAGCCGAAGCGCGAATACGGCTATTACGTCTTTCCGCTCCTTGAAGGCGACAAGCTGATCGGGCGCATCGACATGAAAGCCGACCGCAAGAACGCAAGCCTTGACGTCAAGCGTCTATGGCTGGAGCCTGGAGTGCGCGCATCGACCGGGCGGTTGGACCGGCTCGACGCAGAGCTGCAGCGCCTCGCGCGCTTCTCCGGTCTCGAGAAGATCACTTATCTCGACGGTTGGCGCGCTTAATAGATCTCGGTCTTGCTGATCTTGATGCCGAAGCCTTCGAGGCCGACATAGTGGCGCTCGCGGCTGGTCAGCAGCCGGATCGAGGATACGCCGAGGTCCTTGAGGATCTGCGCGCCGAGACCGATTTCCAGCCATTCGCTGTCACGGATCTTTGCCTCGACATGTGCTTCCCGGCCCTGGCTGCGCGACTTGCGGCCGCTATCGGAATGACCGACGCCGACAGATCCTTCGCGCAGATAGACGATGATCCCACGGCCTTCGTCGGCGATCTTCTTCATGTAATGGTCGACTGGGCGGCGCTTGCCGAAAAGGTCCTCGGCGACGTTCTCCGGATGCAGACGCACCGGAATGTCGATGCCGTCGCGAATGTCGCCGAAAACGACGGCGAGGTGCTGCATCGTATCCCAGGGAAGCGAATAGGTATGTGCCTTGGCCTTGCCGAAGGGCGTTTCGATATCGAAACTCTGACCGAGTTCGATCAGTGTTTCCTTGCGTTGGCGATAGGCAATTAGATCGGCCACCGACACGAGCTTCAAGCCGTTCGTCTCCGCGAATTCGACCACCTGCGGTCCGCGCGTGACAGTGCCGTCATCATTGACGAGCTCGCAGATCACGCCAATCGGCGGAAGCCCGGCAAGCTTGCAGAGATCGACGGCGGCTTCGGTGTGGCCCGAGCGCATGAGCACGCCGCCTTCGCGCGCGACAAGTGGAAAGATGTGGCCCGGACGCACAAAGTCGCTGGCGCCGACATTAGGGTTGGCCAGGTTGCGAACGGTCAGCGTCCGGTCATCGGCGGAAATGCCCGTCGTCGTGCCGTGCTTGAAATCGACCGAAACGGTGAAGGCCGTCGTGTGAGCCGAGTCGTTTTCAGCAACCATCGCATTAAGGTTGAGCCGGCGGGCTTCTTCCTTCGGCATCGGCGTGCAGACGATGCCGGAGGTATGGCGAACGATGAAGGCCATCTTCTCCGCGGTGCAGTGGACAGCCGCAACGATCAGGTCGCCTTCGTTCTCGCGGTCGTTGTCATCCATCACCACGACGATTTCGCCGGCCTCGAAGGCTCGGATCGCATCGACGACGCGCTTCTGATCGTAAGGCATGTCAGTGTTCCTATTTCAGCCGGCCGGTCTGGCCACGGTCACGCAGATAGTGGTCGGCAAGGGCGCAGGCGACCATCGCCTCGCCGATCGGCACGGCGCGGATGCCGACGCATGGATCGTGCCGCCCCTTGGTGCGAACATCGACATTTTTGCCGTCGGCATCGATCGATTGGCGTTCGGTCAGGATCGATGAGGTCGGCTTGATGGCGAAACGCGCGATGACAGGCTGGCCTGTGGAGATGCCGCCGAGGATGCCGCCGGCCTTGTTCGACAGAAACAACGGCTTACCGTCATTGCCCATGCGCATCTCATCGGCGTTTTCCTCGCCGGTGATCTCGGCGGCTTCGAAGCCGTTGCCGATTTCGACGCCCTTGACGGCGTTGATCGACATCAGCAGCGAGGCGATGTCCTGGTCGAGCTTGCCATAGATCGGTGCACCCAGACCTGCCGGTACGCCTTCGGCCACGACCTCGACAACGGCGCCGATCGAGGAGCCGTTCTTGCGAATGCCGTGGAGATAGTCTTCCCAGACCGGAACGATCTTTGCATCGGGTGCAAAGAACGGATTCTGGTCGACCTGATCCCAATCCCAGTTCTGGCGATTGATCTTGTGCTTGCCGATCTGTACCAGCGCGCCACGTACCTTGACGCCGGGCGCGACAAGACGGGCAATGCCGCCAGCTGCCACACGTGCAGCCGTTTCGCGGGCTGATGAACGGCCGCCGCCGCGGTAGTCGCGGATGCCGTACTTTACATCGTAGGTGTAGTCGGCATGGCCCGGCCGGTACTGCCGCGCGATTTCGCCGTAATCCTTGGAGCGCTGGTCGGTATTCTCTATCATCATCGAGATCGGCGTGCCGGTCGTAATCATCGTCTCGCCGTCGGCATCCAGCATCACGCCGGACAGCACCTTGACCAGATCGGCCTCGCGCCGCTGCGTCACAAAGCGCGACTGGCCGGGTTTTCGCTTGTCGAGCCAGGCCTGAATGTCCTCGAGCTTGAAGCGCAGGCCGGGAGGGCAGCCGTCAACGACGCAGCCGAGCGCCGGTCCGTGGCTCTCGCCCCAGGTGGTTACGCGGAAAAGATGACCGAATGTGTTATGCGACATGTGTTCCGACCGGATCGCGCCACCCGGTCGTCACCGGCAGCGTCGTTCATCTGAAAAATGCGCGACACTCATAGGCCAAAAAGCCGCGGCGACAAAAGCCTTTCTTTGCTCGAAACCGTCAACGAAAGGAAATGGTGTTTCCGCAGATTGTAAACGATGGTTTTCAGGACGCGATGCGCCAGGAACTTTCGATCGCCATAAGCGTGAAGTCCTCGAAGGACAGCGGGCGGGAGAATGCGTAGCCCTGCAGGAGGTCGCAGCCGAGTTCGTTGAGGAGAGTGGCGTGAGCCGTCGTTTCGACGCCTTCTGCTACCGTCTCGACACCGAGCGAGCGGGCGATCTCGATGATCGAGCTGACAAGGGCGCGCTCCTGCGGCGAATTCATGATCGGCTGGACCAACTGCCGGTCGATCTTGAGCCGCTTCGGCTTCAGCTTGAGGAGGCTGACGATCGATGTGTGTCCGGTTCCAAAATCGTCGATCTCGATGTCGATCCCAAGTGCCTTGATCCGCTCGAGGTTATGGGCAGCCACATCCTCGCTTTCGTCGAGAAAGATCGACTCGACCAATTCGAAGGACAGTTCACCGGGCCGAATCTGCAGGCCGCTCAGTGTCTCTGCCAGTGTCTCGTCATGCAGCCGTCGCGCCGAAACGTTGACCGAGATCTTCGGAACGTAGATGCCCTTTGCTGTCCAGCGCATCTTATCCTTCAGCGCGGTGTCGAGAACGATACGGTCAAGGGTTTGGACCACATTGATCTCGTCGGCGATCTTCAGGAATTTGTCCGGGGTCAAAAGTCCCCGGGACGGATGATGCCAGCGAACCAGGGCTTCGATGCCGGTCAGTTTCATCGTGCGCGCTGAGAACTGCGGCTGATACCAGGCGGTAAATTCGCCGTTCTCGATACCCGTGAGGATCTCGTCGGCCAGGCGCTTGTTGTTGATGATGTCAGCCTGGAGGTTGTGGTTGAAGAATTCGTAGCGATTCCGCCCCTGGCTCTTGGCGCGGTAAAGGGCGATGTCGGCGTTGATCAGCACCTTGCGCGCATCGACGCGCACGCCGTTGGCGAGTGCAATGCCGATGGAGACACCGCAACGGCAGGCGAACCCTTCGAAGTCGATCGGCTGGCGCATTTGTTCGATGATCCGGCCGGCAAGCGCGGACATATCGCCATCACTGGCATTGAGGGCCAGGATCACGAACTCGTCGCCGCCGATGCGCGCGACGAGGTCATCGCCGCGCAGATTTCGCGACAACACCTGCGACGCATGGATCAGCATCGCATCGCCGGCGGCGTGGCCGAGCGTGTCGTTGATCTCCTTGAACCTGTCCAGGTCGATGTGGAGGATGGCGAACTTCTGCCGTTCGCTGCAGCCGTCAAGCGTCAGCCTTTCAAGGGCGATGTCAAGTTGGCGGCGGTTGGCGAGAGCCGTTAGCGGGTCGTGCAGCGAGTTGTGTTCGATGCGGTTCTTGGCAATCTCGAGCTCGATGTTCTTGGCGATCGCCTCGTCCTTGGCCGCCTTGAGTTGGGCCGTCATCAGCGCATCTTCGGTGATATCGAAAGCAACGCCGATGATCTTCATGTGACCGCTCGGGGTCTGGTGAACCTTTCCGGTCGAGCGTACGTAACGCATCAAACCGTCCTCGGTCGGAACCCGACAGATCAGGGTATGAGTGTCACCGAGTTGCTTGAAATGACGAGCGCTCTCGAGCGCAAGGTCTCGGTCTTCGGGCAAAATGCAGGACAGCCAGACCGGTTCGGTCATAAAGCCGGCCCTTGGCTTCAGCCCATAAAGCTCGTGCATCCGATCGTCCCAAATGGAACCCTCATCGCCGAGCGTCGCTTCCCAGATGCCGCATTGATACGAGTCGAGTGCCAGGTCGAGCTTGCCGGAGAGCTCGGAAAGTTCGGCCTCGCGCCGTGACAGTTCGTCCAGCGCCATCTCCAGTTCGGCATTCTTGATGTCGCTGACATCCTTTGCCTTGCGCAGGGTCTCGGCCGCTTCCGCGTCGGCGGTGACGTCCCAGACGATGCCGATGGTTTTGTCGTCGCCGGCCGCATCCGTATAGAAGGAGCCGATGGAGCGCAGGTGTCGGACAGTGCCGTCCTCGGCCACGACACGGTATTGTGTTTCATAGGCGGAACCGGCGACGTTGTAATTGAAGAAGTGGACTTCCGCGATATGCCGGTCTTCGGGAACGATCGCAGCAAGCCAGTCTTCCAGCGAATGGCTCCCGTCTTCTGCGGGTTTGCCGTGGAGCGCTGCGGCGCGGGCATCCCAGAACAGCGTATGCCCGTGATCATGCAGCTCCCATATGCCGATGTTCGACGATTCCAATGCCAGATCGAGGCGTTGCGACAGCTTCAGCAGCGCAGCCTCGCGCACCTTGAGCTGCTCGATATTGCGGTTGCGCTCGCCAAGTAGCAGGGTCGCAAAGAAGACCGGAATGATCGTGATGCAGGCGGCGGCCGCGATGATCAGGCGAAGCGTTGACTGGTTGTCGGGAACCGCATTCCAGCCGGTCTTCGGGACTGCCGCGATCTGCCAGCGCCCACCGGCAAAGGCGATCTTTCGCGTTATCGGTTGCTTGTCGTGCAGATCCTGCGCACCGAAGAAGGGCGTGGCCGAGTCCGCCATAGCGAGGTCGCGTACCGAGATCGAGAGGTGATCGAGGTGCGGATACTTCTCCTGATTCTCGCTGTTGCGCGCTGGCTGCAAGCCGGTGTTCTGATAGAACATGTCTGCGTCGATCATAACCTCGACCGCGCCCCAGACCCGGCGTTGCCCATTCTCCTTCACGAAGACAGGAAAGAAGATCGCGAAGGCTTCCGTGCCGTCGGCCGCCGTGATCGGGCCAGAGAAGCGCGCCTGCTGCGTACCGGCGGTGCGCATCACCGACTGACGCGCAGCGAGAACGTCGCGGACATCTTTCCCGATTCGGCCTTTGCCGGCCTGTGGCGGATAGACGGCGCTGACGATGAAATCCGGTGCGACGGCAATAGTCAGGAAGTGGGGGTTCTGGATGAGCAGCCAGTTGATCTGCCGCTCCATCTCATCGGCGTTTACGCTGGAATTGACCGCCACCATGTTGGCGAGGTCGCGAACGACCGTGATGTCCATGTTGATCTGCGCGGTCATCCGCGCGCGTATCAAACTTACTTCGTTTTCTGTCCGCATCGTCAGTTCGCGCAGATGAGCGGCAGTATTGGCGCGGTCTAGTCCGAAGCCGACGACGACGACAACAATAGCAACGAGGCTGGAAACCAGGAAGGCGATACGGGTATTCCTGAAGACGCGCCGCAATGTATTGCTGCCTTTGAGGCGGAATAGCAAAACCCAGTCTCCCATGTTCGTGGACGACTTTAGATAGAAGCGGTTAATTTACGATTGCCCGCAGATGCTCTTTGCCGGGCGTGGAAACGTACTGGAAATGCGATTAACGGACGCATGCGGTTATTGTTAAAATACTATTCACCAATTTGGCGCGATGGGTCATTCTTCAGGGCAAATTTCGCCATATTCGGGAGGTTATCTGTGCGCCGTCGGATTATCGAGTCGCGTTTTCGAGGGAATGCCGCCATGCGCTTCGTAGTAGCTACGCTTTTGGCCACAGCCAGTTTTTTGTCGCCGATCAGCGGATTTGCAGAAAGCGCGGATGTCGAGGCGACGATCAAGAAGGTCGATATGACCAATCTCAGCCTCACGCTGGATGACGGAAAAACCTATCAGGCACCGGAGGAGTTCAATTTCGAGGGGCTGAAAGCGGGCGTGAAGGTTATCGTCTTCTACACTGAGGTCGATGGCAAACGCGTCATCAACGATCTCGACATCGTTCAGTAGGCGGACCTAGATCCAGCCGATCAACCCGTTCTCCCGATCGATCTTCAGGATGCGGTCCTGTGGAATTTCACCTTCGGCAGCCTCTTCCTTGGGCAATGCGGCAATCGTCCTGAAGAGACTGCGTATGACGCCGCCGTGGGTCACGCAAACCGTTGGTTTGTCGACGGAATTCAGCCAGGATGCAACGCGCCAGGACATGATTTCGTAGCTTTCCGCGTCGTCTCCCGGCGGAATGAAATCCCATTTGTTGAGATTGCGCTCGGTGACGCGGTCACGGGCCGTGGCCTTTAATTCCTTGATCGTGAATCCTTCCCAATCGCCAAAGGAAACCTCGACGAGGCGCTCGTCGGTCCGATAATCTTTCGATGCAAGACCCATTGCTTCGCGCATGATCTCCATGGTGGCGCGGGTGCGCGCCAGCGGGCTTGCTACGAAATCGAAGGGGATTGCCTCGACTTGGAGGATTTCTGCTAGATCGGTACCGTTCTGCCACGCTTGCGCTCTGCCGACGGCATTGAGCGGAATGTCCTTCTGCCCCTGCAGGCGACGTTCCGCGTTCCAGTCTGTCTGGCCGTGTCTGACGACGTAGATAAGCAATGATCGGCTCCGTTTAGGGCGCGCAACCCCTCAATCGCTGTCGCGAAGAAAGGGGTCGCGAGCACGACGCAGCAAAGGGAGCGCGATCAGTCCTTTATGACGGAAATGTCCGGCGCGTCTACCGCCTTCATGCCGATGACGTGATAGCCGCTGTCGGCGTGGTGGACTTCGCCGGTGACCGAGCGCGAGAGATCGGAAAGCAGATACAGGCCGACATCGCCGACTTCTTCGATCGTCACGGTGCGACGCAGCGGCGCATTGTATTCGTTCCACTTCAGGATGTAGCGGAAGTCACCGATGCCGGACGCCGCAAGCGTCTTGATCGGCCCGGCGGAAACGGCATTGACGCGAATGTTCTTCGGTCCGAGGTCGACCGCCAGATACTTGACGCTGGCTTCGAGTGCCGCCTTGGCAACGCCCATGACGTTGTAGTTCGGCATAACCTTCTCGGCGCCGTAATAGGTGAGCGTTAGCATCGAGCCGCCGTCCGTCATCAGCTTCTCGGCGCGACGCGCGACCGAGGTGAACGAATAGACGGAGATCTGCATCGTCTTGGCGAAGTTGTCAGCCGAGGTATCGACATAGCGACCGGTCAGTTCGTCCTTGTCGGAAAAGCCGATCGCGTGAACGATGAAGTCAATCCTGCCCCACAGCTTTTCGACGTGGTCGAAGACGGCATCGATGGTCGACTCGTCGCTGACATCGCAATGTCCGGCAAGAACGCCGTTTACCTCGGCAACCAGTGGCTCAACGCGCTTCTTCAGCGCATCGCCTTGGTAGGTAAAGGCGATTTCGCCGCCCTGTGCATGAATAGCCTTGGCAATACCCCACGCAATCGAACGATTGTTGGCAACGCCCATGATGACGCCGCGCTTGCCTGACATGAGGCCTGTTGCCTGAGCCATATTTTGCCCCCTAAGGAATTCTGATCGGTCCTGCCTATGGCATAGGCTGCTAATCGGTTCAAGATTGGCAGCAATCATCAACTGTTAGGGATCGTAACAAAGGGTGCGTATGTCACCAAAATTTCACAGAAACAGCCCGTTCTTCATGATTCGCATCAGATCGGTGACTTTGTCGTCGGGTTTTTCCCACAACATAATACGCAGTTCGACGACAAGATCGCCCCTGCCGCCCTCGGCGTTCGCCAGCCCCTGACCCTGAAGTCGGATCGTCTTGTCGGAGCCTGACCAAGCGGGAATCGTGACGGTGATGGGACCATTGGGGCCTTCGAAGCGCGCCTCGGTTCCCAGTACGGCATTTTCGATTGTTACCGGCAACGCCGTATGCAGATCGAAGCCATTGATCGTAAACCGTTCATCGGTAGCAATGTGGATGCTGACAACGGCATCGCCGCGCTGCATGCCGGCGAGCTTGTGACCCTGGCCCTTCAGACGGACCTGATGACCTTCCGTCGTGCCAGCCGCCAGCGCAAATCCGATGTCCCGGCCTTCACCCAGGTCGATGGAGACCCAGCTGCCCTTGATGACCTCGTCGACGGTGACGGTCTTGGTTACGAATTGGTCCGGCGCTTTTTCCGGCGCGGCAGCGCCGCTGCCGGTAAAGCGGCGAACGAGCGAAGTCAGCAAGCTAAGCGGCTGCATGACCGCAGAGGCCTGAGCGGCTGCGTCCTCAGCAGCCTGCTGTTCAGCCTCGGCCTTGCCGGCATCCGGCTGTTTGTCTGAGGTCGCAGGCTCCGCTTCCGGCCGCTTTGCAGCACCGGCGGTAAAGCCTTGGGCGCGGCCGCCACCGGCCGCAGCGCGTGCCTGCGTGCCGAAGATCCGTTCGATCATTTCTTCGGGCGGCTCGGCCGTGCCCGTCTTCTGCTGCATTGCGACGTCGGCTGCAGCCTTTTGCGCGGCGGCGCGGGCAAGCTCTTCCATCACGCGCTCGGCATTGGCCTGCGCTGCCTTGGCACGCACGGCAGCTTCACGGGCTGCCTGGCGCTGCTGCATGATCGTGCCTTCGTTGGCCTTGGCTTCGGCCATGCGGGCGGCATTGTCGAACAGAACCCGCTTCTTCGGATCTTTGAGCGTTTCATAGGCACGGCCGATTTCGGCAAAGCGGGCGCTCGCCGTCGGGTCACCCTGATTGTGATCAGGGTGAACTGCCTTGGCCATGTTGCGCCAGGCTGCCTTGATTTCGTCCTGCCCCGCGTCTCGCTTGACGCCCAAAATCTTATAAGGATCGCGCATGTTCCAAACCGCCGGTGTTCCGATGCGGTGTGCCTGTCCTCTGCCCTAGCACCCCGAAGCCTCTCATTCGGCGCCCGAGCTCATCCCCAGGAAGAAACCGAGCGCACATGAGGAACGATTGTCGGGAGAAGTTGCTAATCAGTTCTTATTCAGCGCGGCGGACATCTCGCTTTTGCGCCGAATGGTTAGCCTTTTGCTAAACATCAGAAGAGAAGGGGGAGCGCGTGTTAAGCATGCTCCCGGTGTTAATTAGCTTTCCGGCTGGAAACTCATGAGTTGCCAGTTGCCACCGCCGACCAGGCAGGTCTTGCCGTAGAAATTTGCGATGCCGACATAGGAGTGCCGCGTTGTGCGGAACTGGCGGCAAACCTGGCCGGAATCCGTATTCTCGACAATGGTGTCGATGACACCGGCGCTGCCGGTCGAAGCATTGGCCCAGGGAAGGGGGCGCCCCTCCAGCCCCTGGATATCGGCTGAGGTCACGGCGTTGCCGACGGTCATTTCGTCGGAAATCGAGTCACTCGTCGGCGCCGGCTGTGGCACGGTGCCGGTTGCAACCGACCGATCGACCTTCGAGCTGCTGAAGAGATCCAACCCGCTGGAGACGCAACCGGAGAGGGAGAGCACCGCCGTACCGACAATGCAGAAGGTCGCGCTTCGACGCAGCAGACCCTTTGTATGACGATCTGACTTTGCTATGACTTCCACCCTGCGTCCTGTCCAGTAGCTAAAGGCTGGGCAAATTTCGAATAAACCCGGGGCATTTGAGCTAATATGTCGGCAAATGAGTTAATAAGCGGTGACTTCACCGAGCGAAACGAACCGTTCGATCTTTTTGCCGAGTGGCTGAAGGAAGCTGAAGCTTCCGAGATCAATGACCCGAAT
This sequence comes from Rhizobium favelukesii, assembly GCF_000577275.2. Lineage (NCBI taxonomy): Bacteria > Pseudomonadati > Pseudomonadota > Alphaproteobacteria > Hyphomicrobiales > Rhizobiaceae > Rhizobium > Rhizobium favelukesii. The sequence continues at coordinate 1,032,044 of NZ_HG916852.1, forward strand.
GCGGTAGCGCTTGCGACGGTCGATGAGGACGGCCTTCCCAATGTCCGCATGGTTCTCCTTAAGGGATTCGATCACGACGGTTTTGTCTTCTACACGAATTTCGAGAGTCAGAAAGGCCAGGAAATTCTCGGGCAGAAGAAAGCGGCCATGTGTTTCCACTGGAAAACGCTGCGCCGGCAGGTTCGGCTGCGCGGGCCTGTGGAAGTCGTAACGGACGAAGAAGCCGATGCTTACTTCAAGACGCGAGCCCGCGGCAGCCGGATCGGTGCCTGGGCATCGAAGCAGTCGCGGCCGCTGGAGAGCCGATTCGCGCTAGAGAAAGCCGTGGCTGAATACACTGCCCGCTATGCAATCGGCGAGATCCCGCGTCCGTCGCATTGGTCAGGCTTCCGGATCCGGCCGGTGTCGATCGAGTTCTGGAAGGATCAGAAGTTCCGTCTTCACGATCGCATCGAGTTCCGTCGAGCCTCGCCCGATGGCGATTGGAAAAAGGTTCGCATGTATCCCTGATCAGGCATAAGCAGGAGTGCTCATGCCCTGTTTGATTCGAACTGGAACGGGATGCCCGAGGCCAGCCCGGAAACGTACCGCACCTTCTGGTAAAGGCCGTTGATCGAGAGCCTTGGCAGATAGGTGATGCTGCCGATCGAGCGCTGGGTGACGACGCCGGGCTGCGTCGTCACGGCAATGTCAAAGCCGACCTCGCGTGCGATCGCGGCTTGCCTCTGCGTTACCGCCTCGCGAGTACCGTAGGGGTAGGCGAAGGAGCCGGGTCGGGCGCCGGTGATCGCTGCGACGTAGTCGCGGGAAGCCTCCATCTCGTCGCGAACCTCCCGGTCTGAGAGGCGCGAGATCGCCCTATGGCTGATTGTATGAGCGCCGAGCGAGACCAGCGGGCTAGCTTCAAGCAAATTGAGTTCCGCCGGTGTCATGACGAGATCATCAACGATTTCGTCCGGATCGATCTCGTGCGTTCGCGCCATCGCGTCGATGGCTGTGACGGCGGCGGTCTCGTCATGTCGATGAAGATGGTTGGCGAAACGCGCGAAGGCGCGTTCCTTGGCGAGTGGAACCGCGACGTCCAGCATCTCATGGCCGTGGCCGAAATCGAAGCCGAGCTTCTCTTCCTTGCGCAAAACCGCCGCCAGCGTCTCCCACCAGATCGTATGCGTGCGCTCGGAAAGACCCCTAGCGACGAAGACGGTGAAGGGCACCTTGTGTTTCTCGAAGATCGGCAGGGCGTAGACAAGATTGTTGCGGTAGCCGTCGTCGAGCGTGAAAGCGGCGAAGGGTTGGCTGGAGCCGGATTGCGAAAGCAGCGCGGGAATCTCGTCAAGCGCCACGAAGCGATAGCCGTCCCTTTTCAGGCGAACGAGGACTAGATCGAGGAATTCCGGCGTGATCTCCAGATGCGCATTCGGCGCGAAGGCGGTCTCTTCGTGTGGGCGGACATGGTGGAGCGTGAAGATGGCGCCAAGTCCGCGGGCACCGCGCATCACGCCGGCTGCACGCAGGAGATTGGCAGTCTCAAGGCTGCCTGCAATCGCAATCCGCTTCGCAAGCGTTTTGACACTCGCCGTCATCTCATCTGCCCACTGGTTTCTGGAGCGGCGAAACTAGCAAATCCGCGGTTAAGTCTTGCTGAATGAAGATTTTCGAGTGTCCTCTTTACGGGATTTTCACTATGAAGGATAAAACTTGACAAAAATGGTACCAGTTGCCGCAAAGTCGCGCCACATTGGCGGCTTCTGTAGCGGAACGGGACAAATCCGAATGGCGCCGGCTATTCGTTCATCGAGGGGAATTGCATGAAGAAGCTGTTGGCCGCGATTATGACCGCGACGCTCGTCGCTATGGCGCCGTTGACGGCGATGGCAGGCAGTGCCTCCCTCATTCTGGATGCCCGAACCGGCAAGGTGCTCAGCGCCGAAAATGCCGACGTCCTGAACCACCCCGCTTCGCTGACGAAGATGATGACCATCTACATGGCTTTCGAGGCGATCAACCGCGGCAAGCTCAGCTGGAACACACCGCTCGTCATGTCGAAATACGCCGCCTCGCGTCCACCGACGAAGCTCGGCGTTCGCGCTGGTGATTCCGTTACGGTTCGCGACGCGATCCTCGGCATGATCACCAAGTCGGCCAACGATGCCGCTGCTGCCATGGCCGAAAAGCTCGGTGGTTCGGAAAGCAATTTTGCTCGCATGATGACGCAGAAGGCACGGCAGCTCGGCATGACCCGTACGGCCTTCTATAATGCGTCCGGCCTCCCGGATGGACGCCAGGTCACCACGGCGCGCGACATGTCCACGCTTGCCGTGGCGCTCATGCGGAATTTCCCAAGCGAGTATCGCCTGTTCTCGACAGCCAGCTTCACTTTCCGTGGGCGCACGATCCGAGGCCACAACAACCTGATGTACCGCTATCAGGGCATGGATGGCATCAAGACCGGTTACACCAACGCGTCCGGCTTCAACCTCGTCAGCGCCGTAAAAGACGGCAACCGCCGCGTCGTCGGTGTCGTGCTTGGCGGCCGCACGGCCCGCAGCCGCGACGCCAAGATGGCGGGTCTGCTCGACAAGTATCTCGGCCGTGCGTCAACCAGCGGCAAACTGGTTGCAAGCGTCAATGCGCGCCAGCAGGTGGAAGTCGCCTCGGCCGCCGATGACAGCGACATGCCGGTCCCCGAAACCACGCCGCGCACAAATGAACTCTCGCCAAAGGCGCTCGGCTATCTGAGCGATGCGACGGTTCCGATGGAGCGCCCGTCCGCTCTTGCCGAAGTAGCCAATGCCGGCAAGTCCGCCGGCGCGCCGTCTGCTTCCGGCGACTGGCAGATTCAGATCTCGGCGGCACCGAGCGATGATGCTGCTCGCGCTCTCCTTGCCCAGGCCAAGGCCGAGGGTGGTCCGGCCCTGAAAACCGCGTCGCCCTTTACCGAGGCTGTCGGCAATGGTGCCAACAAGATCTATCGCGCTCGCTTCGTCGGATTCCAGAGCCGCGAAGCTGCCACGGCAGCCTGCGATGCCCTGAGACAGCGCTCCTACGACTGCATGCTGCTGCCTGACCACGGCTGAACCTTCTGGACTTTCCAGCAGAATCAAGGTCCTCCTTTGTAAACAAAAGGAGAACGCCATGCTGAATGATCTCGCCGAAAAATTCGAGCGCGCTTCGCGCACCTATGCCGATGCCAATGGCATAGCGCGCGACGCCGACTGGTTTCTCCTGAAGCTTCAGGAGGAAATCGGCGAGCTCACCCAAGCCTGGAACCGCGTCAGCGGCAGAGGGCGTCGGAAAGGCAGGTCGGATGAGCAACTGGCGCGCGACCTCGCTGATGAAGCAGCCGATGTGCTCGGCCACATCCTGCTTTTTGCGCATAGAAACGATCTGGATCTCGCAGCGGCGATCAAGCGCAAATGGCTGTTCCAGCCAGAGCGGGGCTAGCTTTCGGCCGTGCCGATCCTGCGCCGGTAGAATTTGGTATCCACGGCCATCAGCGGAAATGATCGCGGAAGATCGCCCTTGGGAACCTCCGTGAATCCGTTCTTTTCGTAGAACCGATGCGCGGCGAGGAATTTGTCCGTCGTTCCAAGGAAGATCTCCTTGATCCCCTGATTTTCTGCGTGTCCCACCAGTTCCGCCAGAAGTCGTGCCGCGACGTTATGCTCGCGACCGCGCACATCAGCCGCGACAAACATCTTGCGCAACGCCGTCTGGTTGTTGCCGATGTCCTTCAGCCCAAGCGTGCCGACAACCTGGCCGTTACGGACGGCGACCCAGAACTGACCCTTTCCGGACTGATAGAAATCAGAAATAACCGCGAGATCCGGCTGGTCGTCGGCCGTGATCGCGATGCCGAATTCCTCGCGCTGGATCGGCAGGATCACCGAGAAAACATCATCGAGATCGGCGGCAACGAACGGTCTGATCTCGATTTCGCTCACCACCGCTCCTCGTTCCCGACTAGGCCTTCGTGCCGCCCACGGTCACCTGGTCCATCCGCAGGTGCGGTTGGCCGACGCCGACGGGAACCCATTGCCCGGCCTTGCCGCAATTGCCGATGCCGGTGTCGAGTTTCATGTCGTTGCCGACCATCGAAACACGCTTCATCGCCTCCGGGCCGTTGCCGATCAGCATCGCGCCCTTGATCGGCGCGCCGATCTTGCCGTTCTCGATCAGGTAGGCCTCGGTGCAGCCGAACACGAACTTGCCGGAGGTGATATCCACCTGGCCGCCGCCGAAGGAGACGGCATAGATGCCCTTCCTTACGGAAGAGATAATTTCCTCCGGCGTCTTGTCGCCGCCGAGCATGTAGGTGTTGGTCATGCGAGGCATGGGAACGTGCGAATAGCCCTGACGGCGGCCGTTGCCAGTTGGCTTCATGCCCATCAGACGGGCATTCTGTCGGTCCTGCATGTAGCCGACAAGCTTGCCATTTTCGATCAGCACATTGTAGGCCGAAGGCGTCCCTTCGTCGTCGATGGTGATCGAGCCGCGGCGGTTGTCGATCGTGCCGTCGTCGACGACGGTCACGCCGGGTGCCGCGACCATCTGGCCGAGCAGGCCGGCAAAGGCGGAGGTCTTCTTTCGGTTGAAATCGCCTTCGAGCCCGTGGCCGACGGCTTCGTGCAGCATGACCCCCGGCCAGCCGGAGCCGAGCACGACATCCATGGTGGCGGCCGGCGCGTCGATTGCCTCCAGGTTCACCAGTGCCTGGCGTAACGCTTCGTCGGCGCCGTACTGCCAGCTGTCCTCGGCGATGAAATCGCCAAAGCCGACACGCCCGCCGCTGCCATAGGAGCCGCTCTCCTGGCGCTCGCCTTCACCGACGATGACCGAGATATTGATGCGCGTCATCGGCCGGATATCGCGAACGCGGTGACCATCGGCGCGCAGAATGTCGACGACCTGCCAGCTGGCGGCGACCGATGCGGTCACCTGGCGCACCTTGTCGTCCTTGCCGCGTAAATAAGCGTCGATATCCTGCAGCACCTTGACCTTCGCCTCGAAGGTCGGCGTACCGATCGGGTTCTCGTCCGAGTAGAGCTTCTTGTTGGTTCGCTGGGGAGCCGCTGCATAGCTGCCGGCATAGCCACGGGTGACGGCGCCAACTGCATCGGCTGCACGCTTCAAGGCCGCAACGGAGAGGTCGCCCGCATGCGCATAGCCGACCGCTTCGCCGGCAACCGCACGCAGGCCAAAGCCCTGCTCGGTGTTGAAGCTGCCGCCCTTCAGGCGCCCGTTGTCGAACATCAGCGATTCCGCCTGGGCGTGTTCGATGTAGAGCTCCCCGTCGTCCGCGCCCGAAAGCGCCTCGGCAACGAGCGAGCGCATCTTCGCTTCGTCGGCATCGAAAAGCGTGAGGAGATCCGTATTCATGTCTTTATGCTCCGCTGAAGCAGGAATGCTTTCAGCCGATGTAGGTCCGGTTTACCGTTGCAGCAAGCCCCGAAATCGAGACGATCAGGGGAGGGCGTCGTAGCCTTCGGCAAAACCCTTGAGATCGACGGGGATGCCGATGCCTTCCTCAGGCGTCTGGAAAACGATGAAGGTGGCGCTGGCGCCGCTGCGGAAGGTCTTCAGCAGTTCGTCCTCGAGCACGACTTCGGCATAGCAGCCATCGGCAAAGCAGCGGACGAAATAGGCGCGGCCGATGTCCTTGCCGTCGACATTGAGGCCGAGGCCGTTCGGCAGCAACACGCCGAGCGGGGCCAGAACGCGCAGAATCTTCGACTTGCGGTCGGCGGTCTTCAGCACGACGACCGAGAGGCCGACCTCCGGCCGGTCTTCGGCAATGACGTTCTGCATCAACGCGCACTGCTCGGTCGCGGCGCCCGCCGGCTTGTCGCACACGACCGACCATGCGCCGTGGTTCGACTTTACGGTGCCGGGTGCCTGCGGCTGCGTCTGGCCGGGCGTTGCCCGCGCTGCCGGAGGCGTTGGCGCAGGTTGTGCCGGCGCGGGTTGCTGCTGGGCGAAAGCGGGAGCAGTCGCTGCGGCCGCGATGCACGCTGTCAGCACGAACGGCCGTGCGAGGGAACGGAAACCCATGAAAACCTCTGCAATTCGAATCAGTGCCGCTAAGTTGGGGCGCGCCATCAAAAATGAAAAGCCCCACCCGCTGAAAAGCCGGGGACTACGGCGGAAATGGGACGTTTCCCAGAGAATGTTGGCGCGGCGGCGCGAGTCGCAAGCTATATTTCGCGAATGATAACGAAAAGGTGGAATGTTTCGTTATGCTTGGGTCAGCCTGTTTGAAAGCGAAAATGCCGCACAGACAAATGCTTTGGCCTGTTGCGGCGAATGGCAAACTGTGGTTTGAAGCGCAGAAGATGGCAAGGATTCTGCGTGCATTTTACGCAGATCAGCGCTCGAGGGAGATATTAACGTGATTAAGAAGGCTTATGCAGCTCTGACCGCGCTGGTCTGTCTGCTTTTTGCTTCCGGCAGTTATGCCGACCAGCCGAAGCCGTGGCAGGCGACCTTACAGCCGGCAGCCACGCCTATCATGCGGGACATTCATTGGTTCGAGCAGTATACCTTGTGGTTTATCGTTCCGATCACGCTCTTCGTACTGGTTCTTTTGATCGTTGTCTGTTTCAAGTTTCGTGCCGGTGCCAATCCGGTGCCGTCCAAGACGAGCCACAATACGCTGATCGAAGTCGCCTGGACCGTGGGGCCGGTTCTCGTTCTTCTGTTTCTTGCCGTTCCTTCCTTCAATTTGCTGACCGCCCAGCTCACGCTTCCGGAAAATCCGGATGTGACGATCAAGGCGACCGCAACCCAGTGGCAATGGAATTACGAGTATGAAGGCACCGACGACAGCCCGCTCGCCTTCGATTCCTTCTTGCTCAAGGATCAGGACCGTGCCGCTGCCGGCAAGGAAGACAAGGCGATCTATCCGCGCCTGCTGACTGTCGATAACGAGCTTGTTCTGCCGATCAACAAGACGGTCCGCGTTCTTGTGACCGCCGCCCCGACCGACGTCATTCACGCATTCGCCATGCCGTCCTTCGGCGTCAAGATCGACGCCGTTCCGGGTCGTCTAAACGAAACCTGGTTCAAGGCCGAGCGCGAAGGTCTCTTCTATGGCCAGTGTTCCGAGCTCTGCGGCAAGGACCATGCGTTCATGCCGATCGCCATTCGCGTTGTCTCCGAGGACAAGTACAAGCAGTGGCTCGCCGCTGCCGCTACCGATCTGCCTGGGGCGTATAAAACACTCATGGCCGCAACCGATGGTCCCGCAAAGACCGTCGACGTTGCCGAAAACGTCGCACAGTAAGGGAAGAGGGAACGGGATATGGCTGGACCTTCCGCACACGACGATCATCACTTGCATGATCACTCTCATGGCGCGCACGCCCATGACGACCATCACGATCACTCGCACAAGCCGAGCTTCATCAATCGTTGGTTCTTTTCGACGAACCACAAGGACATCGGCACGCTTTACCTGATCTTCGCGATCATCGCCGGCATCATCGGCGGCGCGCTCTCCGTTGCCATGCGCATGGAGCTGCAGGAGCCGGGCATCCAGATCTTCCACGGTCTGGCATCGATGGTTTACGGTTACGAAGGCGACGCGGCCATCGACGGCGCCAAGCAGATGTTCAACATGTTCACCACCGCTCACGCGCTGATCATGATCTTCTTCATGGTCATGCCGGCGATGATCGGCGGCTTCGCCAACTGGATGGTGCCGATCATGATCGGCGCGCCTGACATGGCGTTTCCGCGTCTGAACAACATCTCCTTCTGGCTGATCGTTCCGGCCTTCCTTCTGCTCATCCTGTCGATGTTCGTCGAAGGACCTGCCGGCGCTTACGGTGCGGGCGGCGGCTGGACGATGTACCCGCCGCTGTCGAGCTCGGGTACGCCCGGTCCTGCAGTCGACCTTGCGATCTTTGCGCTCCACATTGCCGGTGCGTCCTCGATCCTCGGTGCGATCAACTTCATCACCACGATCCTGAACATGCGCGCTCCGGGCATGACGCTGCACAAGATGCCGCTCTTCGCCTGGTCGGTGCTGATCACCGCCTTCCTGCTGTTGCTGTCGCTTCCGGTTCTGGCCGGCGCCATCACCATGATGCTGACGGACCGCAACTTCGGTACCTCCTTCTTCGTACCGGAAGGCGGCGGTGACCCGATCCTCTACCAGCACCTGTTCTGGTTCTTCGGTCACCCGGAAGTGTACATTCTAATCCTGCCGGGCTTCGGCATCGTCAGCCACATCATCTCGACCTTCTCGAAGAAGCCGATCTTCGGCTATCTCGGCATGGCCTACGCCATGGTCGCGATCGGTGCCGTCGGCTTCGTTGTCTGGGCGCACCACATGTACACGGTCGGCCTGTCGCTCGATGCACAGCGTTACTTCGTGTTTGCAACGATGGTCATCGCCGTTCCGACGGGCGTGAAGATCTTCTCCTGGATCGCAACGATGTGGGGTGGCTCCATCAGCTTCCGCACGCCGATGGTCTGGGCGATCGGCTTCATCTTCCTGTTCACGGTCGGTGGGGTGACGGGTGTACAGCTCGCCAATGCCGGTCTCGACCGCTCGCTGCATGACACCTACTACGTCGTGGCCCACTTCCACTACGTTCTGTCGCTTGGCGCCGTCTTCGCCATCTTCGCTGCCTGGTACTACTGGTTCCCGAAGATGACCGGCTACATGTACAACGAGTTCCTTGGCACGCTGCACTTCTGGGTCATGTTCATCGGCGTCAACCTGGTGTTCTTCCCGCAGCACTTCCTGGGCCTCGCGGGCATGCCGCGCCGCTACATCGACTATCCGGATGCATTTGCCGGCTGGAACTACGTTTCCTCGATCGGCTCCTACATCTCGGCCGTCGGTGTGCTGATCTTCCTGGTCGGCGTCTTCGAAGCCTTCGCCAAGAAGCGCGTTGCCGGTGACAATCCGTGGGGTGAGGGCGCAACGACGCTCGAATGGCAGCTGTCTTCGCCGCCGCCGTATCATCAGTGGGAACAGCTCCCGCGCATCAAGTAAGATGCAAGGATGATGCAAGAAATTGCGACCGCCGCGTGCTACAGTGCGGCGGTCGGCTTACAAGTTTGCAGGACAAGAGAATGACAGTAATCGGCAATCGCAAAGCTCTGGCACACGACGGCGAGTTCCGCCTGTCGGAGGCGAGTGCGCGCGATTATTTTGAGCTCCTGAAGCCGCGCGTCATGTCGCTCGTGGTCTTCACGGCATTTGCCGGTCTCGTTATGGCGCCGGGCCACATCAATCCGGTTCTCGGCCTTATTGCCATCCTTTGCATCGCCATCGGCGCGGGCGCTTCGGGCGCACTGAACATGTGGTACGACGCCGATATCGATGCGATCATGACCCGCACCGCCAAGCGCCCGATCCCGGCCGGCCGGATTGCGCCGCGCGAGGCGCTGGCATTCGGTCTGGTGCTTTCCTGTTTTTCGGTGACGATCCTCGGCCTCGCCGTCAATTGGCTCGCAGCCTTCATCCTCGCCTTCACGATTTTCTTCTATGCCGTGATCTACACGATGTGGCTGAAGCGCTCGACGCCGCAGAACATCGTCATCGGCGGTGCTGCCGGTGCCTTTCCTCCCATGATCGGCTGGGCCTGCGTGACCGGTACGGTCACGATCGAAAGCTTCGTCCTTTTCATGATCATCTTCCTGTGGACACCCGCGCATTTCTGGGCGCTGGCTCTTTTCAAGATGGAAGACTATGAGGCGGTCGGCGTGCCGATGCTGCCGAATGTCTCGGGCGAGCGCACGACCAAGCATCAGATCGTCGCCTACGCCGTCCTGACGGCGGTCTGCGGTGTCCTGCCGACAGCCCTCGGCTTTGCGAGCCTCGGCTATGGCCTGGTCGCCGCGGCGCTCGGCGCGATCTTCATCTACTGTTCCATCGCCGTCTGGCGGATGCCAGACGGCGATGAGAAGATGATCCCGGCGAAGAAGCTCTTCGGCTTCTCGATCCTGTATCTCTTCGCGATTTTCTCCGCCCTGATGTTCGACCGGCTCGCGGCCGTGCTCGTTTCACATGCGGGAGGCATTTTCTGATGGACGTCGTCAAGCTCACGGAAGCGCAGCGCAAGTCGCGCCGCAACCGCAACGTCGCTCTTGGTCTGGTTCTGGCCGGCCTCGTCGTGCTCTTCTACGCGATCACGATCGTGAAGTTCACCTCGGGGCATATGTGATGAGCGAGATGCAGAGCGCACCGAGGAAGCCGCGCAACAACGGCGCCATCGTTCTCATGTGCCTTTCCTTCGTCGTCGGCATGGGCGCTGCGAGCTATGCCGCGGTGCCGCTTTACAGGATGTTTTGTCAGCTCACTGGCTACAATGGGACGACGCAGCGCGTCGAGCAGGCCTCCAGCGTGGTTCTCGATCGCAAGATTCGCGTCACCTTCGACGCAAACATTGCGCCGGGTCTCGACTGGGAGTTCAAGCCGGTCGAGCGCGAGGTCAATCCGCGCATCGGCGAAACCATTCAGGTGAATTTCGTCGCGGTGAACAAGTCGAACGAGCCGCAGCGCGGTCAGGCGGTATTTAACGTGACGCCCGGTGAGGCGGGTGCCTATTTCAACAAGGTGCAGTGCTTCTGCTTCAATGAAACCATTCTGAAGCCGGGCGAAAAGCTCGAAATGCCGGTCGTGTTCTATATCGATCCTGATATTACCAAGGCTGTGGAATCGAAGGATATCCACACCGTTACCTTGTCCTATACGTTCTATCCCAAAGAGGGTCCGAAGCCGCTCGCTTCGAACGAGGGTGGAACGGTAAAGCTTGAAAAGAAACTTTGATTGAGGTTCGTTTCCGGCTATGCCGGAGCGGAGAGGAAGAGATCCGGGGATAGCTTACATGGCTGATGCTCATCAGAAACATCACGACTACCACATCATCGACCCGAGCCCGTGGCCAATAATTGCGTCGCTAGGGGCTTTCATCATTACGTTCGGTGGCGTCGGCTTCATGCGCTACCTCAACGGCGGCTCGCTGCACCTCTTCGGCGTCGAATGGGCTCATCCGTGGCTGTTCTTCATCGGGCTTGCGATCATTCTCTACGTCATGTTCGGCTGGTGGTCGGACACTGTGAAGGAAGCTGATGAGGGCGCCCATACGCGCGTCGTCTCGCTACACCTTCGCTACGGCATGATTATGTTCATCGCTTCGGAAGTGATGTTCTTCGTCGCCTGGTTCTGGGCGTACTTCGACGCGAGCCTCTTCCCGAATGAAGCGATCCAGGCCTCGCGCCTTGCCTTCACCGGTGGCCAGTGGCCGCCGAAGGGAATTGAGGTCCTCGATCCGTGGCACCTGCCGATCTACAACACGGTCATCCTGCTGCTCTCTGGCACGACGGTGACCTGGGCGCACCACGCGTTGCTGCACAACGATCGCAGGGGCCTGATTCAGGGCCTCACGCTGACCGTTCTGCTCGGTATCCTGTTCTCCACGGTGCAGGCTTACGAATACGCACACGCTCCGTTCGCCTTCAAGAATTCGATCTACGGCGCGACCTTCTTCATGGCGACCGGTTTCCACGGTTTCCACGTTCTGGTTGGTACGATCTTCCTGCTGGTCTGCCTGCTGCGCGCGATCCGCGGCGACTTCACGCCGAAGCAGCATTTCGGCTTCGAGGCAGCGGCCTGGTACTGGCACTTCGTCGACGTCGTCTGGCTCTTCCTGTTCTTCTGCATCTACGTCTGGGGCGGCTGGGGCGCGCCGCTGGCCGCAGGCTGAACGGACAGCATGGAATCGAAAAGGGCGGGTGCCACGGCACCCGCCCTTTTTTCCGGTCACCGCATGGCGGCGATCCGCTCGAATGCCGAGGGTTCGGGAATGCCGAGGTCCAGGCGCTGCCGGATTGCTTCGGCGCATTCGAAGGGTGTCAGCACCGAGGTATCGACCTCAAGATCGTAGATACCGGGGATATGGACCTGCTCCTGCCAGAGCTGGACGGGATTGGGCACGGCTTCGTCCTCGGTTGCGCGCACATACAGCGTGTGTCGTCCCGGCGAAGGGATGTCCCTTCTCTTCAAGATGACCTCGATCGGACATCTGACGCCGACGAAAAGAACCGGCAATCCCTCAAGCCGGCGCGCGCAATCGGCGAGGATGCCGAGCGGCTGAGAGTAGCTGTCGTGATGGCCGAGGTCGGCAACCACATTGAGGCCTAGTCCGGCATGAATGGCGATCGACTCGTAGAGCGCCACATAGAAAAACGGCACCATCTCCTCAAGATCGGGCCGTTCCCCTCCCGGGCGCAGGCCTATGCCCGGCAGATAGCGCTCCGGCGTCATCTCGTTGTAGGTGTCGACGCCAAGGTTCATCCATGGGCCGTCGAAGTGCTCCTGGATTGCGTTGGCGATCGACGATTTTCCACTGCGCGGGGCGCCGTTCAGAATAATGATCTGTCCGGACGAGCTGTCATATGTCATCAGTTTTCTTCTTCTGTTTGGCGCGAATCGCTGAGGCGAAAGAGCGCAGGTATTTCCTTTCCCTCTGCGAATACTTTATGGGTGAGTTAAGGCGGACGCTCCGGTTGGCCATAGGCAATTGGAAGGATGGCATGAACGACGACAGCGCGCATTTCCCACCGGTCGATCCGGTGAAGACAGGCATCAAGGGGTGCTGCCCGCGCTGCGGCCAGGGAAAGCTGTTCAACGGCCTGCTGGCGCTGAAACCGCGCTGTTCTGCCTGTGGCCTCGATTACGCCTTTGCCGATGCCGGCGATGGTCCCGCGGTGTTCGTCATTCTCATTGTCGGCTTCATCGTTATCGGCTCGGTGCTGTGGCTGGAGGTCAACTACGCGCCGCCGATCTGGCTGCACATTCTGCTGTTCGCTCCCCTGACGATCGTCCTCTCCCTGCTTGCTCTTCGTTGGTGTAAGGGAATTCTGATCGCGATGCAGTATCGCCACAACGCCAGGGAAGGGCGCCTTTCCCGTGACTGAACGTCAAGTGTCGGCGCCCAGTCGAAAGCGGTCGGTCCTGACCGGCATCGCCGTGCTGGTCGCGCTCGCCATCCTCGTTTCGCTCGGGACGTGGCAGGTCGAGCGGCTGCGTTGGAAGGAGAAGCTGCTCGCCGATATCGCCGAGCGCCGCCAGGCGCCGCCGGCATCGCTTGCAGATATCGAAGCTTTGGCGGCAACAGGCGAGGATATCGACTATCGTCACGCCACGGTCAGCGGCGAATACGTAAACAGCAAGGAGCGGCACTTCTTCGCCACCTGGCACGGCCGGACGGGTTTTTACGTTTACACACCGCTGCAGCTTGCCGATCGCCGCTATCTCTTCGTCAATCGCGGGTTCGTTCCCTATGAGAATAAGGAACCCGCAATGCGCATGCAGGGCCAGCTGACCGATCAGCAGACGGTGACCGGTCTTGCCCGCGCGAAGCTGCCCGGCAAGCCATCCTGGGTAGTGCCCGACAACGATGTCGCCAAGAACATCTTCTACTGGAAAGACCTCGATGTGATGGCGTCCAGCGTCGAGCTCGACAAGGCGCAAGTCGTTCCCTTCTTCGTCGATGCGGACGATACCCCCAATCCGAAGGGTCTCCCGATCGGCGGCGTCACCGATGTCGATCTGCCCAACAACCATCTGCAATATGCCTTCACCTGGTACGGCCTGGCGGCAACGCTTGTTGTGATCGTCGTGGTGGCCCGTTTCCGCAAGCGCGGTCCGGCGCAATAGTATCGCTTCAATTCTTGCCTATATTGGGCTAGAGAGCCCTATCCCTACAAACCGGAACAGACATGAATATTGCGGCGAAACCTCCTTTGACGATCAGGCTGTGCGGACCGCGCGGCTTTTGCGCGGGCGTCGACCGTGCCATCCAGATCGTCGTGCTGGCGCTGAAATCCTACGGTGCGCCGGTCTATGTCCGTCACGAGATCGTCCACAATCGTTATGTGGTCGAAGGCCTGGAAGCCAAAGGCGCCGTCTTCGTCGAAGAGCTCGCCGAGATCCCGGAAGAGCACCGCGCCCAGCCGGTCGTCTTCTCCGCCCATGGCGTGCCGAAATCCGTTCCGGAAGACGCGAGCGCCCGTAATCTCTTCTACCTCGACGCCACATGTCCGCTGGTGTCGAAGGTTCACAAGCAGGCGATGCGCCACAACCGCCTCGGCCGCCATGTGATACTGATCGGTCATGCCGGTCACCCTGAAGTCATCGGCACGATGGGCCAGTTGCCGGAGGGCTCCGTGTCCCTGATCGAGACCGTCGAGGACGCAGACGCCTACAAGCCCGCCGACCCGGATAATCTGGGGTTTGTGACGCAGACGACGCTGTCGGTGGACGACACGGCCGGCGTCATCGCGCGCCTGCAGCAACGCTTCCCCAATCTGACGGCGCCGGCCGCCGACTCGATCTGCTACGCCACGACCAACCGTCAGGAAGTGGTCAAGCAGGCTGCCCCCGGCTGCGATCTGTTCATCATCGTTGGTGCGCCAAATTCGTCCAATTCCAAGCGGCTGGTCGAGGTTGCGTTGCGGGCAGGGGCCAAGAAGTCGCTGCTCGTGCAGCGCGCTTCGGAACTCGATTGGGCGGACATCGGCCCGATCTCGACGCTCGGACTTTCCGCCGGCGCATCGGCGCCCGAGGTGATCGTCAACGAGATCATCGAGGCCTTCCGCGCCCGCTTCGATGCCAAGGTCGAGCTCGCCGAGACGGTTCAGGAAAACGAACATTTCCTCGTCAACCGCGAGCTGCGCAACATAGAGCTGACGACATCAGACATGGCTTTCGTAAACGGGTGAGTCGTGATCCCGCTTGAGCGGGAGCAATCGTCGAGGGGATGATTGCAGCGGCCGCCAGCGCCCGGACCGGGCGGGGGCCTTCCATTGATCAAACACTTTCGCGGGACGTAAATTGGCTGTCTACACCGATATTTCCGAAGACGATTTGAAGTGGTTCCTGACGGAGTACGATACCGGCACGCTGCTGTCCTACAAGGGCATCGCGGAAGGTGTCGAGAACTCGAACTTCCTGCTGCACACCACCAAGGAACCGCTGATCCTCACGCTTTATGAAAAGCGAGTCGAAAAGAACGATCTGCCCTTCTTCCTCGGGCTGATGCAGCATCTGGCCGCCCGTGGACTGTCCTGCCCGCTGCCGCTGCCGCGGAACGATGGTGCGCTGCTCGGGACGCTCTCCGATCGCCCGGCCGCGCTGATCTCGTTTTTGGAAGGGATGTGGCTGCGCAAGCCGGAGGCCAAGCATTGCCGCGAAGTCGGAAAGGCGCTCGCGCAGATGCATGTCGCCGGTGAAGGCTTCACGCTGAAGCGGCCGAATGCGCTGTCGGTCGATGGTTGGAAGGTGCTGTGGGAGAAGTCGGAGGCCCGTGCCGACGAGGTGGAAAAGGGCCTGCAGAACGAGATCCGCGGCGAACTCGATTTCCTCGCCGCCAACTGGCCGAAGAACCTGCCGGATGGCGTCATCCACGCCGATCTCTTTCCCGACAATGTCTTCTTCCTCGGCGACGCGCTATCCGGTCTGATCGACTTCTATTTCGCCTGCAACGACCTGCTTGCCTATGACGTCTCGATCATCCTGAACGCCTGGTGCTTCGAAAAGGACGGCGCCTACAACATCACCAAGGGAATGGCGATGCTGGAAGGCTACCAGAGCGTCCGACCGTTGAGCGCTGCCGAGCGCGCCGCGCTGCCGATGCTGTCGCGCGGCTCAGCGCTGCGCTTCTTCCTGACGCGCCTGTACGACTGGCTGACGACGCCCGAGGGCGCGCTGGTCACCAAGAAGGATCCGCTCGAATATCTGCGCAAGCTGCGCTTCCACCGGCAGATCGGCTCTGCCGCCGAATATGGGCTTGCGGCATGAAACACGTCGATATCTTCACGGACGGCGCCTGCTCCGGTAATCCCGGGCCTGGCGGCTGGGGCGCGGTTCTGCGCTATGGCGAGGTCGAAAAGGAGCTCTGCGGCGGCGAGGCCGAGACGACCAACAACCGCATGGAACTGCTCGCGGCGATCTCAGCTTTGTCAGCTTTGAAAGCACCCTGCGAGGTCGATCTTTATACCGACAGCGTCTACGTCAAAGACGGGATCTCCAAGTGGATCTTCGGCTGGAAGAAGAACGGCTGGAAGACCGCCGACAAGAAGCCGGTGAAGAACGCCGAGCTCTGGCAGGCGCTCGAGGAAGCCCGCAACAGGCACAAGGTCACGCTGCACTGGGTCAAGGGCCACGCCGGCCATCCGGAAAACGAGCGCGCCGACGAACTCGCCCGCAAGGGCATGGAGCCGTTCAAGAAACGCTAGAACGTTCTGCGCAAAATTTCGTAGAAACAAAGACGTGGGGCGTTTGGCTGAATCAAGTCGGGAAACGCGTTAGCGCGAAGCGGGAGGAATGCCGTGCGGATTGTCTCGCTGAATGCATGGGGTGGAAAGCTGCATGCGCCGTTGCTTCACTATCTCGCCGAGATCAACGCCGATGTTCTCTGCCTACAGGAAATTACCCGTTCCGTTGCCGTTGCCAGTGACTGGCTGGTCTACCGCGACGGCAGTCATATCCTGCCGCAGCGCGCCAATCTGTTTGCCGAGATCAAGGCGATCCTTCCCACGCACGATGCGTTCTTCGCGCCGACCGCCAGAGGCGAGCTTTTCGACGGCGATGCGTCGGTCATGTCGGAATTCGGTCTGGCGACCTTCGTGCGCGCGTCTCTTCCGGTCATCGGCCAAGCCACGGATTTCGTCCATGGCGACTTCTCGAGTGACGGCTATGGGCCGCATCCTCGGGCGCGCAACGCCCATTGCCTTCGCCTGTTCGATTATCGCGCCAACCGCGCGATCACCGTCGCCCAGCTGCACGGCCTGCGCGATCTGGCCGGCAAGGGCGACACACCGGCGCGTCGCGGGCAGGCGGATGCGTTGGTCGCTCTCATCCGCCGCATATGGCGCGAAGGCGAGCCGCTGGTCGTCTGTGGCGACTTCAACGTTCTCCCCGAAAGCATGATGTTCCAAGCACTTGCCGCGCTCGGCCTCAGCGACCTCGTGACCTTCCGCGGCCATACGGACACGAGAACCTCGCACTACATGAAGGAAGGCCGCTACGCCGACTACATGCTGGTGAGCGCCGATGTGGAGGTCAGGTCCTTCGAGGTCGTCAAGCAGCCTGAGGTCTCCGACCATCGTGCCCTTCTGCTGGAGATTGAATAGGCAAGCCTTGCCGCAGCAGCCGTTCGGGGCGACGCCGAGCATATCCGTGCCATCGCGCTCGTGGCCCTCGGCATCGGCCACAGCGCGAGCGGGCTGTTTGCCCATGAGGGGCAGGGGGCGATACGTCGCTCCCTGCCAAAAGCCTGGGAGGCTTGTCGATTACGCTGCCTTGGCGACCTCGCCATGCGGGTCGAGGACGAACTTCGTCGCTGCGCCGTGGTCGAAGCTTTCGTAGCCCTGCACCGCCTCTTCGAGAGGAATGACCTTGGCATTGACGATATCGGCAATCGGCAGCCGGTCGTGCAGGATCGCCTGCATGAGCTGGCGATTGTACTTCAGCACCGGCGTTTGACCCGTATGGAAGGACTGGGCCTTTGCCCACCCTAGGCCGAAGCGCAGCGACAGGTTGCCGTGCTTGGCGGCATTGTCGACAGCACCCGGATCCTCGGTCACGTAGAGGCCGGGAATGCCGATTGAGCCGGCCGCGCGGGTGATTTCCATCATCTGGTTCAACACGATCGCCGGCTGTTCGCCGCCGCTATGGCCGCGCGCCTCGAAGCCGACGGCGTCAATGGCGCTATCCACCTCGTTGCTGCCGGTCACCTGCGCGATCATGTCGCCCAGGCGATCGCTCTTCGAAAGATCGATCGGTTCGAAGCCAACCTTGGCTGCATGGGCAAGGCGATCCTTGTTGAAGTCGCCGATCATCACGACGGCGGCGCCAAGAATGCGGGCGGAAGCAGCTGCCGCGAGCCCGACCGGGCCGGCACCGGCAACATAGACGGTGGATCCGACGCCGACGCCGGCCCGCACCGCGCCGTGGAAGCCGGTGGGCAGGATGTCCGAAAGCATGGTCAGGTCGCGGATCTTCTCCATTGCCCGGTCGCGATCGGGGAATTTCAGCAGATTGAAATCGGCATAGGGAATGGTGACGTAGCGGGCCTGCCCGCCGATCCAGCCGCCCATATCGACATAACCATAGGCACCGCCGGCGCGCGACGGGTTGACCGTCAGGCAGACGCCGGTGTCCTGCGACTTGCAGCAACGGCAGCGGCCGCAGGCGACGTTGAACGGCACCGAGACGATATCGCCGACCTCGAGCATCTCCACGTCGATGCCTTTTTCGATGATCTCACCGGTGATCTCGTGGCCGAGGACGAGGCCGGGCATGGCAGTGGTGCGGCCGCGGACCATGTGCTGGTCCGACCCGCAAATATTGGTGGAAATCACTTTCAGGATGACACCGTGCTCGATTCTGCGGCCATCGGGCGCTTCAAGCTTCGGATCGTCGATGTCGTGGATTTCGACCTTGCCGGGTCGCATATAGACGACGCCTCGGTTCTTGCTCATTTCCATCTCCTCCGTTGAAAACCTGCCGACCGTGCGTGGCTCCTCAACCCCATACAGCCGTTGATGACAGACTAGAGAAGAATGACCGCAGCACCGTTCCGATTACGACGGTTTGAGGGACGGAAATGGTCGTCGGCCGCGGAGGGCTTCGTTTCCTGTTGAGAGCAGGCTTTATTGTTGCCCCGTCGACACTTCTCTCTCTATGTTTGCAGGCAATGTTGTTTGGGAGGATGCCATATGATCCTGCACTGCGTGCTGATGCGGCTGAAAGCCGCGATGACGGCCGAAGAGAAGCAGTCCTTATTTGAATCGATCGTCGCGTTGCAGCAGGTGATCCCCGGCATCATCGATATCAAATACGGTCCGAACGTCTCGCCGGAAGGTCTGCATGCCGGTTACGTTGACGGTTTTGCCGTGACGTTCGAAAGTGCCGAGGCGCGCGATGCCTACCTTGTGCATCCGGAGCATGTGGATGTCGGCGAGCGCATCGTCTCCTCGACAGATGGCGGATTGGGTGGCTTGATCGTTTTCGATCTCAATTATTGAGGCCGGGCCGAGTCTTTGCGCAATCCGGTGTTTGCCGTCAACTGGCCTTTGCCATGGCCGCCACGAGTTGGTCGACATTATAGCGGAACATCTTTTCGTAGGTTGATGCAGGTCCTTTGGCGTCGGAAAGAGATTCGACATAGAGCTCGCCACCGGGCTCGGCGCCTGTCGCCTTGGCAATCTGCCTGACGAGGCGCGGGTCGTTGGAGTTCTCGAAGAAATACGTCTTCACGTGCTCGGCCTTGATCTGTTCGATCAGTCTTGCGATCTCGGCGGCCGAGGCTTCGCTCTCCGTCGATACGCCGATCGGCGCGAGGAACTGCACGCCGTATTCACGTCCGAAATAGCCGAAGGCGTCGTGGCTGGTCAGGACCTTGCGATGGTCCAGCGCGATCTTTCCGAGTTTCGAATGCGCGTAGGCATCGAGCGCATCGAGCTTCTTCATGTAGGTCTCGGCATTGGTTTTGAACGCAGCGGCATCGGCCGGAGCTGCCTTCGCAAGCGCTTGCTCGATGTTGGCGACCCAGACCTTGACATTGACGGGGCTGTTCCAGACATGTGGATCGGTCACGGTTTGCGCATTTTCGGCCATGGTCCGGAACTTTATCCCGTCTGAGACGACGACCGGCTTGCCCTTATAGCCTGAGGCGCTAATCAAGCGATCCATCCAGCCCTCCAGACCATCGCCGCTGACGAAAGCGATCTGTGCCGCATTGAGGTTCTTCGCGTCGCTTGGCGATGGTTCAAACTCATGGGGATCGCCGTTCGGGCCGACAAGGCTCGTGACCGTTACGTGGTCGCCACCGACTTGGTGGACCACGTCGGCGAGCACGGTGAAGGAGGCGACGACCTTCAGCGGCGCGGCGGAAGCCGACGACGTCGTCGAAAGCGCCACCAGCGCCGGGATCATCACTGAGAGAAGCAGTCTGCGGGAAATCATGCGAAGTCTCCGGGGTTGTCAGCCGTTCAGGTGCGGGCGAGGGAAATACCGCCGGGCGAGGCCCGACGGGGCGAGGAAGATCGAAAGGCCGTAGATCAGCGCCGCCGTCATGATGATCGTCGGTCCGGACGCGAGTTCGAGATGGTAGGAGGCAACAAGCCCGAGATAGCCTGCGGCAGTTGCGCTCGCAGCCGCAATCGCCATCATGGATGGGAGGTTGCGTGACCAGAGTTGTGCGATCGCCGCCGGCAGCATCATCAGGCCGACCGCCATCAGCGTCCCCAAGGCTTGGAAACTGGCGACCAGATTAAGCACGACCAGCAGCAGGAAGAGAAAGTGATAGGTCGGTCCGCGCCCGCCGATGGCCCTTAGGAAACCGGGATCGAAGCATTCCGCGACCAGCGGCCTGTAGATGATCGCGAGCACTGCCAGTGTCACCGTGCTGATGGCGCCGATCTCATAAAGGGCCGGACTGTCGATAGCGAGGATGGTGCCGAAGAGGACGTGCAACAGGTCGATATTCGAACCGCGCAACGAAACGATGAGGACGCCGAGCGCCAGCGAGGACAGGTAGAAGCTGGCGAAGCTCGCATCCTCCTGCAAGGAGGTCACGCGGCTGACCATGCCCGACAGGAGTGCAACCGAAAGCCCGGCAACGAGCCCGCCGAGCCCCATTGCCGTCAGCGAGAGCGAGCCGGCAACAAGATAGCCGATGGCGGCGCCAGGCAGCACGGCATGGCTCATCGCGTCGCCGACGAGACTCATGCGCCGCAACATCAGGAAGACCCCGATCGGACCGGAGCCAAGTCCCAGGCACAGGCAGGCGACAAGCGCGCGGCGCATGAAGCCGTAGTCGGCGAAGGGCGCGAAAAGGAGATCATAGGCCGTCATGCTGCGGGCTCGCACATGCCGGCGCTTTCGTCCCACCGCTCGGCCATGGCACGCGCTTTGCCAAGGTTGAGGGGAGACATAACGTCTGCCGTCGCGCCCCAGCCGATGGTTTCGCGCGCAAGCAGGAGCGTTTGCGGAAAATGCGCCCGGATCTGCTCGAAATCATGAAGGACGGCGAGTACCGTGCGCCCTTCGGCGTGCCAGCGTGCGACGATGTCCAGCAGATCCCGCGTCGTGCGAGCATCGATGGCCGTGAACGGCTCGTCGAGAAGAATGACGCCGGCATCCTGCAGGAGCAGTCGCGCAAATAGGACGCGCTGAAACTGGCCGGCAGAGAGAGACCCAATGCTGCGCCCCTCGAAGCCTTCCAGTCCGACCACGCCAAGCGCCTTGTGCGCCCTGTTTCGCGCCGCCGGTACGACGCATCCGAAGGCTCCAGTTTGCCGCCAGGATCCCAACAGGACCGTGTCGAGCACCGAAATCGGGAACCGGCGGTTGATATCGGCAGCCTGTGGCAGGTAGCCGAAATCGGTGCGCTTCAACTCGTGCCTGACGATCCCCGAGGTGGGACGAAGTTCACCTATGATGGCCTTCAGCAGGCTGGATTTGCCGGCTCCATTCGGGCCGGCGATCGCGATCAGGCTTCCAGCCGCAATCGTTCCGGAGACATGATGGACGGCGGGATGCCGCTCGTAGGCGACGGTCAGATCCACAAGTTCGATCGCCGCGGTGCTCATGGCAGCAGCGTCGCCCAGTGGATCGCCGCCCAGAGCGGGAGGCTGATCAGCGCGACGTAGAAGACACGACGCACGGCGGAAAGCTCCATCAGCCCCGCCGGACTATGATCTCGAATCTTTGAAAAACGCATATCGCACCAAAATGTAATAACATTACAGTTATGGTATAACGACTAAGGCGAAAAAGTGGCGATGGTCAATCATCTTTGATGTGAAAACAAAAAAGCGGCCGCAGGGGCTAATGCAGTTCACTTAGGTTTGCTTACGGCTCTTATCGGGTATCTGGCAGGCAGTTTTTTGACGACACGGGGCATGATCGCCCCCGTTTTTCTGTCAGCAGCAAGTCTGCCAATCTGTTTCTCAATCTGGTGAGGTGGGCGGGGATTTTGCCGGGTGCTTCGATCGCCATCCATCCCCATTCGTGACGCAGGTAATGCAGGGCTGTGATAAAGCTTAGTCGGGTTGGCTCGACTTGGGCTTCGGTCGCGACCTCTGCCATTTCGAGCCGCACCAGATTGTAGGCCAGCAACGCGCCCCAGACCTCCTGATAGACAGTCTCCGGCGTGCCGCTTCGCAGGGTCAGTTCGCTACCGAGAAGCTCCTGCTTGAGTTCGCGATAACTTGTCTCGATGCGCCATCGCTCTTCATACTGATGGACGATTTCGC
The DNA here is from genome assembly GCF_000577275.2 of Rhizobium favelukesii. Lineage (NCBI taxonomy): Bacteria > Pseudomonadati > Pseudomonadota > Alphaproteobacteria > Hyphomicrobiales > Rhizobiaceae > Rhizobium > Rhizobium favelukesii. Next base: position 1,054,325 of record NZ_HG916852.1, read on the forward strand.
TTGCCGGATAAGTTTGTCTGTCCATCAGCGATGTCAACAATATGCGCTTTTTGCCATGGCTGGTGGTCGTCTCGATGGCCCTGACCTCCCAGAAGGCCGGCAAGTCCGGTTCTGCCTGCCGCGCCTGGGGCGAGACCTTCATGCGCACCCGATAATCGGTGGGGTGCGGATCCAGTCGTTCCCATGTGCTGTTGGCTTTGGCCGGAATCAGCCAGTGACGCTCATGTCCCTTCGTCTGCAATTGCAAGAGAAGGCTGGCACTGAAGAAGCCCTTGTCGAAGACCGTCAGCGAATGGTCCGGAACCCGGTCGAGCAGGCTTTTGGCATAGAGCATCTCGTTTGTGCCATAGGCTCCGAACACCGCATCACGCACCAGATGCGTCGCCAGCGCCGTCAGCGTCAGCAGCCGCAATTGCGGATAGCTTGCGACAACGCCAGACGCGTAGGCCTGCGCTCCAAAATGCGCCCGGTTCTCCGGGCTGTCGGACGTCCGCAGCGTGCTGCCGTCCACGGCATAACGACAAAGACCCCGCCAGGCACGCCCGGATTGGTGGCGTTCATCCCAGCATGATGCACTCATTGCAAACAACTGCGCCAACGGTGCCTGACCCAAGCGCTGCCGTGCCTGTGTCAACGCGCTCTTGGCAATATCCGCGTTGACCTCATCGGGCAAAACCAGATCAAGATGGGCCACCACCTCCGGGATCGACTGATGACGATAAAGGGCCAACGCAATCACCAGCCAGACGACCTGCTCGGCTGGCAGCTTGCGCTTGCGGATGCTCGCCTTGCCTGTCGTGGCGAGAGCCTGAGCGATCCAGTCCGGGTCGATCGCCTGCGAAAGAGCCGATAATTCGGCCGAATGTCCAAGGGTGCGTGACATCACAAACAAAAACAGGATGGGAAAACGAATCCCCATCCTGAACCATCAAACTTGCCCGCAGCTCACTAAGTGAACTGCATTAGGCCGCAGGGGCCGCTTTCTGATGATCGAGATGCGAAGGCTTACAGTTGCCCTAGCATGGTCGCGGCGCCGGAAACGGTGGCCTGACCGGGGCTCTCTTCGATGTTCAGCGATTTCACGACGCCGTCCTCGACCAGCATGGAGTAGCGCCTCGATCGGACGCCAAGGCCGCCTGCCGAAAGATCGGTGTCGAGACCGAGGGCTTTGGTAAACCCTGCATCCCAATCGGCAAGGAAGTGGATCTTGCCCATGCCGCCGGAGGACTGAGCCCAGGCCCCCATCACGTGCCAATCGTTGACGGCGACGACGGCGATGTCATCGACGCCTCTGGAAAGAATGGTATCGCGGTTCTCCAGATAACCCGGCAGGTGGTTCAGCGAGCAGGTGGGCGTAAACGCGCCAGGGACCGCAAAGAGGACGACGCGCTTGCCCTTGAAGAGTTGCTCCGTGGTGATCTCGACCGGGCCATCCGCCGTCTTTTCCTTGAAGGTGGCCGTAGGAAGCTTGTCGCCGATTGCGATGGTCATGGACGTCTCCTTGTCATGTCTATTCAGGCGGCGCAAATACCGCGATTTGGGCGCGACTATAGAACGCGATCACTCAAAGGCAAGCGGTGCCTCGATGGCGCGCGTGCCATCGATGATGAGTGCGCTCCATGTCTTTCCATGGACATCGTATCCCTTGGGAAGCTTGCCAATGGAAAGCGTTGTCGCGAAGCTTTTGCCGTCGCGGTGGGTGGCCATCTGCCTGGTGAAGACGTGCCCGCTCGGGCCCGCCACAATCACCTCAGGTGCGCTCTCACCGCTCTCCGGCAGGGTAATGTTGAGGGAGAGTTCCTTCATGTCGGTCGACAGCTCGTGGTGGTCGACTTTGAATTCGGAAGAGGCGGCTTCCGGCAAGGTAGAATCGGCGTCCCTGAGAATTGCCTCCTCGGCCGGGCGCGATTGCGCCGATGGCTCAAGGGTCAGCGACAACTCGGCTTGAAAGGGGATACAGATTTCCTTGCAGATGCCGATGAAGGCATTTGCCTTGAGCTCGCGGACAGCGGGGTTTTTCGCCGTCAGCTGCAGCGGGAACGTCACCGACGCGTCGTAGGCGACCTCGTCGACCTTTCCGTCGACGATATGTTTCGGGATCGGGTAGCTGATCCTGTCAAGGGAAACACCCTCGGATAACAAGGTGACCTGCGGCGGAATGCCGCTGTTCCCGGGCTCGTGCCAATAGGTGATCCAGCCTGGCTTAGGCTCGATCTGCAGTCCGGCGCGTATCGTCCCGCTGTCGTCGGGCGGAAGCGCGATCAGCCGCATCCGGCCGCCTTCATTGTCGGCCCAAGCGCTCGTCTGCGCCCGCGCCGGCTGGGAAAGGTGCAGCATGGCCACGAGCAGGCACGAGGCGGGCCAGAGTTGGCGAACGGCGAGTGAAATAGTCTCCATGGATCAACCGTTTATTGAAAATCCCCATGCTCGGCTAGAACTCACCATCGTTTAAGTTTTCATTTTCAGTTGATTGATCTGTGACATTGGCTCATGCTCATCGTGTCGGGGCCTCGTGCGGTCTGGCAGCAGGAGGAATAATGTCCTTAGCAACCCTGAAAAACAGACGCGAACGTGGCTTCTTCGATGGCCAGTTCCTCATTGCCATGCCGGCCATGGAGGATCGCAACTTCGCCCGCACGGTAATCTACATCTGCGCCCATTCTGATGCCGGCGCGATGGGGTTTGTGATAAACCGCCCCCAGAATCTGACCTTTACCGATGTTCTCCTGCATCTCGATATGATCAAAGATGAGGAGGCGATCGTACTTCCCGCTCATGCGCGCGACTGCCCAATCCAGACCGGCGGGCCGGTGGAGAGCGGCCGCGGGTTCGTGCTGCACTCCGACGACTATCTCTGCGATTCCAGCATTCCGGTCAGCGACGATATCTGCATGACGGCGACGCTCGACATCATCCGGGCGATCTCCAAGGGCAAGGGACCGAAGCGGGCCACCATGCTGCTCGGCTATGCCGGCTGGGGCGCCGGCCAGCTGGAGGCCGAAGTCGGAAACAATGGCTGGCTCACATGCCCGGCGAACGAGGAACTGATCTTCGATCGCGGCCTCGACGACAAGTACGAGCGCGCGCTGGCCACCATGGGCATCAATGCTGCCATGCTTTCGGCCGATGCAGGCCACGCATAATCCGCGGAACGATCTGCAAAGAGCGCATTTGCTCCTGGCGCCGGGGCAGCAAGCCTGAGCTTTGAGCGCCGCCTGACGGCAGTCGAACACGCCCGCTGCGTTCCGCCTCGCGGGCTTTTTCGATGATGATATAGGCGAGGGGCGCGATGAGACTGTTTGCCTGCGACAACTGCGATCAGGTCGTGCATTTCGACAACCGTCAATGCGTCCGATGTCATCATCGGCTCGGCTTCCTGCCGAATGACCTTACCATGCATGCGGTGGAGCCGCTGGACGGTGATGTGTGGCAGCTAGCAGGCCGCCCGGATCGATCCGTCCGCTTTTGCGCCAATGCGGGGCTCGATATCTGCAATTGGCTGATCGGTGAGGGGGATGACGGCGATTTCTGCGTCGCCTGCCGCCACAATCGACTGGTACCGAACACCAACACACAGGACGGTGTGGACCGTTGGCGAAACATCAGCCAGGCACAGAGGCACTTGTTCTATTCCCTCCTGCGGCTGAAGCTTCCGCATCCGGATCGGCGGCAGGATCCAGAGGGCGGCCTGGTGTTCGATTTCCTCGAGGACACCGTGCAGAGCGACGGCAACGTCGTTGCCGCGATGACGGGCCACGAAGAAGGCGTGGTTGCGATCCGTGCGGCGGAAGCCGATGGCGTCACCCGCGAACTGGCGCGCACGTCGATGAACGAGCCCTATCGTACGCTGCTCGGTCACTTCCGTCATGAAGCCGGACACTTTATCTGGAACAAGCGGGTTCGCGACCGCAATGCCCTCGACGACTTCCGCACAATCTTCGGCGACGAGCGACAGGACTACGCCACCGCGCTGCAGAACCACTATGCAAACGGCGCGCCGCTCGGGTGGCAGGAAAACTTCATCAGCGCCTATGCGGCAGCACATCCCTGGGAGGATTTCGCCGAGTGTTTCGCCCACTATCTCCATATTGTCGACACTCTGGAGGCGGCGCGCGCATTTGGGATTGCGATCGATCCCCGAGGACATGAGGAGATGGCGGCGGAGGTGGACTTCAAGCCGTATCGGGCGCGCAGCGCCGAGCAGCTTGTCAGCGCCTGGATCCCGCTGAGCGTGGCGATCAACGCCATCCAGCGCAGCATGGGGCAGCCGGATTCCTATCCGTTCGTCCTGTCACCGCCTGTGGTGGCCAAGCTTGAATACGTGCATCAACTCGTCCAGTAACGCGACAGCAGAGCTGCCGCGACCGGCTTACGCGCGTTTCGTCAGCGGGAACCGCTCCTTCAGCAAGCGCAATACGGATTCCGATGCCATGGGCGGCCCGAAAAGATAGCTCTGCCCAAAGGTACAACCCATCTTGGCGAGCTCGATCGCATCCTCGTTCGACTCGATCCCCTCGGCAACGACCTTCATATCAAGTTCGCGCGCCATGGCGATCACGGAGCGAAGCACGGTCGCCTTCTTGTCACTGGCGTCGCGCACCATCGTCTTGTCGAGCTTGATCGTGTCGAACGGGAAGCGCGTCAGATAGGCGAGGGAGGAATAGCCGGTTCCGAAATCGTCGAGAGCAAGGCCGAGACCCATTTCCCTCAGCTTCTCGAGTACAAGGCGTGCCTGCTCCGGGTTCTCCATGACCATGGATTCCGTGAGCTCGAGCTTCAGACGCGAAGGATCGCAATGGGTCTTCGCCAGCACCGACCGCACGTCGTCGTAGAGCTCGTTGTTCAGCAACTGCGCACTGGAGAGATTGATCGAGACGAAGATCGGCAGCTCGCCGGTCTGGTTTTCCCAGCCCATCAGGTCGTTCGTCGCCTGCTCCAGAGCAAAGATCCCAAGCATGTCGATGATATCTGATGTCTCCGCAATCGGAATGAACTCCGAAGGCGGGATGCTGCCGCGCTTCGGATGCTCCCATCGCATAAGGGCTTCGAAGCCGGCGATCTCCACGTCCTCCAGCCCGGCGATCGGCTGGTAAACCATCGACAGTTCCTTGCGCTCGATGGCGCGGCGCAGATCGGATTCGAGCTGCAGCCTGTCGGCGCCGAAATCGCGGAAGGCTGGTTGGAACGGCTCGACGCGATTGCCGCCGGCGCGCTTGGCGCGGTACATCGCGAGCTCCGCGTCGCTGAGCATGCCAGCGGCGCTTTCCTGTTGATCAACGAAGGAGGCAAGCCCGATCGATGCCGTCAGAATGATCTCGCGATTGGCGAAGTTGATCGGCACCATGATCGCCTTGCTGATTGCATCGGCGAAGTCGGCAACCTTGGTCGGATCACGCTCGGAAGTCAGGATGAGGCCGAACTGGTCACCGGAGAGACGGGCGAGCGTATCCTGCGGCTTGAGCAGACGACGCAGGCGGCGCGTGAGCGCTATCAGGATATTGTCGCCAGCGGCGATCCCGAGCGTGTCGTTCACCAGCTTGTAGCGGTCGATATCGATCACCATCACGGTCGGGCGCAGCGTCTCGCCGCCGGGCGCCAGCGCAAGCACGGACTGCAAGCGATCGAGGAACAGCTGGCGGTTCGGCAGGCCGGTCAGGTTGTCGTGCAGCGCGTCGTGCAGCAGCCGCTCGACGGAATTCTTCTGTTCGGTGACGTCGACGATCGTGCCGACGCAGCGGATGATCTCGCCGTTGGAGCCAAGCACCGGCCGGGCGCGGATGAGAAGCCAATGGAAATGACCATCTTCCGCGCGGATACGGAATTCGTGGTTCAGCCGCCCGCGGCGATGTTCGAGCAGGACGTCGAGCGTCGCCCGGAAGCGATCGCGATCGTCGGGATGGAGCCGCGGCAGCCAGTTGCGGGCGGCGCCATGCATCGCGCCGGCCGGAAGGCCGAGCTTGACGGAAACATCCGGGATCGTGACGACGCGGTCGCGCGCCACATCCCAATCCCACACCATGTCTCCCGATCCCGTCAGAGCCAGCGATTGACGCTCCAGATCGGAAAAAAGACCCTGCTGGAACGCGCCGCCGGCAAAGGCGTGCTGCATGACGGTAAAGCCGATCAGCAAGACGATGAGAACGAGGCCGCCGCCGAGAGCCGGCTGGATGATGTCGTTGTCGAGCCGGCCGGTGATCGTCAGCCAGGCTCCGAAGATCCAGACGAGGATCAGCGCCCAGGCAGGCACCAGCAGGATAGCGCGGTCATAGCGGTTGAGGCCGAGATAGACGATCAACAGAAGGCCCATCGTCGCGGTCAGCGCAAACGACAGGCGTGCGATGCCGGCGGCGATTGCCGGGTCGTAGATCGCGACGCCGAAGAGCAGCGCCAGGCCGAGCACCCAGGCAAGCGTCAGGTAACCGAGATGCGTGTGCCAGCGGTTGAGGTTGAGGTAGGTAAACAGGAAGATGACGAAGCTGGAGGCGAGGGCGACTTCCGCACAGGCACGCCATATTCGCTGGTCGGTCGAAGCAATGCTGATCAGCTTGCCGAGAAAGCCGAAGTCGACGCAGATATAGCCAAGCACCGCCCAGGCGAGCGCGGCCGTTGCCGGAAGCATCGATGTGCCCTTGACCACGAAAAGGATCGTCAGGAACACCGCAAGCAGGCCGGCAATGCCGAGCACGATGCCGCGGTAGAGCGTGAAGGCGTTGATTGTGTCCTTGTAGGCGTCGGGTTCCCACAGATATATCTGCGGCAGCTCCGGCGTCGTCAGTTCGGCAACGAAGGTGATCACCGCACCGGGGTTGAGCGTGATGCGGAACACGTCGGCCTCGTCGCTCGGCTGCCGGTCGAGTGCGAAGCCTTCACTCGGCGTGATGGCGATGATGCGTTGCGAGCCCAGGTCCGGCCAGAACAGCTTCGAATTCACGAGACGGAAGTGGGGCGCTACGATCACGCGCTCAAGCTGCTCGTCGGAAACGTTGGCGAGCGCGAAGACGGCCCAGTCGCCCTGATGGTTGTCGGAGCTGGCACGTACCTCAATACGGCGGCGGATACCATCGGCAGCGGCAGCAGTGGAGACCTGAAAGGCTTCCCCCTGATTGGCGTAAATTTCCGTCGTGGCAGTCAGATCGAGTGCGGTATCGTCGCGGGAGATCTTGACCGGTTCGGCTGCCTGAACATGACCTGCCGCTAGCATGAATGCCGACAGCAAGAGAGCTGCGATCACCGCGATCAATCGTCCGGCCGGTGATGAGAGCAGCATGCGGTTGTTAGTCATCGGCTGTCGGTTATCCTGCCTTTATCCGTGTCGGTGGCGAGCAATGAGAACATCATATGGTCGTGCCACTGACCGTTGATTTTCAAGTATCCGCGCAGATAGCCTTCCCGCTGAAACCCGGCTTTTTCAAGCAGGCGGATGCTCCGAGCATTGTCTGGAATACAGGCTGCTTCGATACGGTGCAACTCAAGCCCTGCGAAGATGTAGGGTATAACCAATTGAAGTGCGGCGAACATATGGCCCTGGCCGGCGTATGCCTCGCCCATCCAGTAGCCGATCATACAGCTTTGTGCTGCGCCACGGCGGATGTAGCCGATCGTGATGCCGCCGAGCAGCGTCGCGTTCTGCTTGTGAAACAGGAAAAGCGGAATGGCCTGGCCGGAGGCGTATTCCTGCTTGCCGCGGATGACGCGGGCGCGGTAGGCGCCCTCCGTCAACTCATCGCGGCGCCATGTCGGTTCCCACGGTTCCAGAAACTGCCGGCTGGCCGCCCGCAGCTTGTGCCACTGGTTGAAATCCTGGTAGCGCGGCAGTCGCAGCACATAGTGCTCGTTCTCGAGCTCTACTGAATCCGGCTGCCGCGACAGGAACCGAAAAACCGATTTTGGCATCGATCACTCCCGGCAGGATGGATGTCAGATCAGACGAGGGCCTGTTTGCTCTGAGGAGCGGGCGAGGAAAGAGACGCGGCGATGTCTTCCATCGGCGCCAGATGTTCGAGCGGGCCGATGGCAGAGAGCGTCGGCACGGTATCGAAGAACAGGCGTCCTGCAAGATCCGTCAAGCGTTCGACCGTGATACCTTCCAACCGTTCCATCATCTCCGGGTTGGAAATAGGGCGGCCGTAGAGCATCATTTGCCTTGCGATCTGGCCGGCGCGGGCAGCCGGGCTTTCCTGGCCCATCAGCAGCTGGGCGCGGATCTGGGCGCGGGCGCGTTCGATTTCCTTCTGCTCGATGGTCGCTGCCGACTTGTGCAGCTCGTCAATGATAACGGGCACCAGTTCCGGCAGGTTCTCGCCACCGGTGGCGGCATGGATGCCGAAGATGCCGGTATCGGAAAAGCCCCAGTGGAAGGCATAGATGGAGTAGCAGAGGCCGCGGATCTCCCGCACTTCCTGGAACAGGCGGGACGACATGCCCCCGCCGAGGATGTTGGCGAGAATCTGCGAACAGTAGAAGTCGCGGGCGTGATAGGCCTTGCCTTCGAAGCCGAGCAAAATCTGCGCATCCATCAGGTCGCGCGTCTCGCGGATATTGCCGCCGATATATTTTGCCGGCTCCATGACGGGCGTTGCCGATGGAGAGGTCGGAAGGCTGGCGAAGCGTTCCTCGACCATGCGGACGAATTCGTCATGCTGGACGGCCCCGGTCGCGACGACGAACATCCGGTCGGTCGTGTAGTTGCGGCTGAGATAGCCGCGAATCTGCTGTGGCGTGAACGATACCACCGTCTGCGGCGTGCCGAGGATCGCCCGGCCGAGTGTCTGGTCGCGATAGGCGGTCTCGGAAAACTTGTCGAAAACCACGTCGTCAGGCGTGTCGTTCGCGGCGTTGATTTCCTGCAGGATGACCTGCTTTTCGCGCTCGAGTTCTTCCTCCTCGAAGGCCGATTCCGTCAGGATATCAGCAAGGATGTCGACCGCGAGCGGCACGTGGTCCTTGAGGACGCGGGCATAGTAGGAGGTCGTTTCCGTGGAGGTCGCGGCATTGACCTCGCCGCCGACATCCTCGATCTCTTCGGCGATTTCACGTGCGCTGCGGCGTGCAGTGCCCTTGAAGGCCATATGCTCGAGCAGGTGGGCGATGCCATGCTCGTCTGTCGTCTCATTGCGCGATCCTGATTTGATCCAAACACCCAGCGCAACGCTTTCCAGATGCGGCATGGTCTGTGTGACTACTGTCAGCCCGGATTTGAGCCGGGTGCACTCAACTGTCATTGGCTATCTTTCTGCGCCTGCGTTCCTTAGGCCCGAGCATGCTCGCCGATGAAGGTCTCAATGGCTTTGAGCTCAGGCTTCACAATCTGAAAGCGCTCCTCCTTGTGCATCAGATCAGCAAGCCACGTCGGAAGCGCGGGGTCAATACCGGAGGCCGATTTTACGGCGGCGGGGAATTTCGCCGGGTGTGCGGTGGCAAGGGTCACCATCGGCGTGTTCGGCTTCTCGTGCTTTGCTGCAACGAAGGTGCCGATCGCCGAATGCGGATCGAGAAGATAGCCCGTTTCGGCGTAGGTTTTCTTGATCGTCTGGGCGACCTGCTTCTCGCTGGCGCGGCCGGCGCGGAAGTCCTTCTTGATAAAGGCTAGCGCGTCCTTTCCAATTTCGAAGCCGCTGGACTGCTTCAGGCTGTCCATCGCTGCGCGAACCTTCGAGGCGTCGCGATCATAGGCTTCGAACAGCAGCCGCTCGAAGTTCGAGGAGATCTGGATGTCCATCGATGGCGAGGTCGTGGCCTTAACGGCCTTCATCTCGTAGCGGCCGGTTTTCAGCGTGCGGTCGAGGATATCGTTCTCGTTGGTGGCGACCACCAGCTTGCCGATTGGCAGGCCCATGCGCCTCGCGCAGTAACCGGCAAAGATGTCGCCGAAATTGCCGGTCGGTACGGTAAACGAGATCTTGCGATCCGGCCCGCCGAGCGCGATTGCCGTTGTGAAGTAGTAGACGATCTGGGCCATGATGCGGGCCCAGTTGATCGAGTTGACGCCGGAGAGCTTGACGCGGTCGCGGAACGGCGCGTCGTTGAACATCGCTTTGACGAGGTTCTGGCAGTCGTCGAAATTGCCTTCGACGGCAAGCGCGTGAACATTGGAGGCGGTGGAGGTCGTCATCTGGCGCTGCTGCACCGGCGAGACCTTGCCGTGCGGGAAGAGGATGAAAATGTCGGTGCGTTCGCGGCCGGCAAAGGCGTCGATCGCAGCTCCTCCCGTGTCGCCCGAGGTGGCGCCGACGATGGTCGCGCGCTGGCCGCGCTGTTCCAGCGCGTAGTCCATCAAGCGGGCGAGCAGCTGCATGGCGACATCCTTGAACGCCAGCGTCGTGCCATGGAAGAGCTCCATGATGAAGCTGTTCGGGCCGGTCTGCACGAGCGGGGCGATCGCCGGGTGGCGGAAAGTGCCGTAGGCCTCATCGATCATCGCGCGGAAGGTTTCGTCCGGAATTTCACCGTTGGTGAAGGGCGACAGGACCGCAAAGGCGACCTCCTGATAGCTCTTGCCGCGAAGCGCACGGATTTCCTTTTTCGAGAAATGCGGCCACTTGCGCGGTACATAGAGGCCGCCATCGCGCGCCAGACCCGCCAGCAATGCATCGCAGAAACCGAGGGAAGGGGCTTCGCCGCGGGTCGAGATATAATCCACTGTCGTTATCCTTGATGTGCCGGCCGGAGAAAGTCCGGGTTGGAGGGAAAGTAGGCCTCGCGCCGCATCTCGCTTGCTCTGCCGGCCGTCGCCTGCGATCCGGAAATGTGCATCAAAACGGTTCTTACCCAATCGATTTTTGTTTGCGCCGCTGATATAGACCATCGCAAACTGTCACGAAAGGCCTGCCATCAAGTGATTGGGCCTGCCAAAAAACTTTGTGGAGAGGGTGGAATAATCGTGCTTGGCAAGGTCTCGCGTCTCATCGTTTCGGCTTCGTTTGCGACAATGCTCGCCGGCTGCAATTCACTCGGCGTCGGCGGTGGCTCAGACAGCGCAACGGCACCAGCCCAGCCGAATGGCAATGGGCAGATCATGCCGCTGGCGCCGGCCAATCCGTCGTCCAACAATCCTTCGATCGGTACCGCCACGACTGCGTCGGGCACAACTGCCCCCGTCGTCCAGGGTGCGTGCCCGCAGATGTTCATGAAGGACAGTGATGCGATCTTCCGCACCTATGCGGGCGGCGCCAAGACCGGCGATGCGCAGAAACTCGCCTACCAGGCATCGATCGGCGACTACACGCGCCAGTGCAGCCTGAACGATACGAACCTGACGATGACCGTGGTAGCGCAGCTTCGCGTTCTCGCCGGTCCGAGCGGTGGTTCGTCCGGCAAGATCACACTCCCGGTTCGCATCACGGTCTACGACGGTGAGGACGCGCTCTACTCGGAGGTGACGAATTTCCCGGTCGAGGTCGGCTCAGGAGCCTCGCAGGCCTTGTTCCGCAAGGACGGCATCAAGCTGCCGGTCGGTTCCGGCGCGCTGGTTCGTGTGAACATTGGCTTCGACCAGGGGCCGGTGCCGACGAGCAAGAAAAAGAAGACCTGAGGAACGCCCGTGTTTCCGCATCGCCATGCTGGCCGGCGCGGGGAGAGCAGATCGCTTGAAAATCGGTATCGTATTGAATCCGGCGTCGGGCCGTCGCGGGAAGAGGTTGTTCTGGTCGGCGCTGCGGCGCGCCATCGAGGCGAGATTCACCGATCTTAGCCTGCGTGAAACCAAGGGTTTCGGCGATGCCGAACGCTTCGGGCGCGAGCTGGCGGATGACGGGGCCGATCTGGTGATCGCCGTCGGTGGCGACGGGACGATCGGCGAGGTCGCCGGCGGCATTCTGAAGTCGCATCGGCCGGCCACGGCTTTCTCTTTCATCGCCACTGGCACCGGATGTGATTTCGCCCGCAATTTTCCGATGTCGCGCGATCCTGCCAAGATTGCCCATGAGCTGATCTCTCCTTGCGTTCGGCAGATCGATGCCGGATTGCTCACCTGCGACGATGAGGACGGCGATACGGTCGCGCGCCACTTCGCCAACATCGCGAGCTTTGGCGTGTCCGGTCATATCGTGCGTGCCGTCAATGCGGCGCGCAGGGGCAGACGCCTGACGGGACCGACAGTTTTTTTCTTCCACAGCCTGCTGCAGATCCTGCGCTACAAGCCTCCCAATATCCGCCTTCGGCTCGATGAAGAGAATATTTACGAGGGTCCGATCACGGCGGTCGCCGTTGCCAATGGCGCCTGGTTCGGTGGCGGCATGATGGTGGCTCCCGACGCGGATGTCGCCGATGGCCTGTTTGACGTGGTCATCATCCGCGGTGCGGGCAGGCTGAAGGTGCTGTCGCTGATGAACAGCATCTACAGTGGCGGCCACCTCAAGAGCCCGCTTGTCAGCATCCATCGCGCCAGGCTCGTTGAGGCTTGGCCGATTGGCAAGGCCGCGGTCCCGATCGACAGCGACGGCGAGGCGCCCGGGCAGCTCCCGGCGCGTTTCGAGATTTTGTCGGGCGCCCTCAGCTTGAAAGTGTAGTCTTTGCGGAGGAATTTGTGACCGGCCTCGAAAACCGCCGCCTGGTCAAGCTGGGCGCCGGCGCACACTCCCCGCAGGAAGATCACCCGAGGGATCGGCAGGGCCGTGGCTCAGTGAATGACCGAACACGGCTTATGCAACAGCGCAGATCTGCGGGAAAGCAAAGGTTCGGAGCCAGATCCACGATGCCCCCTGTGGAATTGCGCGTGAGCCAGCGAAAAGCCGCTCGTTGCAGCAGGCCGCGAGCGGCTATCTTATGCGAAGTTCAACCCTTCTATGCGTGCCTGAACCGTCGCGCCGAGGTTGTTTTCGTGGCATTTCTCATAGAATTCCACCACGTGCTGTGCCATGTCGGCCGGGATTGCGACGAAATCCTGAAGCCGAAGGCCAGTTGATTTACCTAGCTCGGGATTCGCTAACTGTGCCTCGCTTAAATTTGCGACGCAGCCGGCCAATGCTTTGAAGTATAACAAGTTGTCGTTCACTGTCGAAGGAGAGAGCGTCCTTCCATGGGCAGGGATGACGAATTCTGCGTCCAAGTCGCGTATTCGTTTGAGGGATGAGCAGATCAGCCGAAGATCACGCGCATTTCTGCCCCAGACCTCCGGGATGGGGTGCTCCACGGCGTCAACGGCCAAGCACACGCGGATTTCAGGAATCCATACCGCAATATGGTCAGGCGTATGCCCCGGTGTATGAATCAATTCGAGCGTGAGATCGCCGCCATGAAGGACCGTTGAACCTGAAAAGGTAATGTCTGGACCTATGAGTTCGACGTTTCGAAATCGCGAATCCTCACGTGTCTTATCTTTCAGAGCTTGAAGAGAAGACGGATCACTCAACCGTTCACGCGCTGCAGCGTGGGCCACAACAAGGGCTTTCCCTGCAATCGCGGCGTTACCCCAGAAGTGATCCCAGTCCATGTGGGAGTTCACGACGACCAAGGGACGTGCGCGCACTTCCTCACCAAGTAGGTCCAGCGCCATCCGGCACTGCTCAGGCGTTCCGAGAGTGTCGATCAGGACGTTCAATCTCTCGGTGCGTACGAACATGGCATCAACTTCGTCTCCTGCCCTGACAACGGTGATCCGATCGTCGAGTTCGGGAAGAGAGCACAATTCCACGGAAACGTTCATGCGAGACAGCCCCACTGGACGGAGATTGTTGCTTCGATATCTGAATAGGTCCGCTTCGTCGCAGAGAGCAGACGTTCCGCTGCGACGGCGCAATTTATCGCAGTTCCCGCCGAAAAGGGGGCGCAGAGCTTCGACTTCTGGTACCGGCTGGGAACTAGCTTCGAATAGGGCTGGGCGCGAGCGCCGCCTGCGCTCGAGAGCAAGCTGAGTTACAAAACGCCTTCCCACTCGGCGAGTGCGGCGACGACGCCGGGCAGATCGCTCATGCGGGAAATCACCGTTTCAGCACCGGCATCGGTCAGTTTGTCGGCATGGGCGGGATAGGTGTGCGAGGCGCCGGTAAAGCCGATGACGCGCATGCCCGCAGCCCGCGCGGCGTGGATGCCATGAACGGAATCTTCGACGACAACGGCGCGATCAGGCGAAACGCCCATCTGCTTGGCGCCGTGCAGGAAGATATCCGGCTTCGGCTTCACGCGATCGGGCCCGAGGTCCTTCGCCGAGAAGATGTGGGGCGCAAAGAGGGGCTTCAAGCCCACCTTGCCGAGCATCATGTCGAGCCGCGCGCTGCCGGAGTTCGAGCAGATGCAACGCTTCAGCTTCAGTCGCGAAATCGCGGTTTCGGCGCCTGATATCGCCTGCACTTCTTGCTCCAGACGGAGATCGAGCAACGTCTCGGACTTATCAAGCAGGGAGGCCGGAATCGGAATGCTGGCCTCGCGCTCGACCTGGAAGAGAATGTTCTGCCAAGTCATGCCCGCGAAGCGCTCGCCCATTTCCTCGACGCTGATCGGGTAGCCCGCTTCGGTGAGAAGCTTGGATTCCACATCCGCAGCGATGATTTCCGAATCGACCAGAACGCCGTCGCAGTCGAAGATGATGAGGTCGAAGCCGTCCATTTACTCGCGCCTTGTTTGGGATGATGCCCCTTTACACGATGCCTGGGCGAAGCTCAACCGATAGCAGGGCATGGCTGGATTGCGCGCCGCGGGCGGCTTGGATCTTGCGGTCGTTCGCAGCTATTTGGTGGCGGGAAACAGGGCAAGAAACTGTCGTTCGCCTTCCGGGGAAAATATGACGGAGCGGCTTTCCGCGGTGCGACGGGCCCAACCCGTCTCCAGGAAATTGGAAAGCAGCGCCTTGCCGAGGCTGCCGGCCAGATGCGCCCGTCGCTCGCTCCAGTCCAGGCAAGAGCGGCAGAGCGGTCGGCGCGACGACTTCAGGGCGTGCACATCTATGCCGATGCGCTTCAGTTCGCTTTCGCCGTTCTCCGTTAATGCAAGGCCTTCGCCGATCGCATCGATCGCGCCCCGGGCAATCAGGCTGTCCAGCATCCGCACGCCGTAATCGCCGGCGAGGTGATCGTAGCAGATGCGGGCTTTGCGCAAGGCCGGCTCCTTCGGCCCTGGCTTGTGGCGCAGATGGCCGCGCCCTGCCGCAAAGCCCATGATGCTTTCCAGGAATTTGCCGACGCTGTCATCTGCCAAGGTGAAATAGCGATGGCGGCCCTGCTTGCGTTGCGCGAGGAGATTGCCTGCCTCGAGCTTGGCGAGGTGCGTGCTTGCCGTCTGCACAGTAATGCCGCCCACCGCTGCGAGCTCTGTCGCCGTCAACGCCTTGCCGCCCATTAGCGCGGTCAGCATGTTGGCACGGGCGGGGTCGCCGATCAGCGCACCGATCTGGGCTATGTCAGGTCCTTCATTCATACTTCGATCTTAACCGAAGCATCGTCGTCGGGCAATGTGCGAAAACTGTTTCCAGATAACAAGGAGACGACGATGATTACCTGTTTCATCCGCTATGAGATCGATCCGTTCAAGAAGGACGCCTTTGCCGAATATGCCCGCAACTGGGGCCAGGCGATCCCGCGCAATGGTGCCGATCTGATCGGTTATTTCGCACCGCATGAGGGCTCGGCGACGACCGCCTACGGCGTCTACAACATCGAGAGCCTCGCCGCTTACGAAGCCTATCGCGTTCGTCTTGCGACCGATCCGCTCGGCAAGGAAAACTACGAGTTTGCCAAACGCGAACGTTTTCTCCTGAAGGAAGATCGCATCTTCCTCAGGAACATTTCCCTGCCTCACGCAAAGCTGGTGATGCCATGATCGCTGTAATCTTCGAAGTTCTGCCCTTCATGGGCGAACGCCACACCTATCTCGATCTCGCCGGCGAGCTTCGGGGTGAACTGGAAAAGATCGACGGCTTCATCTCGATCGAGCGCTTCGAAAGCCTTACCAACCGCGGCAAGCTGCTCTCGCTGTCCTTCTGGCGCGATGAAGAGGCAGTAAGGGCATGGCGAAACCTGGAGGCACATCGCGCCGCCCAGCACGCCGGCCGCAACGGTATCTTCGCGGACTATCGGCTGCGCATCGGCCATATCGTCCGCGACTACGGCATGAACGAGCGAGCGGAAGCTCCCGCCGATAGCCGCAAGGAGCATGACGTCGCGGCTTAGATTAGGCCCCGTTCGCGAAACGCACAGAATGTCGATGGCGCCGCGGAGCCGCGCAATCTCATCGACGATTACACCCCAAAATATCTTGCCGGAGAGACCGTGATATTCGTGGCGTCCGCCGTTTCCGATTGCTTTGATCTGCGGCCAAGGAACCTCTGGACGGATTGCCTTGACGTCTTCTGGCAGGGCTCGGCTTGCGTGCCGGATTTCGCGCGGCATCAAAAGACCTGCCTGGTCGATTCTTCGATCCTTGATCGAAGGCGCGGATGCAAACCGTCACGCGTTGTAATGTCCACGGAGGCGTCAAGCCTTTCCCAGAGCATCAGCTTGATGCTGATCAGGTCGAAAGCGTTGAAACGACTGCTCGGGTCGTAATCGATGAACAATCGATATCACCTTCCCGTTCCGCCTCATCACGGGAGACCGAGCCAAACAGATAAAGCGAAGTAGCACCGAGTGCGCGGATCGCTTCGGCGTTGCTCTTCAATCGTTCGATTGTTCGCTCCTTCCCATGAAATCTGTCTCTAGCATTCCGCTGCGCTTTTCCACGAGACGAGTTATTTTCCTGAAATCGCTCATGCCTTCAGGCTTTGGTAACCAAACTGAGTAACCATAACAGACAGTAAAAGCGTAATGTGTATGAGCGAGTTTCCAGATGGCGTCAGTATTTCCGCTTGCCGATCTCAAGGCCTCCGCAAAGCCGGACTCCTGGATCGACACGATCATCAAGGGCGATTGCGTTGCTGCCCTTGAAGCCCTGCCGAACCATTCCGTAGACGTTATTTTCGCTGACCCGCCCTACAACCTCCAGCTCGGTGGCACCTTGCATCGTCCCGATCAGTCGCTGGTCGACGCCGTCGATGACGAATGGGATCAGTTTGCCTCCTTCGAAGCCTATGATGCCTTCACCCGCGCCTGGCTGCTCGCCTGCCGCCGCGTGCTGAAGCCGACGGGCACGATCTGGGTGATCGGCTCCTATCACAATATTTTCCGCGTTGGCGCCACGCTGCAGGACCTGACCTTCTGGATCCTGAACGACATCGTCTGGCGCAAGACCAACCCGATGCCGAACTTCAAGGGCCGTCGCTTCCAGAACGCGCATGAGACGATGATCTGGGCGAGCCCGAACGCCAAGGCCAAGGGCTACACGTTCAACTACGACGCAATGAAGGCGGCGAACGACGACGTGCAGATGCGCTCCGACTGGCTGTTCCCGATCTGCAGCGGCAATGAGCGCCTGAAGGGCGACGACGGCAAGAAGGTGCATCCGACACAGAAGCCGGAAGCGCTGCTTGCCCGCGTCATCATGGCCTCCTCGAAGCCAGGCGACATCATACTTGACCCGTTCTTCGGCTCGGGCACGACGGGAGCCGTCGCCAAGCGCCTCGGCCGCCACTTCGTTGGCATCGAGCGCGAGCAGGATTATATCGACGCAGCTTCCGCTCGCATCGAAGCGGTCGAGCCGCTCGGCAAGGCCGAACTGACCGTCATGACCGGCAAGAAGCAGGAAGTCCGCGTGGCTTTCAACGTGTTGGTCGAAAGTGGTCTGATCAAGCCCGGCCAGGTGCTGACCGATGCGAGACGCCGTTACAGCGCGATCGTTCGCGCTGACGGCACTGTCGCCTCCGGTGGCGAGGCAGGTTCCATTCATCGCCTTGGGGCAAGGGTCCAGGGTCTTGATGCATGCAACGGATGGACATTCTGGCACTTCGACGACGGGCAGTCCCTGCGCCCGATCGACGATTTGCGGTCCGTTATTCGCAGTGATCTGGCAAAGGCGGAATGACACCCGCTTCGACCTGACGAGACTGCCTTCTTCCGGTGTTTTGTACCTCCAGTTACGGAAGAAGGCCTGGCGCCCGGGGATCAACACCCCGGGCGCTCTTCATTTTGGCTCGCGCGGCGGCGCAATTCCGTGTCATGTATCGGCGACTGATGATCCGAAGCAGGCAAGGAACCCGCCATGTATTTTGCGATCATACTGTTGCTGATGCTTGTTCTGCCGTTGGGCTCCGTTGTCGCCGAAGCGCTCTGGAGCACAGATGCAAACCTCGTCTTCCTCGTCGGAAAATGGTTCGTCTTCTGGGGCGTAGGCCTGCGTCTGCTTGTTGCCAGCCTGAAGCAGATCATCAATCCGGCCTTCACGGCCGAGACGATTTTCGGTGTGACCGATCACAAAGCCCAGTCGCTGGTGCAGGAGATCGGCTTTGGCAACCTGTCGATCGGTATGTTCGGCGTGCTCAGCCTCTTCGAGCCGCAGTGGATTGTCCCGGCAGCGATGACCGGCAGCCTGTTCTACGGGCTTGCCGGTCTCAAGCATCTCCTTGAGCCGGCCAGAAACCGGTCGAGGAACATCGCCATGATCTCCGACCTGTGGCTCTCTTTTGTGCTCGTCTTCTATCTTTCCGCAGCGTTGTTTCAGAACACCTGATAGTCCGTCACTTCGACGTGGGTGACACGACCATCTTCGTTGAAGGTGATCGTCTCTTCGCCCTCCCGCACCAACGGTTTTCCCGTTTTGCTGTGCGTCGCGCGAACCGACCACACGGCGCGGCCGGCATTCGGGCTGACCTTCTCGACCAGCGTGTCGATTGCCGTCTGGTCCGGGTAGTCGTCGAAATACTTGCAGAAGGCGACCATGATGTCGGCTCGCCCGGAAAGGCTTCCAACACCATTCGAGACATAGGTCGCATCCTGCGCGAAGCAGTTCTCGATCGTATCGAAATCCAGCGCATTGATGGCGCCGTGGAAGCGCTTGATTTCCTCAACCGGATCGAATGCCATGGTCAGACCCTGACGCCGCGCGCTGCAAGATCGGCACGCAGCTTGTCGGCGCCGGTAAAGAGAACCGCATCCCAGCCGGCGGCTTTGGCGCCCTCGACGTTGGGGGCGGAGTCGTCGATGAAGATCGTCGCCGCCGGCTTGAGGCCGAAGCTCTTCGCATGCGTTTCGTAGATCGCGATATCGGGCTTGATCAGGCCGACGTCGCCGGAGACCGTGACGCCGCGCGGCTTGGTCAGGAACGGGAAGCGGACCTGTGCCTCGCGGAAGGTGTCGGATGCGAAGTTGGTGAGCATCGTCACATCCTTGCCGTCGGCAATCAGGCCCTCCATGATCGCGACGCTGTCGTCGTAGGAGTGCGGGACCATCTCATGCCAGTGCTTCCGGAACGCGCGGATATGCTCCTCACGATCCGGATGAACCTCGATCAGCAGGGCTTCGGCATCGGCCCAAGTGCGGCCGCGGTCCTGCTCGACGTTCCAATCATGGGTGCAGACATTCTCGAAGAACCACTTGCGCTCGCCATCATCAGGAATGAGGCGGCTGAATGGAATACTCGGATCGTAATGGATGAGAACTTTTCCGATGTCGAAAACAATATGATCAATGGGCATCGATTAATCCTTGGCATGTTTGAACGCGAGCGGGATAGCCGCGGCGATTGCTTTTTTCATGACAGTCGGCAGCGCCTGCGAGTCAAGATTTGTAACCGCTTCCCACCAACCGTTATCTGTTTGAATTAGAGAAGCGATCGCGGCCCGGTAGATCGAAAGCCGGAGTTCGAAATGGGTGAAGACGTGGATCACTGTCCCGCAAGGCTCCCAGGCTGCCGGGAAAGGCGCCGCATCGGCCGACGTCGCTCCGTCCTGTCGCGCCGTCCAATTCGTCGTCGGCACTTCGGTCATGCCGCCGAGCAGGCCGCTCTCGATGCGCCGCCGTAGCAAAATGTCGCCATCCGCCGTCACCGCGATGAAGGCTGCGCCATGGCGAACCGGCTTTTCTTTCTTGGTCGCCTTGACCGGGAAATGCTCGGGATCGTGCAGGCGCAACGCTTCGCACGATCCCCGGAAGGGACAGAGCGAACAAGCTGGCCGCTTCGGCGTGCAGATGGTGGCACCGAGATCCATCATTGCCTGCGCAAAGTCGCCGGGCCGGTGCTGCGGCGTCAGTAGCCCAACCTTCTGCTTGATCAGTGGCTTGGCTGTGGGCAGCGGCGCGGCGATCGCGAAGAGGCGGGAGATCACACGCTCGACATTGCCGTCCATGACCGCGGCTTGCCGGTTGAAGGCGATCGCCGCCACTGCGGCAGCGGTATAGTCGCCGATGCCGGGAAGCGATTTCAGACCCTCTTCGGTGCTTGGAAAGACGCCATCATGGTCGCGTGCCACGGCCTCGGCGCATTTCTTGAGGTTGCGGGCGCGGGCGTAATATCCGAGCCCGGCCCAAGCCGCCATCACGTCTTCGCTGGCGGCATCGGCAAGATCCCGCACGGTCGGCCAGCGTGCCAGGAAGTTGGTGAAGTAGGGCTTTACCGCTGGCACCGTGGTCTGCTGCAACATCACCTCGGAGAGCCAGACATGATAAGGATCGGCCTTGATGCCGCGCGCCGCCATCGGCGGCGAAACCCGCCACGGCAGGTCGCGATGGTGCCGGTCATACCAGTCGAGAAGGGGCTTGGCGGCGCGCGCGTCCAGTGTCGTCGATGTCATCATTTGCCGTCGTCAGGGGAAGTGCCCTATACTTGGCGAAGCAATGCCGCGCGATCAAGGCAGTGGCGCCGGATGGCAGCGCGATGTGAAGGTTTCGATGAGTTATCCACGCAAAGGTGAAAAGCAGATCTCCGAATTGGCGAACGGGCTGATCGATCCGGTGCTTGCAAAGCGCGCCGGCATCAACACGGCGCTGCTCGGCTCGTGGGACGAGATCGCCGGCGCGGAATTTGCCGATTGCACCCGGCCCGAAAAGATTGCCTGGGCGCGCGGCAATGATGACGGAGGCTTCCGCCCAGGTGTGCTCACGATTGCCTGCGAGGGCGCCCGAGCACTCTTTTTGACCCATGCGCAGGGCGAACTCATCCAACGCGTCAACAGTTTCTTCGGCTTCGCCGCCGTTCACCAGATCCGCATCGTCCAGAAGCCTGTTTATCAGGCGGTCAAGCGCTCCCGCACGCCCCCGCCTCTGAAGGGTGCGGCGGCCGCAAGGCTGGAGGATATGATGGAGGGCATCGAGGGCGACAGGCTGCGCGAAGCGGTGAAGCGTCTCGGCACGGCCGTGCTGGGGAAGCGCGGTCGCTAGCGCCTTCCAAGTATTGTCGCGGCAATT
Organism: Rhizobium favelukesii; assembly: GCF_000577275.2. Lineage (NCBI taxonomy): Bacteria > Pseudomonadati > Pseudomonadota > Alphaproteobacteria > Hyphomicrobiales > Rhizobiaceae > Rhizobium > Rhizobium favelukesii. The sequence continues at coordinate 1,075,528 of NZ_HG916852.1, forward strand.
CTGTCCGATTTAATCTGGCCGTCCAACCAAGGTCACAATTCTTTGAAGAAAGTTGGCGAAGCGTGCCTTGTTCAGGGCTTCGAGCCGTTATATCGCACTGTCAGCCACTACTCTCATTCATGGGGAACTTCATGCCGATTTCCGAAATGCAACTGACGAAACGCCAGCTCCTGGGCGGCGTGGCTGCCGCGACCGCGTCGACCCTGGCCGGTTTCGGCACCGCGCGTGCCGCCACCGAAATGCCGCAGTCCGATGGCGACGTCGACATGGCCGCCGTCCTGGAGCCGGGCGAGTTGCCGGAAATGGCACTCGGCAAGGAAGACGCCCCGGTCAAGATCGTCGAATACATGTCGATGACCTGCCCGCACTGCGCCCACTTCCACACGACGACCTTCGACGAAATCAAGAAGAAGTACGTCGATACCGGCAAGGTGCGCTTCATCATCCGGGAATTCCCGTTTGATCCGCGTGCGGCTGCCGCCTTCATGCTGGCCCGCTGCAATCCTTCCAAGCCGGAAGAATTGAGCACGGCCGAACAGTATTTTCCGATGGTCGCCATGCTGTTCAAGCAGCAGCAGACCTGGGCTGCCGCGGACGATGGCCGCGCTGCACTGCTTCAGATGTCCAAACTTGCCGGATTTACTGAGGATAGCTTCACGAAGTGCTTGACGAACCAGAAGCTGCTGGATGAAGTGAACGCAACGCGGGAAAGGGGTTCCAAGGAGTTTGGCGTCAATGCCACGCCGACTTTCCTCATCAACGGCAAGCGCTATTCTGGAGACATGACGGTTGACACCATGTCGGCCCTTATCGAGAGCCTGCTCTAGCCTGAACCGTATCCGATCGACGGGCGACGGCGGAAGCCGTGCGCCCGTCGTTTGCTTTGTGCCGCGCGGGGGCGCCGCATGAAGTTCAACAAGCTTCGCGTCGTCGGCTTCAAGTCTTTCGTCGAACCCACCGAATTCATCATCGAGCGTGGATTGACCGGTGTCGTCGGCCCGAACGGTTGCGGCAAGTCGAACCTCGTCGAAGCGCTCCGCTGGGTGATGGGCGAGAATTCCTACAAGAACATGCGTGCGTCCGGGATGGACGACGTCATCTTCTCCGGCTCCGGCAATCGTCCTGCCCGCAACACCGCCGAAGTCGCTCTCTATCTCGACAATGGCGAGCGCACCGCGCCTGCCGCCTTCAACGATAGCGACGAAATCCAGGTCACTCGCCGCATCGAGCGCGAGCAGGGGTCGATCTATCGCATCAACGGCAAGGAAAGCCGCGCCAAGGATGTGCAGCTTCTCTTCGCTGATGCCTCCACCGGCGCCCGTTCGCCGTCGATGGTGGGGCAGGGGCGTATCGGTGAGCTAATCTCGGCAAAGCCGCAGGCCCGCCGCCAGCTCCTGGAAGAGGCAGCTGGCATTTCCGGCCTGCATTCGCGCCGGCATGAAGCCGAGCTTCGCCTGCGTGCTGCCGAAAGCAATCTCGAACGCCTCGACGACGTGACCTCTCAGCTTGAGAGCCAGATCGAGAGCTTGAAGCGTCAAGCCCGTCAGGCGAGCCGCTTCAAGTCGCTGTCCGCAGATATCCGCGCCCGGGAGGCGATGCTTCTGCATATCCGATGGGTTCAGGCCAAGGAAGCGGAAGCCGAGGCAGATAGCGCGCTCAATCAGGCCACGGTCATCGTCGCCGAGAAGGCGCAGATGCAGATGGAGGCTGCCAAGGCCCAGGGCATTGCGAGCCTCAAGCTGCCGGAACTGCGCGAGGGCGAAGCGCGTGCCGCCGCCGCGCTGCAGCGCCTGCAGATCGCCAAGACGCAACTCGAGGAGGATGCCAACCGCATCCTGCGCCGTCGCGATGAACTGACCCGCCGCCTTGCGCAGCTCGGCGAGGACATTCGCCGCGAGGAGCGGCTGGTCGCAGACAACGCCGCGATCTTGGCGAGGCTCGATGCCGAAGAGACCGAAATTGCCGAGATCCTTGCCGATTCCGGTCGGCTTGCCGAAGAGACGCGCGGGGCTTTCGAAGAGGCGGCCGCCAAGCTTGCCGACAGCGAGCGTGTCTTTGCAGTGCTGACCGCCGAACGCGCCGAGGCTGCAGCCGGGCGCAACCAGCTCGAGCGCGCCATCCGCGACCTTGCCGATCGCAAGATGCGCCTTGAGCGGCAGATGGACGAGGCCAATCGCGAGCTCTCCGCAATCGGCGAAACGATTGCCAGCCTACCCGATCCGGACAAGAAGCGGGCCGTGGTGAAGGCGGGCGAGCAGGCTGTTGCCGAGGCGGAAGCCGCGATCCAGGGTGTCGAGCAGGCCTTGGCCGCTGCCCGCCGGACCGAAGCTCTTTCCCGATCACCGGTCGATCAGGCGCGCGCCAAGCTGAACGCCATCGAAACCGAAGCCCGGACCATTTCGCGCATGCTCGCTGCCGGTGCCGCCGCAGGCGAATTTGCGACGGCCGCCGATCAGTTGCGCGTCGACCGCGGCTTTGAAACGGCGCTCGGCGCCGCGCTGGGCGACGACATTGAATCCCCGCTTGATCCCAAGGCGCCGGCTCATTGGTCTGGCAATGGCGACGGTGCCGCGGATGAAGCGCTGCCAGCCGGCACGACGCCGCTAATTGACTATGTTCGCGCCCCTGCCGCGCTAATGCGTCGCCTGAAGCAAATCGGCCTTGTCTCCAGTTCGGATGCTGCAGCCTTGATGAGGGACCTTAAACCCGGCCAGCGTCTTGTGACCAAGGAGGGCGCCGTCTACCGCTGGGACGGCCATGTCACCGGTGCCGATGCCCCGAGCGCGGCCGCGCTGCGGCTGGCGCAGAAGAACCGGCTCGCCGAACTGGAAAACGAAGCCGCACTTGCCCGCGACTTACTCACCGAAGCAGAGGAACGGTTGGCGGGTGCCGTCGATGCCATTGGCCTTCAAGAACAGCGCCTCGCCGAGGCGCGTGAAACAAGCCGCATCTCCGCTCGGCAACTCGCCGAGGCGCGCGAAGCGCTGGCCGTGGCGGAACGAGCCTCCGGCGATCTCATCCGTCGCCGCGATGTCATTGCCGAAGCGGTCAGCCAGCTTCAGATCCAGCTTGAGGATCTCTCTGTCCAGGAAGAGAACGCCCATATCGAGCTGGACGATGCCCCTGATCTAACGGCGATCGACGAGCGGCTTCGGTCGCAGCAGGTCGAGGTCGCGACCGACCGGGGCGCGCTCGCCGAAGCACGGGCCCGCCATGAAAGCCTCGACCGCGAAAACCAGGCCCGCCAGCGCCGCATCGTTGCCATCGGGCAGGAACGCGAGACCTGGCGCCAGCGCGCCGCGAGCGCCGAGGATCACATCGCCACGCTTCGCGACCGCGAGGAGGAAGCGCGCGAGGAAGCGGCCGAGCTCGAAATGGCTCCCGATGAGTTCGACGACAAGCGACGCGCGCTGTTGAACGCACTCCAGAAGACCGAGGATGCGCGCCGCCACGCAGCCGATGTGCTTGCCGAAGCCGAGCTCGTGCAGCGCGATGCCGACCACAAGGCGGCGACGGCTCTCTCCGAGCTCGCCGAGAGCCGCGAGCGCCGCGGTCGCGCCGAAGAACGCCTGGTATCCGCCCGTGAAAAGCGGCAGGAAACGGAGGCGCGAATTCGCGAGACCCTGAACGTCGCGCCCCATGAGGCACTTCGGCTTACCGGACTGGAGTCGCTGCAAACAGCACCTGACCTTCGCGAGGTCGAGCGCGAACTCGAGCGCCTCAAGATGGAGCGCGAGCGACTTGGCGCGGTCAACCTGCGCGCCGAGGAAGAACAGGAGGAGCTGAGCGGGAAACTCGAGGCACTGATCAAGGAGCGAGACGACGTGATCGACGCGATCCGCAAGTTGCGTGGCGCGATCCAGAGCCTCAATCGCGAGGGCCGCGAGCGGCTGATCGTTGCGTTTGATGTCGTCAACGGCCAGTTCCAGCGCCTCTTCACCCATCTTTTCGGCGGAGGCACGGCCGAACTGCAGCTGATCGAGTCCGACGATCCGCTCGAAGCCGGTCTCGAAATCCTCGCCCGTCCGCCAGGCAAGAAGCCGCAGACGATGACGCTCCTTTCGGGCGGCGAGCAGGCGCTAACGGCAATGGCGCTGATCTTTGCGGTCTTCTTGACCAATCCGGCACCGATCTGCGTTCTGGACGAAGTGGACGCCCCACTGGACGACCACAATGTCGAGCGCTATTGCAACCTGATGGACGAAATGGCTGCGTCCACCGAGACGCGTTTCGTCATCATCACGCACAATCCGATCACCATGGCGCGCATGAACAGGCTGTTCGGCGTGACGATGGCGGAGCAAGGGGTATCGCAGCTCGTGTCCGTCGATCTTCAGACGGCTGAGCAACTGCGTGAGATCGCCTGAGCAAGCGGCCGAGAAAAGCCCAAAAAAAGTCTGCCGGAATTGGGATATCTCCCCCTTCAGATGATGTTTTCGTACCGATCTTGTATTAGAGATTGCTTCATGTCGCCGCCGAATGACCGCGAAAGCGTATCGGCAGCAGAGTTTCCTGCGCGACGCGCTCGGAGCAATACGCTTTTGGCTCCGACAGTCGTATGGGCGGAACCCCCCGTCCGGTTTTCCTGGCCGGACGGACATAAGGCTTTGCGGGACTTTGTTGCAGTCCCGCAAAGCTTTTTTTCCCTTCAATTGCTTCAGTCTGTCGCAGTTATTGTGCGTCGCAACATTTCGGCCGCATTTGTCGATTTTCATTTCAACACCAACGGATTAAGTTGATCCGGATTTGGTGTTGGGGGGAATATGACCAAGTGGGTCTATACATTTGGCAGTGGTCAGGCAGAGGGCAGTGCCCTCGACGGTGAGCGCTTGGGCGGCAAAGGCGCAAACCTCGCGGAGATGTGCAATCTCGGCCTTCCTGTCCCTCCCGGTCTGACGATCATTGCTGACGCCTGCTCTGCTTACTACAAGAACGAGCGCCAGATTGCCGAAGAGCTGAAAGTGCAGGTCCGCGCCGGCATCGAACGCATCGAGGAAATCACCGGCCGTCGGTTCGGTGCGGGTGATCGGCCGCTGCTGCTGTCCGTGCGCTCCGGAGCGCGGGTTTCGATGCCAGGAATGATGGACACCGTCCTCAATCTCGGCCTCAACGACGAGACCGTCCAGGCGCTCGGCCACGACGCCGGCGACGCACGTTTCGCCTGGGATAGCTACCGGCGTTTCATCCAGATGTATGCCGACGTCGTCATGCGTCTCGATCATGAGGTGTTCGAGGAGATACTCGAGGATGAGAAGGCGCGCCTTGGCTATGAGTTCGACACCGAAATGACCGCCAGCGAATGGCAGCACGTGGTCTCGCTCTACAAGAGCGTGATTGAGGAAGAACTGGGTTTGGAATTTCCCCAGGATCCCGAGGTGCAGCTTTGGGGGGCAGTCGGCGCCGTATTCGCCAGTTGGATGAGCGCCCGTGCCGTTACCTATCGCCAGCTTCACAATATTCCCGAAGGCTGGGGAACGGCGATCAACATCCAGGCCATGGTCTTCGGCAATCATGGCAATTCGTCCGCGACGGGTGTTGCCTTCACGCGCAATCCTTCGACGGGCGACAAGTCGCTCTACGGCGAATTCCTCGTCAATGCGCAGGGCGAGGATGTCGTCGCCGGCATCCGCACGCCGCAGAGCATTACCGAGGAAGGCCGTATCAGTTCCGGCTCCGAGCGGCCGTCCATGGAAAAGCTGATGCCGGATGCCTTCAAGGAGCTGTCGCGCATCTGTTCCGAGCTTGAGACGCATTATCGCGACATGCAGGACATCGAGTTCACCATCGAGCGCGGAAAACTCTGGATGCTGCAGACGCGGTCCGGCAAGCGCTCCACGCGCGCGGCGATGAAGATTGCCGTCGACATGGTAGATGAGAAGGTGATCACCGAAGAGGAGGCGGTGCTGCGCATCGAACCTTCGTCCCTGGATCAGCTCCTGCATCCGACGATCGATCCGCGTGTTGCACGCGAGGTCATCGGCAGCGGCTTGCCGGCGTCGCCCGGCGCAGCCACCGGTGAAATCGTCTTCACGGCCGAGGAGGCTGTGACGGCGTCCGATGAGGGGCGCAAAGTCATCCTGCTGCGCGTCGAGACCAGTCCCGAAGACATCCATGGGATGCATGCAGCCGAGGGCATTCTGACGACGCGTGGCGGCATGACCAGCCATGCCGCTGTCGTCGCGCGTGGCATGGGTATCCCCTGTGTCGTCGGGGCCGGCAGCATGCGCATCGACGCCCGCAACGAGCGCCTGATTGGCGTCGGTGTCACGCTGAAGAAGGGCGATGTCATCACCATCGACGGCTCGGCTGGACAGGTGCTGAAGGGCGACGTGCAGATGGTCCAGCCTGAGCTTTCGGGTGATTTCGGGCGCATCATGCAATGGGCCGATCGGGCACGCCGCATGACCGTGCGCACAAATGCCGATACGCCGGCAGATGCGCGCGCAGCTCGCTCCTTCGGGGCCGAGGGCATCGGCCTTTGCCGCACCGAGCATATGTTCTTCGAGGGCGACCGCATTCATCTGATGCGCGAGATGATCCTTGCTGAGGACGAGACCGGCCGCCGTACCGCTCTCGACAGGCTGTTGCCGGTGCAACGGCACGATTTCACCAGCCTGTTCAATGTCATGCACGGACTGCCGGTGACGATCCGGCTGCTCGACCCGCCATTGCACGAATTCCTGCCGAAGACGGACGAGGAGATCGCCGACGTTGCCGCTGCGATGGGCATGGACGCGGCGGCGCTGCGCCTGCGCGTCGATGCGCTGCACGAATTCAATCCGATGCTCGGGCATCGCGGCTGCCGGTTGGCAATCTCCTATCCTGAAATTGTCGAAATGCAGGCGCGCGCCATTTTCGAGGCGGCCGTCGCGGCAGCCCATGAAACGGGTGCGGCTGTCGTGCCAGAGATCATGGTGCCGCTTGTCGGGCTGCGCTCGGAACTGGACTACGTCAAGGAGCGCATCGATGCCATCGCCGGGGACGTAATGGCGGAGGCGGGTATGCGGATCGATTACTTGGTCGGCACGATGATCGAACTGCCGCGCGCAGCTCTCAGAGCCCATATCATTGCAGAAGCGGCGGAATTCTTCTCCTTCGGCACCAACGACCTGACGCAGACGACCTTCGGCATCTCGCGCGATGATGCATCCGCCTTCATTCCCACCTATCAGCGCAAGGGAATCATCGAACACGATCCCTTCATTTCGCTGGATTTCGATGGTGTCGGGGAGTTGATCCGCATTGCCGCCGAACGCGGCAGACGGACGCGCAACGACATGAAGCTCGGAATCTGCGGCGAACATGGCGGCGATCCCGCATCCATCCATTTTTGCGAGGAAATTGGATTGGACTACGTGTCCTGTTCACCCTTCCGCGTGCCGATTGCGCGGCTGGCCGCGGCGCAGGCGGTGATTACCAATGGCGCCAGTATCGGCGGCCATAGTAAGGATGGTCGAGATCGTAAGCCATCTGCATCATGAGCATATCACTGTCGTAGCGGGCCTGTGCACGGCGATAGAGATCGATGCGTTGCAGGCACGCCGCAAAGCCATCCGTGCCACGTCTGAAACCATAGTGTAGGCATTGCGTCTCGTCGGCGGCGTGCCGCTGCTCCGGCGTCAGCGTTTGACATGCCGAGAGGCAAGTGGCGGCTGCGGCAAGTGCGAGAGATAAAGCGAGAATGCGCATCGGCGTGTCTTTGCAACGAAAATTCCCCACAGGCAGATGACGCTGATCGCGGCTTACAGTCAACTAAAAGAACGGCTTAGGGTTGATGTTGCTCTTTGGGATCGCGCCCAGCCACCCAACTTGGCGCGCGGACGGCTTTCGCCGGACCGGGATCGTCTGTAAGAAGGCTGCTCGGACGACATTGGAAGGCAAGCATGGCACTGCGCGATCGATTCTCGAAGAAACTGACCTGTCCGCAATGCGGCAATACCGGCTTTGCAGAAGCCTCCGAGATCGACGATGCGAAACGCAAGCATCCGGGCTTCAGCGTCGATCACCTGCCGCGCGGCTTCTTCGTCCAGCGCGCATCCAATCATCAGGAAACCTGCATGATCAAGTGCGAGTGCGGGCGAAAATTCCCATTCCGCAGCGTGGCGGAAGCGGCAGCCCAGCGCGACTAGGTCAGAACCGTTCGAGGACCTTGACGAAGGCCTCGGCGAAACGGGCGAGGTGGGCTGTCGCAGGGTCCGGCGCTTCCATGCGGATTTCGGTGCCGCTGTGATCGAGCACGGCAAGAACGACGCGCATTTGCTGTTCGGACGACGGGATACGAAGCACGGCGATCCGCTTGCAGTCGTCCATCAATCCTTCGGCCGGAAGATCGAAGAGAAGTTCTCCCCCGGCCTTGGCCGAAGCCACGCGGACTGTCTCGCAGAAGTCGGATTTGCCATCGTATCCGTCGAGCGACAGTTCCAGTTCCAGAAGCTCCATCGGCAGAAGTGGATCCGCATGATCGGCTCTCCTCAGCGGCGGCGCCTGGGTTCCCGATGCAAGCCCCGGTGCAATCATTGCCCTTCTCCTGTTGGTCGGTGTGCGACGCAATCTACACAACCGCAAATCAAGGAATATCAGAAAATGCTCACGCACGCCATTGTCGTCTTCTTCGTGGATTGCGCCCCCCGGATCGACACAACAGTTTCAATTTAGGCGAATCTTGCACTAAACAAGTCGAGGGCGATTTTGCGCGTTCATGCGGGACGCGCCGCTTGCGACTCACCGGTAAGTTTGATGGCAATCCGTTTCGACCGCCCTGTTTCAAATGCCGCCCGCTTCTCGCGACGCTTGGGGGCATTTGCACTGGTTCTCTGCCTTGCGGCTCTGGTTGGTCACCGCTTCGCCGGCCTTGTCACGCCATACCTGGTGCTGGTTCTGCTCGTTTCGGCCGGTTTCGCGCTGCTGGCGGCGCTGCTTGCCGTTGCCGGGCTGCGCAGCCTTTGGCTGACCGGTGCCGAAGGCGGGCTTGATGCGCTGAAGGCCCTGATTTTTGCTGCTCTTCCGCTTGCGATCGGCGGGATTGCGGTCGAGCGTTATTTCATGCTGCCGGCTATCTATGATGTATCGACCGATCTCGTCTCCGCGCCGGATTGGCTGAAGACGCCGAACGCCGATCAGATCTGGCTGAAGCGCCAGCCGGCGGTGACGCCGGAGGACCGTGAAAAGCAGCTCGAAGCCTATCCGGAACTCACAGGCCGTCGCTATGACGGCGCGATCGATCGTGTGCTCGAGGCCGTCAAGAAGGTCGCCAAGCAGGGCGGCGTCCGTATCACCCGCGCCGACGGCGACAGCGAGCCAAACCGCGATCTCGAAGACCGGCCGGCGAAGCCGCAGCCGGACGAAGGCGCGGTTGCCGAAGCGCCGGAGGCGGTGCCGATCCCGACACCGCGGCCCTATGACGACGATGTGGCGCTGTTGATTCGCCGGGCTAATGGCGTGACGCTGCAGGGCGAAACCCGCACCCTCGTCCTCGGCCTGCGTTTCGACATCGTCATCCGCCTGCGCGAAGAAGCAGAAACCACCCTCGTCGACGTTCGCGTCGCCTCGCGCTACGGCCCGCACGACCTTGGCCTCAGCGCCGATATTGCTGAGGATTATCTAAGGGCTCTCGATTCCGAATTGCTCGGCATCGCCGGCAGCTAATCGGTCCGCATTTTGGCGATCGATTGAGCGGCCTTCGCCGCCGGACAGCTATCCCAGGAAGCGGTCCTTAAGCTCAGGGCTCGGCACGAAGCAGGTCTGGCGTTGGCCGGCAATTCGAAGCCGGTTGCGGGCGATAAGTTCGTAAAGCCTGTCGGCAAGTCCCTGCGGCAGCACCCGAAGGATCTTGACCAGCGACCAAGGAAAGCCGAGGCCTGCAAGCATCCGGATTGTGCCTCTCGACTTGAAGTGGGCGCTCCCGTCTTCGATCAGGATGTTGGTCTCGTAGTCGCGCTCGTTCAGTCCATAGTGCCGGTAAAGCGCTTCCCCGAGCGGCGACTGCGCCGCGAGGAAGCGATAGCGCTTCGCCTTGTCATGCCTCAGGACGAACTGGACCCAGGTGGAGCAGAACACACACGCTCCATCGAAGACGATGAGCGGCTTGTCATCGGCAAAGGTCGGCACAGCGACGTCGGCACGGTAACTGTAGGCATTGCCCATGAGCTATCTCCGCGTCGCAGGCCGGTACGATCCGAGCAGGGCAGGCGGGTCGTCCGTTTCGACCTCGCCGCGCTCTACCAGGTCCTCGATATGGGCAAGAACCGAAAGGGCCGCGGCGCCGTGGAGGCGCGGATCGGTCTCGCGATAAATCACCTTCACCATCTCGGGAATATTGCGATCGCCGGCACGGATGCGGCCGAGCACGGCGCGTTCGCGCATCCGCCGATGGGTTTTGAGCGCCCGCATGAACGAGATCGGCTTGCGGACTGGGCCCCCATGGCCGGGAAGCAGGAGACGATCGTGCCGCGCGATCAGCTTGTCGAGGGACGTCATGTAGTCGGACATGGAGCCGTCTGGCGGCGCGACGATGGAGGTAGCCCATGCCATCACATGATCGGCGGAAAACAGGATGCCCGTTCCCTCGAGCGCGAAGGCCGCATGGTTGGCGGTGTGGCCCGGCGTCAGCACGCCCGTCAGCCTCCATCCGTCGCCCTCTATCGTCTCTCCGTCGCCGATCGCAATGTCGGGCCGGAAATCCACGTCAGAGCTCTCGTCGAAGGGATTGACCTCGCCTTGGTGCAGCGGACGGGCTGCGCGGTGTGGCCCCTCCGCAACGATCTGCGCACCGGTAGCGGCCTGCAGGCGCCGAGACAGTGGGGAGTGGTCGCGATGCGTATGGCTGACGAAGATATGCGTGACTTCGCGTCCCCCGAGCGCTGCCATCAACGCCTGGAAATGCGCCTCGTCCTCAGGGCCGGGGTCGATGACCGCTGTGGAACCATGACCGACGATATAGCTGTTGGTGCCATGGAAGGTGAAGGGACTTGGATTGTTGACCGTGATCCGTTGCACGCCGGGGGCAATCGGAAGAGCCTGGCCGTACGCTGGCTCAAAGGCAAGATTGAACTCGGGACTTGCCATCTATTTGTATTCGATCTCGACGAAGGACATCGGCTGATCGCCGGCGTTGACGACAGTGTGCTCGATGCCGGCATCGCGCCGGTAGGCCGCGCCCTTGGCGACATCGACCCTGCGGCTTTCACCCTTTTCCTCAAGCAGAAATTGGCAATCGGTCATCGGCACGACAACGTAGCCCAGACCATGCGTGTGAACGCCAGTGTCCGCCCCCGGCTCGAAATCCCAACGCGTGATCCGAACCACGGCATCGTCGAGCAGCAGCGTTGCAAGGGCAGGCGGGCGGGCGCGGTACTGGCTCATCGTCACTCCTGATCGTCTTGGACGGCTGACCCGAGACCTAGCATGGCGACGCAAAAAGCGCACAGAAATATGCCGTGGCCCGAAACTTAATGATTGTGACTGCCGGCGAGCTTTGCTAAGCAGGCGTCGATTTGGAAAGCGGTCTCCGCTTTCAAGCTCTGGTGGGGCGTCGCCAAGCGGTAAGGCACCGGTTTTTGGTACCGGCATTCCCAGGTTCGAATCCTGGCGCCCCAGCCATCCGACTGTTGCTCGCCTCTTGCTCGCCACATACCCCTGAACTTTCGCCACTGAAATTGAGCAAGCCAAATCGCAGGCGGCGGCTTCACAATGCTTGCTCTTAAATGCTATCTTCGGTTGCGCTGGTGGCGTGGCATCTCGTTTTACAACGAGCGAGGATTGGGCGAAGCTTCTCGTCTGGTCGTTCCGGCTTCTCTGAAAGGTTGGCGCCGGAGATTCTGGACAATCGGTCGGCCAGAGTGCGCACCTCGGAAGCCGGCTTTGCCGAGGCAGCCGAGCCAAAGGGGAACGCGACCAAGTGTGTGGCCGTCGATTGACGATCGGTGTTTGCGCTCGTCGAAAAGCGACCCGCCGGGCCGCCTTCCAAATTCGCTCGCTCTGAACCTCTTACTGCGTGGGCTGGGCCGGTGCCAGGAACTCGGCGCAATAGGACGGGCCGTTGACGCCGGGGATGTCGCCGACGACGCGGATGCTGCGGATCGTGTAGTCGGAGCTCGTGGCGATTTCCGCCTGGCAGCGCAGGTACTGCGTGCGTGCGGGCGAGATCTGCTTGCCGCGCTTGCCATCGGCACCTTCTGCGTATTTCGCCGGGACGCGAACCGTCTTGTAGCCGCCCTTCCAGGTGTAGTTGACGCCGGCGCCGTTCTCGGTGTCGCTGATCGGCGGGCCGAAGGCGGCGAAGAACTTGCCAGCCGACTGACCAACCCAGCGGCTGGAGATCGGATCGGCGGAGGTCGGAATCGTCGTGCAGCCGGCAAGCGCAATGGCAAGCCCAGCCGCGGCAAAGGTGCGGAGTGTCATTCTATCGTCCCTGAAGTTGTCGCGCATTCGACGGCGGGAAACGCTGGTCTGCAGCGGTTTCCGCTTGTCCCGCCGAGCGCTTTAGCGCGGAACCCGACAAAAGAAAATCGACCCACCTTCGCAATCGCAAAATTTGCCGCAAGTGTGTCTTTTTGCTCCAGTTAGCCCTGCGCAGAGGTGCGCCAGCCGCGCCGGCGAAAAATGCGCCGGCTTTTGAATTTTCGTGCTTGCGCAACAGGATGCGCCGGTCTATAGAGGCGCCGCTGGTCACGGAGTGTAGCGCAGTCTGGTAGCGCACCACGTTCGGGACGTGGGGGTCGAGTGTTCGAATCACTCCACTCCGACCAGCCGATAACCTCTTGAATTAAAAGAGGAAATGTCTCTCCCGAAACGCTCTCCGAATTTACGTCTCCTGAAATGTCTCCGGACTGAATCGGGGCAGACCCCTTATGCCTTCCTTCGAGTCGGCCAAACTTGCCGCAACATAGGTGCGCGCTGGCGACCGGGTCTTGATCGGAACATGACGATGTCCGTGGTCGATGTATGGCAGGACGGCCGGCCACACGAGACACCTCGCGCAGCGAAAAGGAAGCTTGAATTTGCACAATAGGGGAGGCCGAAAGCACCAGGAATGCGACAGCGCTTTTTGGGGAGCTTCTGACTGATAAACCATTGTGCGTGTGACCGGCCGAGGGCAATGTCGTTAGACCGAAGGTTGCACTGGAGACGCTGCACTAAGCCGCTCACTATCCGCCGGTATTTGGTTTTAGGGGTGCCGACTTAGACCTACCCATGGTCAAATTGAGTAGCCGAAACCATACATCTTACCCGGTGACGATAGGCGGATTGACGCCGGACGGCTCTGCGTCTCGTCGAAGCAGGATGAACAGCCGACGATAGCCAAAGCGCCGTCGTTCATTTGCGAGGTTGCGTAACTTCGCTCGCAACTCGACCTCCGGCGGTCGGCATCGGTAGCGGATCGACTTGCGGTCGGCGGATATAATCTGGCAGGCCCGCCGTTCCGAAAGACTTATGGCGGCCTTCAGATGTGTGACGGCATCACGATTGGCGGCAGGCCCGACCGTTTTTTTTGAAGAAGCTCGCGGAGTGCGGCTGCCAGCATATGCTCGCCAAGCAGTTTCTTCAGTCTGGCATCCTCATCTTCCAGCGCCTTTAACCGCTTCGCCTCGGACACTTCCATGCCGCCATATTTGGCTTTCCAGTTGTAGAAGGTCGCTTCCGAGATGCCGTGGTTGCGGCAAAGGTCGGCCGTTTTCGCGCCAGCTTCCTGCTCACGCAAAACGCCGATGATCTAATCAATTCTGGAGGAAATTCGCAGTGGCAGGTCACAGGACTTCTATCTTGGGATGGTGACTAGTCATAATGGGCACATTACTTCGCAGACTTATCAAGTGGGAGATCGTGTCCGGATATTCATGGGGCCATTACACAAAACGAGACATAACTTGAGGGGAATAACGGTACATTAACTCATAATTAGTGGTTGCAGCATAATTGTTTGCTCAGTCAGTCTATGGCGAATCTCATCGTCTAGGCTCAACGATGTTCGGGTTTGGTCCTGTCGAATGTCGAGGTTTAGGAGACGGTCGTTTCACGCACCGTGCGCATGATGCCTTATCCTAAACATTAGCTCCTTCGAGCGATGTCTTCCGAAATATTTTGTCTAAGCGTCTCGGCCATGCAGTTGTGCACGGCGCGAACCCTCCACCTATGGACTGGCGCGCGCCAGCTTTTGCTACGAGACGCGAGACGAAAGACACCGTCACCGCTAACGCCAGTGCAAGGGCAATTTCATGACCTCGATCGTTTCTTCTCTTTCCAATACCCAGATCAAATCTCTATCGGCAAAGACGATTAAGGGCTTCTCTACCGAGGATGTCGCGGCGCTTTCCACAGAGCAGCTCAAGATTTTCAACAAAGATCAGATATCCGCCCTTGAGGCTGAAGATATCGAAGCGCTCGATTCAGATCAGCTCGGCGCGATTTCAACGACCGCGATCGCAGGATTGAAGCCGGAATTGCTTGCCGCACTCGACGCCACGAAAATCGGGGCTCTGGGGAACGATCAGATTGCAGCCTTCAGCGCCACGCAGATTGCGGCTCTTACTCCCGACCAGATCGAAGGCCTCACGGCTGATCAGATCAAGGGCCTAAATGCGACACAGATCGGCTCCATCGGTGCGGAAGACATTGCCAAGTTCTCTGACGACGAAATTGCGGCCATCAGCACCAAGGCCATCGGCAGCCTGAAGAACGAAGCGATCGCTGTGTTGAGCGACAGCCAGGTCGGCAAGCTCAGCGCCGATCAGATCAAGGTGATGACACCGAAGCAGATCAGCGGCTTCACGGCTGGCCAGATTGGCAAGTTCAGCGACGAGCAGATCGGTGCGCTGTCGGCAGCCCAGGTGGGTGCGCTCACCAACGACCAGATCGGCGGTCTTTCCGCAGGTCAGATCGGCAAGCTCAGCAACGCGGCCGTTGCCGGTCTGAAGGCAACGCAAGTCACTGCGATGAGCGCTGATCAGGTGGCGGGCATCACTGCGGGCCAGAGTGCTCTACTGAGCGCCGCACAGGTCGCAGGCTTCAGCGCCACGAACGTCACCAAGCTGACCGACGATGCCGTTGCAGCCCTCAGCACCAAGGCCATCGGCAGCCTGAAGAACGAAGCGATCGCTGTGTTGAGCGACAGCCAGGTCGGCAAGCTCAGCGCCGATCAGATCAAAGTGATGACACCGAAGCAGATCAGCGGCTTCACGGCTGGCCAGATCGGCAAGTTCACCGATGAGCAGATCGGTGCCCTGTCGGCAGCCCAGGTCGGCTCGCTGACCAACGATCAGATCGGCGGTCTCTCCGCCGCTCAGATCGGCAAGCTCAGCAACGCGGCCGTTGGCGGTCTGAAGGCAACGCAGATCGCTGCGATGAGCGACACGCAGCTTGAAGGTCTGAGCGTTGCTCAGGCTGGTGCGCTGAGCGGCAGCCCAGGTGGGTGCTCTGAGTGCGGAAGACATTGCCAAGTTCTCTGACGATGAAATTGCGGCCATCAGCACCAAGGCCATCGGCAGCCTGAAGAACGAAGCGATCGCTGTGTTGAGCGACAGCCAGGTCGGCAAGCTCAGCGCCGATCAGATCAAGGTGATGACACCGAAGCAGATCAGCGGCTTCACGGCTGGCCAGATCGGCAAGTTCACCGATGAACAGATCGGTGCGCTGTCGGCAGCCCAGGTCGGCGCGCTGACCAACGACCAGATCGGCGGTCTTTCCGCAGGTCAGATCGGCAAGCTCAGCAACGCGGCCGTTGCCGGTCTGAAGGCAACGCAGATCACTGCGATGAGCGCTGATCAGGTGGCGGGCATCACTGCAGGCCAGAGTGCTCTACTGAGCGCCGCACAGGTCGCAGGCTTCAGCGCCACGAACGTCACCAAGCTGACCGACGATGCCGTTGCAGCCCTCAGCACCAAGGCCATCGGCAGCCTGAAGAACGAAGCGATCGCTGTGTTGAGCGACAGCCAGGTCGGCAAGCTCAGCGCCGATCAGATCAAGGTGATGACGCCGCAGCAGATCACCGGCTTCACGGCAGGCCAGCTCGGCAAGTTCACCGACGAACAGGTCGGCGCACTGTCGGCAGCCCAGGTCGGAGCGCTGACCAACGATCAGATCGCGGGTCTCTCCGCCGCTCAGATCGGCAAACTCAGCGACACGGCCGTTGCAGGTCTCAAGGCAACGCAGATCACCGCGATGAGCGACACGCAGCTCGAGGGTGTCAGCACTACTCAGGCTGGCGTGCTGACGGCAGCCCAGGTTGGGGCTCTGAGTGCAGCAGACATCGCCAAGTTCTCCGACGATGAAATCGGAGCGATCGGTGCGAAGGCGATCAACGGCCTGAAGAACGATGCGATTGCCGCCCTTAGCGAAAGCCAGATCGGTAAGCTCAGCACCGATCAGATCTCTGGTCTGCTATCGACTCAGATCCCTGGCTTCACGGCAACCCAGATCGGCAAGTTCAGCGATGCGCAGATCGGTGCCCTGTCGGCAGCCCAGGTGGGTGCGCTCACCAACGATCAGATCGGCGGCTTGACTGCGGGTCAGATTGGCAAGCTCAGCAACACGGCCGTTACCGGTCTGAAGGCAAGCCAGATCACCGCGATGAGCGCTGATCAGGTGGCGGGCATTACTGCAGGCCAAGCTGGCCTTCTGACTGCGCTGCAGGTCGCAGGCTTCAGCGCTGCCAACGTTACCAAGCTGACCGATGACGCAGTCGCCGCGATCAACACCAAGTCGATCAGCGGTCTGAAGAACGAAGCCATCGGTGTTCTCAGCGACAGCCAGATCGGCAAGCTCAGCGCCGATCAGATCAAGGCTGTCACCACGCAGCAGATCACCGGCTTTACGGCAGGCCAGCTCGGCAAGTTCACCGATGAACAGATCGGCGCACTGTCGGCAGCTCAGGTCGGAGCGCTGACCAACGATCAGATCGCGGGTCTCTCCGCCGCTCAGATCGGCAAGCTCAGCGACACGGCCATCACCGGCCTGAAGGCAAGCCAGATCACCGGAATGAGCGTCGCTCAGATCGAAGGGATCACGCTGTCGCAGACTGCTAAACTGAACGCTGCACAGATCGGCGCAATGGCACCGGAAGGCGTAGCGAAATTCTCTGTCGACGAAATCGCCGCAATTGACGTCAGCGCGATCTCGGGACTTTCTGCGGATGACATCTCGGCCTTGGACAAGGATCACGCCAACGCCTTCACCACACCGCAGATCCAGGCAATGAATGACGATCAGCTGGCCGCCGTCGTGGCAGCCTACAACGAAGCCTAAAGAGCAAAGGAGGCGCGGTCTTCATGGCCGCGCCTCACCGAATTGTCGCGATCGGGCCTGCAGCCTTGCAGGCCCTCTTCGTTTTCTGACGTCAACTTCGGCGCGGGGGCCGGAAGCAAAGCGAGGAACTCGGCCAGGGGTTTAAACATCCCGAACATCACATCCGTCGGGTGCGTCCTATGCCCCGAGAATGGCATCGATTTCCGCAATCAGAGCCGCATAGGTCTCGATGTGCCGATAATACTCGTTGCGGATCTGCTCGGTGATATCGGAGAGCGGCCCGGCTCCCTCCGCGCGGAAGTGCTTGACCTCATTCTCGGTCATGGATTTGAGATTGTCCTCGTACTCCTTGACCCTCTGAACATAGTCTTCCCGAAGCTTTTCCAGGTTCATCACGTCCCTCCTGCGGTAGCCAAGCGCCGCGGACATTCTGACGCGCGGCGGCGGCAATCTAAAGGTTGCCTAGAAGAGATGCGGCGCTTAAAGCAGATTGACAATCCCGGCCGGTGAAAAGTGAACCAATGAGCAGCTCGAACTTCTATTCCAACATGGGCGGCCTGCCGCCACAGACCGAACTCCTGTCCAGCAAGGCCGTGTTCACGACGGCCTATGCAGTCATCCCCCGCACCGTTATGACCGACATTGTCACCAGCTATCTCCCGCACTGGGACGGTACGCGAGCCTGGGTCATCTCCCGCCCGTTGAGCGGTTTTTCCGAGACCTTTTCGCAATACATCATGGAAGTGCAGCCGGGCGGCGGCAGTGATAGGCCGGAGCCGGAAAAGCGCGCGCAAGGCGTGCTTTTCGTCGTCGAGGGCGAGATGACCGTCGAGTTCGAAGGTGCGTCGCATGCGATGCGTCCCGGCTCTTTCGCCTTCCTGCCGGCCGGCTCCCGCTGGACTTTGTGGAACAAGAGTGCTGCACCCGTGAAGTTTCATTGGATCCGCAAGGCCTTCCAGGAAGCCGAAGGCCTGGAGCCGCCGCCGGCGATCTTCACGCATGAGGAAAACCATCCGCCTCAGCCGATGCCAGATACGGACGGCGCCTGGGCGACGACGCGCTTCATCGACCCGGCCGATCTTCGTTATGACATGCACGTCACCATCGTCACCTTCGAGCCCGGCGGCGTGATCCCCTTCATGGAAACGCATGTCATGGAACACGGCCTCTATGTGCTCGAGGGCAGGGCCGTCTATCGTCTCAACAAGGATTGGGTTGAGGTCGAAGCGGGCGACTTCATGTGGCTGCGCGCCTTCTGCCCGCAGGCCTGCTACGCCGGTGGCCCCGGCCGCTTCCGCTACCTGCTCTACAAGGACGTCAACCGCCACATGCCTTTGTGGTAGGCGGAGAGAGAGACGGGTTACAATGAGAAACGGGGCCGATCTGGCCCCGTTTTCGTTTTATCTAGATGTCGCTTGCCGCATTCGACCAGAGGTCGGCGGCCTGGGCGGCGGTCATGCGCCGCACCTCCGCCTCGTGGCGGCGGTTGGCGAAGAGTTCGCTCGCCATGATCTGGTCGGCGAGGTCGGCGGGCAGCGACAGGATCACGCGGGCGTCGCCGCCGTGGATGCCGCCGAGTTCGCTGCGCTTTCCGCTCACCATGCCACCGGCCACCGTGTTGTTGGTGTCGGGGTCGATCAGGATGAACGAGCCGGATGCACGGTTCTGCTCATAGGGGTCGAAGATTGCCTGTTCGTCGAAGGCGAGGCGCACCTTGCCGATGGCATTCATGTAGAGCGTATCGACGGGAACCCAGGCACCGCTCTTCAGCTCAAGCTGCGCCAATGGCTGCACCTGCACACGCTGGCGGCGGCTGCCGCTCTTCAGCCAGTAGCGCTTGCCGGCTTCGATGCCTTCCGGCTGCAGCGCAACGATCTGTGCGTCGAAGGAGAGGCCGACCTGCGGCTGGCTGTCGATCGAGACGATCATGTCGCCGCGCGCGACGTCCACCTGCCGGTCGAGAACCAGCGTGATCGCGTCGCCGGCAACTGCGGCATTGCGCACCAGATCGAAGGTGACGATCTTGGAGACGTTGGCGACCATGCCCGAGGGCAGGATCATGACGCTGTCGCCCGGCTTGACGGAACCGCCGGCAACCGTGCCCTGGTAGCCGCGGAAGCTTTCGCCGGGGCGCGAGACGCGCTGCACAGAGAAACGGAAGCCCGTCGCCTGCGAGGAGCGGACGGTAGCAAGCTCAAGGGTTTCGACCAGCGTCGGGCCGGCATACCACGGCATCGACGCTTCACCGGAATAGACGACATTCTCGCCCTTCAGGGCGGACATCGGGATCGCGGTGATCTGCTTGACGCCGAGCGACAGCGCGAACTCGCGGAATTCATGGGTGATCTTGTCGAAGCCGGAGCGGTCGTAGTTCGTCAGGTCGATCTTGTTGATCGCAAGCACGAACTGCTTGATGCCGAGCAGGGAGGCGATAGTTGCGTGGCGGCGGGTCTGTTCCAGAATGCCGGCGCGGGCGTCGACCAGCAGGATGGCGAGGTCGGCGGTGGAAGCGCCGGTTGCCATGTTGCGGGTGTACTGCTCGTGGCCGGGTGTGTCGGCGACGATGAAGGAGCGCTTGTCAGTCGAGAAGTAGCGATAGGCAACATCGATGGTGATGCCCTGTTCGCGCTCGGCCTGAAGGCCGTCAAGCAACAGGGCAAAGTCAGGCAAGCCGAGGTCGTTCTGCTTGCCCGTCGAATCGCGCTGGAGCGTAGCGGCCTGGTCTTCCTTGACGGCCTTGGTATCCCAGAGCAGGCGGCCGATCAGGGTGGACTTGCCATCATCGACGCTGCCGCAGGTGATGAGGCGCAGCGGTCGCGCGTCGCGCGTCGCCGTTGCAGGTTCTGCGGCGGGCACGGTAAGGGCGTGTGCGGTTACGGCTGCGGTCATCTCAGAAATATCCTTCACGCTTCTTCTTTTCCATGGAGCCCGACTGGTCGCGGTCGATGGCGCGGCCCTGTCGTTCGGAAACCGTGGCAATTTCAAGTTCGGCGATCACCTCTTCGAGCGTGGTCGCTTTCGATGGGATGGCGCCCGTCAGCGGAAAATCGCCAAGGGTGCGGAAACGGATCATGCCTTCCTGGCG
Source organism: Rhizobium favelukesii (assembly GCF_000577275.2). NCBI lineage: Bacteria > Pseudomonadati > Pseudomonadota > Alphaproteobacteria > Hyphomicrobiales > Rhizobiaceae > Rhizobium > Rhizobium favelukesii. Next base: position 1,095,851 of record NZ_HG916852.1, read on the forward strand.
CACTTCGCCGGGAAGCAGTTCCAGCCGCGGATCTTCGGCGAGGATCATCATGCCGTCGCGCTCAACATAGGGACGCTTCTTGGCGTAGTAGAGCGGTACCAGCGGAATGTCTTCGGCCTGGATGTAGCGCCAGATATCGACCTCGGTCCAGTTCGACAGCGGGAAGACGCGAACGCTTTCGCCCTTGCGGATCTGGCCGTTATAGATGTTCCAGAGTTCCGGCCGCTGGTTGCGCGGGTCCCAGCGATGATCCGGCGTGCGGAATGAATAGATGCGCTCCTTGGCGCGGCTCGCCTCCTCGTCGCGGCGCGCGCCGCCGAAGGCTGCATCGAACTGGCCGGCATCGAGAGCCTGGCGCAGCCCTTCGGTCTTCATGATGTCGGTGAAGGCTGCCGAGCCATGCGTGAACGGCGTCACGTTTTCAGCCGCACCGCGCGGATTGATGTGCTCGATCAGGTCGAGGTCGTATTTCTTCGCGGTTTCGTCGCGAAAAGCGATCATCTCGCGGAATTTCCAGCCGGTGTTGACGTGCAGCAGCGGGAAGGGGACGCGACCGGGATAGAATGCCTTGCGTGCGAGATGCAGCAGGACGGACGAGTCCTTGCCGATCGAGTAGAGCATGACGGGCTTCTCGAACTCGGCGGCGACCTCGCGGAAAATGTGGATCGCTTCGTTTTCGAGCGCCTTCAAATGCGGATCGAGCGGCGGCTTCGCGCTCCGGGGATTGTTGATTTCCGTATCCGGACGGCTATCGGGCATTTCTAACTCCAGACTTCAATCATTCTCGGAAGGGAGGCGTCCGGAATGAGGTGCATTTCAGACTTCGAGGAGCGCAGGCGGCAGCCGCGCTCCGATCCCGAAGTCGACGGGTTACTGTTGCGCGGAAATCGCCGTGGCCTCTTCGGCCACGTGCAGACCGCATTCACGCTTTTCGTCCTGTTCCCACCACCAGCGGCCAGCGCGTTCCGGCTCGCCGGGCTTGATCGCCCGGGTGCAAGGCTCGCAGCCAATCGAGGGATAGCCGCGGGCGTGCAGCGGATTGACCGGCACGCTGTTGTCGGCAACGTAGGCCTTGATGATGTCGAGATCCCAGTCAGCGAGCGGGTTGACCTTCAAGAGATGACGCTCGGCGTCATACTCGGCAAACGGCGTGTCGGCGCGGTTGCTCGACTGGCCGCGGCGCAGACCGGTGATCCAGATCGTCGCCCCTGCCAGGGCTCGCGCAAGCGGCTTCAACTTGCGCACGCCACAACAGGCATGCCTGGCTTCGACGCTCTCATAGAAGCCGTTGAGGCCATATTTGGCGGCATAGGCGTCGATATCGGCCTGCTCGGGCTCGTAGCGGCTGATGTGGATGTCGTACTGCTTCTCGGTCTCGTCGATCAGGGAGAGCGTTTCCGGAAACAGCCGTCCGGTCTGCAGCGTCACGACATCGATCGGAAGGCGGTGGTTGCCGATCTCAGCGGTGATGACCTGGTCCTCAATACCGAGAGAGGTCGTGAAGACGACGCGGCCGCCGAGACCGGCGACAAGCGACAGACGCTCTGCAAGGTCAAGGCCTGCGAGTTTCGCGTTCAGCGTTTCCGCTTCGGCGTTTGGATTGGCAGCAACAGTCATGGGGATCCTGTCCTTGATGTTGGCCGGAGTATCGCAGGTCGGGGTCGGATCGGACAGAAAAACGCATTTCGAAAGCGGGCGCGATAGGAGCAAATATCTCTCCCCCGCCGCTGCAATGCGGAAAAGCAGCCGCACCGGCGATGTTTTGCCGACGGTCAGCCTAATTGTCTATTGATTTAGTAGAGTAACACGTTGCCTGTCAATCGGAAATGTGAATTGATGACATCAGGGGCACATTTTGCAGTAGATTTCAGGTATCGGCCGAGGGTGAAAAAACAAGGCCAAAAACCTTGTCTCTCAAGGGTTTCGCAGGCTTGTTCAAATTCCGTTCATGCTGCGCATGCCATAGAGGCAGGATCGAGCTTGCGGTGAGCTGGTGATTCCGCCCACCATGTGTGTGTCGACGGTCAAATATGATTACGCAGAAGGCAAAATATGCGCTGAGGGCGCTGACGGTATTGGCTGAAGCCGATGACGGCGAGCCTGTGATGATCTCCGACATCGCAGCGCAGCAGAAGATACCGAAGAAGTTCCTGGAACAGATTCTGCTCGACCTGAAACATCAGGGCATCGTCGTCAGCCGTCGCGGCAAGCAGGGGGGGTATCTCTTGCTGAAGCCGGCCGACATGATCACCTTAGGCGAGGTGCTGCGCATCATTGACGGTCCGATCGCACCGCTTCCCTGCCTCTCGATCACGGCTTATCGCAAATGCGATGATTGCGACGGCGAGCAGAACTGCGAGATCCGCCACGTCTTCGCCAAGGTGGCGGACGCAACCCGCAAGGTGCTGTTTTCCACGACGATCGCTGATGCCGTGGCGCCGGCAAAGGGCGCGCAAGTCACCCGCCTGCTGGCCTAGCGCAACCGCCTCGACGGCCGCTTATGCTCTGCCGCACGCCGCGCGCGAATGGCGGCCGCGACTGCAATTTGGGCACAGGATCGCAATTCACTGCCTTCCGGGATGTGCGCTTGATGCTTGCTTCAAGATTCGGTGAGATAGCTTTCAATCGCTCGCCTGTGCGCCAATTCGCTCCTGTCCAGTGGTAGGGAGAAACGAACATGCACGTCATGGGCTCGAAACGAATGGCAATCGGCGCAATCCTCGCAGTCACTTTGGCCACGGGAGCGGCCGCGCACCACGGCTGGTCATGGGCCGAGGGAGAGCAGACGGAATTGCGCGGCACCATCGAAAAGGTAACGATGGGCGGCCCACATCCGACGCTCGATGTTGCGACCGCCAGCGACGGCGTCTGGCTCGTCGAACTCGGCAACCCGCGGCAGACGGAGCGCTCGGGCTTTGTCGAAGGCTCGGCGAAGAAGGGGGATCCGGTTGTCGTTCTCGGAAACCGTTCGCTAAAGGCTGACGAAAAGCGAATGAAGGCCGTGCGGATCACGGTCGCCGACAAGCGCTACGATATTTACCCGGAACGGATCCAGACGAACTGAGTGATGGCGATCGAGTTCCTGGAATGGCTCGCCGCAACGCCGCTGTCGTCCGGGCTGCGGCGCTCAGCGCTTGTCTATATGGCAGTCAACGCCGCCCATATCCTCTCGATCGGGCTGCTGATAGGGGCAATCCTGCCGCTTGATCTGCGGCTGATGGGCCTCTTCGGATCGGTGCCGCTGGCGGTCATAGGTCCGTTCTTGTCGAGGGCGGCGGCCATCGGACTTGTCGGAGCGGTGATCACCGGCCTTGCCCTTTTCAGCGTAAAGCCGGTCGAATATGCGTCCAACACTGCCTTTCTTTGGAAGCTTGGACTGATCTCATTCGGGTTCTGTAATGCAGCGTTTGTTCATCTCGGGCGAGGATGGCGGGCGGGCCTTTCCAAGGGTTCGGCTACGACTGGCGTCAGATTGTCCGCAGCCCTATCGGCCGCGATTTGGGTCAGCGCTCTGATCTCAGGGCGATGGATCGGTTTTCTGTAATGATTCTGAGCTCCAAGAAGGTCGCTGTGCATTGCAATTGCAACGATCGTATAGGGCATTGCGACGTTGGAGGAGTTTCCGTTCAGTTGTCGAAAGGCGACGGGCAGCAGCGCTCTCTTGCGCGAACTGCTGATCCCCTTCGGTTCGGCAGGCCACGTCGTGCTTTTCCAGATCGAAGACAGCCACACAGTCATCATCGCTGCCGTCCGTCATCAGCGCGAAGAAGACTACCACTGATCGCGCGGCAGTCTACCGATCACTCACCGCCCAGCGCGGGCTGATCCATGGCTCCTGGTTGGAGCGCGGCAGCGCCTGCTTGCCGAGGATATGGTCGGCCGCCTTCTCACCGGTCATGATCGAGGGACCGTTGAGGTTTCCGTAGGTGACGTGCGGAAAGATCGACGAATCTGCTACGCGCAGCCCGTCTACGCCGATGACACGGGTCTCGGGATCGACGACCGCCATCGGGTCGCTCTTCGCGCCCATCTTGCAGGTGCCGCAGGGGTGGTAGGCGCTTTCCAGATGCTTGCGCAGGAAGGCGTCGATCTGCTCGTCGGTCTGCACAGTCTCGCCCGGCTGGATCTCCGGTCCGCGATACTGGTCGAAGGCCTTTTGTCCGAAGATCTCGCGCGTGAGCCGCACACAATGACGGAATTTCTCCCAGTCCTCTGGATGGCTCATATAGTTGAAGCGAATGACGGGGTCGGCCTTCGGGTCCGAGGACTGCAGCGTGACGTTGCCGCGCGACTTCGACAGATTGTAGCCGACATGCACCTGGAAGCCATGGCTCTTGGCCGCCGCCTTGCCGTCATAGCTGATCGCCACCGGCAGGAAGTGATACTGGAGGTCAGGCTGCTTGACACCAGGCGCCGAGCGCAGGAAGGCGCAGGCCTCGAACTGGTTCGAGGTGCCGAGCCCGGATCTGGTGAACATCCACTGCGCGCCGGCGACGCCCTGCCAGAACCAGGGAAGCCACGAATAGAGCGAGACCGGTTTGGTGCTGACCTGCTGGAAGTAGAATTCCATGTGATCCTGCAGATTGGCGCCGACGCCCGCCCGGTTCGCCTTCACCTCGATGCCCATGTCCTGCAGATGGGCGCCGGGGCCGATGCCCGAGAGCATCAAGAGCTTCGGCGAGTTGAAGGAGGAGGCCGAAACGATGACCTCCCGGTTCGCCTTCACCACCTCGACCCTGCCGCCGCGCTCGATCTCGACGCCGGTCGCCCGGCCGTTCTCGACCACCACCTTGTGGGCGTGGCCATAGACGACCTCCACGTTCGGCCGCTTCAGCGCCGGTTTCAGATAGGCGTTGGCCGCCGACCAACGGCGGCCGCCGAAGATGGTTTGCTCCATCAGCCCGAAGCCTTCCTGCTTCGAGCCGTTGTAATCCTCCGTCGCCTCGAAGCCCGCCTGCTTGCCAGCCTCGATGAAGGCGTGGAACAGTGGGTTGCGAAAGACGCCGCGCTGGACATGCAACGGTCCGTCAGTGCCGCGCCAGCCTTCCTCGCCGCCGTGGCTGTGCTCCATCCGCTTGAAGTAGGGCAAGACGTCCGCATAGGCCCATCCCTGGGCCCCGAGCTCTTCCCAGCGATTATAGTCCTCGGCGTGGCCGCGCACATAGACCATGCCGTTGATCGAGGAGGAGCCACCGATCACTTTGCCGCGCGGCGCGGTGATGCGCCGGTTGTTGAGAGCAGGCTCGGGCTCGGAGAGATAGCCCCAGTTGTAGCGCTTCATGCTCATCGGCCAGGCAAGGGCTGCCGGCATCTGGATGAACGGCCCGAAATCGGAGCCGCCCGCCTCGATGACGATCACGGTGTTCTTGCCGTCTTCCGAAAGCCGATAGGCGAGGGCGGAGCCCGCCGAGCCGGAGCCAATAATGACGAAATCTGCCTGCTGCATGGTAGTTCCTCTAGTGTTTTATCGTGCCGTGCCGCTCGTATGGCCTCGTGGTTCGAGACGGCCCTCAGGGCGGGCCTCCTCACCATGAGGCGGGAGCGAAGCGACCCTCGAAGGGTGAGGGCAGGCCGCGCCCCGTCAATACGGCGCCTCGACCTTTCCCATGCCGACGTACACCGTCTTCAGTTCCGAATAGTGTTCCAGCGCTGCGAGCGAGTTCTCGCGCCCGAAGCCGGATTGCTTTAAGCCGCCGAAGGGAATCTCGACAGGGCAGAGGTTGTAGGTGTTGATCCAGAGCGTGCCGGCCTCGAGCTGATCGACGACGCGATGGGCGCGTGTCAGATCGGCGGTGAAGACGCCGGCCGAGAGGCCGAATTCCGTGGCGTTGCCGCGCGCGATCACCTCTGCCTCGTCGTCGAAGTCGAGAACGCACATGACAGGCCCGAAGATCTCTTCACGAGCGATCGTCATATCGTCAGTGACGTCGGCAAAGACCGTCGGCTGGACGTAATAGCCTTCGCCGGAGACATTGTTCGGAATGCCACCGCCGGTGACAAGCGTCGCGCCCTCCGCCTTGCCCTTCTCGACGTAGGATAGAACCTTGTCGCGCTGCGCCCAGGAGACCATGGGCCCGAGCTGCGTGGCCTCATCCATCGGGTCGCCGATCAGGATGGCCTCCGTACGGGCCTTCAGCCGCTTCAGGAATTCCGCCTTGATCTTTCGCTGCACGAAGACACGCGTGCCGTTCGAGCAGACCTGGCCGGTCGAATAGAAGTTGCCGAGCATGGCGCCGCCAACGGCACTGTCGATATCGGCATCGTCGAAGACGACAAGCGGCGACTTGCCGCCGAGCTCCATGGTGACGTGCTTCAGGCTGCCGGCAGCAGCGGCAGCGACCTTGCGGCCGGTCGGCACCGAGCCCGTCAGCGACACCTTGGCGACGTCAGCATGGTTGACGAGCAGCGGGCCGGTTTCGCGGTCACCCTGGATGACATTGTAGAGCCCCTTCGGCAGGCCGGCCTCGTGCAGGATCTCTGCGATGGCAAGCGCGCCAAGCGGCGTGTTCTCCGACGGCTTGAAGACCATGGCATTGCCGGCGGCGAGCGCCGGCGCGCCCTTCCAGCATGCGATCTGCTGCGGATAGTTCCAGGCGCCGATGCCGACGCAGACACCGAGCGGCACGCGCTTGGTGTAGGCGAAGTCGCCGCCGAGAGGGATGTAGGAACCGTTGAGGCCGGCAGCGGCGATGCCGCCGAAGAACTCGAAACTGTCGGCGCCCGAGGTCGCATCGGCAACGATGGTTTCCTGGATCGGCTTGCCGGTGTCGAGTGTCTCCAGCTCGGACAGCTCGCGATTGCGCTCGCGCATGATCTCGGCAGCCCGCTTGAGGATACGGCCGCGCGCCGTCGGACTCATCGCCGCCCATTCGGGCTGGGCGCGCTTGGCCGCGGCGATCGCCTTTTCGACGATCGCGGGTGTCGCCGCGTGCAGCCGGGCGATCACCTCGCCGGTCGCCGGATAGATGCTTTCGATGACGCTGCCTGCTTCATCCTCGACATATTCGCCGTCAATGAAGTGGGAGGCTTTCGGCTGGGCTTTGAGGGTCACTGGATTTGTCCTTTCGCAAGGGCGGCAAGCTGTGAATTGATGTAGTCTTCGGTGAGCGAGATCGATGCCTCGATGCTGACAGGCGCTGACCTCAGACTTTGGCGGATGTAGAGCCCGTCGATCATCGCAGCCGCGCCTTCAGCAATGCGTTCTGCGGCATCCGCAGGGCAGAGCGCCTTCAGGTTGGCAAGCAGGTTCGACCGCAGGCGGCGGGCATAGATGACGAGGAAGCGCCGCGTCTCCTCCGAGCGCTGCGCCTCGGCATAGAAGGCAAGCCAGGCGGCGATGGTTGACGGCGCAAACTGGTCGGCCTGGAAGCTGACCCGGATCACGGCGGAGAGCTTTTCGCGCGACGTGACTGCCGCCTTCAACGCTTTCACCGCGTCGTCGCGCAACTGCTTTAAGAGAGAGCGAACGGTCTCGATCAGCAGCTGTTCCTTGCTGCCGAAATAGTGATGCGCCAGCGCCGGCGAAACACCGGCCTGCCGGGCAATTTCGGACATGGTGACGGTGAGCGAGCCGTGATCCCCGATCACGCGCAGCGCTGCATCCACGAGCGCCTTGCGGCGTACAGGCTCCATTCCGACTTTGGGCATGCCGCCACTCCATCAATGGAGATGAGTATAATTTTGATTGACTGATCAATCAATAAAAAACGCGCACTGCGCCCGGATGGGCGAACCCCTTCCCATTCCGTGTTTTTGCGGCATATTCTCCTACCAACCAGGAGGTGCGTCATGGCTGATATTCCTGACCGACTGAGCTTTCCGTCCTTGCAATCGAAATGGGGTTGGTTCGTTGCACTTGGGGTCCTGTTGATCGCATGCGGCCTTATAGCAGCGGCAAATATCGTGCTCGCGACCGTCGCGTCCGTCTACTACGTCGGGATGCTGATGCTGATCGGCGGCATCGTCTATCTGGTTCACGCGTTTCAGGTGCGAAGCTGGGACCAGGTGCTGTTTTGGGCGCTGAGCGGCGTACTTTATGTGCTGGCCGGTGTTTTCGCCTTCACGAATCCGCTACTTGCCTCGGCCGCGCTGACGCTGTTCCTCTCGATCGCGCTTCTGATTGCCGGCGTGTTCCGCACGTGGGTCGGCTGGCGCATGCGTCCGGTGAAGGGGTGGGGTTGGGTGCTCGCAAGCGGCATCATCACCGCGCTGGCGGGCGTGGTCATCGCGCTCGGATGGCCCGTCAATAGTCTCTGGATCCTGGGGCTTTTCCTCGCCTGCGACCTTCTCATCCAAGGCTGGTCGATGCTTGCCTTCGGCTTCGCGATCCGCCGCTAAGTTATGCCCGGAATTCACAGCCCTGGCTCACGAATTGTTTCTTTTTTGACAAGCATGTGAGCGAGGGCTAAAATTTGTCCCCACGAGAGGCAGCCGAGGCGGCGGGTGCATCGGTCATGCCGTGGACTGGCTAACCGTCCCCTGAGAGGGCAGTCATATGCCCGACGAGGTAAAGGGAGGAATCTCATGCCGATGGTCACCGTATCCATTTCACCACTGCAGGCGGCGGACATTCGCGCCGCGGTAGACAATGGCAGCTATGCTTCGAGCAGCGAGGTCGTGCGCGAAGCCCTGCGTCTGTGGGACGCCGCCCGAAAGGTCGGTGGACACGACAGCGAAATGCTCAATCAGGACTGCATCCCTGGAGGCGGCAAATGCGTTGCCGAGATGTTCGCCGATCACGAGGCCGAGCATCGGCGCACCGCCTGACCAAACCATTGATCGGGGAGCAAAATTCGCTCGCTTGAACGGTCGGGTTCGCCGGTTTCACAAAAGTTTCATATTGGGGAAAGGGTTCGTTGATCCTTCTCCGCCAGTGTCCCTGCGAAAAAACAATAAGACACAGCGATCCGGCGCTCGTTCGTCGCTACGCAAGCGATCAAATCGTAACCCTTGCGAAACTCGTCATCGAAAATGCGTTTCAACCCATCGTCGAGGCCGGGACGGGTGTCGTATTCGGCTATGAATCGCTGATGCGCGGACAGGAGCGCATCGGCTTCAGCTCCCCGGTCGAGATTCTGGACGAGGCCCATAAGAACCAGCAGCTGCTGCAGCTGGAGCAGATGGTGGCAAGCCGCGCGCTTGCGAAGTTCGCCACGCTCCCGCATTTCTCGAGCTCGACGCTGTTCCTCAATCTCGATGTCCGTCTGATCCCACATGGCGAGCGGCTGGTGGAAGGCCTGCTGCAGCATCTGAAGCTTGCCAATATCCCACCCTCCTCGATCTGTTTCGAATTCTCCGAGCGCTTCGACAATACCAGTGTGCCGGAGTTTGCGGCCCTCGTATCACTGCTGCGCAAGGCCGGCTTCAAACTGGCGATTGACGATTTCGGCGTCGGCCACGGCGAAATGAAGCTGCTCTGCGACCACCCGGTAGACTATCTGAAGATCGACCGGCATTTCATCGCCGATATCGACAGCAGCCCGCGCAAGCGACACCTTCTGAAGAACATCGTCCACATCGCCCACGTGCTTGGCACCCGCGTCATCGCGGAGGGGATCGAGACCGAGGCAGAGTTCGTCGCCTGCCGCGAATTCGGCGTCGATCTCGTCCAGGGCTGGTTCATCTCCCGCCCGACGACCCATATCACCGAGCTGCAGCCGTCGTTTCCGCACCTGCTGGACCTTCCCAAGGGCAAGCGCAGCCCGCAATCGCTCGACGAGATCCTGATCCGCAAGCAGATCGAGATGCTGCCGACGGTCTACGAGAACGACACGATCGACAGCGTCTTCGAGCTCTTCCGTCGCAATCCGCATCAGGCCTTTTTCCCGGTATTGAACGCGAACGGCGAGCCGCGCGGCATCCTGCACGAGCGGCATCTGAAGGAATACATCTACCAGCCCTTCGGCCGGGATCTGCTGAAGAACAAGGTCTACGAGCGAACCATCTCGCATTTCGTCGAAATGGCTCCGATCGTCGGTCTTGACTCCGATACCGAACAGCTGATGGCGATCTTCGCCAACATGGAAGGCACGAACTGCCTGCTGCTGACCGACAACATGCGCTATGCGGGCGTCGTATCTGCCGCGTCGCTCATCAAGGTCATGAACGAGAAGAAGCTGAAGACCGCCCAGGACCAGAACCCGCTGACCGGGCTGCCGGGCAACAGGGCGATCCGCGACTTCATGCGCGAGTCGAGCCTCGATGGGGACGAGAAGCGTCACTTCTGCTACTGCGATTTCGACAACATCAAGCCGTTCAACGATGCCTACGGTTTCCACCTCGGCGATCACGCGATTTCGCTCTTTGCCGCGCTCATGCGTCGCTATTTCTTCGCCGAGCGCCACTTCCTGGGGCATGTCGGTGGCGACGATTTTTTCATCGGCGTCCGTGGTTGGACCAACGAAGAGCTGACTGAAATTCTCGATCGCTTGATCAGCGATTTCCACGATGATGTGCTCGACCTCTATTCCGACGCCGATCGGGCCGCCGGCCGCATTCGCGGCCATGACCGCGCCGGCGTCGAAGCGCTGTTCCCCCTGATGCGCTGCTCGATCGGCGTGCTGGAGCTGCCGGAAGGTCTCGTCATCGACGACATCAATCGCGTCAGCGCCGAAATCGCCCATATCAAGGCCGAGGCCAAGGAAAGCGATGAAGGGCTCGTCTTCCATCTCTTGGGCGAGACGAATTGACGCCACCTGCGCTTGCCTCCTTCTCAAGTCCGTAGAGCTGAACTATCTGACATGCTTTCGGAACGAGGAGACCGGATCATGTCTTTGCCCACGCAGATGCGCTTCATCGACCTGCCGAGCTTCGGCGCGCCTGATGTGATGCGGATTGCCACCGAACCCTTGCCGGTACCGGGGGAGGGCCAGCTCCTTGTTCGCACCGAGGCGATCGGCGTCAACCGGCCCGACGTCGCACAGCGCCAGGGCATTTATCCGCCGCCGAAGGATGCAAGCCCCGTTCTCGGCCTTGAGATGGCAGGAGAGATCGTCGCCGTCGGCGCGGGCGTTCGTGACTTTGCTGTCGGCGACAAGGTGTGCGGCCTGACCAACGGCGGTGCCTATGCCGAATATTGCCTGCTGCCCGCGGGCCAGGCTCTGCGCTTCCCCAAGGGCTACGACGCGGTCAAGGCCGCGGCGCTTCCGGAGAATTATTTCACGGTCTGGGCAAACATGTTCCAGATGGCCGGGCTGACCGAAGGCGAGACGGTTCTCGTGCATGGCGGCTCGAGCGGCATTGGAACGACCGCTATCCAGCTTGCGCGGTCCTTCGGCGCAAAGGTCTACGCGACGGCCGGTTCGCAGGAGAAATGCGACGCCTGCGTAAAGCTCGGCGCAAAGCGGGCGATCAACTACAAGACAGAGGATTTTGCAGAGGTCATCAAGGCCGAGACCGGCCACGGTGTCGATATCATCCTGGATATGATCGGGGCTGCCTACTTCGAGCGGAACCTGGCATCGCTTGCAAAGGACGGTTGCCTGTCGATCATCGCCTTCCTTGGCGGGGCGGTCGCCGAGAAGGTCAATCTGGCGCCGATCATGGTCAAACGGCTGACGATCACCGGCTCGACGCTACGCCCGCGCACTGCCGAGGAAAAGCGGGCGATCCGCGACGATCTCCTGTCGCAGGTCTGGCCGCTTCTGGATGAAGGCAAGCTTGCGCCGGTCATCGATACCGTCGTCCCCTTCGAAAACGTTGCCGAGGCGCATCGGCGGATGGAAACGAGCGGTCACATCGGCAAGATCATGCTGCGTCTGTGACCGCTCGCACGTCGCTCACCGGGCCTGCCGTTCGGCGGGCGACGAGAGGGTCAAGGATATTGTGACGGCAATCAGGCCAGGAAGTGCCATCAGCACGTAGAGCCAGTGTGCGGCCGAGACGCCGCCCGCAACGCCACCGGGATCCACCAGCCCAGTGCTGTTGACAATCACGCCAGCAACGGCGGCGCCGAAGGCGCTGCCGAGCGACTGCACCGTCGAGATCGCCGCCGAGGCCTTGTCCTGTTCGGCGTTGCCGACGAGGCTAAGAACCTTGGTCACCAGATGCGCCCAGCCAAGGCCGACGCCGAAGCCCATCAGGAACATGCCGATGACGGCCGGTCCCAGCACCGCCAGATTGCCGGACGGATTGTCCGTTGCGAGGAAGGTCGTCAGGGACGCAACCGCAACCATCTCGATCACGCAACCGGCGACGATTGCCGTGTTGGCACCGCGTCCGAAGAGCGTTGCGCTGAAGAACGCGGCAAAGGTCCAGCCGAGTGCGACAAGGGCGGTCAGATAGCCTGACATCAGCGGTGTCACGCCGTGCAGCACCTGCAGGAAATAGGGAATGTAGATGTCGCTTGTCAGCACCAGCAGCAGCACGAACATCGTCAGGTAGACGCGTGCCACGGGCTTTGCGAGCATGACGGCGCCCGTCGGCAGAAGACGGTTCTTGCCGCGCCGCTCGACGGTCAGCATCGATAGGGTCGCAACGATCGATGCGGCAATCAGCAACGCTTTTGAGCTTGCTTCGTCGATCGTTCCGGCAATGCTGACGAGCAGAACGGCCGCAAGCAGCAAAGCAATCTGAAGGATCGGTATCTTGCCATGGGCGCGATCGTCTTCGGCGCGCGGCAGCAACAAGGGCGCGAGTGCCGCCATCAGCACACAGAGCGGAACCAGCAGCATGAAGGCATGCCGCCATGCGCTGCCTTCGGAAAAGAGGCCTCCGAGGCTAGGGCCGAGCAAGGTCGACACGCCCCAGATGGCCGCATAGAGCGTTGAAGCCTTCTGCCACAGCGGCTCGGGGTAGGCGAAGCGAATGAAGGCGTAGGCAAGTCCGGCAAGAATGCCGGCGCCGAACCCCTGTACCGTGCGCCCGGCTAGCACCAGTGGCATCGCCGGGGCCAGCGCACAGATCAGGCTGCCGGCCCCGAACATGAGCGCGCCTGCGACGTAGACGCTGCGAAGCCCGATACCGCGCGGACGCATGGCGACGAAGATCGACCCCAGGACCGCCGCGGCGACGAATAGCGTCGTCATCCATGACAGCAGTTCGAGCCCGCCAATGTCGCGCACGATCGATGGTGCGATTGTCGCCGTGATGTAGGTCTCAACGGCGTAGAGCGTGACGCCGCCCCCGAGCATGAGGGTCGCGGGCAGCAGCGGCGCGGAAAACAGATGAAAGACGGAGGGCCTGTCTGCGGAAATCTCATCAATGCCGGTCATAATTCATGCCTTGTGTGCTTCCAGGGATGTGCATTATTTTTGCAAGTTATTACTTGGAAAAAATACACGGCCATGATATTAAAGCAAGTGTGAACTTGGAAAATTAGATGAGACAATCCCCGGCGAACCGCATTCTGCTGCTGATCAAGACCGAAGGACCCCAGCTTGCCGCCGCACTTGCGGCAAGGCTCGGGATTTCCTCGGAGGCTGTCCGTCAGCAATTGACGAAGATGGCGCAGGAGGGGCTTGTCGAAGCGGTGAGCGAAGCCGCAGCCGGCCGGGGTCGACCGAGGCAGTTCTGGAGCCTGACGCCTGCCGGCAACCAAACCTTTCCAGATGGTCACGCCGAACTCACCGCCACGCTCCTGACGACACTGGTCACGCAACTGGGGAAGCCCGCCCTGGATGCCGTCATTTGCGCCCGGGAAGCAGAAACCCTCAAGCGCTACCGCGAGGAAGTCGACGCTGAGGATGTCCAATCCCGTGTGTTGCAGCTCGCCGCCGTGCGCACGCGCGAAGGATACATGGCCGACAGCTGGCAGGAGGCTGACGGCTCGCTGCTGCTTGTCGAAAATCATTGCCCGATCTGCGCCGCTGCAAGTGTTTGCGCCGGCTTCTGCCGGTCGGAGCTGGACACCTTTCGAACCGTCCTCGGCGCTAACGTGGAGCGCGAGGAGCACATACTGCTTGGGGCCCGTCGTTGCGCCTACCGCATCACGCCGCTTTGACCTGCATCTGCGCGTGCCGAAAGGCAATTGCATTATCGGCGTGACTCGCTATGCGTGACGCATCTGCGCAAACGATCAGGACCATGCCATGACCAATCCCGTCATCGTCGAAGTTACTCGAGGCTCGCTCGTTGAAAGCCAGCATCGTGGCGCCCTCGTTGCCGTCGATGGCGATGGAAAGGTCGTGTTCTCGATCGGCGATATCGATGCGCCGACGTTCCCGCGTTCGGCCTGCAAGGCGATGCAAGCGTTGCCGCTGATGGAAAGTGGCGCGGCGGATGCCTATGGCTTCGGCGACAAGGAATTGGCGCTCGCCTGCTCCTCGCACAATGGCGAGGACGCGCATGTGGCGCTCGCCGCCGCCATGCTGGCACGGGCCGGACGCGGTGTCGAAACGCTCGAATGCGGGGCGCATTGGTCCTCGAGCCAAAAGGTGCTGATCCACCAGGCGCGCACGATGGACAAGCCGACGGCACTGCATAACAACTGCTCGGGCAAGCATGCCGGCTTTATCTGCGCTTGCTGCCATCGGGGCATCGACCCTAACGGATATGTTGGCTACGACCATCCGCTGCAGGCCGAAATCCGCGGCGTCATGGAAAGCCTGACCGGCGCCGTGCTCGGCCACGACAATTGTGGCACCGACGGCTGCTCCATTCCGACCTACGCGGTTCCCTTGCGCGGTCTGGCGCACGGCTTTGCCAAGATGGCGACCGGCAATGGCCTGGAACCGCTTCGCGCCAAGGCGTCCCGACGGCTTTTCGACGCCTGCATGGCCGAACCCTTCTATGTTGCCGGAACCGGCCGCGCCTGCACCGCGCTGATGGAGGCAGCACCGGGCCGCATCTTCGCCAAAACGGGCGCTGAGGGTGTCTTCTGCGCAGCCATTCCCGAGCAGGGAATTGCGATCGCCGTCAAATGCGACGACGGCCATTCGCGTGCCTCCGAGGCGATGGTTGCCGCCGCGCTCAGCCGCTTCTTCGGCAAGGACGACCCGATTCGCGCAAGCTTGGCCGCCATGGCGACTATCGAGATGCACAATTGGAACGGTATTCATGTTGGCGACATTCGCGCGACGGCTGCGCCGACCGCATAAGCCGTTCCGGAACGGGACAGTCGCATCGCCAGAACAGAAATTGCTAATGTATGCGAAACTACAGCCCACGAGAACGGATGCGGTTTTCGAGGGTTGAGTTACCCTTTGCCCAGTACAGCGAACGCCATGAGGGCAGGATATGTTTGCGGGCCGCTATCTTTGGTGGATGTTGATCGCGATCGCGATCTTTCTCTTCTTCACCATGTGTTTCGATTATGTGACCTGGCTGACGGTCGTTTCCTCGGGTTGCGCCCGGATCGCCGGCTCCTGCGGACCGATCATCCTGACCATGACCGGGTCCATGAAACCGTCGGGCGTCTACCTCGCGGGCGGCATCATTCTCGTCGTTACCCTTGCCCGCATCCACTATCTGTCGATGGGCTGGGTCTGGGGTGTCGTCGTCGCAATCTGGTTCGTTGCATCGGCGTCGTTTCCGCTGCTGCTCGCCAATGGTTGGACCGGCCAGTTGAAGCCGGAGACCGTACTTGAGGGGTTGCCTGTGGCGTTCCTGTTCCTCGTGGTCTTCTGCGCCTATATCGGCTGGTCATTTGAAGACAGTGGCGCGCGGCCGCTTGGTGTGTGGCGTACGCTGCGAGCGACCATTTTCCTCTCTGCCGTCTATGGCACCCTGCTGGCGCTGTCGGAGACGCCTGCCGTTGCCACCATGCCCGGTCGTCTCCTCGGTGAGATGCAGCTTTCGACGTCGATCGCCGCGTTGCAGCCCACACTGCATGATGTCCTGACACTCGGGATGGCCCGCGACACCTTCGCCTATATTGTCGTCGCAATCTTTGTCGCCGGCCTCGCCGTGAGCCTGCTGCAGAACCTCGGGGAACTAAAGGCGCGCTTCATCCAGCCGTTCATGCTTCGAGGATCTCGGCAGTGATCTTGCGATAGGGCTCAATGGCCGCCGCGGCGATGTCCGCGGTGACGATCAGCCCCGACACGCCTGACACTGGCAGAATATGACAAGGAGAGACGTGGTCGAACTTCTCCTGCGTCAGCGGCACGTAGGTCTCGGCTGCGCAGGACGCGATGTGCCGCTTGATGGCCGCTTCCTCGAAATCGCCCGTCGACAGGCCGTGTACGGGATGGGCAGCCGTCACGCCGAGAAAGAAGATGTCGGGCCGAAGCTGCGAAATCGCGGCCATGGCAACAGATCCGACTGAGACCATTGAGTGCTTGTAGAGCTTGCCGCCGATCAGGATCACACTCGCCGTCGGGTGATGTTCTAGCTCCGCGGCGATCGTCGGGCTGTGTGTCGCCACCGAGAACGCGAAGTCGCGCGGCAGTTGCCGGGCGATCTCAGCCGTTGTCGTACCACCGTCCAGAAAGATCAGCTGGCCCGGCTGCACGAGTGAAGCTGCCTTCCTTCCCAACCGCGCCTTGGCCTCCGACGAGACGCTTTTTCGCGTCGAGAAGTCCGGAAGTTCGGGCGCAACAGGCATTGCCCCGCCGTGGACCCGCTTCAGCAAGCCTCCCGCCGCCATCTCCCTGAGATCGCGACGGATCGTGTCCTCCGACAGCGAAAAGTCTTCGGCGACGCGCTTGGCGACCACCTGGCCGTCTCGCCGAAGAATGTCGAGGATCAACGATTTGCGCTGGCTCGTGAGCATGTTTCAATCCGATCGTTACACGAATTATCGTGAAATTGCACGAAACGAATCGACATTCAAGAAATATCGTGCAGTTATTTGACTTCTCGTGCATGAGGCCGGGAGAAATGGAGTTTGAGCATGTTGATTTTGATTGCTGGGCCTTACAGGTCCGGGACGCGGGACGATCCCGCAAAAATGGCAGCCAATTTGCAGCGGCTGGAGCAGCCCTCGCATAGGCTGTTCAAGGCCGGTCACGTGCCGATGATCGGGGAATGGGTGGCTCTGCCGGTGTGGAACGCCGCCGGCGGAAAGGCTGTTGGTGATGATCTCTACGAAGAGATATTCCACCCCGTTGCCGGTCGCCTGCTGCAGCTTTGCGACGGCGTGCTTCGGCTCGAGGGAGAATCGAAAGGCGCCGACAACGACGTTCGTATCGCGCGCGAACGCGGCATCCCGGTCTGGCACCGGGTCGAAGATGTTCCGGGCTGTGCCTGAAGCAGCTTGATTTTTGGAGGCCGGCTTGCCGGCCTCGATCTGTGCGTTTGCAGATAGCCGCGCTATAACGTCAGCATCGAAGGGAGTCGATTATGCTGACATTGTATTTTGCGCCGCACACTTGCGCGCTTGCAAGCCTCATTGCGCTGGAGGAGTCCGGTCTGCCGTTCAAAACCAAGAAACTGAACTTCGCCGAAGCGGAGCAGCGTTCGCCAGAGTATCTCGAAATCAACCCGAAGGGCCGGGTCCCCGCGCTTGGGACGGAACGCGGCATCCTAACCGAAACGCCGGCAATCCTGGCCTACATCGCGCAGCTCGCGCCGGCCGCGCAGCTGGCGCCGCTCGATCCTTTCGAGTTCGCCCGCATGCAGGCCTTCAACAATTACATCTGCGCGACCGTGCATGTGAACCACGCGCATGGCCGCCGGGGCAGCCGATGGGCGGATGATCCGACGGCTCACGAGGCGATGAAGGCGAAGGTGCCGCAGACCATGAGCGAGTGCTTCGAGCTTATCGACGAGCGGATGCTGGAGGGCCCGTGGGTCATGGGCGAGTACTACTCGGTCGCCGACCCCTACCTCTTCGTCATGACCGGATGGCTGCGGTCCGATGGCGTCGATCCGATCCGTTTCAGGAAGTCGACGGCGCACTATGCCCAGATGATGGAGCGCCCGGCCGTCCAGCGAGCATTGGAGCGCGAGCAGGCATAACGACCATAGCCGAAGCGCGAGTGCGACGTTGGTATGGGTGGCGCCTGCAGCGCATGCGCTCACCCCTGGAAACGTGCGGCAAGCTTTTTCGGTGCGCGGAACCGCCAGGCGCCGATCAGCCGCTCTTTCAGTTCCGCGTCGCTGATTTCGCCGGCGCGCAAGGGCAGCGATGGCCAGCCGACATAGTGGTCGGTCTGATAGTAGATGTCGGGCGCCATCTCGATCAGACGTTCCTTATCGTCGATCGAGACGGAAAGCACGACGGTCTCGTTGTTCTTGACCGCCACAAAGGATTTGCCGCCCACCTTCAGCGCCGGGTTGCCGTAGGACGTGCTTTCCTCCACGCCTGGCAAATTCGCTTCCGCAGAAAGACGCTTGAGGCGCGCATATATCGTGTCGACGCTGTCGGTCATGGGCTCGCTCGAATGAAAAGCTCACGCAGACTAGCAGATTTCACGCACCTTGCGAGCGGTTGCGGTTCGGGCTTTGGCGTGCTTGGCTGCGGGCCGAGCGGCAGGTCCGCCAACGCGGTCGGTGACATCCGCGCCAGATCAGGATGGTACAGCGGATCCCGGTTGATATCAGCGCCGTAGGGCGGCTCTATTGTCTCGACGCTAAAGAAAAACTTCAGGATTTGCATGGCGTGCCTCGCTTCCTTTCAGGGTGGCGAACGGAGCATCTGCTCAACACAGGCACATTATTGCGGCCGGCCGGGCACGTTTCAATTGAGATTACCAATCTCGCAGTATAGAAAAACTATATGCGGAACCTGAACTCGGTCCACCTGAACGGATTGCGGGCGCTCGAAGCGGTGGGGCGGCTTGGCTCTCTGCAGGCCGCTGCAGAAGAGCTGGGTGTCTCGATCGGTGCGGTTAGCCAGCAGGTCATCAAGGCCGAAGCGCAGCTCGACCACGTGATTTTCGAACGCAGGCCGAAAGGTATGGTCGCGACGGAGGCAGGCGCGCGATTGCTGGCCGGTCTGACGGAGGGCTTCAATGCCTTGTCACAGGCGGTGGCGACGACACAGCGACGCGACGACGGTATCCTGACAATCTCGGTGGCGCCGGTATTTGCTGCACGCTGGCTCGTCTATCGGCTCGATCGCTTTGCGGAAAGGCATCCCGAAATCAGCCTGCGGATGGATGCCACCACCCGCCTCGTCAATCCGGCGCTGTGCGATGTCGATATCGGCATTCGCGTCGGAAGCGGGCAGTGGCCGGATGTGAAGGCGGAATTGTTGCTTGCGCAGGAGGTCTTTCCCGTCTGCTCGCCAGCGATGGCGGCGCGGTTGCGCGAGCCCGCCGATATCCTCTCGCTTCCGGCGGTGATCGACGGCCGCGCCATGTTCACCTGGGAGGTTTGGATGCGCGAGGCTGGCCTTTCGGGTGCCACGCTTGAGACGCGCCACGTCTTCAACGACGCCTCGCTCTGCCTCGATGCGGCAATCGCAGGGCAGGGCGTCATGCTCGCCTGGCAGACTCTGGCGGACTTTGCCCTGCAGCAGGGACAGCTGGTCGCACCGTTTGCCATCCGCGCCAAAACCGGCTTCGGCCACTATTTCATAACGGCCGAAGGTTCGCGCGAGCCCAAGAGCGTCAGGGATTTCAAGGCCTGGATCCGTGAGGAAATGGCCGGCACCCTGAAGCTCTTTGCCTGATCAGACCGGCTCCTCGGAACGCGTCGCCTGCATGGCAATATAGGCCGGACGAGACTGGCAGCGCTTGATCCAGGCGCTGATATTGGGATGGGCGTCAAACAGCGCCTGTTGCGTCTGCGCGTAGCGAAGCACCTCGGCGATATTGAGATCGGCGGCGGTGAAGCGGTTGCCAACAATGTAATCGTTGGTCGCCAGGTGCTTCTCCAGCGTCGCGAATGGCTTTTTCAGCGAGCGCACAGCAACGTTGATCGTCGCCTTGCCGTCGTCGCTGTTCTGCTTCTCATCGTCGTAGACGTAGACGATCCTCACCGAATGCGGTTCCACCTCGGTTGCCGCCCAGATCGTCCACATGGTCATCAAACCGTCTTCCTCGACTGTTTTACCGGAAAGCGGTCCGCCATGCTTGCGCGCGAGATAGAGCGTGATGGCAAGCGACTCGTGCATCACGAGGTCGCCGTCCTTGATGCTCGGGATGAGCGCCATCGGATTGATCGCCAGAAAGTCCGGCGACAGCGTGTTGATCAACGCATCGGCGGCGAGCGGGTTGGCAAGGCGCCGCGCTTGAATGACGCGCACGGACTCGAATTCCAGCCCGAGCTCTTCCACCATCCAGTAAACGCGCGAGGCGCGCGAGCGATAGACCCCATAGATCGTCAGCATGTCGATGTCCCCCTTGTTCGGCTGGCCTCAGGGTAGGAGCCGAAGCGTCACGGCGGAAGCTGCCAAGCCTTATGAATCGATGAAAGCTTTTGATGCATCTCAGGAGATGCGGTTGCGCTCGACCGTCAGTTGCCCATAGGGCGAGGAACCCGCCGTCGCCAGCTCGCCGGACACCTTCTTGTCCCATTCGAAACCGAGGACTGCACCGTCTGGTGTTTCCTGAAACACGTTGTCGGTGATGACGGCCGGTCCCGCGCCCTTGGCGACCGAGACGGCGCAGCCGACAGGCGCCTTGCGGATGATATTGCCGGTCACGACGAGATTACGCAGATAGGGTCCCCAACCGAGTTGCATGCCCCACCGCGGCGCACCTTCGATGACGTTGCCGGAGACCAGCGTATCGGCCTCGGCGGCGATGCCGATGCCGAAGCCGACCTCGTGTTCATAGGGGCCTTTCAAGGTCAGGTTGCGCACCACGTTGCCGGTGACGCTTGCCAGCCTGCCGCCCTGGTCGAAATTGGCGATCGAGATGCCGTTCGCCGCGCCATCCACCATGTTGTCGGAGACGAGGGCGCCCTGGAACTCGAATTCGACGTAGATCGCCGTCTCGCCCGAGCGCTGGCACTGGTTGCCGGTGATCTGGATGTTGGAGGCCGAGTTGGCGCGGATGGCGGTGAAGGCGCAATCGGAGATGTGGTTGTTCGCCACCATGACATTGTCGGCGCGAAAGATGTTGATGCCATTGCCGTTCTGGCCGGTGCCGCCGGCATTGGCCTTGATCCTGTGGATGCGGTTGCCGTTGACGACGCTGTTGTCGACCGCCTTCTTCCAGCGATGCACGAGAATGCCGCCATTGCCGCAGTCGAAGACCTCGTTGCCGGTGATCGAGAGGCCGTTGGCTTCGACGGCATAGATGCCGGATTGGGCGGCACCCGATATGCGGCTGCGCTCGATCCGTCCGCCGCATCGCTCGAGCTGGACGGCGTGTTTGCGGCTGCCGCCGATCTCGCAATTGTCGATCAGCACCTCGTCGACGCCGGTAAATTGCAGCAGCGCGCTGGCATAGTCGCCAAGCCAGCGGTTCTGCCCGTCGATGACGATGTCCGACAGTTCGACGCGCTTGATGTTCTCTGCGCTGAAGAGGTGGCCGTCGCCGGTGTAGACGATGCGTGATGCGCCGGGCACGCCTGTTATGCGGGTATTCTCCGGTAGCACGAGATTGGAAACCTTGTAGGTGCCTGGCGGCAGGAAAACCGGGACATTTTCTGCGGCGGCCTGATCGATCATTTTCTGCAGGCTGACGCTTTTTCGATCGGCCGCGCTCGACGTCGTCTTGTACCGGACGGCATCGATCGGTCCGCGCAGATCGCCCTCCCGCGTGGTCGCGAAGCTGCGGAAGGCAATCAGCGTAAGCGCGGATGCTCCCGCAAGACGGAGCAGGTGACGGCGCGAGGAGACCAACGAACTGTTTTTCATTCGGTAAGCTCTGCAGGAAACGTGCCAGCGCACCTGTTTCATTTCGATACAGGCGACAGTTTCAGGAGCACGACGCTTGTCCGAACCTGCATCCCACTGGCCCTTCCGTTCTTTCCCGCTATCTTTGCACG
Source organism: Rhizobium favelukesii (assembly GCF_000577275.2). Lineage (NCBI taxonomy): Bacteria > Pseudomonadati > Pseudomonadota > Alphaproteobacteria > Hyphomicrobiales > Rhizobiaceae > Rhizobium > Rhizobium favelukesii. The sequence goes on from NZ_HG916852.1 coordinate 1,117,613, forward strand.
CATGAAACCAGACGCCTTGCTCTATCCCGCCCCCGAGGGGCTCTATTGTCCGGAGGGGGGATTCTATGTGGATCCCGTGCGACCGGTAGAGCGAGCGCTGATAACCCACGGCCATTCGGACCACGCGCGACCCGGCCACACAAACGTGCTCGCCACGCGACAGACGCTGGACATCATGCAGATCCGCTATGGTGACGGCTTCTGCGCAAGCGAGCAGGCAGCGGCGTTCGCAGAGGAGATCCTGATCAATGGCGTCAGGGTCAGCTTCCATCCTGCCGGCCATGTGCTCGGCTCCGCGCAGATCGCCATCGAAAAGAACGGTACCCGCATCGTTGTCTCAGGCGACTACAAACGACGGGCGGACCCGACGTGCGCTGCCTACGTGCCGGTTCCCTGCGATGTCTTCATCACCGAGGCCACCTTTGGGCTGCCCGTCTTTCATCATCCGGATCCGGTCGATGAGATGGGCAAGCTCTATGCGTCGCTGCGCCAGTTTCCGGAGCGCACGCATCTGATCGGGGCCTATGCGCTTGGCAAGGCACAGCGGGTCATCCGTCTGCTGCGCGATACCGGTTATGACCAGCCGATCTATATTCATGGCGCGATGGAAAGGCTCTGCGACTACTATGTAGGGCAGGGCATTGATCTCGGTGAGCTTCGCCCCGCGACCATCGAAAGTCGTGACAGATCCGCCTTCATGGGAGCCGTCGTCGTCGGTCCGTCCTCTGCCTTTGCAGATCGCTGGGCGCGCCGCTTCCATGAACCCTTGCCGGCTTTCGCCTCGGGCTGGATGATGGTGCGTCAGCGCGCCAAACAGCAAGGCGTCGAACTGCCGCTCGTCATCTCCGACCATTGTGATTGGCCCGAGCTCACAGAGACAATCACCGATCTGCATCCGGGGGAGGTGTGGGTCACGCATGGCCGTGAGGAAGCCCTGGTGCGCTGGTGCCAGCTGCAGGGAATCAGGGCCCGACCGCTCCACCTGGTCGGCTACGAAGATGAGGCCGATTGATGAAAGCATTCGCCGACCTGCTCGACCGCCTCGTGCTCACCCCCAGCCGCAACGGCAAGCTGAAGCTGCTCACCGATTACTTCCGAAACACCCCGGACCCGGATCGCGGCTACGGTCTTGCCGCCATTGCCGGCACGCTCGAAGTGCGCAACGTCAAGCCAGCCATGCTGCGCGAGTTGGTGCTGGAACGCATGGATGACGTGCTCTTTCGCTATTCTTACGACTATGTCGGCGATCTCGCAGAAACGATTTCCCTGGTGTGGGACAACGAGAAGGACATCGAGCGGTCGCCGCTTGCCCAGCCGCGTCTCGGCGAGGTCCTCACGCAGATGAATGCACTCGGCCGCACCGAGGTACGCAGCTTCGTGCGCGATCTGCTCGACAGGCTGGATACCTCAGGTCGCTTCGCCTTCATCAAGCTCGCGACCGGGGCGCTGCGCATCGGCGTTTCCTCGCGTCTGGCGAAGCAGGCGCTCGCCGATCTCGGCAGCCGAGACGTGACGGAAATCGAGACGCTGTGGCATGGCCTGCAGCCGCCCTATGAATCCTTGTTTCGTTGGCTGGAAGGGCAGGGCGACAAGCCGATCCTGGCAACGCCTGCAATCTTCCACTCCGTCATGCTCGCCAATCCGGTCGAGGAGGGGGATCTGGATCAACTTGATCCAGCCGAATATGCCGCGGAATGGAAATGGGACGGCATCCGCGTGCAGCTGTCGCGCTCCGGCGACACGCGCAAGATCTACTCGCGCTCCGGCGACGATATCTCAGGCGCGTTCCCCGATATCCTTGAGTCGATCAGCTTCGACGGCGTCGTCGACGGCGAGCTGCTGGTCGGGGGAACGAGACGCTCGAACAGCCCGACGCGCACCTTTTCCGATCTGCAGCAACGCCTGAACCGCAAGACGGTGACGACGAAGATGCTCGACGAGTATCCAGCCTTCATTCGTGCCTACGATTTGCTTTTCGATCGGGAGGAGGACGTGCGTGGCCGCTCCTACGTCGATCGCCGTGCGCGTCTTGCGGAGGTCATCGATAGCGCGCCGCACGACCGCTTCGACCTCTCCCCTCTGGTGGAATTCTCTTCATGGGACGAACTGGACGAGCTGCGGTCGATGCCGCCGGACCCTGTCATCGAAGGGGTGATGATCAAGCGCCGCGACAGCATCTATCAGGCCGGGCGACTGAAGGGGCCTTGGTTCAAGTGGAAGCGCAATCCCTACAATGTCGACGCCGTGCTGATGTATGCGCAGCGCGGCCACGGCAAGCGCTCGAGCTATTATTCGGACTTCACCTTTGGTGTGTGGACCGAGACCCCGGAAGGAGAACAGCTGGTTCCCGTCGGCAAGGCCTATTTTGGCTTCACGGATGCCGAACTCGAAGTGCTGGACAAGTTCGTTCGCAACAACACGACGGAGCGGTTTGGCCCTGTGCGGGCCGTCAGAGCGGACAAGGACTTCGGCTTCGTCGTGGAAGTCGCCTTCGAAGGCATCAACCGCTCGACCCGCCACAAGTCGGGCGTGGCAATGCGCTTTCCGCGAATCGCGCGCCTGCGTCCCGACAAACCGTCCTACGAGGCGGATCGCCTTCAGACGCTGGTCGCCATGATCGATGCCAAGGGTCAGCAGTAGGCTTTTCTGGAGCAAAACGCCGCAGGGCCACCTTTTTCAACACAACGTGTGTTGGCGACCGCGCGCTTCCGGTGCAATTCTCGAACCGCCGGGAACAATGGAAGTGTGAAATGACGTCAGACGAAGGTAATGCATTTTTCCGCCACCGCCGCATGGTTCTTGCCGGCCTGGCCGGAGCCCTTGTACTCCCGGGCATAGCAAGTGCATTCGAGGTTCCGGAGGTGCCAAAGCTGATCGATCATGATTATGCCAAGGCCCGCAAGCGCTTCCGCACCAAGCTGCTCCAGAAGGGGCCGGCTCCCGACAAGTACGAACCGCTGGATGCGCCTCCGGAGGGCGAGAAGATTCTCTATCGGTCCGGCTACGGCGGCGAATTGGAGCTGGTTGCCTGGGTCTCCAAGTACAAGCGCGGTAGCAAGCCGAAGCCCGGCGTTCTTTTCCTGCACGGCGGCAACGCCATGGGTCTTGGCCACTGGGTTCTGCTCAAGACCTATGCCGATGCCGGCTTCGTGGTGATGATGCCATCGCTGCGTGGCGAAAACGGCCAGATGGGCAATTTCTCCGGTTTCTATGACGAGGTGGATGACGTGCTTTCAGCGGCCGATCGTCTGCGCCATCTTCCGGGCGTCGATGCCGATCGTCTGTTTATCGCCGGCCACAGCATTGGCGGCACGCTGACCATGCTTGCGGCGATGAGCAGCCACAAGTTCCGTGCCGCCGCGCCGATCTCGGGCAATCCGGACGCTTTCCGCTTCTTCAATCGCTACCCGCAGGACATTCGTTTCGACGATAGCAACGCCCACGAGTTCGAGGTCCGCAGCGCGCTCTGCTATGCCAAGAGCTTCAAATGCCCGGTCCGCGTCGTTCATGGCACGGAGGAGGCGCATTTCAACGACCGCGCCGGTCTGCTTGCCAGCCGCGCGCGCTCGGGCGGTGTCCGTATCGAAACGGATACCGTGACCGGCAACCACACGTCGGCGCTGCCGGCCGAGATCGAACAAAGCATACGGTTCTTTCACGGCGTTGCAGCCTGAGTGTGGTCCGACTCCAATTGATGCGAGGCTGATGTCGTCACCAGCCTCGCGCCAGCCGCAAGTGCCATCCTTGCCGCAGCTATACGTCTCGCTGTTGTCGATGAGGGTGCTTTATGACTGTTTTCAGCCGGGTGTCGCCACTTGCCGGGCTTGCGGCCGCTGCTTTTTGTCTGAGCGGTTGTAATATCCTCATTCCAGATACCGGCGCCACCGATCCCGCCCGTTTCGTGCAGGAGACGTCGCCCGTCTTCTATAATCCGCCTGGCGTCGATCCCATGCGCGTCAAGGCGGTGGATACGCCGGTGCCGCAGAGGCGCGAGATCGAGCCGCCGACGCTGTACAATCAGACCTACGGCCTGTCGGCCACGAGTTACAATCGGACCTACGGCCTGCCGGTCACCAATCCGGTGAATAGCGCCATGTATAGCCAGGTGCGCGACACCGACTTCACGTTGCCGGCCATACCGATCAGCCGCATCGATCCGCAGTATCTGCGGCAGGAAGTCGACTATCCCTCGAACGAGAAGCCGGGCACGATCATCGTCGATACGAAGAGCAAGCATCTCTACTTAATCGAGCCGGGCGGTAAGGCGATGCGCTACGGCGTCGGGCTCGGCCGCGAAGGCTACGCATGGTCCGGCCGCGGTCTCATTCAATGGAAGCAGAAATGGCCGCGCTGGACACCGCCGGCCGAAATGGTCTCGCGTCAGCCCGACATACGCTCCTTTTCCGCAGAAAACGGCGGCATGAACCCCGGCCTCGGAAACCCGCTTGGTGCGCGCGCCCTCTATATCTTCAAGGATGGGAAGGATACGCTTTACCGTATCCACGGTACGCCGGATTGGCAGTCGGTCGGAAAGGCCACGTCGTCGGGCTGCGTGCGCATGCTGAACCAGGACGTGGTTGACCTTTACAATCGCGTTCCGGCGAAGGCCGAGATTGTCGTGATGTAGCCGCGCAACAGCGTTTGGGATATCGTGTGTCCACGGGCGGACACGACTTCGTGAGGTGATGGTTTATTTAGCGCAAGTGGATAGATTTCTTGTGCGTCACCGGCGTTGACCCACCCTCCGCGAAGGGCGTTCGTCCTTCCAGCGCAACAGGAAACCAGACCCGCGTCATGAGCTTTGAAAAATCCCTTTCCCGCCGCAGCTTCCTTTCGCTTTCGGCAATGACCGCAGCTTCGGCGCTGACCGGGTGTGCATCCACCGCCGGGCCGTCTGCGACGGCTCAGCCGGTCGTCATGCGCAATCCGATCAACATGTTCCAGGCGCCGCAGACGCCGGGTGATGCCGAGCTGGCGGTCATGTACGGTCCGATTGAGGATGGTGGCTTTCTCATTCCGGCCGTGCCCTACCAGCAGATCGATCCGCGCTTCTATCGCCAGCAGGTCGTCGATCCGACCGGCCAGGCGCCCGGCACGATCGTCGTCGATACCCCCTCGCGTTTCCTCTACCTGGTGCAGCCCGGCGGCACGGCGATGCGCTATGGCGTCGGCATCGGCCGCGAAGGCTTCGCATGGCAGGGCTCGGGCGTCATCCAGTGGCGTCAGAGATGGCCGCGCTGGAAGCCGCCGAACGAGATGGTCGCGCGTCAGCCAGAGCTTGCCAAGTATTCGATCGAAAACGGCGGCATGGAGCCGGGCCTGAAGAACCCGCTTGGTGCACGCGCACTCTACATCTTCTCGAGTGGCGAAGACACGCTCTACCGCCTGCACGGCAACCCGGAATGGCGTTCGATCGGCAAGGCGGTGTCGTCTGGCTGCGTGCGCCTGCTGAACCAGGACATCATCGATCTCTATGACCGCGTGCCGAACAAGGCGCCGGTCGTCGTTCTGCAGTAATCCGCGCAGGTGCGGCCGGCCGATTGGCTGGCCGCATTCATTGCCGATTTTCGGCGATCTGGAATTCGGTTGGCGGCGACAGTTCCCTGATCAGCTTCTTGCGGATCGCTGCCGAATAGTCTGCAAAACTCCTGACTTCCATCACGAACGCGTCCTCGCCGAGGATGACGCGTCTTTCGTAGTAGCCGGGAAGATCGGGTTCCTCGTCGGAAATGACCAGTCCATTGACCGTTGTGCCCGTCTTCATGGCGCGCTGGCGCGCCTGATAGAGAGATGGCGTCTGCCGTCGTTTCGGCGCAATCGTCTCCTTGCCATCGCCGGAGACGTTGATGATGGTTTTGACGGCGCAGAAGCGTGGATCAGATAGCATGTCGAGCGCGGACCACATGCCGTTGCCGATATCGGTGTTGCCAAAGACTTTGCGCCGGTTGGCCTCCATCGCCAGCGCGAAGGGCTCGGCGCCGTTGCCGCTCTCTATGACGAACCAGTCGAGTTTCTGGGTGGAGAACTCGCCGTCGCCCCAGAATACCGCCGATACGGCGACGCCGCCGTCATTTCTCAAGGCCGCCAGGACGTCATCGTCCCGGAAGGCCGCGGCGATGGCAGACTTCTGAAACTTGTATTCGTCGTCGGTGATGCTGCCGGATCCGTCGACGGCGAGAACAAGTGCGATATCGATACAGGCCGAGGATTGAGAGGCTGCCATAGTCCAAACCAATGCCACAGCCAAACCGATCAGCTTCTTCAGCATCGCCGCATCATCCCCTCGCTCACCGCCCCGTGAAAATGACTATGACAAACGGCCGCTTTCCTGCTGTTATCGGAATGTTAAAGCGATCGCTAAAATAAGGCTCGGAGGGGAGCTCGATGGGGTTCACGCTGCGCCTGCTTGGTCGATTCCAGATGCTCTCGCCCACAGGCGAGAGCATTGCGATCGCCTCGCGCAAACATCAGGCGCTGATCGCGATGCTCGCGCTCTCGAACGGAAAGCCGATCGCGCGATCGAAACTGGCCGGCATGCTGTGGGCCGAGCGGACGGAAGAGCATGCCCGCAACAGCCTCCGCCAGGCGTTCTTCACGATCCGTCAGGCCGTCGACGGCCACGGCGTGTCACCTCTCGTGTTCGACAACGGCTGCGGTTGGACGAGAAGCGATGCCATTGTCACCGATATCCAGGCTCTTACTGAAAGCGCAAGGGCAGGGTGTCTGCCACCGTCGCTTGATGCTTTCGAGGGGGAATTTCTCGAGGGGCTGAGCTTCAACGACGAGACGTTGGAAGCATGGCTTCGCATGGAGCGCGGCCGACACCGCGATTTACTGGTCGATTGCCTTGCGAGCCTGGTCGACGGATTGGAGAAGGCGGGCGACCTGGAGCCGGCGCTTCTCGCTGCACAATACCTTTTACGGCACGATCCCTACCACGAACCATCTCACCGGACGATCCTGCGCCGTTACCGGGCGCACGGCGAGCGCGCTCGCGCCATCAAGCACTACGAGAGCCTGAAAGCATTGCTGGAGGCCAATCTGAGTGTTGCGCCTGATCCGGAGACGCAGCAACTCATCGGTCAAATTCGCGAGCGGCAGGAGCCGCCGGCGCAGGTGGATTTGACCAATGGCAAGCCTAGGATCGCCATTCTGCCGATCAGGAGCCTGTCACATGAACGAGACGACAGTCTGGTCGCCGAGTCCCTGACGCGCAAGCTGATCGGAGAACTCGGCCTGTTCTCGCCGCTCTCAGTGGTTGCCGCCGCGACGATGTTTGCCTTGAATGCGAGGCACGAGACCGTGGAAGAAATCGGCAAGCGGGTCGGCGCCGACTACGTCCTGGAAATTGCGGTTCAGGGCCACGAGGAAGGTGGCTGGGCGCTGGTGCAACTCGTGTTGGTGCAAAGCGGGACACAGGTATGGAGCCGCAAGTATCTCGGCGAAAGCGCGGGTTCGGACCTCGGTCAGGACCGGCTCGTCCGCAAGATCAGCGGTAACCTCTATCATGTTCTGATGAAGCACGCGGCAGCCCGTTCGGCGATGGAGCCGGAAGGTGGGATCGGCACCGAGAAGCTGTATCTGCAGGTGTTCAACCACGTCGAGCGGCCGACATTGAAGGGGATGATCCGCGCCCGGCGTCTGTGCGAGCGGCTCCTGGCCATCGATCCCAATCACGTTCTGGTCCGCGAGAGCCTTGCCTGGATAAACTTCCACTCCTGCTTCAACGGCTGGCTCGACGATCCGGTGCATGGTTTCAGGCAGGCCCGCGATATCGTGCGGGCCGGACTGGGGCTGGACGATCGCGAGCCCTATCTGCTGAGCGCCTTTGGCCTCGCCGAAACGTATCTCGGAAACGCTCGAGCCGGCCTGGATGCACTGAAAAGGGCTGTCGACCTCAATCCGAACGACGCCGAGTTTCATACATGGCTCGGCATCGGCCTGACCTTTGCCGGTCGGATCGGCGACGCGCATATGGCGTTCGACCAGGCTGATCAGGTCAGTCCAGACTATCATCCGATCTTCCTGTTTCGGGGCGACGCTCATTTCGTTTCTGGGAACTATGAGGAGGCGGTTGCCTGCCTGGACCGTTTCCTGATCGTGCTGCCGGAATATCATTGGGCGCGGCTGCTGCGAGCGGCGTCATACGAGGCGCTCGGCAAAGACATGGTGGCGCGGCTCGACGTGGCGTATGTCAGGGAGAACACGCTTCTGTTGAATGGCCGATATCTCGAACAATTACTTCAGGCTCGCGCCCTGTCGTTCCGGCAAAATCTGTGGCTGAGGCTGGAGGCCGCAGGGCTGCCCTGGGCGAAATAAGGCGTTGACGCTGGTTGCCTTCTGCTCACACCGCCGACATCAGGTTAGACCGCAACCCTTTCAGCATCTCGCGTATTGTCGCCATTTCCTCGAGCGTGCAGCCTGCCGCCTGGCCGATCGCGGCCATGATCCTATCGACCTCGCTCCTCATCATGCGGCCTTTCTCGGTCAGCGACACGATGACCTGCCGCTCGTCGCGGGAATCGCGGGTGCGCTTGATCAGGCCATTCTGCTCCAGGCGCTTGAGCAGCGGCGAGAGTGTGCCCGAATCGAGATCGAGCTGCTCGCCGATCGCTTTCACCGGCTGCTCTGACTTTTCCCACAGCGCCAGCATGACAAGATATTGCGGGTAGGTGAGGCCGACCTTGTCCAGGATCGGCTTGTAGGCGCGGGTGAAAGCATGCGCCGTCGAGTAGACCGCAAAGCAGAGCTGGTTTTCCAGCCGTCTTTCCTCTTCCGGAATTTCCATCGTGTTTGCCAGATGCGCTTTCATTGTCGTTGTCCTCGAGGCGCGATTGTCCTCTTTTCGAATTCCAAATGCAATTTGCAAAATTAACTTGCGTACAATTTAATTGCGCATTATACAAAATCCAACCCCAACGCAAAGGAGACTGACATGCCTATCCTCTACACGACCAAAGCTTCCGCCACCGGTGGCCGCGCAGGCCGCGCCGTTTCCGAAAACGGCGTTCTCGATGTCACGCTGACGGTTCCGAAAGAACTCGGCGGCGATGGCGCGACCGGCACCAACCCTGAGCAGCTCTTTGCGGCCGGCTATTCAGCCTGCTTCCTCGGTGCTTTGAAATTTGTCGCCGGCAAGGAAAAGGTCAAGATTCCGGAAGAAACCACTGTCAGCGCCACCGTCGGCATCGGCCCGCGCGAAGACGGCACAGGCTTCGGCATCGAAGTCGCCCTGACGGTCAACATTCCCGGCCTTGACAAGCCGACCGCCGAAAAGCTTGCCGCGGCGGCTCACATCGTGTGCCCCTATAGCCACGCAATGCGCACGTCGACCGAAGTTCCGGTTACCGTTGCTTGACCAAAGCAAAAAAGAGCGTCGTGCATCGCGGCGCTCTTTTCATCTGAAATAAATTCGCTATATTCTTTCTAGTGAAAGGAGTATGGCATGGCAGTAGCACATCCGATCTCCGGCGCCCGGTCCCCCGAGGCTGCCGTGATCACCAAAGCGGCCGTCAATGCTGCCGACCATCTTGGCCTCAACGCCCGAACGCTTTCGGCGGTGCTCGGTGTTTCCGAAGCAACCATCTCGCGCATGAAGCGACAGGATTATCTGCTCGAGCGCGGCTCGAAGTCCTTTGAACTCGCCATCCTGCTCCTGCGTCTGTTTCGTTCGCTCGATGCGATCGTCGGCGGCGACGAGGCGGTTGCCCGGCAATGGTTGCGCAACGCCAATACCGCCCTCGGCGCCAAGCCGCTCGAAAAGATCGTCAGCATCTCCGGATTGACCGATGTCCTTGCCTATCTGGACGCCCGCCGCGCTATCGTCTGAAAAGCGGGCGATCTCGGGCAGGTTCTGGCGTCTGGTCGAGGCGCAGCACCAGATTTCGACGCTGAAGCTTGTCGATACGCTCGAGGAGCAGGCGCTGCTCGAAACCCTGCTCGAAGAAAGCAAGCCGGCATTGCCGCCGGAGTGCATCGGGCTGGACTATCTGCTCGCCACTCCGTTCCGCTATGGGGCCGTCTACCCGCATGGCTCGCGCTTTCGCCGGGCAGGGCGAACGCTCGGCGTCTTCTACGCCTCCGAGCGGGTGGAAACCGCGCTCGCCGAAATGGCCTTCTACCGGTTGCTGTTCTATGCCGAGTCGCCGGCGACATCGCTTCCTGCCAATGCCGCCGAGTACACGGCCTTTGCTGCAGCGATCGCCACTGCGTCCGCAATTGACCTGACCCGCGCGCCTCTCGATGCCGACCGTATCATATGGACCGATCTCCAGAACTATGCACCGTGCCAGGCTTTGGCCGATGCTGCCCGCGAAGCGGGCTGCCAGGCGATCCTCTACGAATCCGTGCGGGACCCGCAGCGCGGCCGCAACATCGCGCTTTTGACCGCCGCGGCATTTGCGGCCCGCGAGCCCGTCGAACGTCAGACATGGAGGATCCGGCTTTCGGGGATCGGTGTCCAGGCGCTTTGCGATTTCCCGAGGGTCAGGATTGGATTTTCGGTCGAGGATTTCGCCAGGGACCCGCGCATGGCGGGCGACTGACGTATGCCGCAGGCGACCGGTCTTTAGGCGAGGGCCTGCAGGTCGCGGCGCAGCCGCTCCGGATCGCCGTCCGGTAAGGCCGCCTCAATACTGGCGTGCGTGCTTTCCCAGATCGGCAGTGCGGCGGCGAGCACTGCCTTGCCCTCCGGTGTCAGGCTCAGCAGACGCCGGCGCTTGTCTTTCGCATTCTGCGTTACATTTACCCAGCCACGGCGCTGCAATGGCTTGAGCGCTGCCGTCAACGTGGTCTGATCCATCGCAAGCAGGGTCGCGACCGGTCCCATCGGCGGCGGCTCAGGCCGGTTCAGCGACATCATCAGCGAGAACTGGCCGTTGGTGAGCCCGACAGGGCGAAGGGCATCGTCGAATAGCCGCGCAAGTGCGCGCGCTGCCCGCTGCACATGCAGGCAAAGGCATGTGTCGCGTACCAGAAGCGTCGTCGAAAAAGGAATCTCTACCACGTTTGACATCCTCAATTTATATTGATATCAATGTAAATAGTCAAGGAAAAGGAGCATGGACCGCCACGTTTCGGTCGCGCCGGAGGAGGGCGCACGTGATGCAGAACCAAGTCGTTTCCCGTGAAGAATGGCTGGAGGCCCGCCGCGCGCTGCTTCTCAAGGAGAAGGAAGCAACGCATTTGAGGGAGAAGGTCAACGCCGAGCGCATGGCCTTGCCCTGGGTCAGGGTCGATAAGAACTACGTCTTTGATACGCCGCAGGGAAAGAAAAGCCTTGCTGAACTCTTCGATGGCCGCAGCCAGCTTTTGATCTATCACTTCATGCTTGGCCCCGATTGGGAGGCCGGTTGCCCCGGCTGCTCGTTCCTGTCCGATCATGTCGATGGAACGCTGCCGCATCTCAACAACCACGATGTCACCTGGGTCGCCGTTTCGCGCGCGCCGCTCGAAAAGATCGAGGCCTACAAGAAACGCATGGGCTGGAAATTCCCGTGGGTTTCGTCCTTCGATAACAGCTTCAACTTCGATTACCACGTGTCCTTCAGCCCGGAAGATCTGGCCAAGGACAAGGTCTTCTACAATTTCGAGGCAATCGAGCCCGCCAACGCCAATGACGAGCTTCCGGGCCTCAGTGCGTTCTACAGGAATGAGAATGGTGAGGTCTTCCATACTTATTCGACGTATGCCCGCGGCCTTGAAGAGGCGGTCGGCACCTTGATGATCCTCGATCGCGCCCCGAAGGGCCGCAACGAGGACAGCACGATGGACTTCGTCAAGCGCCACGACGAATACGAACCGGCCAAGAACGCGCCATCCAGCTGTCACTGATATCCGCGACCATCATCCCAAGGGAGAAGGACGATGCAGCAAGCCAAAGTGTTGAAGGAGCATGAATTCCTCGAAGACCTCGTTGGCGTCTGGGACGTCAGCGCGCCTGAAATGACGGGGCAGGAACCCTGGACGGAGATCGTCCGTTCGCTGCATGGCATCTGGTTCGTTGCCGAAGGTTCCGGCCAGATGCCGGGTGGCGGGGCCGCCACCACGGTCCTGACGCTGGGCTACAGCGCCGACAAGGGCAAATACGTCGGCACTTGGATCGGCACGATGATGGACCATATGTGGGTCTATGAGGGCGAGGTCTCCGACGACGGCAAGGTTTTGAACCTCTATACGACAGGCCTCGATTTCAGCGACGCGAACAAGCTCGCCGACTACCGCGAGCAGATCATCTTTCACGATCGCGACCACCGCACGTTCAACTCGGCTGCCAAGCAACCGGACGGCAGCTGGAAGCAGTTCATGGAAGCGCATTACACGCGCAAGCCGTGATCGCGAGCGAAACTCGACCGGTACTCATGAAAAGGAAAGAGATCATGGCTTCCGATACGCATGGAAAATTCATCTGGTGCGAATTGATGACCCCCGACCCCAAGGCCGCAGCCGAATTCTACGGCAAGGTCGTCGGCTGGACGACGAACGAAATGAAGATCCAGGACCTGCCGCCCTATACGATCTTTGAAGCGAATGGCGCAGGCGTCGCCGGCCTCATGGATTTTCCAGCCGAACTGGAAGGGAAGGGCATTCCGCCGAACTGGACGGGCTATGTCGCCGTTGATGATGTCGACCAGACGGCGAAGGATTTTACTGCCAATGGTGGCTCGGTCCGCCGCCAGCCGGAGGATATTCCGACGGTCGGACGCTTTGCCGTCCTCGCCGATCCGCATGGCGCCGTGATCTGCGTCATGACCCCGCTGCCGAGAGACAATCCGACCCCGCCCGCGCCGGCGGGCACGCCCGGCCATATCGGTTGGCACGAACTGATGGCCGGCAACATGGAGGAAGCCTTCGCCTTTTATTCGAAGATCTTCGGCTGGACCAAGGACCACGATTTCGACATGGGCGAGATGGGCGCCTATCGCATCTTCGCCGAGCATGGAAAGCAGATCGGCGGCATGATGACCAAACCCGCCAACGTGCCGATGTGCTATTGGGGTTACTACTTCAACGTGCCGGGGATCGACAGCGCCATCGAACGCGTCAATGCGGGCGGCGGCAAGGTGATCGTCGGTCCGATGGAAGTGCCCGGCGGCAGCTGGATCATCAATGCGACCGATCCGCAGGGCGCATTCTTCTGCCTCGTGGCGCCCACCCGATAGGGCAGTCACGACCTTTTTGAAAGTCAGCGCGAGACGGCGGACGCCGTCTCGCGCTGAGCTGCATTTGAGGGTTCGAAGCGCGCTGCCGGAATGCCCTGGAGGCGGCGTGAGTATCGAATCGACGCCCGGAACGCACAGCCATCAATGTCTGACCGCGTTCGTATTTCATTAATTTTATTAGAATTTTAGCGTTTCCAGCCACATTCAGGGCCTCGCCGTTAACTCTTCCTAAAACATTTTTGGGTGGATGCATAACCGGCTATGTCCGAAACGGCTGCAAGTATTGCTTTTGGCTCCTCTGCGTAATTGATTGGCCCCAGTTTCTCATTGGGGTTATTTTGTTATGTCTATCGAAGATCCGCGCATTTCCGCTACATCAAGCGAAAACGTCTCGCACGACTTCCGCCAGGACATTCATGAAGATGCAAGTATTGAGGCTTCCGCCCAGCCAGGCGTCGAGGTCGCGCAAGCTGATAATAGCCAGCAGCCTGAGAAGACCGACCGCGTGCCGGCGGCGCCGCAGGCGGTAGCTGCCAACGCCCATCCAGGTGAAATCGTCCCGGATCAGAACAACATCGCCCACCTGCCGGCTGATGTATCGATCGACGACATTCGCGTCGAAGGCAACAATCTCGTGCTCGTTCAGGCCGACGGCACGGAGATCGTCATCGTCAACGGCGCCCTGCACGTGCCGACCTTCCTGCTCGGCGAAGTCGAGCTGCCGCAACAGGCCGTGATCGCCGCCCTCGAGCAGAACAACATCAACGTCGCGGCCGGTCCCGACGGCTCCTATTCGGCAAGTGCATCCGCCCCGAGCTCCGGCGCCGATTTCCAGGATACGATCCAGCAGGACGCCGGCGACCCGACGCAGCTTGCCCAGCTTCTGGCTGACACGCAGCAGCCCGACCCGGGTCTCGGGGACGGTCAGGAGCTATTCGACGATCTGCCGACGATCTCCGACACCACAACGCTGAGCCTGACGGAAATCGAAGGCCAGGAAGGCGGCTTCGAGACGCAATCGGTGAACGGCGCGTTCGGTTTCAACGGCGGCGCAGATGTCGGCCAGATCACCGCGGTCCAGTTCGTCGATTCGCTGAACATCGATGAAGGCACCCAGAACGGTTCGCACCTTGATCTGACGTCCGATGGCAAGCCTGTCGTCATCACGGTCGATGGCCTGACCATCACCGGTAGCGTCGACGGCCAGTCTGTCTTCGTGCTGACCGTTACGAACGCGGCAACCGGCGCCTTCACCTTTACGCAATTCGGCCCGCTCGACCATCCGGACAAGGGACAGGCAGGTATCGATGATATCCTGCGCCTGCAGTTCAGCTACACCGTTACCGACAAGGACGGCGACCAGGCTACCGGCGTGGCCTCGATCGACATCAACGACGATGGTCCAAGCACCAGCAGTGTCGTCGACTCAAGCTCGATTGACGAGTCCGACCTGCTTTCGGGCGAAGGCGGCAATGCGAAGGTAGAAGATGTCTCGCTCGGCATTCACTGGGGCGCAGACGCCGGCACAAACCGGAATCTGACATTCGCGAGCGTTCAGGATCAGCTCAGCGGCCTGAAGTCCGACGGCCAGACCGTTCACTTCGAAATCTCCGCCGACGGTCATACGCTGACCGGCTTCACCGGCGAAGGCGAGGGCCGTACCGAAGTCTTCGTCGTCACCCTTGATCCGACGGCGCCGAACGGCGCCTATAGCTTCACCCTGCTGCAGCCCCTCGATCATCTGCATGAACAAGGCTCCGAGGGCGGCGAAGGCGAAATCAAGCCGCTCGCCGTCGATATGCAGGACACGCAAATCGACCTGAGCTTCAAAGTGACCGCCAAGGACGCCGACGGCGACACCGTTCAGACCGGCTTCACGGTTACGGTCAATGACGACGTGCCGGTCGCCGGAGAAAATTCGGACGTCAAGCTCGACGACGACGCGTTGCTTGGCGGCAATGCGGGTGGCCAGGGCGACGATGCCGACGCGCAGAACGTGACGGGTACGCTGAACCACTCCTACGGCGCCGACGGCGCAGGTTCGGTTCTGCTGACGGGTGCCGGCCTCGGTACGACGCCGGGTGCGGAGGGTTCGTTCTCGCAGTCGGTCTCCGCCGACGGCAAGACCCTGGTGATCTCGCAGGTCCAGCATGGCGTGTCGGCCGCGGTTCTGACGGTGACGCTGTCGGATACGGCGTCGGGCCAGTACATGGTGACGCAGAACCATGCGATCCAGCATGCTGCGGGCAACAACGAGAACAACCAGAGCTTCACGATCGGCTATCAGGCGACGGACGGCGACGGCGACACCGCCAACGGCTCGATCACCATCAATGTCGATGACGATACGATTTCCTGGACGGCCTCCGGCAGCGGCTCGGTGAACGAGGATGACCTGTGGTTCGGCAACGACCTGTCGCGTGAATCGACGACGGCGACCGGCAGCCTGAACATCTCCTGGGGTGCGGACAATTACGACGTTGCCGGCCGCAACGACGGCGCCGGCCGTTCGCTGGTCTTTGCCGCGACGGGCACGGTCTCTGCGGTCGACGGCCTCAACCAGGCGGTTGCGCTGACGTCGAACGGCGAAGCGCTGAGCTACACGCTATCTGACAACGGCACGAAGCTGGTTGCGACGGCGCATGGCGAGACGATCTTCACGGTGACGGTGAACGATGACGGCAGCGGCAGCTACCGTTTCGATCTGCAGGGCAACCTCGACCAGAAGCTATCCGGCGAAGATGCGCTGAAGCTGACGTTCCAGGCGGTTGCGACGGATTCGGACGGTGATGCGAAGACCGTCAACTTCGCGGTCTCGGTGACGGACGACGTTCCGGTCGCGATCGGCCAGCTTCTGCCGCATTATGTCGAGGAAGAAGAGCTTTCCGGCGGCAACGAGGACCATTCTCCGAACAGCGACCTGGATACCAGCATCTTCGGCTTCCCGGTCGACGTGACGACGAAGAGCACGTCTGGTTCGCTTTTGATCTCCTGGGGTTCGGACCATGCCAACAGTGCGGTGAACGGCGGCTTCGGCGGCGTTCAGGTTCTGGGCGACCGTTCGGTCTCGTTTGCCGGCGCCTCTGGTGATCTGACGTCCGCGCAGGTCGATGCGATCCTGTCGATCAAGAGCGGCAACCAGACGATTGCGGCGAGCGACCTGACCTCGGGCGGCCAGCACCTGACCTATACGCTGTCTGCGAACGGCACGGTGCTGACGGCGCATGCCGGCGACGAGACGGTGTTCACGGCAACGCTGACGGATACGGGTGCGGGCGGCTACAGCTTCGACCTGTCGGGTGTCCTCGATCATCCGGTCAAGGCCTCGGGCGCTCAGAACGAAGACGTGATCTCGCTGAACTTCACGGCGACGGTGCGCGACGGCGACGGCGACCAGACGACCGCCGGCTTCACGGTGGGCGTCATCGACGACAGCCCGATCGTTGGCAACAACGCGACGGTCAAGCTCGACGACGACGCGTTGCTTGGCGGCAATGCGGGTGGCCAGGGCGACGATGCCGACGCGCAGAACGTGACGGGTACGCTGAACCACTCCTACGGCGCCGACGGCGCAGGTTCGGTTCTGCTGACGGGTGCCGGCCTCGGTACGACGCCGGGTGCGGAGGGTTCGTTCTCGCAGTCGGTCTCCGCCGACGGCAAGACCCTGGTGATCTCGCAGGTCCAGCATGGCGTGTCGGCCGCGGTTCTGACGGTGACGCTGTCGGATACGGCGTCGGGCCAGTACATGGTGACGCAGAACCATGCGATCCAGCATGCTGCGCGCAACAACGAGAACAACCAGAGCTTCACGATCGGCTATCAGGCGACGGACGGCGACGGCGACACCGCCAACGGCTCGATCACCATCAATGTCGATGACGATACGCCGACCGCAGGCTTCTCCGGTACGAGCGTTGTTACCGAGAACGGCACAAACGGCGTGTTCGCGACGCAGTCTGCGACCGGCACGCTGGTGTTCAACGGCGGTGCCGACGGCGCGACGGTCACCGACCTGTCGTTCCGCACGTCGATCGACATGGATCATTCGAACAGCTATCCGCCGCTCAGCTCGCACGGTGTTGCGCTGACCTATGCGACGACGGCTGCCAACGGCGTGATCACGCTGACGGCCTCGGCCGGCGGCACGGTCGTCTTCACGCTGTCGGCCAACCAGTCGACGGGTGCCTACGAGTTCAAGCAGTTTGGCTCGATCGATCATCCGGCCAACAGCGACGATCTGCGTCTGGTGTTCGACTTCGCCGCCACCGACGGCGACGGTGACAAGACCGCCTGGAACACCGGCACGGTGCAGGTCGATATTCGCGACGACGTACCGACGGCAAGCTATTCCGGGCGCATTACAGTTCAGGAAGCCGCCAATGCCGACGGTTCTTTCCAGGAAGCCTCTGTAACCGACACCATGAAGTTCGACGGCGGCGCTGACGGCGCCAAGGTCACCTCGATCGCTTACGGCCTCGGCAGCACCGCTCACCCGTTGATTGCTGATGCCGATGCGGCCCAATATACCGCTCATGCCCTGCAGTCCGGCGGCAAGGACATCCACATCGAGCAGCCGGATGGACTGACGCTGCTGGGCAAGCTTGCGGACGGCACGGTGATCTTCAAGATCGAGGTGACGGACGCGGCGACGGGTGCCTACAAGTTCACGCAGCTTGGTCCGATCGACCAGCCCGACGCCAACGAGACGGGTGCCGCCGACGGCGGCCGCATGAAGATCGTCTTCACGGTCACCGACGGCGATGGCGACACTGCGACGAACAGCCTGCAGATCGACATCAATGACGATGGCCCGAAGGCATCCTTCTCCAACACCGTTACGGTTACGGAAGCGGGAACTGATGCCGGCATTTTCGCGCAGCAGTCCGTTAATGGCACGCTGCTCTTTGATGGCGGTGCCGACACGGCAGCGGTCACCAATGTCAACTACCGCTTCGGCTCTTCCATCATGGAAATGCCGGAAAACCAAAGTGAATCCATCCGCTTCCCAGCGCTGACCTCCAACGGTCAGCCGATCACGGTCACGACCTCTGTTGACGGTCTCACGGTTACCGGTAAGGTCGGCAACGTGGAAGTCTTCACCCTGCACGTTACTGATGCGAAGACCGGCGCCTACACTTTCACGCAGAGCGGCCCGATCGATCATCCAGACAAGGGGCAGGCCGGCGCGGACGACTCCCTGCGCATGGTCTTCGACTTCACCGTCACGGACAAAGATGGCGATACGGCTACCAACGCGGTTCAGCTTGATATCCGCGATGACGCTCCGACAGCAGGCTATGCCGGCCGTGTGACGGTCCAGGAAACCGCAAACGCCAACGGTAGCTTCCATGAGGTCTCCGGCACTGGCACGATGTCGTTCCATGCCGGCGCGGACGGCGCGAAGATCACGTCGATTGCCTATGGCTTCGGCCAGTCGGGTAGCCATGAGGTCATTTCCGATGCTGACGCACCGACCTTCACGACCCATGCCCTTCAGTCGGCGGGCCAGGATATTCGCATCGAGTCCGCTAACGGCGGCTTGACCCTGCTCGGTAAGGTCGGCGATACGGTCATCTTCAAGGTCGAGGTCACCAATCCGGCGACAGGCGCCTACACGTTCACCCAATACCGCCCGATCGACAATCCCGATGTCAATGAGAGCGGCGCGAACGACGGCGCTCGGATGAAGATCGTTTTCACCGTCACCGACAATGACGGCGACACGGCGACTGGCAGCGTTCAGATCGACATCAACGACGACAAGCCGGTTATTGCGGCCGCTGCAGATTTCGGCCATCTCTCCGAAACCGGCCTGCCGAGCGTATCCAGCGACTTCGGCTCGCTGCACGTCAATGTCGGCGCGGACAACAAAAGTGCCCACGTTGAGATTGGTCGCGGTGTTGACGGACAGCCGATTATCAACAATGGCTTGACGTCCGACGGCGTCGCTCTGGAATACCTCGTCCGCACGACAAACGGCGTGGATCAGGAAATCGTCGCCTTCAAGCATGGCGATAGCGCCGACAATCCGGTGTTCATCGTCAGCGTTCTCCATCCAGGCAGCTTCGCCACGACGCTGTTCCAGAACCTCGACCATGCGGCCGGCAACGATCCGTTGGTCCTCAACCTCGTTGCCCGTGTCTTCGACGGCGATGGCGACTATGTCGATCAGCCGTTCTCGGTGAACGTAGCCGATAGCGTGCCGACGATTACCGGTTCGCTGCAGCCTGCAAACCTGCTCGCCAACGGAAGCTTCGAGGACGGCGTTTGGGCTCATCCGGAATCATGGGGCGCCTGGGCGACGGAATCGACTGGCTGGAAGATCGAAGGAACAGCTCCGAACCAGCAGGGTGTCCAGCTTGAGCGCGTAATTGACGACTACCTCGGCATGCAAGCCACGCGCGGCTCCCCGATGGTCGATCTCGGCGCTTCGCCGGGCAACATCGCAATCTCGCAGAACATCACCGGCCTGATCGCTGGCGACAGTTACAAGCTGACCTTCGAGGCCGGTTCGCCGGATGCGGCGTCCTCCAAACTCGAAGTCTATTGGAACAGCCAGCTTGTCGGCACGATCCAGCCGACCGGCTCGATGGCGCAGCAGACGCTGAACCTGACGGCAGGTAACGGCATCAACACGCTGACCTTCAAGGAAGTCGGCAACGCCAACGACAACACCGGCACCTACCTCGCCAATGTCAGCCTGACCCACGGTTCAGACGTTCCGGTGTTCCACGCCACGACCGGCGAAGACAGTGGCGTGATCTCCTTCCACCTGGCCCAGGGCACCGACTTCTCGTTCGGCGCCGATGAAAAGGGCACCGTCAGCTTTGACACCGCCCATGTCACGATTGCCACGCCGAACGGCACTACTATTACCTTGCCGCCCGAATCGTACCACTATGATGCCGCGACCGGCATCTTCACGATCAACCCGGGCTGGGGCTTCAACGGCCTCAGTGAAGGCGAAGTCGCGACGCTCACCGTTCCCTTCAAGGTCACCGATGGCGATGGTGACAGCCAGTTGGCTGTCTACCAGGTCGCCATCACGGGCACCAACGATGCGCCGGTCGTCAGCAGCGCCGTCACCGGCACGGCGACGGAGGATGGCGCAGGCGTCACGCTTGATGCGCTTGCCCATGCAAGCGACGTCGATGCCAGCACGACCCTTGCGGTCACCGGTGTGCCGGGCACTCTGCCGGCCGGCGTGATCTACGATGCGGCGACGCATTCCTTCACGCTCGATCCGAGCCACTCGGCCTACCAATCGCTGGCATCAGGCCAGACCACAACGGTCACGGTGAACTACAGTGTCTCGGACGGTATGGCATCGACGCCCACCTCCGTCTCCTGGACGGTGACCGGTACCAATGATGCGGCAGTCGTCGATCTCAATGGCTCTGGTGCCGGGAATGATGCCACGACCACGGCGGTCGAGCAGTTGGGTCAGCAATTTGCTTGGCAGGCAACGCTCGGCGATGTCGATTCCTCGACATTGCAGTCGATGACCCTGACGCTTGCTCACAATCTGGATGGAGCAACCGAAAGCCTGACGCTCAATGCTGCCGCAACGGCAGCGGCAAACGGTTTGACGGTCAGCTATGTCAACGGCGTCCTGTCGATCAGCGGTACGGCATCGATCGCCACCTATCAAACGATCCTGAAAAACGTGGTCTACACCAACAGCAGCGATAACCCGGATGCCTCGATCGATCGAACCGTTACCGTTGTCGTCAACGATGGCCATGATAACAGTGCCGCGCAGGTCGCAACCATTCACATTCAGCCGCTCAACGACGCGCCGGTTCTCGCCGGTACGCTGGCAGCTTCGGTTGTCGAGGGGCAGACGCATACGCTGACCGCCGCCGAACTCGGTTATGCCGATCCGGATGACATTGCCTCTGGCGTCGTATTCCAGGTGTCGAATCTGTCTCATGGGGTGATAACCAACGGAGGGGCGTCTGCAGCGTCGTTTACCGCCGCAGAGCTGAATGCTGGGCTGATCAAATTCACCCACGATGGCTCAGAAGGACCTTCGGCGTCGTTCCAGGTCAAGGTCGAAGACGGAAACGAAGATAATTCGGCCCCGGTGACAGGCACCTTCAATTTCACCGTGACCCCGGTTAACGATGGTGCTGCGACAATCTCCATTAGCGATACGACGCAGACGGCAAGCGCGCCGAAAGTCGGCGACGTTCTCCAGGCGACGCTTGGTGCCGATCCGGATGGTGCGCAGTCCAATATCGTCTATCACTGGCTGCGCGATGGCGTTGACACTGGCGCGAGCGGCGCGACTTACACACTGGTCGCAGCCGATGCCGGACATGCGATTTCGGTGAAGACTACCTATATCGATGGGCAGAACGTCAATGAAACGGTGACCAGTGCTGTTACGGCGGCCGTCGTCACGGCAAATAGCGCTCCATCAGGGGCAAACGCAACAATAGGGCTCATCGAAGACAATACCTATACGTTCAAGGCAGCAGACTTCGGCTATAGCGATGCTGATGGCGATGCCTTTGGAGGCGTCACCGTAAATGCCCCTGCTTCGGCAGGCCCCGGCAAGTTGATGCTTGGCGATGTGGCTGTCACATCCGCCACTTTTGTCACGGCGGCGCAGATCGCATCCGGCATGCTGACATGGGCTCCGGCTGACAACGTTGTCGGCGCGAATGGCACCACCAGCTTCACCTTCCAGGTGCGCGACAGCGCGGGCAACAATGATTTGACTGCCAACACGCTAACGCTCTCGATGAGCGGATCCAACTACGCTGATGTCACCTATGACGATGATGATGCCGACCTCGGAGTAGGTCCGGGTTACGGCAGCATCTCCATTCAACAGACAGACTCTGGCAATCAGAGCATAAAATTTGAAACCGCAAGCAGCACCGTCTTTGCCGATCTGGAATTTGTTCGCTCGGACAACAATCTGGAAATAACGTTGGCGGCAAATGGCGCGACCAGAACCGTCACGGCTATCAATCAGTTCTCCGGAGGAATTTCGACTTGGGAACAGGTTGACTTCGACGGCGGCAGTTTCGCCGGCTATGGACTGGGCGATAGCGCTTACAGCCTCGCCACGGGACTCGTCGGTGGCAACGGCAACTCCAGGTATATCATTGCCGGGTCGGCTGCAAGCGAGAGCATGAGCGGTGGCAACGGCAATGACCTGCTGTTCGGCAATGGTGGCGATGACACGCTTCACGGAGATTCCGGCGACGATCTGTTGGTCGGCGGGCTCGGCCGCGACACCCTCTACGGCGATCAGGGCAATGATACTCTTGTCGGCGATCAGAGCGACCTTCTCCTCGACGGGGGGGCAAATACCGACACGGTTGCCGTTGGTGCAAACTTCACTAGCACCAGCGACGCGCAAATCGCCAATATCGAGAATGTCATCCTGACTTCGGCGGCAACGCTCGATCTATCGAACCAGACCGAGGACTTCAAAATCACCGGCTCGTCGAGTGCGGATATCATCACCGGCGGCGCCGGAGACGATACACTGACAGGCAATGGCGGCAATGACACTTTCCACGTGGCCGCCGGCACCGACACGATCACCGATCTTGGGGGTAATGATGTCCTCACCGTCGGCGCGGGCGCAACCGCCAGCACAACGGCCACGGGGAATTGGACAGCGACGAGTGCAAGCAGCAATGTCGGCACGGCATCCATCAATGCAAATGGTCACGATGTCAGCGTGGCGAATGCATCCGGAAGCAATGGCTGGGCATTGACGAACAGCGACGACGATGCTGTCATTCTCACCGGATCGTCAAATGCCGACAAGATCACCTCCGGCACGGCAGGGGACACGATCAACGCGGGCGCCGGCGCCGATACAGTAACCATCAACGCTTCCAGCGCCAGCAGGACGTGGACGGTCGATTTGGGATCCGATTCGGCGAAAGACAAGATTGTCTTCAACCACAGCAGTCTGAGTTCCTCACACAACACCGTGGCCATCGTGTCGCACTTCGACGTGCTGAACGACAAGATTGCGGTCAATTTGAACAACAGCAGCCTGACGGACGGTGGTTTCCAGTCACTGACGTCGGATGGCACTGCCATCGCGTCCGCCCGGATCATCGAAGTCGCGATCAACAGCGGCGATCGTGTCACATTGTCGCTGGCGGATGACGGCAATGGTGACGCCATCGAAGACATCATCGCAGCCGCGACAAACAACATCGCGGTTGGGACCTATACGTTCATCATCTATTCATCGACGAACACCTCCACGGCAAATGCCGGCATCTATACCGTAAGCATTACCGACGGCACGAACCCGGACTCCGGGGGAATGACAGTCAAGCATATCATGACGCTCAACGGCGTCGGGTTCGGGAAGCTGACAAGTGAAAACTTTGCCAACGCCATCGACCCCATCATCCTCGACCTCGACCACAACGGCGTCGCCCTCACGTCCCTCGACAACGGCGTGCAGTTCGACATCAATGCCGACGGTCACAAGGATCAGATCGCCTGGACGGCCGGCAGCGACGGCATCTTGGCGCTCGATGTGGACGGCAACGGCAAGATCGACAACGGCAGCGAGATCTTCTCGCCGCACTTTGCCGGTGGCAGCTATGTGGATGGCCTGGCGGCGCTGGCGACGCTTGACAGCAACCACGACGGCAAGATCGATGCGGCCGACGAGGCCTTCTCGAAGCTCACCGTCTGGCAGGACCTGAACCATAACGGCATCACCGACAGCGGCGAGCTTTCGAGCCTGGCGGATCATTCGATCACCAGCATCTCGCTCGATGCCAACGCTTCCAACTCGGAGATCAGCGGCCAGTCGATCCTAGCCGATGGCGACTACACCCTGACGGGCGGCTCGACCGGCCACTTTGTCGAGGTTGCCTTCGACACGACGCTCGGCGGCAGCGAAAATGGCAGCAATGCCTACTCACTGATCGGCAGCGACGGCGACGACATCCTGTCGGGCAGCGGCGGCATGTTCACGCTATCGGGCGGGGCAGGGGCGGACACTTTCGTCCTCGACGCCGATGCCCTGAACGACGTCAAGCTCGCCGATGTCATCACCGACTTCAAGGCAAGCGAAGGCGATACGCTCGACGTCTCGAAGCTCCTCGACAGCCTCCTCGGCCACGAGGCGAGCGAGGCGGAGGCACTCGCCAGCGTCAAGACGACCGTCAGCGGCACGGATACCGTCGTCAGCGTCAACGCCAATGGCGGCTGGCACGATGTGGCGGTTCTTCAAAACACCACGGAAGCGGTCAAGATCCTGTTCGACGACAAGCACGACACGACAACGGCACCGCACGTCGGCTGATGCTCGCAGAAACCAGTAGAGGAAAAGGCGCCGTTCGGCGCCTTTTTCGTTTGCTATCAGCTCAGGACGCTTCGTCTCTTGCCGCCGCTGCACGCCATTTCGTCGGCTGCGGACGGATGTGATTGAAGTCCGGTGGCCCTCGAAGGCCGTGCCCGACGGCGTCAATGATATTCGCGTACCCTCACCAAGAATGAGGCCAGCGGCCAGCGGCTGGCGCATGCGGGTGCCGACATCCTGAGCGTTCTCGACGATCGAACGACGCCGAGCTCGTTGAAGACGCGAACAACAACGAAAAGGGCGCCTCTCGGCCCCCTTCCTTGGTTCTTGTGGCTCCTGTCAGCTCAGGCTGCCGGCAGCCGCGAC
Organism: Rhizobium favelukesii; assembly: GCF_000577275.2. NCBI lineage: Bacteria > Pseudomonadati > Pseudomonadota > Alphaproteobacteria > Hyphomicrobiales > Rhizobiaceae > Rhizobium > Rhizobium favelukesii. The sequence goes on from NZ_HG916852.1 coordinate 1,142,438, forward strand.
ATCGGGATGGCGTCTTCGCTCTCGCCGCCGCGTTGCATCGCCATTTCGTCGGCCAGTTGGCGGATGTGGTTGAAGTCGGTTGGTCCCTCGAAGACCGCGCCGCCGAGACGAACGCCGATCGTCATCGGCGTGCCTTCGGCCGAGAAGGAGGCCTCAGCCACGCGCCGGCGAATACGGGTGCCGACATCCTGGGCATTCTCAACTGTCGCGCCGGGGAGGAAGACCCCGAGTTCGTTGGTGGCGAGGCGGGCAACCAGATCGCCCTTTCTGACCGACGACTGGATGATCGCGGCAAGCGACTGCATGACCGTGTCGGCCCATTGCGGACCGTAGCGCCGGCTGATCTCGTCGAGCGTATCGATGACGACCGCGATCATCACGCCGCCTGCATCGGTGGCGATTCGCTTGCGCCGGTCGATGTAGTGTTCGACAGCCGCGGCAAAGGCCGTGCCGTTCAGCGTCTTGGTCACGCTGTCGTGGCGCGCAGTATAGTTAACCGTTTCCTGCAGTTTTCGGAGCTCGCTGACCTTGAACTGCAAGATCAGAAGCAGCGGAAATGCAACAAAAAGAGAAATTACGCCGGCGCCGGCGAATCCTACCAAAAATGGTCGATCCGGCATGAGAAGGTTTAAGATAAGTAAAACGCCGACGGATCCAGCCGCGTAGCAGATAGCGCCGAGGGTGGCGATCCGAAGAGCTGAAACGATTGTGGCGGAAGAGTAACGCTGGCTGAAATTCATCGCGGTTCATGTCCGTTTGAAAGTAATGCCAGATAAACAGGTTCGGGCAAAGCCCCCGTTAAAAAATCCTGTAAAATTCTCGCTTTAGGCAGTTGTCCACCGCGATTAACTGTCTTGGCAGGAATGCTCGCCGTCGCGATTGGAATGTGGAAAGATTGGTGTTACTTACTTGCTAAAGAAAATCTTTGGTATACGGGTACGCCGGGTGAATCTTTGATGTTGAGTGGCATCGATCTTGTTTAAAGGCAAAAGAATTTTTGCAGCATTGGCTGCGACCGTTGCTTTCAGTTTTTCGTTTTATGCTGATGCCAATGCAATATCTCTGCAGCAGGCCATCGAAAAGACGATGAAAACGAACCCGCAGATCTTGCAGGCTGCGAAGGATCGTGAAGCTGTCGAGTTTGAACTTCGCCAGGCGCGCGGTTTATACTTGCCATCTGTGGATCTGGAGAGCGGGATCGGGCGTCGTCGGCTCTCGAATGCCAGCTCGGGTTCGCTGAGAGATGATCATGACTATCTGTCGCCAGGCGATGTTGGTCTGACGATCTCGCAGACGCTTTATGATGGCGGCAGCCGCCGCTCCCAAGTCGAGCAGCAGGCCTCGCGCGTCGATGGCGCCTCCTTTCGGGTGCTCGAACGCTCCGAGTCGCTCGCCCTCGAAGTGACGCAGGATTATCTGGAGTACGTGCTCCAGAACCAGATCGTTGCTGCTGCCAAGCAGAACGTCGCCTTCCACTCGCAGATGGTCGACGACATCGACGAGAGCATCAAGGGCGGCGCCCTGACGGATGCCGACCGGCTGCAGGGCAGTGAGCGCTTGCAGGCCGCCAAGGCGCGGCTGCGCGAAGCACTCGAAGAACTTGAGCAGACGAAGATCCGCTTCCTGCAGGTCGTCGGCGAGCCGATCACCAATGCGCAGACGCCGCCGTCGGTCGGCAAGTTCGTGCCGAAGACGTTGAACGATGCGGTCTTCGTTGCTGGCAAGAACAGCCCGCGCATCTATTCGGCCAATGCGGATATCAACGCAGCCGATGCCGGCGTTCGCGGCGCGCGCGCCAACTATATGCCGAAGGTCAATCTCGAAGGCACGGCCCGCGTCGGCAACGACATCGATGGCGACGAAGGCAACACCAACGACTATCAGGTTCGCGTCGTTGCCCGCTGGAACCTCTATCGCGGCGGCATCGATGTCGCCCGCGAGCAGGAGCAGATCCGCCGCGCCGATGAGCAGCGCTACAATCTCGCCCAGGTTCAGCGCGAGGTCGAGCAGTCGGTTCGCTCGGCCTGGAACGAGCGCGTCAGCCGCGGCGAGCTTTCCGGTATCCTCAACAAGCAGGCCTCGATCAACAACCAGCTCGTCGGTTCCTACCGCGAGCAGTTCAAGGTTGGCCAGCGCTCGCTGCTCGACGTCCTCGATGCGCAGAACACCAGATTCAACACGCAGGTTCTCGCCGATACCGCGCGCGTCGCATCGCAGTTTGCCGAGTACAAGATCCTGGCGGCCTCGGGCAATCTGCTTCAGACGATGAAGCTGAGGCCGGTCGATCAGTCCAAGCCTTATGCGCGGGAAGAGTTTGCTGTCCCCGCCAGTGTCGCGAATCCCGGATATGTCGAGCTTGATTCCCATCAGAAAGCCGGCTTGCCCCTGGATCTCCTAGCGCCAATTCGACAGCAGTAGTCGAGATGGCCATGGAACAATGCTGAACGTAGCGCTCGAGACTTCCAGCAGCACATCGCTGCAGACATTCAAAGCCGCATTCAAATCCGTGGCTGCGTTCTATGGCCGACCAAGCTCCGACACGGTCCTCTTCTCCGGTCTTCCGGATGAGGTGACCGAGTCGCTTGAGGTTGACGATGTCGAACGCATGGCCGAGCGCATCGGCCTGCAGGTGATCAAGCATCAGGAGCGCGAATGCCGTCAGGGCAATTTCGATTGTCCGGCGATCGCTGCGTTCGCCGATGGCAGCGTGCTGCCTCTGCTCGAGGTCGCCGAGGACGGCTCCTATGTCACGGATATCGTTCCCATCGCCGGCAGTCAGATCCGGCTGACGCGCGAAGAATTCCTGGCGCTGAAGCCGCAGCTGGCATTTGCCTTCACGCTTTACTATCAGAACGCCTCGGAAGAGGCACTGGTTGGTAATGCCGTGGAGATCGAGAAGCGGCATTGGCTGGCAACGACCCTCGCACCTTACTGGCGCACCTATGTGCGCGTCATGGTCGCGGCGCTCTTTATCAATCTGATTGCGCTCGGCTCGCCGCTCTTTACGATGAACGTCTATGACCGGGTGCTGCCGAACAAGGCAATCTCGACGCTTTGGGTGTTGGCCGCGGGTATCTCGCTTGCCTATATCTTCGACTTCCTCTTGAAGACGGCGCGCTCGTCGCTCATCGATTATGCCGGGCGAAAGGCCGACCTGCGTCTGTCGCAGCTTCTCTTCGACAAAGTGCTCAACTCGACGCTCGCCTCGCGGCCGATGTCGACGGGTGAATATGCCAACCGCGTCACGCAGTACGAATTCGTTCGCGAGTTCTTCACCTCGAACACCATCGGCGTGCTGATCGACAGTCTGTTCGTTTTCATCTTCCTCGCGGTCATTTATCTGATTTCCGGCTGGCTGGTGGTCATTCCGGCCGTAGCATTCGTGTTGTCTGTCATCATTGGCCTCTACGCGCAGGCCGCGATCGGCAAGCGCATGGCGACCGCCGCCAACGAGGCATCGCGGCGCCAATCCTTGCTGGTGGAGACGATTTCGACGATCGAAACGCTGAAGAGCCTGCGCGCCGAAGCGACGATGCTGCGTCGCTGGCGGGAGCTTACCAAGTATTCGAGCCGCACCAGCGAGGACATCAAGCATATCTCGACGAACGCCATCAACATGACGATGTTCATCCAGCAGATGGTGAGCGTCCTGATCGTGATTGCCGGTACCTACGAGTTCTCCGAAGGCCGCATTGCCATGGGCGCGATTGTCGCGACGGTCATGCTGGCGAGCCGCGCGGGCGCACCGCTCGGCCAGATCGCCATGACGCTGGCGCGCTTCCGCCAGGCAACCATGTCCCTTCGCATTCTCGATAAGATCATGGAGCAGCCCGACGATCGTCCGTCCACCGTCGGCTTCGTCAACCGCGAGATCACCCGCGGTGCCTTCAGCTTCCAGGATGTGTCCTTCCAGTATCCGGGATCGGACTATCCCGTCATCAACAAGCTGTCCTTTACGGTGCAGCCGGGTGAACGCATCGGCATCATTGGCCGCATCGGCTCCGGCAAGACCACTCTCGGCCGCTTGCTTGACGGGCTCTTTTGTCCCTCGGGCGGCCGCGTGCTGATCGATGGCGTCGATATCCGGCAATATCACATGGCCGAAGTTCGCTCGGCGGTCGCCGTGGCCGGCCAGTCGTCCGATCTCTTCTCGGGCACGGTCAAGGAAAACCTGCTGATCGGGCGCGCCGATGCGACCGACGAGGAGCTCCTCGAGGTCGCCCGCATGACCGGTGTCGACGAGTTCGTGGGCAATCATCCTCGCGGTTTCGACATGCCGGTTGGCGAACGCGGCACCAACCTGTCGAGCGGCCAGAAGCAGGCGCTGACGATCGCCCGTCTGCTGCTCACCAAGCCGAAGATCGTATTTCTCGACGAGCCATCGGGCGCCATGGACCTGGCGACCGAGCGCAACCTGATTGCGCGCCTGTCGACGGCCATCAGGCGCGACACCACGCTGCTGATCGCCACCCACCGCTACAGCATGCTCGAGCTCGTCGACCGTCTGATCGTTATCGACAAGGGTCGGATCATCGCCGACGGACCGAAGAATGCGGTCATCGAAGCGATGCAGCGCAAACCGGCGGGTGCGCAGCCATGAGCCTCAACAATCGCCACGACAATCCTCCGCTTCTCGCCCGCGGCATTCTGGCGTTGGTGGCTCTGGTCATTGCGAGCTTCCTCGCCTGGGCAGCGATAGCCGATGTCAACGAGATCGCCCGCGGCGAGGGCAAAGTCATTCCGGTGTCGAAGACGCAGATCATCCAGTCTTCGGAGCCCGGCGTTGTCCAGCAAATTGCCGTCGTCCTCGGTCAGGTCGTTCGCAAGGGCCAGCTGCTGGTCCAGCTCGACAACACGACGACGTCGTCGTCGCTTGGTGAATCCGTCGCCAAGGCCCGGGCGCTTGGTGCCAAGGTGGCCCGATTGAAGCTCGAGGAAGCCGGCCAGTACGATACGCCCTTTATCTGCCCGCAAGAGATTTTGGCCGTTGCCAAGGAAGTGTGCGCAAACGAGGAGCAGCTTTTTGCCGCCGATCGTGCCAGCTACCAGAACAAGCTCGGGGTTCTGAAGGAACGTGTTCGCCAGCGCGAGAACGAGCTCAGCGAAGCCCACGCCAATATCGATCGCCTGCAGCAGAACATCGAAGGCGCACAACGCCAATATGACCTCATCCACCCATTGGCCCAGAAAAAGCTTGTGGCCCAGACCGAAGTCCTGAAAACCGAGCGTGATCTCACCGACCAGCAGGGCCAGCTCAAGGTCTATCAGGAAAGCATCGACCGTCTGGAAGCAGCCGTGCAGGAAGCCAAGCTGCAGCTCGGCGATCTTGCCCTGGAATTGCGCCAGCAGGCGCTGACCGATAAGGCGCAGGCCCTGGCCGAGCTCTCGGTCGTCGACGAGACCATTCGCGGCGCCTCTGACCGCGTGAAGCGCACCGACATCCGCTCGCCGGTTGACGGCATCGTCAACACACTCGAGGTCAACACCATTGGAGCCTATGTCGATCCCGGCCGCGTCATCGCCGGCATCGTGCCGACCGCCGATACGCTGCTGATCGAAGCGAAGATCTCGCCGCGCGATGTCGCCTTCGTGCGCCGCGGCCAGCCGGCCGTCGTCAAGGTCACGGCCTACGACTTCTCGATCTTCGGCGGCCTCGAAGGCGTCGTCGAGAACATCTCGGCCGACAGCCTCGTCGAAAAGGAAAAGGGCGAGACCTACTACTTGGTTCAGGTCAAGACCGACACGTCGGCGCTCGAGCGCAACGGCAAGTCCTATCCGATCATCCCCGGCATGGTTGCCTCGGTCGAAATCATGACCGGCAACAAGACGGTGCTCAGCTATCTGATGAAGCCGATCAACAAGGCGCGCAGCGAAGCGCTGACGGAGCGATAGGATGCTGATCGTCAAGCCAGGCAGCAATGCACTCACCGAGCTTGAACCGATCGATGAGCCTTTGCCGGCCATCGGCGCCGATGAAATCGAGCCGCGCTTCCGCGCTGTCGTCGGCCGCGGCGGCGAACGACGTGGCATCCGGCTCGAACGGATCTACTGGGATGGCCTCGGTCGCATGTCGTCGGCCGGCAAGATGAGCACTGCCGACCTCGTGCACCACACAGCCTCGCAGATGCCCGAGTCTGGCAATCTCGCCTCGCTGCTGCGCGTCCTCAGCTTCAAGTGGGCGCTGCGCCGGCTGGACACGGTCGAGGACGCGTCATCGCTGGCAAACGTCAATGCCATCATCCAGGCGTCGCCGTCGCCGACGATCCTGCTTACGCAGGAGAAGAAGATCCAACTCTTCAACGATCCCTTCCTGACCATGCTGCGCCAGCGTCTCCCGCTTGGAGATACGGCGCAGTTGACGAAAAGCTTGAGGTTTTCGATCGACACGCAGATCGACGAAGCGATCGCAACGCTCTATCGCAACCGCGGCAAGACGCTGAACACCGGCTTCACCATTGCCGTCGGCTCACAGTCGATGAAGGGGCAGATCAATCTGGCTCTGGCGCCGACGCATGAGAAGTCGATGCTGATCGGCTACATCTCACGTTATTGATCGACTAATCGGACATGAAAAAAGGCAGCTGAACTCAACCGCCTTTTTCTGTGTCTTGCTTGTGATCCTCAAAACGCCACGCCTTCGCCGGGAGCCACCTTTTCCAGCGGCATTGCCGAAGCCACCTGCTTGGCGCCGGTGCGCGTTCCGTGCAGATAGCCTTTGCCGTCCGCAATCGAATAGAGCGGCACGTAGTCGGGCAGCTTTGTATCGGGCAGAACCTCGTCACGCATGTTGTCGACGATGAAGCGATTGCCGTTGACCGCGACGGAAAGCACCGCGTGGTAGAAGTGCCGCTTCTGGTCGAACAGGACGACAACTGACATGTCCTTGAGATCGACGCCTTCGGCGTGCAGGGCCGCCATCTTCAGGATCGCGAAGTCCTCGCAATCGCCCTGCTGGCGCAAAAGCGTTTCGGCGGGCGTTGCCCAGTAGTCAGCCACCTTGTAGGTGTCGATGTCGCGGCTGTAGCGGATCGTGTGGTTGATCGTGACGTTGACCGCGTTCAGCTTGTCGCGGATCGAGGACTGCGAAGTCTTGGTGAAGGCAACCTTGATCGCGGTCGCGGCGTCGGAGCATCTGCCTGCGCTGCAGTTGATCGCGGTTCCATCCGCCATTTCCGACAGCGACGGTGCTAACTTCTTCAGAGCGGCAAGACGCTTGAAAGGAATGGCGACGGTTCCGAATGCGCCGCTGCCCATCGGCGCCGCAATCGCCGGGCGCTCGGCTGGCTGCACCGGTGCGACGCCCTCCTTCACCCAGCCGGCAGGCTCGGGCTGCAGCGATCGGGTCAGCGCAGTAACGTCCATGGTACCGATGGCGTTCGCCGCCAGGCTGAGGAGGTTGGCGACGCCGCCAAGGGTCAGCACGCGGGCTGTGTCAGCAGCGAAGTCAACGGAGTACATCGCGCCGGAAATCCGTGGAGACGGAAGCGCGGAGGCCGACGAGATATTCGGCGACAACGCAAGGGAAAATGCGGAGAAAGTAAAAGCGGCGATATTGCTTTTCTTTATACTGCGCTTCATGGATCGTCGTCTCTCGTTGGCTGAGAGAAACGTACAAAACAGCTATAAAAATCAGGTATTTAAGCGTGGATAAGGCCAGTATAAATTATCCATTCAAAAGAACATAAAAGTTTAGCGTGTCCATCAACCAAGTTTGGGCGAAGGGTTTGCTTTCCCGTGTTGCCTGTGCAGATATGAAATCTGCCAAAAGGCCGGAAGAGGCCGCGATTACGAGAGTGGGGGAACAGGTGACAGTGCAGTCAATCGGGCAGGTGCTAGGCTCGCATGGTTTACGCTCGACACGGCAAGTGTCGCCTTCGGAAGGCGTCGGTTCTCTGAAACTCATCAAATCCGTTCTCGCAATGTCGATCGTCGTCGCCTGCGGGCTGCTCGCGGGCTGCCAATCCGGCGTCGATGGCATCGCCAAGAATGTGAAGACCAATGATATCAAGGCGCCCTCGAGCGAGGTCGAGGAGAGCTTCGGAGAAACGGGAGCGGAGATCACGCTACTGTTGCCCAAGGGCGCGACCGGCATTTACGACGGCGCTGCACGTGACGTGCGCGACGGCGCCGGCCTCGGCGTCGGCGAACTCGGGGGTAATCAGGTCTTCGTCAAGGTTGTCGACGTGGCCTTCGGCGCTGCGGCTGCCACGACTGCGGTGAGCGCTGCCAAGGCGCGCGGTTCCGTTCTCCTCGTCAGCTATGCATCACCTGCCGTCACTTCGGCTATTGCCGCGGTCCCTGCCGACCAGCGACCGCCTTTGCTCAATCTCGGCGTGCCGGTGCCGCCGACATCTGGCAATGTCTACAACTTCGTTTCCGATGAGATCGACAGCGCCATCGACGGCGCACGGGCAGCCTTTGCCAGCGGGCACAAGAAGGTACTGGTTTTTGCGCAGAGCGATTTTCCGGCCGCGGGCGAGGAGCGGCTGGCAAGCGCCATCCGCGCCGGCGGTGGTACATACCTCGGCCTCACCCGCTATGATCTGACCGATGCCGCCGCATCGGACGCGGTCAAGAGGGCTGGCGCCCATCTGCAGAATGCCGACACCGTGCTCGTCCTCGGGAAAACGGTGATCACGACGACCATTGTGGGCGCTGTGAAAGCAAGCGGCAAGACGAACGTAACCTTCGTCGGCACCAGCGCCTGGCCGTCGCAGGCTTATTCGAATCCCTCGGTGACGGGCACGGTGATTGCCATGGTCGAGCCCGAGGGCGCGACGATGATTGGCGAGCGCTACCAGCGCCACTACAAGCGCACGCTCTCTACCGATGCGGCTTACGGTTATGATGCAGTGGCCGTTGCCTCCGGCATTGTCCGAACAAAGGGGCCGGAGGGGATGAACGCGCAGAACCTGACCAGTAACGTCGGCTTCCGCGGTGTGACCGGTCTCTTCAGGTTGACGCCCGCCGGTACCGTGGAGCGCAAGATGAGCCTCTATTCCCTCAGCGGCGGCAAGCTCACTCTGCTCGGAGCGACGCCGGCGTCGTTCTGATGTTGACACCATCCTCGGGCATAACCACGTCTCCAGGCGCTGCACGCATGGAGGAGCCGATGCTCGTCGAGGATGCCGAAACCTTGCCGCCCGCGATCATGGACTGCAACTTCTCGTTCGACGTCACCTCGGAGCTATTGGCGCCATATGACGATCCGTTCGGGCAGGTTCGGGTTGTAGAGCCCTATCGCAAGTCGTACGGCTTTGACCCGGACGACTTTACGGCTGGACCAGATCGGCGCTTGGTGATTGCAAGCCGAGCGGGCAGGGCGTGCGGTTACCTCCTCTTGTCGAAGAGCTGGAACGGCTTTGTCTCGGTGGAAGACCTCGCGGTCGATCGGACAGCCAGGAGATCCGGTGCCGGCAGGATGCTTATGGACCGCGCCGTCGGCTGGGCGCGCGAGCAAGACGCGCCCGGCATCCGTTTGGAGACCCAATCGAACAACGTGGCCGCCTGCCGCTTCCACAAGCGATATGGCTTCGAACTCGGCGGATACGACAAGTATCTCTACGCCGCGTTGGAGCAGCGCAGAGAGACGGCGCTCTTCTTGTACCTGTTCCTTACGGCTGTTGAAGTCTAAGGCCGTGCCGAAGCAAAGAAAAGCTCTGGGCTTTCCACTTCAACGAGCCGTCGGCGCTCGATCTGCCAGAACCGGTTGCCGACCGCGCGGACGAAGCTGCGGTCGTGCGAGACCACGAGGCAACTGGCCTGACGTGCCATGAGCTCGCCCTCCAGCGCTTCCTGCCCGTCGATGTCGAGGTGGTTCGTGGGCTCGTCGAGCAGGTAGAAATTCGGCTCCGCCAGCCGCAGGACCAGCATGCCGAGCCGCGCCTTCTGGCCGCCCGAAAGCCGCCCGACGGCGCGCGACTGCATGTCGATGGTCATGCCGGCACCCGCCAGCAGCGCCCGCGCCCGCTGATCGCCGACCTCGAAACGGCGGATGATCGTCTCCATCGGCGTGTCCTTGTCCTTGAGGTCGGCAAGCGCCTGATCTCTGTAGCCGAGAACCAGGGAAGGTGTCGCCTTGATACCGTCCTGTGCCGTCTCGGCATTGCCGATCGCCTTTCGCAGCATCGCAATCAGCCGCGATTTGCCGGCGCCGTTCTCGCCGAGCAGCACGATCCGGTCACCCTGGCAGATGAACTGCTTGCCGGTCCGGAAGAGCGGCGTGCCGTCGGGCGTGCAGACCACGGCGTCGTCGAGCGTCACCAGCACCTTGGCATGCGTGCCGCGGTTGGCGAGCTTGATCGCACCGGCCGACCGCTCGAGGTGGGCGGGCTTGGCCGCATCCTCCAGCTTGTCGGCGCGTTGCTTCAGCTGTTTGGTCTTGACCACCAGCAGGTCGCTGCCGGAGTTGATGCCGATATTGTTGAGCTTCGCGGCCTGCTTCCGCAGTTGCTCGGCCGTCTTCATGTCGCGCTCGTAGCGTCGCTTGTCGGCTGTATCCGCCTCGTCCAGCGCCGCCCGCGCCCGACTGTAAGGTAGGGAAAAGACCTGCGATTGCTCCGGTCGCAGGAACAGCGTGCGATTGGTGACGGCATCGAGAAAGGCACGATCATGGCTGGAGATAATGACTGGAACGTCGCGGGGCAGGGCATTCAACCATTCCTCGAGTGCCGCTATCTTGCCGAGATCAAGGTGGTTGGTCGGCTCGTCGAGCAGCAGTGCGTCCGGCTCCAGCACCCAAGTACGCGCCAGCATCGCCAGCCGCTGCCAGCCGCCGCTGAGCTGTCCGACCGGGCGGCTGCGCAAGGCTTCCGGCACGTCGAGTGACTCCAGCGCGATGTCGACGCGCCAGCTTTCGTTCGCCTGCTGGTCGGCGGGCAGCGCCTGAAGGACCGCATCGTGGAACGGAACGTCAAGCAACCCTGTCGGCACGTCCTGCTCGACATGGCCGATCGTCAGTCCGCGCGAGCGCGTGATGTCGCCATGGGTTGCCTCCAGCGTGCCTGAAATGCAACGCAGCAGCGTGGACTTGCCACGGCCGTTGGCGGCGACGAGACCGAGACGGTCGCCGGCATTGATGATGAGGTCGAGCTTGGCAAAGAGTGGTGCGCTCAGAGTGACGCCGAGATTGCGGATATTGATAAGGGTCACGATCTTGCTCTGGTCTTGCCGAGCGATCACACGGGCGAGGGCATGCGGCCTTCATCGCGTGCGTGTGCTCAAGCTCGGTGGATGGATCGTTGCAGACGAGCTGAATGCCCGAACTGCTGCCACGAGGGGCAGACCAGGAAGAGAGTTTGTGAGAAACGGTCTCTGGTCAGCCCTGCAAACGCATTTGCAGGGCGTTGACGGGGCCACGCTGCCGGTTGAACCGGAAATAGCATTTTTGCACGCGACCCTCCTTTCTCTTTGAGTGCACAGGCGAAATACCATCAGGCATGCAGAAATGCAACCGAAACGGTTGCATCGGCCCATTCAGAAACTCTGTGCGGAGGAGGATTGCCACGCGCCGCGACAAGGCCCGGACATGATCCGCGGCGCTCCTGGTGATGGCCACCACCAAAATCTGGCTTCCACGTCCACGCCTCTTGAACATGGCCTAGTCACCGGGCGGCTCCGACCACAATGTCACCTTCGTCCATTCGTTGGCGCCCTCTATAATATGGAAGACGGGGTTTTGATATCGTAATAGGCGTCTTCATCTGTGGGGAAGCGCTCGGCCAGACGCTGCTTGATGACCCCACAGGCGTTTCCAGCTATCCGATCGGTCCGCAAGAAATCGCGGCAAAGGAGCGGATAAAGCCGGTTGAATCGCGCTTTTTCGCAAACGTGCGCATTTGTTGCCCGTCGGTTGGTGCTACGGAAGAGCATCTTTCTCAGCTCCTCTTCAGCCAACTCAATTCCGGGGGGCAATGATCAATCACCGCCAAATTGCGTCTAAAGCCCCTCGTTCAAAAGCGGCGCTGTCAACGTTTTCCAGATCGTCCACGGTGAGTTGAATATCGATGATATCCTTTGCGGCAAGACCTGGGGCCGCTGTGGAGCCAATGTGGTGTATATATGCGCCTGCCGGCGCGGTCCGCATGGCAACTATCCTCAGATCTGCGAAATCTTCGAGCCACCTCGGTCGAGATTGCCCAATTTCTATTCGCACCGAAGCTCCTCACCTGGACTACGATCGATGGCAGGGTTGCCTTGCGGCCAACCGATCACATCCGGACAAAGACGCTGATCAGTTGAGTCAGCATGGCCTAACTTGCACAGGGCGGTTTGGCTGTTATAAGCGCCCCGATTGGCAAATTCTTGCTTTCAGGAGAAAAGCCCATGGCAGGCGGTGACGACGACTACGTTTATGACGAAGTGACGGGTGAATGGCGTCCGGCTGCGGAATTGGCTGCCGCCGGGCAGGGGGCGAGCGAGGTCCGGGATGCTTCCGGAAATGTCCTCACGGATGGCGATTCCGTCACCTTGATCAAGGATCTGAAGGTCAAGGGGGCCAATCAGACCCTGAAGCAAGGTACGGTTATCAGGTCGATCCGGTTGACGGATAACCCGGAAGAGATCGACTGCCGCCACGACACCATCAAAGGCCTTGTCTTGCGCACGGAGTTCGTGCGCAAGCGGTGAGCGCCGTGATTGGCGGAGAACTATGGGACGCGGCGCAGGACGAGCGCAGCGCCCTTTCCGCTCAGCGCTTCAAACTGCCCAGGATGCCGCGCACCAGTGCCCGGCCGACCTGTGTCGCGACCGTGCGAGCTACGCTCTTCATCGCGGCCTCGACGACCGTCTCGCGCTGGTAGCCGGACGAGCGGGCGCGGCCCTCGGTCTTGCTCTGCTGCTCGTTGTCGTCATCGCCGAAGCCCGGCAGCGTCCAGCGACCCGAGGCACTGCCCTCGGTCGGCTGCGTCGGTTGCGCCTGCTTGGCTGCGTCGGAGTCAGACGCTTTCTTGGCGCGCGCAGCCAGGATCTCGAAGGCGGATTCTCGATCGAGATCCTCGTCGTAGACGCCGAGCACCGGGCTCTTGTCCATGACCTGCTGGCGCTCCGGATCGGTCAACGGGCCGACGCGGCCGGACGGTGGACGGATCAGCGTCCGCTCGACGATCGAGGGCGATCCTTTTGCCTCGAGTGTGGACAGCAGCGCCTCGCCCGTGTCGAGCGTGGTGATGACGGTGGCACAGTCGAAGGCTGGGTTGGGCCGGAAGGTGTCCGCAGCCGTCTTCACCGCCTTCTGCTCGCGTGGGGAATAGGCGCGCAGCGCGTGCTGCACCCGGTTGCCGAGCTGCGCGAGTACGGTCTCCGGCACGTCGAGCGGATTCTGCGTCACGAAATAGACGCCGACGCCCTTCGAACGGATGAGGCGGACAACCTGTTCGACACGCTCGATCAGCACCTTCGGCGCGTCGTTGAAGAGCAGATGTGCCTCGTCGAAGAAGAAAACGAGGTTCGGCTTCTCGGGATCTCCGACCTCAGGCAGTTCCTCGAAGAGTTCGGAGAGCAGCCACAGCAAGAAGGTTGCATAGAGGCGCGGGTTCATCATCAGCTTGTCGGCGGCAAGCACCGAGATCTGACCATAGCCGCGGTTGTTGGTCCGCATGATGTCGGTGATCTTGAGTGCGGGTTCGCCGAAGAAATGCTCCGCACCCTGTTGTTCCAGCACGAGCAAGCCTCGCTGGATCGAGGCGACCGACGCCTTCGAGATCAGGCCGAATTGGCTGGATAGTACGGTTGCGTTCTCCGCCATGTAGTTAAGCAGCGAGGAAAAATCCTTGAGGTCGAGCAGCGGCATGCCGCCCTGGTCGGCGATCTTGAAGGCGATGTTGATGACGCCTTCCTGTGGCTCGGAAGCATCCATCAGCCGCGCAAGCAGCAGCGGTCCCATCTCGGCGATCGTGGTACGGACGCGGTGGCCCTTTTCACCGAAGAGGTCCCAGAAGATCACCGGGAACTGGTCGAATTCGTAGTCGTCGAAGCCGATCTGCTCGGCCCGTTTGGTCAGGAAGTCCTTCGGTTCGCCCTTGGCGGCGATGCCGGAGAGGTCGCCCTTGATGTCGGCGCAGAAGACGGGCACGCCGGCCTTCGAAAAGCCCTCGGCAAGCACCTGCAGCGTTACCGTCTTGCCGGTGCCGGTGGCGCCCGTCACCAGGCCATGGCGGTTTCCGAATTTCAGGTCGAGATATTCCGGCTTGTTGATGCTGTCGTCCGGATTGCGGCTGACGCCGACGAAAATCTTGCCTTCCTCGAGCATTTCGAAAATTCTCCCTACGGCTGTCGGCGCCGATTGCGTCAAAGTGCGGAGCGTCGTTTTCCGCACGGTCATTGTAATATCGCTTCCCTGTTATAAGCAGGGAGTCCAGTGCGGACAACGGTCTGCATTAAAAGGAAAAGTAGGATAAAGCCTGCTTTTGCGGCAGGCGGCTTGAGTTGCCCCGAAAGTTCAATTAACGTTGACGTCAACGTCAAAAATAGGAGGCTGACAATGAATGAAATCGTAGACCAGATCGCCGCGCGCGTGGGCATCCCCGCAGAGGTGGCCGAAAAGGCGCTCGGCATGATGCTCGGCTTCCTGCAGCGCGAAGCGGCAGACGGTCCGGTCGCCAAGATGATCGAGGCCATTCCGGGCGCCTCCGATCTCGTTGCCAAGTATAACGGCGAAGGCGAGGGCGGTGGCGGCGGGATCCTTGGCAGCATCATGGGCGCGCTCGGCGGCGGCGGCATCATGGCGCTCGGCCAGCAACTGATGTCGGAAGGCCTCGGCATGGGCGAGATCACGACACTTGCCAAGGAAACCATCGCGATTGCCGAGCAGCATGCCGGCAAGGAAGTCGTAGACGAGGTTGTCGGCTCGGTTCCGGGTCTCAGCCAGTTCGTCTAAGCGGCAAGCCAAGACTTTCGGCGGGCGGGCTTGTCCCCGCCCGTTTGCATTTGTAGCTATGGCGTTACGCCGAGCAAGGTCAGCCAGGTTTGCGACTGGTCTCTGGCAGCTTTGCGCCCGGCATCGTCAAGCGCGCGAGGGCCGCAGTAACGGTTGATGTTGGCCCGGTCGGCGTCGTTGATCTGAGGATTGCGCGATGCGGCGATGACCTGGCGCCAGGCGCAGCCAAGGATGGGCTCGACAACGATGCCCTTGTTGCAGCCGGTGCTCAGGCAGAAAGAGACTTTTCGCTGACTTTCAACGCGGCCAGCGATCGCATCGGCGTAAAGGCCGGTCCAAGCCGCACGAATTTCAGCGCAGCGCTCGGCGGCATCGCTTTCGTGGCAACTGATCTTCGGCACATAGCTGTCCGCAGGCGGCCAGTCGGCAACCTCGGCGAGGCTGACGCATCCACAGGCAAGAAGAGCTGCGGCAATCAACTGCAACATCGGGCTCCTTTGCTTGGCGCAAGCGGCAAGAGAATCACGCGAGACAAGCTCAAGGATTTCTTTACTTGTTAAAGGAGCACTTCTGAAGCGTCATTATGTCAGGATCGGCAAGGCAAGCGGTCAATGCTTGCTCTTCGTTTCCCTTGCCAGCTGAAGGATGACGTCGTCAGCCGCGTCGGCCAGCGCCATCGCGATTTCGGCCGCCTTCCATCCCCGCTTCTCACCATTGCGGATGAGCTCGAAGAGGAGGGGCTCGAACTCCGACCTGCAGGTTTCCATACGTTGATCGGAAATCGAACGATTCTTAGACAAATGAGTATCTACCATGTCAATACCCCAAAACCCTCGAGATAGATTTAGCAAGGCGGTGGAAGAGCGCAAGTAAATATATTAATCGAGCTTTAACAATTTCGACTAATATATACTTTATTCGCCAAATGATAGAAAAACGCAAGAAGGGCCCGTCGGGGTTGGACGAGCCCCGCCTTCTTTGTCGCATTGGAACAGCAACGCGGTCAGCAGGAAAATCTTCGCTGTCAAAGGCGAAAGGGTCAACACATCAATATTTTGTATAGCGTACCATAAATGTGTTGCGATGGATTACGATCACATATTCATGATACAATATTTTCGCTCGCCATACGGGAGGCGTAGCGAAATGCTCTTCTGCTTTACTTTAGTTAAACGTGTATTTCCGAAATTACTTTCGAATGTGGTTGTGGATGATCACACCCAGCTCGTGCCATTCTCGGCCATCGCGCCGGATGAGTTCCTCGGCGCAAGACGGACCCATGCTCCCCGGTGCATAGGCCTCCGGAGTTTCGCTGATTTTCGCCCAGATATCGAGGAATGGCTGCACGGCCGCCCAGCCGGCTTCGATGCCGTCGGCGCGCTGGAAGAGCGTCTGGTCGCCGATGAAGAGATCGTAGAGGAGGGACTCGTATCCGGTCATCTTGCCGATGTCGAATTTGTCGGCATAGCGGAAGTCGAGCGAGACGGGGACGGTGTCCACGGAAAGGCCGGGTGACTTGATGGAGATCTCGACGCTCAGCCCCTCATCCGGCTGGACCTGGATGACCATCCTGTTCGGCGGCAGTTGCCGCTTCACGTCGGTCTCACGAAACTGCGCGAACGGCACCTGCCGAAAAGTCACCACGATCTCCGTATCGCGCGCCTTCATCGCCTTGCCGGTTCTCAAATAAAACGGCACGCCTGCCCAACGCCATGTATCGACAAAGAGCTTCAGCGCGACGAAGGTTTCGGTGTTGCTGTCGGGCGATACATCCTTGGCCTGGCGGAACGCCGTGATGTCGTTGCCATCGAGCTTGCCGGCCGTATAGGCGCCGCGCACGGCATGGGTGACTGCCTCCTCCGGTGTGCAGATGCGAAGCGCGCTCAGCGCCTTGCTCTTCTCGGTACGGATCGCCTCTGCGCCAAAACCGTTCGGGGCCTCCATCGCGATCATCGCCAGCAGCTGGAACAGGTGATTGGGGACCATGTCGCGCAGCGCGCCGGTGGCGTCGTAGAATTTGCCGCGCGTACCGACGTCGACCGTTTCGGCGGCCGTGATCTGTACGTGGTCGATATAGTTGTTGTTCCAGAGCGCCTCGATCATCATGTTGGCGAAGCGGGCGGTCAGAATGTTCTGCACCGTTTCCTTCCCCAGGAAGTGGTCGAGGCGATAGACCTGGCTCTCGGCGACGTTGCTGAGAATGCGGGCGTTCAACGCGCGGGCCGAGGCGAGGTCGGTGCCGAAAGGCTTTTCGATGGCAATCCGGCGGAAGCATCCGTCAGCCTCGCGGGTCAGGCCCTGTTCGGCCAGCTTTTCGACAAGCGTTCCGAAAAACTGCGGCGGCACGGCGAGATAGAAGGCCGCGTTGCAGCGCGTCAGGTGCTTCTTGATCTCGAGGAATATGCCGTCCTGGGTGAAATCGCCTGAAATGTAGGAGATTCGCTGACGCAGCCGTCGCCATGCATCGTCCGTCTCCGGCAGGATCGGTTCGCTCAGTCCGGAAAGGAAACCGTCCAGTCGTGCCACCAGCGAAGCGTCGTCGCCCGGCTCTATGCCGACGCCGAGAATGTTGAGATCGTCGCCGACCAATCCGCTTCGCGTCAGATTGATGATCGCCGGTATCAGCAGGCGTTGCGTCAGGTCGCCCGTAGCACCGAAAATGACAAGTGTGGCTGGCGGAATGGGGGCGGCGGCCATGAATGTCTCCTCGCTATGTGCGACGACTATAGTGCGCGCGGGTGCGGCGGCAAGCAGGATGCCGCCTGACCATTGCAAGACAATGTCAGCCGATCCTGCCGCCCATCTGATGCGCTAGCCAGGAGGCTTCCACTTCGACGGCGCTCTCAAGCCTTGACGGCAACCATGAAGATCCGCGGGAACCGCAGCAATACGCGGCCGTCCGACATCTTCGGGTAGGCCCTTTCCACGCGGCCGAGGTAGTCGGCCAGAAACGCGTCGCGATGCTCGTCGCCGGCGTGGTCGAGATAAGGCCTGAGACCTGTTCCTTTGACCCATTCGACGATCGCCGCAGCATCCGCCATCGGGTGGTTGTAGGCGGTATGCCAGATGTCGACGCGGGCAGCCTTGCCGATGAGCCGGCTGTAGTAGGTGGAGGGCAGCGGCAGCGGCTGACGGCGAACGCTCTGCGCTTCGAAGGCGGCTTTCCAGGGCCCGACATGCGCCGTCTCCTCCATCAACAGATGGGTTGGCTCGGTCAGGTTGTCCGGCATCTGCACCGCCAGGACGCCGCCCGGCGCAAGTCCGTTTATCAAGCGGTCGAAAATGTCCAGGTGGTTCGGCAGCCACTGGAAGACGGCATTGGCAAAGAGCAGGTCAGCCGGTTCGCTTGGCTGCCAGGTGGCAAGATCGGCCTCGACGAAGGGCGTGCCGGGCATACGGTTGCGGGCGGCCTCCAGCATGTTCAAGTCGCTGTCCAGACCGGAGACACCAGCCGCCCCGAAACGCTCGACGATCAGCTCAGTCGAGTTGCCCGGCCCGCAGCCGAGGTCCACCGCACGACGGACGTGCTCAAGCGGCACCTGCGCCAACAGATCGCGTGCCGGACGCGTGCGTTCATCTTCGAATTTGCCATACTGGCTGGCAGACCACGCCATGGAGCTTTCCTTGATTATGCAGCTTCCTCGATACGCTGGACGCGCACCTTGTCGATGTTGCGGCCGTCCAATTTGACGACCTCGAAGGCGGCTCGCCCGCTGTAAAGCCTTCTCCTTCGTGCGGAAGATGGCCGAGATGCCAGAGAATGAAGCCGGCGAGCGTCGAATATCTGTCCGTCTCATCGATGAGATCTGCGTCGAGCAGCCTGGGGGCATGACGAATGTCGATCCAGCCGTCGACAGTCAACGAGCCGTCCTCGCCGCGTTCGATCGTGAGCTTTTCCTCGTCCTCATCAGGGAATTCGCCGGCAATCGCCTCCAGGAGGTCGGTCGGCGTCACCATGCCTTCAAGATCGCCGTATTCGTCGAGCACGATGGCGACGGCTTGGCTGGATTGGCGCAGTTGCTCCATCAGCTTCAGTGCGCTGATGCTCTCGTGCACCACCAGCGGCTGGCGAATGGAGCGCTCAGGGTTGATCGCGCCGTCGACGATGATGTCGCGCAACAGGTCGCGAGCGCTGGCGATGCCGATGAAATTGTCCAGACTGCCACGGGCAACCGGGAAACGCGAATGGCCGAGGTCGAGGATACGGTGCCGGAGTTCGGCCCGCGGTGCGTCGAGGTCGAGCCAGTCGATGTCCATGCGCGGCGTCATCACCGACTTGGCCGACCGCTCCGCAAGCGTTAGCACGCCCTGGATCATGTCTTTCTCTTCGGAGGAGAAGACCCCTCCGCCTTGAAGACGGACCTCTGCTGATCAACGAGCGCGAATCCTTTTTCTGACTTGGAGCGGACGCCGAACCGGGACGGGACGATCCCGTCGACCTTACGCGCGAGGATGAACAGGTCTTTTCGGTCGCCATCTTTCAGTTCGAGTTCGACTTCACGGATGGCCGATTGTCGGTCGCCGGACATGGCCTCGCCCTGATCGACCACGACCTCGATGAGCGACCCGTTCTCCTTCACGTTCCAGACGCGTCTTTCCACATCGACGTCGAATACCGGCTCTACGGCGAGGTCGCTCCCGAACTCGCTCAACAGCGGGCTCGAATGGTCGAGAACGGGTTCCTCCCCGTCGATGGGAGTTTCCCATTCAGACCGCCCAAAGAGGGACTTGCTGGGTCCGGTGGCCGTCACCGTCTGCATGCAGGCGGCGCCGCTTCGCCGGATGCGGAGTGAGAAGCCTTCCTGGAAGGGCCTCCGCTCGACGGTATCGAAGTAGGTCGACGGCTGCTCCAGAACTTTCTCGGGTTCGCCGAGAAGGTCGGAACCAAGAAGAGACTCCAAGGCCTCGGTTGACAGTTCAAGCTTGATTTCGATTTCGGACGACAAGGTGGACTCCGACTGTTAAGGGGACGGTCGTCACAACGTTGAGGCTGCTGTCGCAGACCGATGTTACACCGATTTATCAACGCGTCCTATGTTTCGAGCAGCATGATGAAGGCGATGCTTGAGGAAGAACACCGAACTGCTGCAGGTGCCAGTCCCTTCGCGCGCGACGTCCGACAGGCAGGTGCGGTCTGTTATCGGCGAAACAAGAACGGCGACCTCAGGATCCTGCTGGTCGGAAGCCGCCGATACGGACGATGGGGCGTTCCCAAAGGACACCTCGATCCTGGCGAAACAACCGCGGCAGCAGCGCTGCGCGAAGCCTTCGAGGAAGCCGGCGTCGAAGGCTTGGTCACTCCGGATGTCTTCGGTTCGTTCTCGTATCGGAAGGACAGTGCACCCCATCAGTATCAGGTCTCGGTCCATCTGTTCGAGGTCTCCCGCTTGGCGACGGAGTTCCCTGAAAAGGCAATGCGGAAGCAGAAGTGGTTCCCGCTCAAGATTGCCATTCGAGACGTCGCTCAGCCGGGGCTGCGGACGCTCCTTTAACGCCTGCGATAGACACCAAGCCAGTCAGGGCGAGGTGAGGGAGGCTGAGACGCGCTCTCGCTCTGTGACCACACGTCATCTTGCTACAAACGTGCCAAACTTGTAGCAACGCCCGGCCGGGTCGCCGGCTCTGGATCTTTAGGAGCGCACCAAAGCATCATGGACGCCGAACATCGTCTCGCGACGTATGGAAGCCTCGCGCCCGGCGAGGTCAATCACGGACAGCTCGACGGCCTTCGCGGCACCTGGCGAAAGGGCACCGTCCGTGGCCGACTTCTTGAGGCCGGATGGGGAGCGGGGATTGGCTTTCCCGGTCTCGTGCTTGATGACGAAGCCTTCGAAGTCCCTGTTTCAGTATTCGAATCCCCGGACCTTCCGGAACACTGGAAGCGTCTCGACGAGTTCGAGGGTGAAAGCTATCAGCGTGTCGTCGCCATGGTCACGGTTGGAGGAGGCGTGCAGGTTGAAGCATTCGTCTACGCATTGGCGAAGATGACCTAACTGAGCGGTTCATTCGGTCGAACGGACATCGTCCTCTTCGGCATTGTCACGTCGGATGCGCCTGAAGGGCTGCCGGGCTCGCGAACAAACGAGATCAGGCCACGTTCGTCGTGGTTGGCATCAACTAGCCATCAAGACGCTGGCATGGGCGTCAGGCGCGGAGCAATAGCATCGGCGAAACGCTGCCGTGTCGCACTGTGTAACGCAAGGGCATCGTGCCGGAAACGACGCGACTCTTCGAGCACAAAATCGAGACCCCGGAAGCCAATCACCACAGCTTGGGCTAGCAAGATCAAGCCTGCAATTCCAAGTCCGAACTGCGTCGTCACCGCGTGCATCCCGTGGGTCCACACGTCATAGGCGGCGACCGATGCACACGACAGCGGAAACGCGACAAAAACACCTTGAACGACGGCGTTCATGAGCTTGTTGATGAGCGATCTGTCTTTCATGCGGTACACTCACATTGCTATTTCAGTTCCTCCGACAACCTTATCCGCCGCAACATGAACTAGCTCTGAAAGGGGCGTTCATAATGGGGACGCCGAGGCGCCTTTCGACCCACTCCCCGACACTTCTTCAAAGACTTTCGGATTCTGTCCGGTCTTCGAGTTGGCATCGTTTGGCCATTTGCCCCGCAGATTGAAGCGCTTCCGGCATTAGAAGAACCATCGCGTTCAACCTTCCAGGGGCGTGGTGCATCCGGCAACGCGATTGACCCCAGACGCACCTACAGCATGCCCGGATACGCCGACGCTTTGCTCGAGGCACTGGAGAGCATGAGGGTGGAAAGGTTTATCGCCGTCGGGCATTCGCTCGGTGGCCATGTCGTACTTGAGATGATCGCGAGGAACGCGGCTGTCGATGGTGCGCTGATCTTTGGAACCCCGCCGATAGTCAACAGTCCGGAAGGGCTGCAAGCCGGCTTCAAGCCCAGCCCGAAGATTGCCTACACCGGAAATGCAGAGCTAACCGAAGAGCAGGTCGGTATGGTGGTCGAACTCGCGCTAGGCGCGGACGCCCTGGACGAAGAGCCGTTCCATTCTGCCGTTCGAAGGACAGACGGCCGGGCCCGCCAGTATATGATCGAGTCCGCGGTTGCCGGGAGGATAGCGATCAGAGGTGCATCGCCGAGACCACGTCTATTCCCCTCGCGATCATCAACGGCGAAAATGATCCGGCGATCAATCTGGACTACATCGACAACATCGATTTCGCGAATATATGGGAAGGCGAACCAATTCGCATCCGTGGCGCTGGACACAGTGTCCACCGAGAGAAGACGGAGAAGTTCAAGAGATCCTCCTCCGCTTCGAGGATTTCGTGAGGTCGCGATCCAGCCTTGTTCTCGAAGGAGACGATTTCGCGGCAAAGGATAGCTGAACTGAACCAAGCGGCAGGATCAGTCTTAGGAAGGATTTGTTACCAATGAACGAGGTCCCGACAGAAGCCGAGCTGGAAGCCGCGCCCATCCTTGAGGGGTGGGTGCTTGAGAGCCCGTCCGATAGCAGGCCGTGGCTCTACGGCTGGTTTTTCGGCCACCCGGAAATCGACGATGGTGATCACGGGCACACGGCTCCCGTCTTAGATATGGATAGAGGGAGCCCCGCCCGTTGGGCGAGGACGGAGAGCCGCCTGTATCGGCTTGGTTTATCCTATCCCCCGGCCGAGCGAGAAATCCGCTATTGGGCGCAAAAGCTTCGTAGACGCCGTCATCTCCCATTGGGAGAAGCACCCGGAGGTGGGAACGACATCGATGCCATGATCGCGTTCATCCGCGAGGAGAAGCCCTTCCGAGAGCAGAAGCTTACGCGCATGGAGCATGCCTACGGGGAGGAACAAGAGCAAATGGCCGCTGGGCGATGAGATGCCGGAAATCGATGGTGCCAAAACGTTCTGCGCGAGGGAGACGGATTACCGCGTCAGGGTCAGTTTGACGGAGGCTGTCGTGAGCACTTCGTATCGCGACCTACGTATGCGGCAACATACCGGCTGGCAAAACGGGGTTATTTTGGCAGTTCCGCTTATCGGCCCGACAGCATTGGAAGCACGGGACGTATCCTCCTGTAATCCGGATTGACCATCCATCTCTCCTGGGAGAAATACGCTCTCGTACGAGTCTGCTCGTTGGAGGTCTGGGAAAGGACCAGGGTGAAATCGTAACTGTTCTCGTGGCTCAGTTCTCGTGTGAACTCGAAAGATGCACCGAAGCGCTCGGATCGGACATCCAATAGTTTCTGGATCGGGACCAGCGTGTCCTGAAAGTCTCCCCACGTTGCTTGGCTGACCAGAACATTGAAGATGCGCATAAGGGACGGATCGAGGCTTCCTTGATCTTCCGTCGTCGGCCCTACAATTCTACCACTGACCTCAAGGACCTCTCCCCACGCGTTCCCGCGAACGCGCAGGAAGGTCGAGCGTAGAGGACGAACCTCGTCTCGTTCGTAAATGCGCTGAAAGTAGCATTCGTAACTCACACTGCGCATGGAAGCGGCGCGCCACTCTGTCGCCTCAATGCCGGCGTCTCGAAACGCTGCACAGATTTGGGGTCCGGAAATCCGCCAGGTGCGGGTGAACTGGCTGGCCAGTTCATAAATTGGAGCCTCGAAAAGGCGCGCTTCATTCAACGTAGAGGATCGTGAACCGACGGGCTCTGCAATCGCATCCCCAGTCGGCTGAGAGGACAGGGCCTCATTGTGAACAACCGGATGTGCGCTGCCTGTCACGAGATGGTGCCAATAGGGCGCGCTCGACAGTGCAACGACACCTATGATTGCAAGGCAGCAGAGCCCCATGAGGAGCGCCATGCGGCTTTTGATCCAGAGCGGCGGGGTTGCTCGACTTCCTGAAGTCTGGTTTCCCAAATCCAATACCGTCGTAAGCGCGAATGCGAGATCGCTAACATAGCAGTGGTTGAAGGCCTTTGGAAGTCATCGGTCAGCGAGCTGCACTGACACAACGCGATTAGCGTAACTTGTCAGTAGGAATCTCCCGATATTGATCGGCGCTTTCAGGGAGTGAGTGATGGTTTCTGCAATTGACCGACTTGCCGACCTACTGCGGGAAAAAGAACTGACTCCTTATCTCGACTTTGTACATTATGCAGCGAAGCAAAGTGCTTGTGTCATCCGCTTGAGGCGGCTTGGTTGAGTTTCAGGAATGTCCGGGTCTGGCGGGTGCTGTCGATAAATATCCTGATCCCACAGGATCATGCGAACCGCACCGATGGCATCGGAGAAGGTGAACTCTGTT
This sequence comes from Rhizobium favelukesii, assembly GCF_000577275.2. NCBI lineage: Bacteria > Pseudomonadati > Pseudomonadota > Alphaproteobacteria > Hyphomicrobiales > Rhizobiaceae > Rhizobium > Rhizobium favelukesii. Next base: position 1,166,558 of record NZ_HG916852.1, read on the forward strand.
TTCTTGTACCAGGCGGCGGCATAGGGAAGGACGCCATGACCGAGCAGATCGCATGCCCAGAGTGTGACGAGGCTGTAGAGCGCCAGCAGCGACGGGGTCGTGCGCATGATGGCTTTGTCGTTCCACTGCCGTTGGGTTTCCACGCCAAGATGCGCTCGCGTTTCGGCGAAGGTGACCTCGATCTGCCAGCGCCGAACGAAATAGGCAATGATCTGAGCGGGCTCAAGGTTGACGTTGGTGCTCATGAACGCCTGGGGTTCACGACGGCCTGATGGATCGCGAACGAGAACCCAGCGAATTGGTCTTGGGGGCGTTCCACGCCGATACCAGAGGCCGGTTCCTGATGTGACATCAAGGGTTTTGTCGGTTTGCTTGCCGTACCAGGACGATGCGACGATGCGCTGCCACTCGGTCTTTGCGTCTTTGAGGAGCGTTTTCAGTTTCGGCAATGGCCTGCCTTTTTGCGCCGGTCGCCCGAGCGTATGTTCGTGCCGTTGATCTGGTGGAGCAAAGAGACTGGCATCCAGACGCAACCGCGTGATGAGAGTGGCCGTGTCGGGAAGAGCCGCAGCCAGTGTATGAACGGCAAAGCTGCTATCGCCGACAAAGATGATTTCGCGGCCCGGCAGCCAGCGGCAAAGCTGCAAGACGCCTTGCCTTGCCCAATCAGTCAGCAGCTTGTGCTTTCGGCCCTTCTTCTGATCATGGCGCTCAGAGGGACACAGGATCGTCAGCACCGGCAGGGCTTTAATACATTTTGCCCATGGGACAGGTGAAAGAACCATGAAGCTCAACCATCTCAAGCCGCTGGCCTTGACAAAGTGGCCATGGCTGGAGCGCACCGGGTCACGATAAATTCCACGCGCGGCGATGCGTTGGCCCCAACGCCGTTCGATTGTATCATCCATGCCAATCACGACAGGGCCCTCGGGCACGAGCCGGGCAACAATGATGGACAGCAGACGGGCCGCCAACGTGCGAGGGTTCCAGCGGGCTCGGTTGAGGAGTTGATGATAGGCGGCAAAATTACTTACCTCCGCGCGTCCGGTGATGCGCAGGCAGGCCGTCACCGTTCGCTTGCCAGGCGAAAGGAGCGCACCCATCACCAGGACCAGCAGATGCTCCCAGCTTGGCGCGGTAAACCAGAAACGAAACGGCGACAGCCATTTGCGAAGGATGTGGGGGACCGCGTCTCCCGGCTCACGGCTACAATCATGTTGTTCGCTCATCCATTCGTTCGAATCCGATCAAACGAATGGCGCAAGGCCGGGACCCTGCGGCGAATTGATTCACCCAGGGCTGCTCAGATGCCCCCGAAATCACCACCGATTTTGTACAAAGTCGAGCTTATGATGTCCATCTGAAAAAGATCCTTCAAAAGCCCGACGTTCTGCGACTTCTGTGGAACGAACACCGACTAGCCGGAGGTAGGAATCCGCACCGGATGCATTGGCGCTTCTGAGCCCATCGGCGCGAACGACATGACCTTTGTCGGGGAGGAATATCGGGAAACACAGGCAACGTATAGAGCTGATATCGTTGTCACCGCCGGGCGCAACAGGCTGCTCCACGTCGAGCAACAAACGAAGCATAGAGGTGCGATGGTAGCCGAGATGCTGCGGCGTGGCATGGATGTACCCTTAACGTTCAAAGAACTTGTGGGGCAGCCTGGATTGGTCGAAAGCTGGACGCCGCGCCCTGAGGTTCTTGTTCCTCATGCCGAGGCTCCGGACGTCTACTGATCGCCGACGACCCGGCTGTCGCAATGTTGAAGGCAGGTTGGATCGCGCCGGGCAATCCATTCGCAGAACGTGATCCCTCAGCCCTTCTCGAACGGATCATGACCGAGACTGTCGATCAGGATCCGCTGCTGTGTCCGGGATTCGCAGTGCGTCTGATCGATATAGACAAGGTTGACGCAAGGCGGCTGTCGATTTTTCGGGAAAGGGTGGAGGTGATGGAGGAGCGGGTCCGTCCCCGTACTCCTAGTGACGCTGTCGGTGATCTCAGCGGGCGACGGCCGCCGGATCTGCTCGATTGACACTTGTACAGACACCAGATATTTAGTCTTAAAGCCAAATATCTAGCACATAAACTAGGTATCTGGTCTTAAAGCTAAACAACTGGTTTTTGTCGAGGAGCCGAATGGCCCGATCATCACGAGAAAGCGCGATACGGTATCCCATTACCGCCATTCTTGGCGTCGACTCGAACACACGCGTGTTAAGGGTCCTTTCGCTACATGGAGGAATGCTGGCGTCCAACGAGATTGTTCGCAAAAGCCGGCTGGTTCCGGAAAGTGTACGAAAAGCGTTAATCGATCTCGTTTCGCTAGGGATCGTATCTTCGTCTGGGGCGGGGCGGTCGCGCGTGTACTGCTTGAATGCTGACCATTATTTCTCGTCAGCGCTATCGAATCTGTTCAAAGCCGAAAGCGACCGCTTTACTGCGATCTTGGAAGCAGTCCGGCAAAGCGCCGCCGGAGAGCCGTTCTTCAGTCTGTTCTACTACGGAAGTGTTGCCCGCGGAGAAGATAGACGGGATAGCGATCTGGACATTGGTATAGTCGCCCAAGCAGACGAACTTGCCTCCATAGTTGAACGAATCCGTGAGGAACTGAGGGATGCGTCGCAGAGATTTGGTTTTCTCCCTAATGTGGTCGGGCTGGACTTTGCCGATATCGAAAGACTAGATAAAGACTCGGATCCATGGTGGAAGAGCGTCATATCGGAAGCAATCGTCCTTTCTGGAAAGCGTCCCGAAGATGCGATCGGCTTCAATGGAGAGGGACGTGGTTAGAACCGGATCTACGAAGAACAAAGATGATGCTTTTGCCAACGGTAGGCTTCTGATAGCCCGCGGCTACCTCAAGAACGCGCGTAACAGCAATGCTGTCGCAGACCTTGGCGACATCGGCAATCCGTCGATGTCAACCGTCATCAACTGCGCGATCGCTTATTCCGACGCTTTGACAGCGAAGTTCCGCGGCGAAATCAACCAAGACGACCATCAAGCTATCACCAAGCTTCTGAAAGCAGCGCTGGGGAAAGCTGCAGTGCCAGAGATTTGGGAGCAAGCTCTCCTAGGACGATTTGCAGTGACGTGATTATGACGAAAGCGATCACGACGGCGATCGTATGGGATGCCGTTTCCGACCAACCCCCGACAATGTTTTCAAGAACTGGCTCGATGAGGTGGGCAAAGGCGGGCTCCCCGACCCATCCAGTGCGAGCGACGAGATTGTGATCCCGAGTTGTGTCGCGGCGAGATGTGCGTCAAGATTGTCGACCGCGACCTGCAGCGCTTTCGAATTAGTGCGACGTCTTTGAACCAGCTCGGCAACACGGCTGCGGCGGACCGAAACGAGCGCGAACTCCGCGGCAACGAAAAAGCCATTTGCAGCGACGAGCACGAGCACTGGGGCGATGCCGAGGTAGTCGCGGGCGAGATTTGAAAGTGACATTCGGCAAGTCTCATTTGCAAGCGTTTAGGGCGCGACGATTTCCCGTCGAATGCCGTCAGCTCGGCCCTCGGCTACATTGTAGCCAATCTAACTATCTGATTTTCCTGCTCAGCTACAGGTTCGTGCGGGGAAGCGATGCCGAGGACGATCTCGAGCACGATCAGGGTAGCAAGGCCGACCCAAGCGGAAGGGTCGGATATCCAGTCGAAGAACATCAGTGGTTCAATGCGGCCATATCAGTTGGACCGCTCCTTTTGGCATGAAAATGGGGGTGAGCGCAGCACGCCGGGCCTCGTTCACTGCAATCATGATGAAGAGAGCCGCTTTGCCTTCGGCTGGATGCCTCGCGTGGAAGCGATCGCGTCGATCGTGAAGAACTCGATATCAGACATTGAGCTGCGGTATCGATCGGCTCTGGGACGTGGAGATTAGTGCGGCTACCAGACACAAAAGCTGTCTGAACCATCGCAGCAGGAGGGAGAAGTTGTATCCGGCTGCGGCCAGAACGGCATTGACGGCATGCCCCTGTTCGCCAGCGAGATAATTGCGGTCCATTCTGTGTTCGCTCTTGAGGTGTCCAATGACGGGTTCGACCGCCGATCGTCGTCGCATCTGGCGCTTGATGGCGGGCGTGAGGCGGCGCTTCTGGCCGCTGGTGAAGACCCTCAGCTTGTGACTTTCGGGAGCATTGTGGCCGCGGTATCCAGCGTCGGCCAGAATGCGGGTGACCTCGTTGCCGATCATCTTTTCCATATCCGGAACGACGGTCGCGAGCGTGTGGCCATCGTAGGGATTGCCGGGCAGCGCCGTCGCGTGCAGAGCGAACTGCCCGCCCTTTGAACGGTTCAGTGTTGTGGCCACGGACACCTTCACTCCAAACTCATAGGGCTTGTGCGCCTTGCCTTTACCAATGCACTCGACCTCGTCGGCGTGCAGGCTATAGATCTTGCGGCCACGCTGACGTTGCCGCTGCTCGATGACCGTTTTTGCCTGATAGAGCGACCATTTGAAGATCGCGTCGAGTTGTTCGTCACCGGCGATCTGACGCTCGATGTCGCGAACGATCCGGCCGAGATAGGTCTTCAACTTGCGCAGTGCCTTGCCGGCCCGTTTGAATTGCTTCGCATGAGCGTAGCGTTGGTATTGGATCAGGGCGAATTTACCGACCCGAAGATAGGTCTGGCGCAGATCCAGCCCCATTTTCTTCGCCAGCCGCACCAACCGTTCGCGCGCCCGGTGAATAAGCTTGGCATCCGTCGGGAACATGACGTTCTTCGGTTGAACGGTCGTGTCCACGATCACCTGCCGCGTATCCTGCGGCTTCATCGCGCCTGTCTTGACAGCCACGGCCAGGCTCTCTTGCAAGAGCGCGGCGATCCGCTCCTCGCCCATGCGCTGCCGCCAGCGCGTCATCGAGGAGCGGTCGAACGATAGGTCGTGCCGAAAGAACTCCTCGCCGCACAGGTACTGGAAATAGGGGTTCTCCACCCAGCGCTCGCACAGGGCCTCGTCCGACAGGCTGAACGTGTGCTTAAGAATGGCCAGCCCCGCCATCAGCCGCGTCGGCAATGGCGGCATGCCCGCTCCGTCCGAATACACCGTCCCAAAGCGGGCTTCCAACACAGGCCAGTCGATCGCCTGCGCCAGGCGCACCAGTTCGTGCTTCATGTTGATGATCTGGTCCAGCCGGGATCGGAACAAATCCTGTTCACCCGTTTCGCGCCGTTCGCGTGGTTTACCCATTCCTGGCTCTCCGATTCATCGCGATAACCCAGTGAATCACGCTTCGCCAACCAGGGAAACCTCAAACTGATTTTGCAAGGAAACAGCCTATTCGTCGGCTGTTTCCTGCAATTAGAAGATCTGCAGATTGCTCGATTCTTACGCTAAATCAGCCGCTTGGGAGTTCTTCACGGCCGACGATCGCGGTCGCTTCTTCTACAGTGGTCGCCGCCATCGTCTGCCGGAATATCACGGCTCGAACGGGCGGAACCGGTACTGGAGGGGTCGCTGTCAGGCATGTCGCAATTTTGGAGAGGAACCGGAAGAAGCGCAACGGGCCCGCGAGCAAAATCGCCTATGGTCTTAGTGTGACAGTATCTTGTAGGAACAGGGGAACCGCCCGAAGTTGCGGTCCGGGCGGCTCTTGAAGCTCAGGCCGCCAGGATGGTGATGCCGTGGGCGTTGGCCGCGGCCTTCATGCGTTCCATCGTTTCCGCGGAGGGTGTCGCCTTCGGCGGCTCCTGCGAGCCGGCAGCCTCAAGGAATTCCGCCATATCGCGGTCGACGATGGCCGAGAAGACAGCCGTCTGCGGGCCGGGATTGGAATAGGCGTGCGCCTGGTTCGCCGCGATGCGGACGATGTTGCCTGCCATGGCTTCGAACTCTTCCAGGCCGTTCTCCGTCGCACGGCGGATGGTCAGTCGGCCTTCGATGATCCGGAAGACCTCGGGGCTCGCGTGACGGTGCAGTGGCGTCCGGCTGCCCGGCGGCACTGTAGTGTCGAAGATGTTGAGCCAGGCTCCCTGCAGACGAGCGCGTCGCTCGATCCGATCGCCCAGCACGAAGAAAACCTTCGCGCTCGCCTGGGGCGCTTTCACAAATGAGTTGGACATCATGTCTCGCTTTTCTTTTTTTGGCGGCGAGCCCGTTAGACCTTTCCGAAGCCCTTGGCAACCCGCAGCCGCCGATCGTCGCGTCGCGATTTGTCCGGCGCATATGGGTTTTCGCGTTTGCCGCTTCAAGCGGCGGCGCTCTCTTGCGTGTCGCTCTGCGCGGCGAGAATGCGCCTGGCGATGACGCGCTCGATCAGAGCCGGCGGAAAATAGGTCGGCGCGGCCAAGGTCGCCCGCGCTTCCCAGAAGCGGAAATTGCTGTTCTTCTTGTCGGAGTTCGACATGAACAGCGCTGCGCGGTTGCGGATGTCGCAAGCGGGGATGAGGACGGCAGATAGCCCCTTGTCGAGCGTCGCGGTTCCGAGGCGCTGGTTCGCTTTGTCTCAAGCGCATCGGCGTTGTCGCTCGGATCGTTGAGGCCGAAGGGATTGAAGACATCGGAAAGCCAGGGCTTCCGGAAAATATCGGCGCCTTCGTTCTCGTAAAGGCTGAGCAGATCGGTCGGCGTGCAGGCGGCTTCGCCGGTGTTTGATGGATGAGGGCAGGGCAGGCCGGCCACAACGATGTTCCAGCGATCAGGTCAAAGACCTTGTGTAGCGCAAAACCGTCAAGTCGTTTTGCCAGTTCCACCAGGATGACGGCTGGTATGATGCCGCCGCCGTCGATAGAAAGAATAAAACGCGTGGCCATTTGCCCCTCCATGCCGGTCCGTCCGGTAGTGGGCCGCATACATTGCAATCAAGAGGGTATCGCAACCTGAGCTGCTCGTTTTGATTGAGGTCGGCTGTGCGAGCCCGAAGTCAGAACTGCGTGATGACGCTGATGCCGATCCCTTCCGCCCGATCGAGCGTCATCAGCCCGGGGATCGCCTCTTCGAGCGTGATCCGGCGGCCGATCAGCTTCTGCGGCGCGATCTTGCCTGACGTCAGCATCGACAGCATCGCATCGTAGCGCCAGGCCTGCATGCCATGGCTGCCGTAGATCTCCAGCTCGTGGCCGATCACCTGCGCCATCGGGATCTGCGGTGCCGCATATTCGCCGAGCATCAGGCCGACCTGCACATGCCGTCCGCGGCGGCGCAGATTCTTGATCGAGTTGAAGCAGGTCACGGGGTGGCCGAGCGCGTCAATCGAGACGTGCGCGCCGCCCTTGGTGATTTCACGCACCGCTTCCGCCACATCGGCTACGCTGCTTGCGTTGATCGTCGCCACCGCACCGCATTCGCGGGCGAAGGCAAGCTTCTCGTCGGAAAGATCGATGCCGACCGCGTTCGCTCCGAGCGCCGTCGCGATCATGATTGCCGAAAGGCCGACGCCGCCGCAGCCGTGCACGGCGATCCACTCTCCGGGGCCGGTGCGCGCGTGATCGACGACGGCGCGAAACGATGTCGCAAAGCGGCAGCCGAGGCTTGCCGCCGTCGCGTCGTCGATACTATCAGGCAGATGGACGAGGTTGGTATCGGCATAGTCGATCGCCACGTATTCCGCGAACGAGCCCCAATGCGTGAAGCCCGGCTGGAACTGGTTCGGACAGACCTGCTGGTTGCCGGAATGGCATTCGCTGCAATGGCCGCAGCCGGAAACGAAAGGCACGGTCACCCGGTCGCCGATCTTGAAGCGCATGACGCCCTTGCCTGTTGCGACCACCTTGCCGGCCAGTTCGTGGCCCGGCACATGCGGCAGCTTGATATCCGGATCGTGGCCCATCCAGCCGTGCCAGTCGCTGCGGCAAAGCCCGGTCGCGCCGACGGCAATGACCACACCATCCTCGCTGGGCGTCGGATCGGGCAGGGTGCGGATTTCGGGAGCCTTCTCGAAGGCGTCGTAGAACATGGCTTTCATCGATTTCACTCCGCATCGCTTCCGGTGCATAATGGCACGACGCTGATATTGCTTCCAATCGCGCAATCCATGATTTTCAGTGATATACCCATCGATGGCGCTTAAGGGATCGCGCATGAATATTACTCCCTGGGAAGCCTCTCCGCCATTTTCTTGCGTAGGATTCCGGGGTGTGGATTTCCACTTGACCGGGTCTTCGCGTGGGGATTTTGCTCTTCGAACTTTTCAAGGAGAATGCCTATGGCCGTCGACACATCGCCCCGTTCAACCACCTGGACTTACGTCGAGGGCGAGTGGCTTACTGGCAACCCGCCGCTCATCGGGCCGACCTCGCACGCCATGTGGCTGGCCTCGACGGTCTTCGACGGCGCACGTTGGTTCGATGGCATCGCGCCGGACCTCGACCTGCATTGCGAGCGCGTCAACCGCTCGGCGAGCAGTATGGGCCTGAAGCCCGTGAAAACAGCCGAGGAGATCGAGGCTCTCGCCTGGGACGGTATCAAGAAGTTCGACGGCAAGACGCCGATCTACATCAAGCCGATGTATTGGGGCGAGCACGGGTCGGCCGGCAGCGTCGTCACCGTCGACGGCGAGTCCACGCGCTTTGCGCTTTGCCTCTTCGAAGCGCCGCTCGGCAACAACGCGCCGAATTCGCTCACCGTTTCGCCCTATCGCCGCCCGTCGCCGGAAACGGCGATGACGGATGCCAAGGCCGGTTCGCTCTATCCAAACAGCGGCCGCGCGATCGCCGAGGCGAAAAGCCGCGGGTTCGACAATGCGCTGATGCGCGACATGAATGGCAACGTCGCCGAGACGGCATCCTCCAACGTCTTCATGGTCAAGGACGGCATCGTCTCGACGCCGATCGCCAACCGCACCTTTCTTGCCGGCATCACCCGCGCCCGTGTCATCGGCCTCCTGCGCAAGGCGGGCTTCGAGCTGCGCGAAGTGACGCTCTCGGTCGAGGATTTCATGAATGCCGACGAGATCTTCACGACGGGCAACTATTCCAAAGTCGTCGGCATCAACCGCCTCGATGGCCGCGATTTCCAGCAAGGGCCGGTCACCCGCAAGGCGTTCGAGCTCTACATGGACTGGGCCTTCGGCCGCAGCGAAAGTGACAGCTAAGCCGCCATTTCTCACTTGAGTACAATGGCCGCGGTGGAAGCCCTAGCGCGTTCCGGCGTCGAGCTTATTTGCGGTCCTGCATAGAGGCGTTGAGCGGCCGCACCAGAAATGAATAGGCGGCGCCAGCAATCAGCAGCACTGATGTGCCGAGAAACACGGCCCGCATGCCGATATGGCCGCCGACAAATCCTCCTAGTACCGGCCCGGCAACCTGCCCGACATATTGCGAGGAGACCGACAGGCCGAGAATGCTGCCCGCGGCACTATCCGGCACGCTATGACGGATGACCGCGGAAATGCAGGGCAGCAGGCCGCCGAGCGCCATGCCCATCAGGAAGCGCAGGATGATCAGCTGCCAGGAGTTCGTCACGAATGCCTGCGGGATCAGCAGCAGGCCGGCAACCGCGAGCGCACCCGCAATGACAGGCCAGTGGCCGATGCGGTCGGCGAGCTTGCCGAGGCGGGACGCCGACAGGATGCTGCCGAGTGCTGCCGCTGACATGACGATGCCTGCGATCATCGTCACCTTGCCCGGATTTTCTGTGAGCTGCGCGACATAGACGGTGATAATCGGTTCGATCGACATGTTGGCGAGCATCAGCAGCAGGCCGGTTGCCAGCATCGCGATTACGGGGCGCTTGTCTGATATCGAGGCCCAGCCGCCGCTCGCCTTCGCAGCCTGCTTGCGGGCAGGGGACTTCTCTTCCTTGATCAGGAAGGTTGTCGCGAGGAACGCCAGAAAGATCATCCCGCCCGCGGCCAGGAACGTGTTGCGAATGCCGATCAGCGGCGGCAGCGCGCCGCCGATCAGCGGACCGACGAGGTTGCCCGCCATGATACCGGAGGCGAGCACGCCGAGCGCCCATGCGGATCGATCCTTCGGCGTCTGCGTGGCAACCAGCACCATCGAGCCGGACGAGTAGCCGCCCGCAAGACCCACGAACAGGCGCAACGCCACCAGTTGCCAGACGCTGTCGGCCATGCCCATCAGCGAAATCGCAAGCGTCATTCCGGCGCTGGCGCGCACCAGCATGAGCTTGCGTCCATAGATGTCGCCGAGCCGGCCCCAGAGCGGTGCCACGAAGGCGGCGGCCAGGAAGGTCGCGCCATAGGCGATGCCGGACCACTGCACGATCGCCGCGTGATCGCTGACACCGAGTTCCTCGACATAGAGCGGCAGGAACGGCAGCAATAGCGTCATCGCGACGATCGTCGTGAAGGAGCCGAGCAGCGAAATGACCAGATTGCGCTTCCAGTAGATCGAGCCGCTATCGACGACGGCTGCGTCCCATTTGGTATCGGTCATTTCAGCGCCTTTGCATTGATCGTATAGGTCAGTTCAGCCGCGCCGGAGGCAAGGATATGTCCCTTTGCGGCGGCAAGAAAATCGGCGCGGGTAAAGGCGTCGGGAAGCATAAGCCGGCCGGTATCGAGCGCATAAACCGTTACCCGATAGCGGTGGATGCGGAGATCGTTCCAGGGTGGGCACGCGCCCATATAGCCCCCGTAAGGACCATCCTTCAAGAAGGCTGCGAAACCATTCTGCCCGCGCCGGCCGTGCTTCGTATTCTCCAGCGGCAATCCTCCCTGCTGCTGGCCGTCGCCGTCGGCGCCTTCCGCCAGCCGGGTCACTGCGGTCGGGATGTTTGCCAGCATCCAATGCGTGAACTCCATACGCGCTGCGTCCCTCGCGATCACCGTTCCGTCCTTGTTGAGCAGCGACAGGTCCCGCGGCACATCAGGATCGGTCATCACAAGTGCGTACGAGCGCGTGCCCGCCGGACCCTTCGACCAGGAAAGGGCGGGGCTCCTGTTATTGCCGGCGGCTTCCTTGCCGCCCGCCGCGATGCAGGAGGCATTCTCCGCCGGCAGTGTGCGTCCCTTGCCGCTCTTCTCGAAGGTGACCTGCAAATCCGTGGCCAGGATTGGCATCGCGTTGAGGACAAGAATGAGGGTGGTTGCCGTTATCGTTCTGCGCATGAGCTTGTCTCCTGTTCGATGAGACAGCTCTAGCAATCGCGGCGATTGCTCGATGCGCAGAAACGCTCAAAGAATGGTCGCAAAAGCTCAAACGTCCGCGGCGTGTGTCGCACGCTGTCTGGCCCGCATGCGTTCGGCAAAGCGTCGCGGTGAACGATACCCGGCCGCAAGTGCTGCCTCGCGAAGCGAAAACCCGTCCTCCGACAGCAGTGCCGCGACAAGGTCCACGCGCACTTCGGCGAGCAGGTCGCGCAGTGATGTTGCCTCCTCGGCAAGCCGTCGCCTCAGCGTCGCATTGCTGGTGCCGAGTTCGGCGGCGATGGCGTCGGCGGTCCAGGCCCTGTCCGGCTGCCAGCGGATGAGTGTGCGCACGGCGTCGCTGGTCGTCGTCGGCTTCACCGGCAGGACGCCGCGCATGCCAAGCACCATCAGCACTTCCATCACCCGATGTTCGATCAGCGCGGGCGGCAGTGTTCCAGCCGCTATGCCATCGCCAGCATGGTGAATTGCGGCAGCAAGTGCCGTGTCGAGCGGCAGATCGATTGGCCGAACTGGACGTTGAGGCGGGAACGAACGGGCCGCCCGCGCCACAAGTTCGTCGGGAAAGCCGATGAAGATCGCGCGGTAGACGCCGCTTGCGGGATCGGGGTCATTGACGACATCGCCTTGCCAACCCCCGGGAAGAACCAGAACGGTGCCCGCGCCAAAGCGCATCTGCCGTCCCATGGTCACGAGTTCCTTCGACCCCTCGACGATCGCCACGATCGAAGCACGCGGAAAGGCGCAGCCGGCGATGCGCTCGCGCTCGCGCGTCACGAAGGTAAAGAGCGCGGAGGACCGCTCCGCCACCTCCGGCAAGGCCAGCGGGCGGTTATCCTTGGCGGCAAGCTTCTGCAGCCGCTCCAATATGTGTTGCGCTTCCAGCATGAGATTGTCCGCCATCGACAGTGGCGATGATCTTGAACCATCGCCGCAGACTTTCCAAGCCGCATGTGGGGCGGCAGTTGCAGCAATGGCAGGGAGATGGTATAAATCTGATTGCAAAATGCAATCGGAGCTATGGGCACTGGCTGCTTGCCGAAAGGATTGTGCCATGGACCCCACCAGAACATCGCGCGAGCGGACCGTTCGCGGCCTCTACGATGCCTATCTGCAGGGCCGCAAGGATATTGCGGCCGAGATGCTGACAGAGGACTTCACCTTCTCCAGCCCGCGCGACGACCACATCGATCGCACTCGCTATTTCGACCGCTGCTGGCCCGAGCCGGTGCCGTTTCGCGATATGGAGATCGAATACCTCGAGATCGTCGATGACGAGGCCGTGGTCCGATACCGGGCGGAAAAGCATGACGGCGGCGCATTCCGCAACATGGAGGTCCTGCACTTCAGGGGTGACCGGATCGCCTCGGTGGACGTCTATTTCGGTCGCAACGAATAGAGCATATCTCCCGAAAGTCGAACCGGGCCAAGGACATCTGTGAAAACAAAGATTAAACGGAATTCGGTAGTAAGTGCGACCAGTTCTTCGAAAGACCTCCGGTGGTAGGTTTGCGCCGATAGTGCTGAAAAAGTCGAAAATCCGGGCTTACCGAAAAGTCAGCCAATTCGTGTTTTGAGTGAATGTTACCGCTCGATGCTGCTTCACTTCCGTTACGCGGCCCCACGCTGCTTGAACGCAAAACTGGCAGGCCCCCAGTTCAATTTTCTGTGTCGGCCTCTACGGCCGTTAAAAAATCAGAGTTTGCAGAAAACGGACTTTTTCAACAATATCGGCCGAAACCGGTCCTTGGTGACATCTTGGTGGCGTGCGTAAACTGCGACAAGTGATCTCAAAGATCGCGACGCGTTTTGGACTTGGCCCGCTCGCCTATTTCGCCTTCTTGGCTACCGCCGCAGGGGGCGCAACGAGCGCGAACTCCTTCATTTCATCAGGGGAAAGATAGTAGAGCCTGTCGGGCGGGGTCTCCATGGCGTGGATCCAGAGCCCCGGTTTGATTCCCATTTCGTCGAGATGGCGGGTCACGTCGGCGGTGGTGCGTTGTGCTTCCGACATGGCGAGTTCAGGCGAAAGCTTCTCCTTGGTGCCGTTGAAAACCTGATGCACGCCGAGAACGGCATCCTTGTCCGCCGTGCGCACGACACCGCCTGCCATGACGATCGGGCAGGAGGAAACGCAAAGCGCGCCGCCGGCAACGCTGGTTGCTATCTTGCGTTCGCGGATGAGCTTTGAGATCGCGAGCGCGTCGCCGACCGATCCCCCCGGCGAGTCGAGCGAGACTGTTTTGACATACTCGCCACGGGTTTCGATCTCGGTCTGGAAGCGTGCGGCCGCACCCACCTCGATCGTGCCTTGTGCGAGCAGCACGCCGCCTGGCTGCAGATCGAAGCGGATCGCCTTCTTCAGGAGCACGGGGTCGGTCTTCACCTCGACCGGCGCGCCCTGTGGTTTGCCTTCCGTCAGTGCCGGCGGCAGCACGGGCGGGGCGTTCGGCATCATCGGATCGAAGGCTGGAATATCGGGACTGGCAGAGCTGATTTCATGCCAGTCGATGACTACGAAGACCGCGGCCGCGGCGAGGAGGGCATGGAAGGCATGCCGCATCAGCGTGCCGTCATCGGCAGAAAGCACGTAGTCCTTCAACCGTTGCCCCGCCGTTTCTAGTCTCATGCCGGCGGCCCTTTGCGTGGTCCCTTGCCGGAAAGATCGAAGCTCGCAATGTTCGACTGATCGGCCGCTTCGGTGCGCTCCGCAGCATCCATGGCGGCTTCGATGTCGACGCCATGCCGCTGGATTTCACGTTGCACTTCCAGCGCCTGCAGAAGCTCGGCCGCGGTGATCCGTTCGGCAAAGGGCAGGCGCTGCTCCTGGCGGCGCAGCGTCGAATGGACGATCGACAGCATGAAGATCAGCACCGCCGGCAGGATATCGATCGAGATGGCGCCGGCCCAGCTTGGGATGAAATCACCGGCATAGCGCAGCACCGCTTCCGCAGAGGAGAGCGGCACGAAACGGCGCTCGGCCACCGGTTTGCGCTCGAGGATCTGGTCGGCCGCCTGCGATAGTACCTTGGATTGCGCGGCGACGGACGATCGGATCGTTTCCATGACCTGATCCTGCCTTGTGGCAAGGTCGGCCTCGCGTCCATCCGCCACCGGGGCGATGAAGCCGAGCGACAGGTCCTCCGCCGCGCGCTTCACCGACGGCGCTATCGACGTCTGCTCCAGCGAGGTGATGACACCGGAAAGCCCAACGACTTCGGCCGAGAATTGATCGGCGCGCGGGTTGATCGCACCCGGCGCGGAAACCAGCGTGCGCATGGTCTCGAGATGCTTCCGCCCCTCGTCGAACAGTGTCGTCACGCGCTCGCGTGAGGCGTTGATGCCATTCTCCAGCTCGGTCAGCTGCGAGGCCATCTGCGACAGAAGCTGGACGACGCTGCCGGCCCCGGTCGTTCCGGTCAGCGCGCCCGTCTCCCGCTCCTGGTCGGCAAGGCGCTGGAATCGTTCCTGTGTGCGCTGGATGTCGGGAAGTAGGCTCTGCGCGGCGAGTGCATTCTGGTGTGCCTGGTCGAGATCGGCCGTGTAGTCCTCCAGCGTTTCGGCCAGATGCTGTTCGAGCGCCGCCGAGCCCGCCAGTGCGGCCGCGTTCAGCCAGCTCGACATGGCGATGATCATCGCGCAGCCGAGCGCCATGACGCCGAGCATCGCGGTGCGTCCGGCCGTCCCCGTCACATGCGGATAGAAGCGAGCCATATAGGTCCAGAAGGCGTAGATCGCCACCGAAACGGCGCTGGAATAGATGAGCGCTGCGAAGAAGACTGCCGTTGCCGAGCCGTCGAGGATGCTTCGCACCCCAAGGTAGGTGTAAACGCCGGAGGCGAGCGCCAGGATCGCGAACGCGAAACGGGTCATGGTCTCGACGGCTTCGACGCCGTCCTGCAAGCGATGCGATGTGCCGAGCGCCATGGTCTCCTCCGGGCTAGCCCCTTAAGAAACCACTACAATACAGGCAAAAGCAAGGTTTGGCATCGGGCAGGCCGACGGCGCCAAACCGGATCTCGTTCGGCCGCTTATTCGGCCGGCGTAATGTGGGCCGATTCGGCGTCGAAACCCGCTCCGCGCAGCGACTTCTCCGAGATGTCGATCATCGGCGTGAAGCTTGCTACCGGCATGCCGACCTCGTCGCGCTGATCGAGGGTAGCTGCCGGCGCCATGCCGCCCGACCGCTCGCTGCGTGCGACTTCCAACTGGCCGGTCAGGATGGCACGCTCGGCGCGCAGCTGCCGGATTTCCGACTTGGCGATCTCCAGGCTGGTGCGCAACTGGCCGATTTCGTAGCGATGCGCGTGTCGATATCGCGACGCGGCGCATCGGCATCCCGGTCGCGGCGTACGCGCAGGCTCTCGGCTTCACGCAGCGTCAGCGCGCGCTGCCTGCTTGCACTTGCCGTCACCTCGGTCGCGAACTCCTGCCAGGCATCGCCTGACGAGGTGTGGGCCGCTCCTGCCGCGGCCAATTGTGCGTTTGTCGGTAGCAAATGCCACTATTGTTACGCGACTAGAAATTGAACGACAACTTTGCTACAAAAGGCAGCCTTGGGAGGCATGGAAGTTACGCTTGGTAGTGAGCGCAGAACTCTGTGCTCCGAGGGGCGGAGGCGTCGATGCCTTTCACACCTTCAACAGCGTCCATGGTGGCCTTGGCAGCGATATCGGTTTGCCTTTTCGCACAGAGCGATGCCCACCAATCCGACAGCGGTTGGACATACCCGCCATCGTGCTGCACCGGTAAAGATCTCGGTGGAGACTGCCGGGCCGTACCCAGATCTCAGGTGAGGAAAGGACCCAACGGATTCTCTGTTATCCTTCATCCGGGGGACCATCACCTGGTGACGCGAAACCAGTTGTTCCTGATCCGTTATGGAGATGAGTTACGCTCTGGAGACGGTGATTTTCACATCTGCCTGCAGCCAACCGATGACCCCACTGAGGCGGATGGGATAGGACGGGGTGGACGGTATCATATGAACTGCTTTTTTGCGCCTCCTGACGGCGTTTGATCACCAAGCGGGCTTTTGGGGACAGTTGCTGCAAATAGCGCAATTGTGCAAAAGCGGATTTTATTCCTCTCCATCTGAAAGGCCCCGTCTCCTGCTGTTGCGAAACGCGCCCATGATCAGCGATTTAGGGCCGCAAAGCCAAGTGCTTGGTAGAGGCAATTTTTCCTCTCGGCCGATCTTTTTTGATATTTCGCTGGTTGCCTCTCCATGCTTGCGCTCCTATGTTCCGCCTCACCTGCCGACTACGCAAACTATTGCCAAAGGAGACCCGCAATGGCTTTCGAATTGCCCGAACTTCCCTATGACTACGAAGCGCTTCAGCCCGTCATGTCGAAGGAAACCCTGGAATTCCATCACGACAAGCACCACAAGGCCTACGTCGACAACGGCAACAAGCTTGCGGCAGAAGCAGGCCTTTCCGACCTCTCGCTCGAAGACGTGGTGAAGAAGTCGTTCGGCACCAATGCCGGGCTCTTTAACAATGCTGCCCAGCATTACAACCACGTCCACTTCTGGAAGTGGATGAAGAAGGGCGGCGGCGGCAACAAGCTGCCGAGCAAGCTCGAAGCTGCCATCAGTTCCGATCTCGGTGGCTACGACAAGTTCAAGGCCGATTTCATTGCCGCAGGCACGACTCAGTTCGGCTCCGGCTGGGCATGGGTTTCCGTCAAGAACGGCAAGCTCGAAATCTCCAAGACCCCGAACGGCGAAAACCCGCTCGTACACGGCGCAACCCCGATCCTCGGCGTCGACGTATGGGAACACTCCTATTACATCGACTACCGCAACGCGCGCCCGAAGTACCTCGAAGCCTTCGTCGACAGCCTGATCAACTGGGATTACGTCCTGGAGCGCTACGAAGCCGCTGCGAAGTAAGCAGCTCGCAAGAACAAGATGTCAGCACCCGGCGGCTAGAAACGCCGGGTGTTTTCGTTTCGACGACCGTCACAAGCTTGTCATGCCGCGCGCCTAAAGCCCTGCCATGACATCCTTTTCCGATTTCCCAAGTCTCCGCTTCGGCATCGTCGCAGACCCGCAATACGCCGCAAGGGCGCCGCATCTCGGGATGAACCGCCATTATGCCAAAAGCCTCGCCAAGCTGGCAGAGGCAATCGAGGTCTTCAATCGTGAGGACCTGAGCTTCGTCATCACGCTCGGCGATATCATTGACCGCGATTTCGAGAGCTTCGACGATATCCTGCCCGTCTACGGTAGCCTGAGGCACGATAATTTCTTCCTGCTCGGCAACCATGATTTTTCCGTCGCAGCGGATCGATTGGTCGATGTCGCTAAGCGTGTCGGACTGACCTCGCCGTGCTACAGCTTCGTCCGACACGGCTGGCGGTTCATTGGTCTCAATGGCAATGAGGTCAGCACCTTTGCGCCACCGGAAGGGCATCCCTATCGAGACATCGCGGCCCGCCGCCTTGCTGAGCTCAGGGCTGGCGACGCCATCAACGCGCAGGAATGGAACGCCATGCCGAGCGACGAGCAGTTCGCCTGGCTTTCCGGCCAGATCGAGGACGCCGGCGCCACGGGCGAGCGCGTTATCGTCATGAACCATTATCCGGTCTATCCGCCGAACGAGCACGACAGCTGGGATCGTGAGCGCATCATCACGCTTCTGACGGCGCATGACAATGTCGCCGCCTACCTCAGCGGCCACAACCACGCAGGCAATTTCGGCACGCTCGACGGATGCCACTTCCTCAATTTCAAAGGCATGGTCGATACCGAGACCGAGAATACCTTCGCCATCGTGGAGATCTGGGCCGACCGCATGGAAGTCCGCGGCTTCGGACGCGAGGACAGCCGGATGCTGAAGCTCCGGCGCTAGGTCAGGATGATTTTGGCCCGAAGCCACCTGCGTGTTTCACGAAATGCGTAAAAAGGGGGCAAGCCGATTGATCCGACGCGATCGGCAGCTTTGCGCCCGTCAATGCGGCCCCACGTGAGGCGTGGCAAGGCGGCGCCATGTCTTGCGCCAGGTACGGCCGCTCTGGCAGTAAAATTTCCGCGCGATGCGATGGTGCCTCAGCCACGCCGGGCGGCTTCGATCACCCCAACGTCGATCTTCCTCATGGTCATCATGGCATCAAAGGCACGCTTTGCTTGATCACCGCCTGCCGCCAGCGCTTCGGTCAGTACGCGCGGTGTGATCTGCCAGGACAGACCCCACTTGTCTTTGCACCAGCCGCATTCACTTTCCCGGCCGCCGTTGCCGACAATGGCGTTCCAGTAGCGGTCGGTTTCTTCCTGATCGTCAGTTGCGATCTGAAATGAGAAGGCTTCGTTGTGTTTGAACGCGGAACCGCCGTTCAAGCCGATACAAGGAATACCCGCGACCGTGAATTCAACAACCAACACGTCTCCTTGCTTACCGTCCGGATAGTTTCCAGGTGCACGAATGACGGCACCCACGGCGCTGTCGGGAAAGGTTTCGGCATAGAAGCGGGCGGCGGCCTCAGCGTCTTTGTCGTACCATAGGCAGATCGTGTTCTTTGCCATTGCGCGGGTCCTTTCGCTCTTCATTTCCCATGTCCTCCCTGAAATAAGAAGCAAACCGTCTTTCTCCAGCCCATACGAGCCATGTCACGCGGCCGATAGCCAAGTGCCTCTGTATGGTCGAAGGGTCCGCTTTGGGCCCACAGTTGCGATTGGACCCGGTAGCTTTCGGTATCGCTCTAAGCTGCCGTCACCATCGGCAGCTCTTTGCGGTCCATGGCATCGCGATTCGGCGGCGTGCCGAACATGCGCGAATATTCGCGGCTGAACTGCGAGGCGCTTTCGTAGCCCACCTGATAGGCGGCAGTGGCAACGCTCGCACCGTCCGAAACCATCAGTCGCCGCGCCTCCAGCAGTCGCAGGTTCTTCTGATACTGCAGCGGTGTCATGGCGGTCATCTGCTTGAAATGCTGGTGGAAGGAGGAGGGGCTCATGCGGGCGATGGACGCAAGCTGCTCGATGCGCACGGGCGCAGCGAAATTCTCGCGCAGCAGGTGGATGGCATCGGTCATGCGGCGGGCATGGCTGCCGGGTAGAGCAAGCTTGCTGACCTCGCCCGCATTCGGCCCCGTCAGCAGCCAATAGCAGATTTCGCGCATGATCGCCGGGTAGAGCACCGGAATCGCCCTCGGCGTTTCGGTCAGCCGCACGAGTCTCAGGACGCAGTCGGCAAGCACCCCGTCGAAATCCTGAACGAAGACCCCGGCTGCGCCGTCGCCGACGGGCCGAGGCGGTTGTTCCATCGCCTCCATCACCTCGCGGAGGATCGTCACGTCGAAATCGATGTTCAGGCCTATATAAGGTTCCTGCTTGCTGGCCTTCGTGATCTGTCCGACGGCCGGCACCTCGAACGTGACGATCAGCGACTGCATCTCGCCATATTGGAAGTCCCGGTCGCCGACCATGATTTCCTTCGCTCCCTGGACGACGACGCAGATCGTCGGCCGGTAGATCATGTGGTTCGGCATGACAGGATGGGTGACGCGGGATACCGAAAGCGCCGGCACCGGTGTCTCGAAGCGCCCGTCGGCCTCGCTGGCAGTTCTGTCGATAAAGGTGTGGATTGCTTGCTTGAGGGTATCGAGCATCGCCAGCTCTCCTTGGCCATCCCCCGACGGGGCCTTTCAAGATATGCGCCGCATAGCCCTCGGCCGCAAGTCTGTTGGAGGATCAGGCAAGAAATTCGAGAGTTCCGGCATTCAACAACAGGCCCTCACAGGCGTACCGTTAGGGCATCAACTCCAGCAAAGGAAGAGATCATGCCGAACGAAACTCGAGCAAATTCAGCATCTAAGATTGCCATCGTCACCGGCGGCAGTCGTGGGCTCGGCCGCAACACGGCGATCAATCTCGCCCGTCGTGGCGTCAACGTCATCTTCACTTATCGAGCAAATCGGGCAGAAGCGGAGGCCGCCGTTTCGGAGATCAAAGCACTCGGCGTCGACGCCATTGCTCTGCAACTGGACACCGGCCATATCGCCGACTTCGACGCCTTCGTGGGTAAGGTAAAGGACACCCTGCAAGGCCTTGGACGGAGTGAGTTCGACTACCTCGTCAACAATGCCGGCAGCAGCTATCACGCAGCGATTGTCGAGACGACGGAAGAGGCCTTCGACGAGCTCGTCAATGTGCACTTGAAGGGCGTCTATTTCCTGACGCAGAAGCTCTTGTCGCTGATGGCCGATGGCGGGCGCATCATCAATATATCGAGCGGCCTTGCCCGCTTCGCGGTGCCGGGCATCTCTGCCTATGCGTCGATGAAGGGTGCGGTCGAGGTCTTCACCCGTTACCTCGCCAAGGAGCTCGGTCCGCGCGGCATCACGGCCAATACGGTTGCACCCGGCGCGATCGCTACCGATTTCAGCGGCGGGATGGTGCGTGACAATCCGACCTACAACAAGATGGTTGCCGATGCGACGGCGCTCGGCCGTGCCGGCGTGCCTGACGATGTCGGCCCGATGATCGCCTCGCTGCTCTCGGAGGACAACCGCTGGGTCAACGGCCAGCGCATCGAAGTCTCCGGCGGCACATATCTCTGACGCGCCAGATCAGGATGATTTTAGGTCGTTCGACCTGAAATCTGAATCCCGATCTACATCAAAGAGCTAATAGAGCGGATTTCGGCCGAGAACCGCTTACACTTTTCGGCATCCCGCTTTAGGCGGTTGCGGCGGCCGGCGGGTTCAGCCACTCGCCCGTCCACAGCTGCCGCAACCGGTCGCCTTCGCCCCGGAAATAAGCGTCGGCCGCCTCGCAGTTCTCCACCCGGTCGCTGCGGAAATTGCGGATCGCCTGGCGCAGCTCGCACCAGGCCACGATGTTGGCGGTTTGCGAATAATAGATGAGCGCGATCGGTCGGATCTTGCGCTCGGTCGCGCGGCCAAGTTCGTCACGATAGTCGAGCACCAGCTTCTGCTCGTCGCGGATGGCGCGGCGAACAAGACCGAGGTCAAGGCCTGCCGGAGATTGGGCAACCGATCCCCAGGCATAGAGCGCTTTTCGTTCCATCGCCTGACGCAGCGGCGCCGGTACGGAGCCGGCAATCTTCTGGTTGACGCTCTTGGCCGCCCGCTTGAGTTCCTCGTCGCCGGTCCGGTCGAGCAAGGCCAGTGACAGGACGATTGCCTCCATTTCCTCGACCGAGAACATCAGCGGCGGCAGGTCGAAGCCGGGTCGCATGATGTAGCCGATGCCGCGACCTCCCTCGATCGGGACGCGCATCGCCTGCAAGGCGGCGATATCGCGATAGATCGAGCGTACGGTCACCTCAAGCATCTCCGCCATGGCTGCCGCCGTCATCGGCTTGCTCGCCAGTCGCAGGATCTGGATGATCTCGAAAAGCCGTGAAGCCTTGCGCATTTTCGCCTCCGTCGGTCTAGGCTCCTGACAATACCCTGTCAGTTGGGTCGTCGTACAGATCTCCCTATCAAATTGAAAATCAACAAGGTCCCGGAAATCGACCTTGACCTGGATAGCGAGCAACTGACATGACTTACAGCGAAAATCTCTGGCTCTATTTCACCCTCCTCTTCGGCATCATCATCGTTCCCGGTATGGACATGCTCTTCGTGCTGGCCAATTCGTTGACCGGCGGCAGGCGAACCGGCATTGCCGCGACTGCCGGCATCATGGCAGGCGGTGCAGTGCATTCGCTCTATGGCGCGATCGGCGTCGGCGTGCTTGCAATCCTCTTGCCGACGCTGTTCAACCCGCTGCTTTTTGCCGGTGCCGCCTACATGGTCTGGATCGGCTACACGCTGATGCGCAGTTCGATTACCGTCGATACCGTCGGGGCTGGTGGCCTGCGCTCGGGCTGGCGGGCCTTTGGCCAGGGTGCGGCGACCTGCCTGATGAATCCCAAGGCCTATCTCTTCATGATCGCCGTCTATCCGCAGTTCCTGAAGCCCATCTACGGGCCGATCTGGGCGCAGGGCCTCGTCATGGGCTTCATGACCATGGCGACCCAGGCTGCCGTCTACGGGACGCTGGCGCTGACGGCGGCGCGAAGCCGCAATTTGCTGGTGTCCAATCCCAAGGCGACGATCCTCGTCGGCCGGATCGCCGGCGGCCTCCTGATCGCTGTTTCGATCCTCACGGCATGGCACGGTTGGCGCGCGCCGTCGTGAGGCACTCGGTGTGAAACGATTTGGAAGCCTGTCTTTTCCTGAAATCCTTGAAATCTCACCCATTTGTTACTTTTGGAGGCGGAAAAATTTGCAATGATGCCGCGCGCCTAGCGAAGCGCCGGGCTTTGCGCACCTGTTATCAACGAGGAGTGGAGACATGAGACTGAAAACGATAGCCGCGGCACTGCTCGTCGCCGGCCTGGGGGTCGTGGGCGTTGCCATTGCAGCAGACGACGGCACGCACGAAGCGCGTTCTGCGCTGATGAAGAACGTCGGCGGCGCGGCAGGGGCGATGACAGCAATCGCCAAGGGCGAGAAGCCCTACGACGCAGAGGTGGTGAAGGCTGCGCTGATGACGATCTCGGAAACCGCAAAGGTTTTCCCGGATCAGTTTAAGGCTGGCACCGAAAAGGGCGATAAGGCGGCAAGTCCAAAGATTTGGGAAGATCACGCCGACTTCAAGGCCCGTGCAGCGAAGCTTTCAGCCGATGCCGACGAGGTCCTCGCCCAGCTTCCGGCTGACGCAGCCGGTGTCGGCGGCGCTTTAAAGACGCTTGGCGGCAACTGCGGCGGATGTCATGAGAAATTCCGCATAAAGACCGAATAGCGATCCTGGCATTTCAGTCAAACGATCCGCGCCAGCCTTGTCGCTGGTGCGGATCGTTTTATGTTTTCAACAAAGCTATTGGCAACAGGAGCGGTGAATGTTCCGCAGGTTCGTCCGGTATTTGCTCTGTCTCGTCGGTGTGGTCGTCATTGGCGGAGCGGTCTTCTACTTCATCACCGCGCCCAATCCGCTTCCCGACAATCATTGGGCCAACCTTGGCGAACCCGATCTGAAGAACGGTGAAATGGTCTTCTGGACAGGTGGCTGTGTCAGCTGCCACGCTGCGCCGAGATCGGAAGGCGACGCCAAGCTCACGCTCTCGGGCGGCCTGGCGTTGAAAAGTCCCTTCGGCAACTTCCACGTGCCCAACATCTCGCCTGACGAGAAGGCCGGTATCGGGACATGGACGTTGGCGCAGTTCGGCAATGCCATGAAGCGCGGCGTCGCGCCCAACGGACAGCATCTCTACCCGTCCTTCCCCTACAATTCCTACGCCCGGATGAGCGACAAGGACGTCAACGATCTCTTCGGCTATCTGAAGACGCTGCCGAAGAGCGGCAACGTTGCCCCGCCGCACGAATTGCCTTTCCCTTACAACATCCGGCTGGTGTTGGGCGGCTGGAAGTTCCTCTATTTCAACGACGAGCCACGTGTCGCGCTTGCGGCCAATGTCGACGACAAGATTAAGCGCGGGCAGTATCTGGTCGAAGGGCCCGGCCATTGTGGCGAATGCCACACGCCGCGCGATCGGCTCGGCGGGTTCGAGGGTGACAAATGGCTGGCGGGTGCGCCAAACCCGGAAGGTCGGGGCAGGATCCCCAATATCACGCCGGGTTCGAAAACCGTCGGCTCATGGAGCCAGGAGGATATCGCCAACTATCTGGAAACCGGCTTCACGCCCGACTTCGATACGGCGGGTGGCTCGATGGCGGAGGTGCAGCGTAACCTCGCCCACCTGCCGAAACCGGAACTCGAGGCGATCGCAGCCTACGTGAAGGCGGTTCCGAACCGCTAATATTAGCAATATCTCAAAAATGCCGCATTGCAGCACTCCACTGGGTCGTGCGCACTGAACGCCCAGTGGCGAACCCTTCCGAGGTTCGCTTTCCGAACGACGCCCATCAACGTCTTCCGAAAGGACAGCTGCATGCACATCACGTCGGCCAACCCTGCAGATGATCTCGAGTCCGTCGCCCGCAAGGGCGGCAAATTGCGGCGCATGGCGGTGCGGATACCGACTTACATTGCGGATATCCGCGAAAATCCTGCCTGGCTGCCGATGTTCCTGCTGGCGCGAACAATACCGGCGCGCAAGGCGCATTGGCTGACTGCACGACGCAGCAATGGCGCGATCGAGAATCTGCCGACGCTTTTCACGGGCGTGGATTATGGAAGCGCCGTCGCGGCGCTGAGGCGGGATGGGATATTTCCCAACCTGACGCTCCCCGAAGCGATCACCCGTGAAATCGCCCGCTTTGCAAGCGCAACCCCATGCTTTGGCAATTTCGATCGGCAAATCGAGTTTCGGGCGTCGGATCATCGCGACGCAGAGCAGCAATGGGGACGGCCGATCCTGAGCGGCCACCACTTCGAGCGTGCCCTTGATTGCCCCGCGGTTCGTGCGGTCCAGCGCGATCCGGTCCTATCGGAAATCGCACGCTGCTATCTCGGTGCCCAAGCCCGCCTCATTACCACCCGCATCTGGTGGAGTTTTCCCACGAGGGCCGGCGAGACCGACCGCAGCCTGGCGTCGCTGGACAAGTATCACTTCGATCTCGACGACTGGCGAATGCTGAAGTTCTTCTTCTATCTCGTCGACGTCGACGAAGGCACTGGTCCGCATGTCTATGTCAGGGGTAGCCACAACAAGCGCCGCATCAAGCACCAATTGACCCTTGTGGTCGGCCATCCCGCGCATGAAATCCTGGATTTCTACGGGAAGGAGAGCGTGACGACGCTGACCGGCGCGGCAGGCTTCGGCTTCGTGGAAGATCCGTTCGGTTTTCATATGGGCACGGTCGCCAAGACGAAGCCGCGCCTGATGATGGAGGTGGGCTTTGGTGTTTCCAAGCCGTCGCGCCGCCGCTTCCACGGCGAGCCGGTGCTACGGTGAACCCAGCGCCGTCGGCGCCGCTAAAAGTGGGCGCCGGTTTCGGGATAAAGACATGCGTGAGACCAAAAAAAGCGCAGTAAACGCATCCAAAAGATCGCGACGCGCTTCAGTTAGTTTAGATCAGGCCGCTTTCGGCTGGTGCTCGGCACCGAACATCAGCACGTACTGGTCCAGTTCGTCGCCGGCATGTCCAAGCGCGCGGTAGATTTCCGCCGCAAAGGTCATCGGTGCCGATCCGGCCGCCGTCACCAGCTTTCCGTCACGCACGGCCTGCGGGATATCCTTGTAACGAGAGTGGCCGGCGTAGCCGGGCGCACCTGCGATAAAATTGGCGGCATTGCTGGTATGGTCGATGGCATTCAGCGCTCCTGCGCGGGCAAGGGCCAGCGTTGCGCCGCAAATCCCGGCGACGAGCTTGTCGTGGGCGATGAAGTCGTCGATCACCTGTTTGAGGTCAGGCGCCTTCTCCGTTTCCCAGATCGTTCCGCCGCAGAGCACGAGGCCGTCGAAGGCGTTGGCATGCAGGTTTTCAGCCGCGGTATCGGCCGCGACGCGCATGCTGCCCATCGAGCGCACTTCCTCGCCTTCGGGCGTTGCAATCACCACGTCGAAGCCGAAGTAGGAGCGTGCGGAGGCCGTCAGTTGCGCGACCTCCCAGTCGGCGAATCCGTCGGTCAGCACGATTGCAAGTCGGGTCATCGGTTTCTCCAATGAAAGAACGCAAGGGGCCAATGCCGCTCATGCTAAAGCCTGCATATAGCGCATGCCAGTGACCGGGCGAGGCACGAAGTCCATGTTCTCGTAGAAGCGATGGGCCTGCACGTTGCCGGTGGCGGCGCTGACCGAGAGATAGCCGCAGCCGGCGCTGCGAGCCGTGTCGCGGGCGCGGTTGACGAGATGCTGGCCGACGCCGTGGCCGCGATGGCCGTCGCGCACGAAGAGATGGTGCAGATCCATGCCGCGCGCACCGTCCTGCGCCCTGTAGAGCGGCACGAGGATCGCGTAGCCGATCAGGCCTTCGCCGGTCTCGGCAACGAGGGCGCTGATCCACGGCACAGGGCCGAAGAGGTCGCGCTCGAGCTGCTCCTGGCTCGAGGCGGAAGCATCGCCGTGGTGCTTGGCGAGCAGGGCGATCATTTCGGTGAGTTCGGGCAGATCGCGCGGCTTGGCGGCGCGGATATTGATCACCGGCGGGCGGATCAATGAGACTTCGCTGTCTTCGATTTCAACCATGGTCTTCGCGTCCTTTGTGGTTTTCTGCCGTCAGGACGCTGCCAATACAACAAAGCCGCCTGACGGCGGCTTGTTGACAATATGATCTGTCCAGCCGCCCCTTACAGGTACAGCCAAAAATACGTGCTGGTGATGTGCGCGTTCTTGATCATGCGTCGATAGATCGTCCAGAACGCGCCGTTTGTCAATGGGGTTTACGCGCGGGCGCCGGGAAGCGCGCAGCGTCCTTCGACGCAGCCGCCATCGACTGCTTTGCCGGTGGCATCGGAACCGCTTGCGCCAGCTACTTTTCATCGGCCTCATATTAATATAGGGTACCCCCCTATACTAAGTGGATGAAGCCATGTCGCACACCACGCACCACAAGAAAAAGCTGATGGCCCGCGTCAGCCGCCTGAAAGGCCAGCTGGAGGCCGTCGAGCGAGCCCTGGAGGCAGAGCGGCCCTGCGGGGAGATTTTGCAGCTGCTTGCCTCCATACGCGGTGCGCTGAACGGCTTGACCGGGGAGGTGTTGGACGATCATCTCCACGAGCATGTCCTGCATGCCGCGGATGAGAAAGCCCGGACGGAAGCGGTCGAGGAAATATCCGAAGTCCTGCGGACCTACATTCGCTGAGAAAACCGACATGAGGAGCGTGCAATGACTGCACAGACGGAAACACTTAAGCACGACCACGTTTTCCTGGGCGCGGACCACGACCGCAACGCCCGCCGTGTCTGGTTCGTCATCGCCCTGACCGCCGTCATGATGGTGGTCGAGATCGGCGCCGGAACGTATTACGGTTCGATGGCGCTGGTGGCCGATGGCTGGCATATGTCGACCCATGCCAGCGCTCTGCTGATCTCTGCGGTTGCCTACCGCTATGCGCGCCGGCAGGCGCACAATCCCCGCTTCACCTTCGGCACCGGCAAGCTCGGCGACCTCGCAGGCTTCGCCAGCGCCATCATCCTGGCGCTGATTGCGCTCTTGATGGCCTGGGAGAGCTTTCTGCGCATCACCCATCCCGTACCGATCAGCTTCGAGCAGGCGATCGGCGTCGCTGTCGTCGGCCTGCTGGTCAATCTGGCCAGCGCCTGGCTCCTAAAGGACGGCCATCACGGCCACAGCCACGGTCATTCCCACCATCACCACCACGAGCACGGCGATCATGCCCATCATGGCGACCATGCCCGTTCTGCACATGCCTCCGACAACAACATGCGTGCGGCCTATGTCCATGTCATTGCCGATGCGCTGACGTCGGTGCTCGCCATTGCCGCACTGTTGCTCGGCAGTCTTTATGGCTGGCTCTGGCTCGACCCGCTAATGGGCATCGTCGGCGGCCTGATCATTGCCCAATGGTCCTGGGGCCTGATCACGTCGTCGGGCCGCGTGCTGCTCGACGTTGTGCCGCGGGAGGTGGATCTGCAGCATGAGATTCGTTCGGCGCTGGAAACGGGTGGCGAGCGGATCACCGATCTTCACGTCTGGCAGGTCGGACCTGGCCATCATGCCGCGATCGTCGCACTCGTCGCGCCGCAGCCCGAAAGCCCGGCCTTCTACAAGGCGAAGCTCGAGCCTCTTGCAGGTCTTTCGCACGTCACGGTCGAGGTCTCAAAGTCAGCGGCCGCTTGACGCGACTCATCCGGGCCACAATCGGTCTCTAGCCCTGTCTCCATTGATTCAGGTAGAGGACTTTTCATGCGCGGCTTTTCCATCCGTCGCCGGACACTTCTTGGTTCGGCACTGCTTTCGCCCGCCTTGCTCCTTCCGCGTGTTGCGCGGACGGAAGACAGTGATGATGAAATCAATCGGCGGATAGGTGCACTCGAAAAGGCGATCGGTGGTCGTATTGGTGTATCCGCCATCGACACCCAGACCAACATTTCGTTCGGCTATCGCGAAACCGAGCGCTTTCCTCTCAGCAGCACGTTCAAGGTCCTGGCCGCGGGCCTTGTGCTTGCGCGGGTAGACAAGGGGCAGGAGACGCTCGAGAGGCGTGTCGTCTACGACCAGGCCAAGCTCGTCACCTATTCGCCCGAGACGGAAAAGCACGTCGGCGGCGAGGGCATGAGCCTCAGTGAACTCTGCGCAGCGGCGATCACGCTGAGCGACAATACGGCCGGCAACCTGCTGCTGGAAAGCTTCGGCGGCCCTCCCGAGCTCACCAAATGGCTGCGTACGCTGGGCGACCGTTCGACAAGGCTCGACCGCTGGGAAACGGCACTGAACGAAGCCAAGGACGGCGACCCGCAGGACACGACGACGCCCGATGCAATGGTCGACACGCTCGGCAACCTGGCGCTTGGCTCGGCGCTATCGGAGCCCTCGCGCGACAAGCTGACGGAATGGATGGTGGCGAATACGACGGGTGGCGCGCGCCTGCGCGCCGGCCTTCCGGGCGCCTGGAGGATCGGCGACAAGACCGGCACCGGAAACAACGGCAGCGCCGCCGATATCGCCATCGTCTGGCCGCCCGGGCATGGCGCGATCCTCGTTGCAGCTTATGTGACGCAGGCCAAGGCGCCATTGTCGGAGATCAACCCGGTCTTCGCCGAGGTTGGCAGGATCGTGGCCGATATGGTCGGATAATGCTTGTCGGTCAAAGAGATGCGACGGAAACGCAATTCTCCGTCGCATCGACCTGAATCAGTTTGTGAAGGCCTCAGACGCTGATAGTCGCGTCCGGGTTCGGCTTATCCTTGCTGTCGTCGTCGCCGGTCAGCTGTCGCTTCAGCTCGGCCGCGATCTGCTTTTCGATGGCCTCGCGCTGTTCCGGCGGCATTGCCTTGAGATCGTCCTCGGTCAGACCGAGCCGCTGGAGGATCTGGTCGCGAATGCGCTCTGCCGGCGTCTTGTTGGCGAGGTCCGTGAACTCGGAGACAACAGCGTCATGGCGCGCTTTCGCCGGATCCTCGGTGCCATCCATGGTCACCGTGCCGCTGCTCTGCAGCGCCCACATCGTGCTGGAGATTGAGGTCGGCGTGCTGCTTGGCTGAAGTGCCGCGCCGCTTTGGCGAACGCTCATCTCGGCATCACTGGACTGTTGCTTGTTGCGCTGGCCGGACTGGCCGAAGAGGTTGGTCAATCCATAGGTGCTGGAAATGCTACTGCCTATCTTCATGAAAATTCTCCCTGAAACAATGCGCGGGAGAATGGCGTGCCAGACATGCCTGGAGCTTGCCTCCGCGGGCTCGGACGGCGGCCTATAGAGGCGGCCGTCCGCCTCACGTCCCGAGTTAGGGCAGGGCGTAGCCGATCACGTAATCGCCGGGCTTGGTGCCGATCGAGCCGTGTCCGCCGGCGACCATGACGACGAACTGTTTGTTGTCGCTGGTCGTATAGGTCATCGGTGTCGCCTGGCCGCCGGCCGGCAGGCGGGCTTGCCACAGGTGGTCGCCGTTCGTCACGTCGTAGGCGCGCAGAAAGTTGTCGACCGCCGCCCCGAGGAAGGCAACGCCGCCTCTCGTCAGGATCGGGCCGCCGATGCCCGGCACGCCAACCTTGAAGGGTAACGGCAGCGGCGTCATATCGTAGATGGTGCCGTTCCTGTGCTTGTAGGCGATCTTTCCGGTACGCAAGTCGGCGCCGGTGACATAGCCCCATGGCGGCGCCTGGCAGGGGATACTCAACGGGCTGAGGAACGGTCCCATGAAGACGCCATAGGGCGCACCGTCGTTGCGGTTGAGGCCCTGTTCGCTACCTTTCTCGTCCTGGCCTCTCGGCGGAATGTCGGCCGCCGGCACAAGTCGCGAGGTGAAGGCGAGATAGGTCGGCATCCCGAACATGATCTGCCGCTCGGGATCGACCGCCACGCTGCCCCAGTTGAAGGTGCCGAAGTTGCCGGGGTAGATGATAGAGCCGACCAATGACGGCGGGGTGTAGCGGCCTTCGTACTTGTAGCGGTGGAACTGGATGCGGCAGGCGAGCTGATCGAACAGCGAGATCCCCCACATGTCCTTTTCCTGCAGCGGCGGCGGCGAGAAGGTGAGGTCCGAGATCGGCTGCGTTGGCGACGTGTGGTCTTCAGGGATCGCGCCGCCCGGGGCGGGTATCTCCCTGAACGGGATGATCGCCTCGCCGGTGCGCCGATCGAGCACATAGATGTCACCCTGCTTGGTCGGGGCAACGAGCGCCGGCACGGGCGTTCCGTCGGATTTCGTCATGTCGAACAGCACGGGTTGGGCGGGAACGTCCATGTCCCACAGGTCGTGGTGCACGAACTGCTGGACCCATTTCACTTGCCCGGTGGCGATGTCGAGTGCGACGATCGAGGAGGAGTATTTCTCCACATGGGCGCTGCGGTTCATGCCGAGCTGGTCGGGTACCTGGTTGCCGAGCGGGATGTAGACCATGCCTAGACCGTCATCGACACTGAAGACGGACCAGCTGTTCGGAGAGTTGGTGGTGTAGGTCTGGCCTTCGGGCAGCGGCGTGGTGACATCAGGATTGCCGGAATCCCAATTCCAGATGAGCGCGCCGGTATTGATGTCGTATGCGCGGATAACGCCGGACTGCTCCTTTGTGGAATAGTTGTCGTTGACGGCGCCGCCGACAATCAGCTTGCCGGCGACCGCGACCGGCGGCGATGTGGAATAGTAGTAGCCGGCCGGATTGTACTGCATACCTTTTTCAAGATGCAGCACGCCATCTTCGGCAAAGCTCGTGCAGATCTGGCCATTTGCCGCATCGAGCGCAATCAGCCTAGCGTCGGAGGTCGGCAGAAACACGCGCTCGGCGCAGGCCGAGCCGGGGGCTGCGGCCGTGTCGCGATAGTAGGTGACGCCGCGGCAGGTTTGGTGCTGGCGGTTCGGGTTCATGCCGGAGTTGGAATCGTATTTCCATTTCTCCTTGCCAGTCTTGGCGTCGAGCGCGATTGCCCAATTGTGTGGCGTGCAGAGGTACAACGTGTCGCCGACTTTCAGCGGCGTCACCTGATAGGTGGTTTCGCCGACATCCTCGGGTCGCTTCACATCACCGGTCTGGTAGCGCCACACCTCCTTGAGATCCTTGACGTTGCTGACATTGATCTGGTCAAGCGGCGAGTAGCGCTGACCGAAGAGTGTACGGCCGTATTGATGCCACTCTTCGTCGGGCACAACACCGCCGAAGGTCGCGGGGCTAGTGACGGCCTCGGTCGGCAAAGTGCCCGTGATCCGGTGCGGATCGGTGGTCATCGAATAGCCGGCGATCGTGATCGCAATCACAACCGGTATGGCGAGCGGCCAGGGGTTTGCCCCATAGGAGATCCCGGTCGGGCTGAGAAAGCCGAGCGGCCGGCGGATCCAGGGCGTGAGCAACCACAAGCCGAGAAGAATGATCAGTCCGCCGCGCGGTCCAAGCTGCCACCAGTCGAAGCCGACTTCCCAGATCGCCCATGCCAGCGCCACAATGACGAGCGCCGCGTAGGCCCACAAGGCGGCCGCTCGGCGCATCGCAAGCAGGATGGCGGTCAGCAGGAACATGGCGCCTGCGAAGGCATAAAAGACGCTGCCGCCGAGCATGACGAGCCAAAGACCGCCGCCGCCGAGCGCAAGGCCAATCAGGATGAAAAGAATGGACGTAATGACGATTGCCATATGGGAAGACTCCCGCTGAGGTTAGCCGGGTGCGATCAGAACGAGAAAAATGTCCGCAAATCAGCGAGATAGGGCGGTCGCAAACGCCGTCAACTGCGACCATAGGTGTCAGGATGGAGAGGGTTCGCGCCAGGTCACGTACCGCAGAAGGTCTGCAGCACGCGTTCCTCCGGCTTCGGCGGCTCCATGTAGGCCGCAAAGTCTGGTTGGTCGTCATAGGGCTTGGCGAGCACGGCAAGCAGCGCTTCGAAGAGCGAAAAGTCCGCATCGTCGACCGCCGCATTGATGGCCTGCTCGATGCGGTGGTTGCGCGGAATGAAGGCGGGATTGACAGCGCGCATTGTCGCTGCGCGGTCGTCCTCGGTCCGGCTATCGTCACGCGTAAGGCGCTCGCGCCAGCCGGCGAGCCATTCGCGCGCCGCATCGGGGTCGCGGAACGTCGAGAGGAACAATGCCTCGCCACCTGATCCTGAGGCGTCGGAGAGCCGGCGGAAGGCGAGGGTAAAGTCGGCCTGTTGCGCCTGCATCACGGCAAGCAGCGATTGAACGAGCTCCAGGTCGCCGTCCTCGACGGTCGCCAGGCCGATCTTCTCGCGCATGCCGCGCAGCCAATGGATCTGGAAGCGCTCGCCATATTGCTGGATCACGGTGTTGGCGAGCTCGACGGCCTTTTCTGCATCGGCATCGATGAGCGGCAGCAGCGTTTCTCCGAGCCGCGCCAGGTTCCATTGGCCGATGCCCGGCTGATTGGCATAGGCGTAGCGCCCGCGCTGGTCGATCGAGGAAAACACCGTGCCGGGATTGTAGGTGTCCATGAAGGCGCAGGGGCCGAAATCGATCGTCTCGCCCGAAATGGCCATGTTGTCGGTGTTCATCACGCCGTGGATGAAGCCAATATGCAGCCACTTGGCGATCAACGCCGCCTGACGCTCACAAGCGGCTTCGTAAAGGGCAATATAGGGGTTGTCCCTGTCCTTGAGTTCCGGATAGTGCCGGTCGATCACATAGTCGGCGAGCGCCCGCACGCCGTCCGTATCACCGCGGGCGGCGAAAAACTGGAAGGTGCCGACGCGGATATGGCTCGCCGCAACGCGGGTGAACACTGCGCCCGGCAGGATGCTCTCACGATAGACGGGCTGGCCGGTCGACACTGCGGCAAGCGCTCGGGTCGCCGATACGCCGAGCGCATACATCGCCTCGCTGACGATATATTCCCGAAGCACCGGTCCAAGTGCGGCGCGGCCATCGCCGCGGCGGGAGTAAGGCGTCTGGCCCGCGCCCTTCAGCTGGATATCACGGCGCTGACCGTTGTGGTCGATGACCTCGCCGAGCAGGATCGCCCGCCCGTCGCCGAGCAGCGGCACGAAGGAGCCGAACTGGTGCCCGGCATAGGCCATCGCCAGCGGATCGGCGCCATCAGGCAACAGGTTGCCCGAGAAGATCGCAGCGCCGTCGCGCCTGATCATCTCGACATCGAGGCCGAGTTCGGCCGCGAGAGGCTCGTTCAGCTTGATCAGCCACGGCTCGGCCACCTGCGAGGGGACCTGGCGCGTGAAGAATTGCTGCGGCAACCGCGCATAGCTGTTGTCGAAGGTGAATGGCCGCGAGGTGGACGCTTTCGGAATGATCGTCATATGTCCTAGGTAGGGCTCCGGCATGCATGACGCAAGCGGCCGAGAGCCTTTGCCTTGGATGGAGCGGCCGGTCCGATGGTGGTCGCGGGTGCCGCCACAGCCGCCTCGTCCATCGCCACGCGTCGCCGCGATATCTCGCGCAGACGCAAATGCTGCACAGCCATTCCCTGCGGGCACGGCTGCCCTTCCATATAAGCATAACGACGCCACATTTGCGGGCGTATACAAAGATCCTCAATCCTCTTTTGGCATCACGCCATACCATACCGCGGCCACGCTTCCGCGCCGGCCACGCCATTGCGAGTGATCCCTGACGATGTCGGATCAGATCTACCAGGCAGCCGCCATCGGGCGCGCCAAGCCCAATTTCCGCGTGATAGCGATGATCGTTGCGAGCGCCATGTTTATGGAACAGCTCGACGCAACCGTGCTGGCGACGGCGCTGCCGACCATGGCGCGTGATTTCGGCGTTAGCGCTCCGTCAATGAGCATTGCACTGACGTCCTATCTCCTCAGCCTCGCGATCTTCATTCCGGCAAGCGGCTTGATTGCCGATCGCTTCGGCTCGCGCACGGTTTTTCGCGCGGCGATCGCCGTCTTCGTCACCGGCTCCATCTTCTGCGCGCTGTCGCCCAATCTCCTCTGTCTTGTTCTAGCGCGTCTGTTGCAGGGTCTCGGCGGCGCCATGATGCTGCCGGTCGGTCGCCTCGTTCTGTTGCGCAGCGTCGACCGCAAGGACATGGTCAATGCCATGTCGTGGTTGCTGGTGCCGGCGCTGATCGGCCCGATTCTCGGCCCGCCGGTTGGCGGCCTGATCGTCACCTATCTCGACTGGCGCTGGATCTTCTACATCAACGTGCCGATCGGCATCATCGGCTTCACGCTGGTCTCGATCTTCATCGAGGATTTCAAGGGTGAGTCGAAACGTCGGTTCGATACGGTCGGTTTCATCCTCTCCGGCATCGCGCTTGGCTCCTTGCTCTTCGGTTTCGAAAGCTCCAGCCGGCCGGGCGAAGCGGCCTTTTCGCTGTTTCTCATTGCGGTCGGGATGCTATTCGGCATCGCCTACCTCAAGCATGCCCGCCGCCATCCGTCG
Organism: Rhizobium favelukesii; assembly: GCF_000577275.2. Lineage (NCBI taxonomy): Bacteria > Pseudomonadati > Pseudomonadota > Alphaproteobacteria > Hyphomicrobiales > Rhizobiaceae > Rhizobium > Rhizobium favelukesii. The sequence continues at coordinate 1,201,017 of NZ_HG916852.1, forward strand.
CCGATCATGGATTTCTCGCTGATGAAGGTACCGAGCTTCGGCACCTCCGTTATCGCAGGCTCGCTGACCCGCATCACCCAAGGCGCGCAGCCTTTCCTGCTGCCGCTCTATTTCCAGCTCGGCTTCGGCCTCTCGGCCGCCAAGGCCGGCCAGCTAGTTACCGCCGCAGCACTCGGCTCGATGGCAATGAAAGCCGTTGCGCCGCGCGTGCTGCGCCGCTTCGGCTTCCGCAACAGCCTGGTCGCGAACGGCGTCATCGCCACCTGCGGCTATGCGCTCTGCGCCGCTTTTCGGCCGGATTGGCCGTTGGCACTGATTTTCGCGTTCCTCGTCATGTGCGGCTTCTTCATGTCGTTCCAGTTCACGGCCTACAACACGGTGGCCTATGACGAGATTGACCGCGACCGGATGAGCTCGGCCACCAGCTTCTACACGACCTTCCAGCAGCTGATGCTGTCGCTCGGCATCTGCGTCGGCGCGCTGGCGCTGCACACGTCGATGACGGTCAACGGCAGCGAGACGCCGCAGCTCCACGATTTCTCCGCCGCCTTCCTCTTCGTCACCGCGATCTCGATCACGGCGACCTTCTGGAATCTGCGCTTTGCGCGCAGCGCCGGCGCCGACATCAGCGGTCATGATGCGGGCAAGGCGGCACACGCCGCCGAGCACTGAGCCCGTCAGGCGTGGGTGGGTTCCGGCAGGCATGCCGCGCAGATGGCGGCCACATGCCGGTGATCGGTGCCACAGCAGCCGCCGACGATCCTGATTTGCGGCATCCGGGACATCAGTTGTCTGTAGTGCTGTCCGAGATCGACGGGATCGCCCGCATCAAGCGTCTCGCTCTCGTCGAGTTCGGCGTGGCTCATGCGTGAGGCATTGGCCCGCAGCCCACGGATCCGTTTCGTCCAGTTGGCCTTTGGATCAAACGCCTCGGCGAAATGCGTTGGGTGGGCGCAATTGATCATGTAGTAGGCGGGTGAACCGCCAGTCGCCGCGTCCGTCGTCTCGATCGCCTCCTGCATGCTGCGCCCGGTCACCAGCCTACCGTCGATCTCGACCGTGAAGGAGATCGCGCAGGGCATGGCCCTGGCGGCGGCCGCCCGCGCCGATCGCCTCGTCGATGTTGGTCAGTGTGAAGGCCGTCACCATGTCGGCATCGCTTTCGGCGAAGCTGCCGATCTGGACGCCGTGGTAATCCTCGGCTTCGGTGGCATCCATGTCGCCGGCCTTGTAGCCGTCGCCGCGCGGCCCGATGGCGCCGCTGATGACGATCGGCTGTCCCGGTTGTTCGTATCTCCCGCGCAATCCTGCCAGCAGCGAGACGCTGCCCACATTGGCCGCGTGCAGGCTTCGCGCGTGTAGCCGAGCTTCCCGGCCCAATCCGGATTGGCGCGCCATGTCGGCGTGTCGAGGATGAATCCGGCGCCATGCTTGCGGGCGATATCGAGATAGCGGCGATAGTAGGCCTGCAGCCGATCGCGCCCTTCCTCCGAGGCCAGCATCACAAACGATGCGAAGTTTGGCAGCGGCAATCCGTCAAGAAAGATGAAGGTTGTCTCCATGCCGCCATCGGTCACGAAGAAGCCGCCCTCGAGCTGCGGTAAGCTGCGTCGGTAGGTCGCCATCGTATCTCCTCAGCCGGACGAAAGACAATGTTGCGACGTAACTGATGAGTTAGTATGTTCTAAAATAGACTCCCGCGATGGTACAGCGAAATCTCAGCGGTCCTCCATCGCCCAAGCCATCTCGGCGAGCTTGCGTACCGTATTCAGGTTGCGCGCCGTTCCGGGCTTCAGGGCCGGCAGCTTGAGCTTCGATTTGCCGGAGCCGATGGGGAAGTGGACATAGATTTCGCGCCCGGCCAGAACCGCCTCTTCGCCGTCGGGCGCGACCATCGCGTCGAGAGCATCGTTCTGTGCAGCCTCGGGCAGGAAGCTTACGAGCAGATAGTTGGGCTTGGCGTCGCGAAAGGGCGCGTTGGCGACGATCGCCTCGAGCTCCTTGCGGCTGCGGAGCATCACGCCGGGCTTCTTGCCGAGCACCTTTCCAAGCGCGTCATCCAGCTTTTGCTCGACCTCGGCTTCCCTCTCGTCGGAGCGGAACAGCACGTTGCCGCTCTGGATGTAGGTCTGCACGTCGCTGAAGCCGAGCTCTTTGCAAATTGCCTTCAGCGTCGTCATGGGCAGCTTGCCCGTGCCGCCGACATTGATCGCTCTCAACAGCGCCACATAGACCGTCACGGGCTCCTCCAGCCGATTACACCTTCCCAGCAACCTTGATCGCGAAGGCGTACTCGAAGGCGATCTCCTCCAGCCGTTGGAAGCGTCCCGAGGCGCCGCCATGGCCGGCATCCATGTTGGTCTTCAGCAGGATCGGCGCCGAACCGGTGGTCTTTTCGCGCAGCCGCGCCACCCACTTTGCCGGCTCCCAATAGGTGACGCGCGGGTCCGTCAGACCACCGAGCGCCAGGATCGGCGGATAGGCTTTCGCGCCGACATTGTCGTAGGGCGAGTAGGCGGCGATCTGCTCGTACTCGTCCTTGCTCTCGATCGGGTTGCCCCATTCCGGCCATTCCGGCGGGGTCAGCGGCAGCGTGTCATCGAGCATGGTGTTCAGCACATCGACGAAGGGAACGGCGGCGATCAGGCCGGCAAACTTCTCCGGCGCCATATTGGCAACGGCCCCCATCAGCATGCCGCCGGCCGAACCGCCTTCGGCGATGATGTTCGCGTAGGAGGTGAACTTTTCCTGATTCAGATAGTCAGCGGCGGCGATGAAGTCTTTGAAGGTGTTGGTCTTCTTCTCCATCTTGCCGTCTTCGTACCAGCCAAAACCCTTGTCCTTGCCGCCGCGGATGTGGGCGATGGCGTAGACGAAACCGCGGTCGGCAAGCGACAGGCAGTTGGTGTTGAAGCCGGCCGGAATGGTAATGCCGTAGGCGCCGTATCCATAGAGCAGGCAGGGTGCAGACCCGTCGAGCGGCGTATCCTTGCGATAGAGCAGGGTGACCGGCACCTGTTCTCCATCCCAGGCCGGCGCGAAGACACGGCGGGTGACATAGTCGTCGGGATTGTGGCCGGAGGGCACTTCCTGCGTCTTGAGGAGGGTACGTTCGCGCGTCACCATGTTGTAGTCATAGAGCTGTGACGGGGTCGTCATCGAGGAGTAGGAGAAGCGGATGACGTCGGTGTCGTATTCCGCCGCACCCTGCAGGCCGAGCGAATAGGCCTCTTCGGCAAAGGCGATGGCGTGCTCCTCGCCGGTGCGCCGGTCGCGGATGATGATCTGCGGCAGGCCGTCCTTGCGCTCCAGCCAGAGCAGATGCCGGGCAAAAGCCATGTGGCTGATGATCAAGGTGCCGGGCTTGTGCGGCACGACTTCGCGCCAGTTCGCCTTGCCCGGGTTTTCAACCGGCGCTTCCATGATCTTGAAATCCTTGGCGTCGCCGTCATTGGTCAGGATGTAGAAGACATCGCCGCCTTCCGTCATCGAGTATTCGATGCCTTCCTCGCGCTCGGAAACAAGCTTCGGCTCCGCCGTCAGATCCTTGGTGGAGAGCAGGCGGTATTCTGACGTCTCGTGGTCGTGAATGTCGATGTAGATGAAATCGTCGAGCAGCGAGCCGCCGACGCCCATGAAGAAGCCGGCGTCCTTCTCCTCATAGACCAGCCGGTCGTCGGATTGGGGCGTCCCGAGGATGTGGTGGAAGACCTTTGAGGGACGATGGTTCTCGTCGAGTGCGGAATAAAAGAAGCTCTTGCCGTCAGGTGCCCACGCGCCGCCGCCGCCGGTGTTCTCGACCACGTCGGGAAGGTCCTCGCCGGTCGCAAGATCGCGCACGCGCAGCGTATAGAATTCTGAGCCCTTGTCGTCATAGCCCCAGATGCCGCGGCTGTGATCGGTCGAATGGTCGAGGCCCGCCAGCCTGAAATAGGCCTTGCCGGCCGCTTCCTTGTCGCCGTCGAGCAGAACGGCGCGGATCGTCTCGACCTTGACGTCGCCGTTGCGGGGAATGCGAAAATAGCGTGGCTGTTCGCCGCCGGTGACGAAGAAGGTGCCGTAGGCATAGTCGCCGTCCTTCATCGGCACGGAGCTGTCGTCCTCCTTGATACGGCCGCGCATCTCGGCAAACAGCGTCTTCTGCAGCGCCTTGGTGTCCTCCATCGCCGCGTTCATGTAGACGTTTTCGGCTTCCAGATGCTGGCGGATCGCCGGATCGAGGATCGTGGGATCCTTGAACATCGCCTGCCAGTTGTCCGCCCGCAGCCAGGCGTAGTCATCCGTGCGCGTGATGCCGTGGCGCGTATCAGAAAGCGGCTTCTTGGCGGCAACGGGCGGGTTCGGCATGTTCTTGAAGACGGTCAACGAAGGCTCCGGATACGTGGTGTCAGGTTGGCAAGAGATAGAGGCGCGGATGCATCGGATCAAGCGCCGAACGCACCTCCGTGACAAAACCGAAGGAATGCTCACGTTGCCTTGATGTCACCATATTGTTTAAGAAAGTCCGCTACGTCGCCCGGAATTTATCCCCTGTTCGACCGTGAAAGCCCCGGTCGTCCACAGGCGATTCCGGAATGAGAATGCAAAGGAATCCCACTGTAATGCCAAAACGCCTTGTGTTGCTTCTGTCCGCATTTAGCCTTGCGGTTCCAGCGTTCGCAGTCGATCCCGCAATCAAGAAGCAACTCGAAAAGCTCGACCCCGCGACCCGGCTCGAACAGAGCTGCGACACTGAGGCGATGAGCCGAATCAACAAGGACGATACTGGCTACAGGCCCGACAAGGTCATCGCCTACACCTTCAAGGATCCCGTTCCCAGTGACAACAAGCTGGACGCACCTGGCGCCGTGTTCCGAAGCAAGGGCGACTGGTATCACCTGTCCTACACCTGCATCACCGGTCCGCAGCACATGAATGTTCGCGAGCTTGACTATAAGATCGGCGAGAAGGTGCCGAAGGAGAAGTGGGAAAAGTACTACCTCTATGATTGATCGAGGGATCAGAGCGCTCGCCTGCCTTGCCTTTCTGAAGCCTTAGTCCTCAGGCATCAGCTCTTCGTTGAATGCTGGCGGCAAATCGCAGGAGCGACCGCAAGCGGCATCAGACCACATGGCGCCGGCGCGCTGGGTGCGTTATGCAGCGCTTGAACAATGAACGGCTTCTCTTTGGTATGAATCGAATTTTTCTCGCTCCGGCGCTGCTGATCGCCTCCACCGCCTCCATCGCGGCCGCTCTCCCGCCGCAGGAAACGCCCGCAATCACCGCACCACAGAACATCGCCCAGCCGCCAAAGATGGCAGCCCAGCCAAAGCTCATGGAGCCGCATCTGCGCATTGCCCGTTCCGACGTCAAGGGCCACGCGCGCGTGGCGTTGACGTTCGACGCCTGCATGGGCAAGGCTGACGACCGCATCCTCTCGGTGCTGGTTCGCGAGCGGATCCCCGCAACCATATTCGTCACCGCACGCTGGCTGAAGCACAATCCACAGGCGCTGCAGGTCTTCCTTGAGAACCCCGCTCTTTTCGAACTCGAGAACCACGGCCAGAACCATATTCCAGCCGTGGACAAGCCGGTCTCCATCTATGGCATTGCGTCTGCTGGGTCGCCGGAGGCCGTGCGCCAGGAAGTGCAAGGCGGCGCCGATGCGATGCTCGCAGCCGGCATTGCCCCGCCGCATTGGTTCCGCGGCTCGACCGCCAAATACGACCTGTCCTCGATCGCCCAGATCCGCGAAATGGGATACCGCATCGCCGGCTATTCCGTGAATGGCGACGGCGGCTCGCTGCTCGGTGCGGCGGTCACGGAAAAGCGGATTGCCGCCGCCAAGGACGGCGATGTGGTGATCTCCCATATCAACCAGCCTACCCACGTCGCGGGCGAGGGTGTTGCCAAGGCGATCCTCGACCTGAAGGCCAAGGGCGTCGAATTCGTCCGCCTGCAGGATGTCGAGGATACCGGCGACGACCAGACGACGCAGTGATTAGTTGACGGCGCTCTGCGTGCGGTCCTCACTGACGCTCGCATGTCCAGGTACATCCGGCGCGTCACGGTCCAGGGCGAAATCGTCGAACCAGTCGCGGTATCCTCCGCCGATCATTGCGCCGATCACCTGCGTCGCGAGATAGGAAAAGGTGATGCCGTTGCCGCCGTAGCCATAAGCGGCATAGACCTGCGGCATCGAGGGAACGGCACCAATTAGCGGCAGCCCGTCCGAAGTCTCCCCGAAGGTGCCGCACCACGCCGTCGCGACACGCGTGTCAGCCCTTGACCAGAGCCGTTTCATCTTTTCCCGGATCGTCACGATCTTCTCAGCAAGCTTGCTGTCGCGGATCGCGGGGTCGACGGTATCGTCGTCCTCGCCGCCAGCGATGATCCGCCCGTCCGGCGTCGTGCGCATGTAGAGATAGGGATGGCTGTCTTCCCAGATCAGCACTTGGTCGCGCCACAGCATTGCCGGATCCTGCGGCATCGTTGCAAGTGCCCAGCTCGACGTCGTCCGATGCAGTTTCGGCATATCGATGCCCGGCATGGCGTAGCCGGTGGCGAGCACTGCAGTTTCGGCTTCGATGACGAACGGGCCGTCGGTCTCGGCGCTCACCCGCCCACCTTCGCTATGGAGTTTGGTGACCGAGGCGCCGATGAGACGCGCGCCTTGCTTTACGGCAATGTCCAGCAGGGCCCAGGTCAGGAGCAGCGGATCGGCCTCCGCCGAGCCGCGGGACAGGATGCCCGCATCGCGATCGAGTTCGAATTCGGTAAAGAGATCGCAATGCTCCAGATATCGGCTGGGCAGGCCCGCCTGGCGGCGAAGCTCGACCTCGTTGTGCAGATCGCGGGCGCCCTCCTGGTTGCTGGTCAGGAGCAGCGACTGCCGAGGCAGCAGATTGCAGGCGATGCGATGGGCGACGATCAGCTTCGAGAGACCTGCGACCGAGGCAGCGCTTCGCCTGTAGATACCGACGGCGCGTTCGAAACCATAGACATGCTCGAGCTCGCTCAGCGTCCGGTCGATCTCCCATTGCAGCATGGCCGTGCTCGCCGCCGTGCTGCCGAGACCGGGCGTCTCGCGGTCGATGATGATCACGGAAAGCCCGCGTTCGGAGAGGTGCTGACCCAGCAGCGCGCCGGTGATCCCTCCGCCGATCACCATGGCGTCGACCTTGAGATTGTCCTGAAGTGGCTGGTAGGCGGGTTTTGTTCCGGCGTGGCTCCACGGGGGGATGCCACTCTTCAGCCGGTTGTGGCTGGACCCTGCAAGATTGATTTCGGCCATCTGACGCGTCTTACCTCAATTATTTCGGCAATTGCGGCTGCAGTCTCTCTTCGATGAAAAGTTCATCGATGATGGTCATGACAATCAGCGATAGTGGTAGCGCGAGCATAGCACCAACTGCGCCCCACATCCAAGTCCAGAACAGAATTGCCAGAAACACCACGAAAGGATTGATTTCCAGGCGCTTCCCCATCACCGCCGGGAAGACCAGATTTTCCATGATGAGGTGGACAATGAAGAATGCTGCGGCTGGCATGAGGCCGACCAGCAGGCCGTCATGCGTGATGATGCCGGCTACAGCCACCGCGAGCGTCATGGAGGCAATGCCGAGATAGGGGATGAAGCTCGAAAGAAAGGCAAAGAAGCCCCAGAGCACCGGCGCCGAAAGACCGCCGAGATAGGCGATCACCGTCATCATGACGCCCAGGCACAGATAGATCAACGAAGCCGTGGCGAAGTAGAAGCCGAGGACCTGTTCCACACTGTTGATCACCCGGATGGCGGCAAGCCGCTGCGGACGCGTCCGAAAGACCATGATGATCGATCTGCGCAGGCTGACACGTCCGGCAAGGAAGAGCAGCAGCGCCGCGAAGAAGATCAACGCCTGGACAAGGGCAGGGGTCAGGTTGGCGCTGATGAGATGCAGCACGTTACCCGTATTCTCGAGGAGCTTGTCGCTCGACATCGGTCCGCCCTGGAAGGTCTCCGGCGTGATATGCAGCCACCGGATCTGTTCGAGATAGGGCATCAGCCGGTTGAACGTCTTCTCGACGAAGGCCGGGCCCTCGTTGGCAAGCGTCGTCAGTGGTCCGGCGAGCGAATTGGCAACGAGGACGATCACCAGCGCGACGCCGGTCGACAGGATGACGGCGTTGGTGATGCGCGGTACGCCGAGTCTGCTGAGCTTTTCCGCCAGTAGCCCGAGAATCATGCCAACGACAACGGCAAGCGTCACCGGAACGAGAATGAGCGACATCATGTAGATGGCCGAAAGAGCGAGCACCGCAAAGATGCCGATCACAGCCCAGGCCATGGTGATATCAAGCCCGTCCTTTTCGACGCGGTGCATCGGCGCTTGCGGCATCTCCTCCGTGTCTTGCTTCAGTTTTTCGGCCCAGGCGCTGACAGAGCGCTCGCCCATTGTGATCTTGCTGGCCTGCTTGCGGATACCGTTGGCAATTCCCATGGATAGACGATCCCCGGAAGCCCAGGTGCTTCGCGACGGAAACGCACAGAACCCCTTCAGGTTCCTGAGGGTCAGGCGGACAGCGTCAGGCCGATACCCCAGGGGTCGTGCAGGAACACGCCACTATTGCGCTTCTCGCTCCTGATCTCGAGCTCGTCGAGCTTGGCGATGGCATTGTCGAGCGCGGCCTTGTCGTTGAAGCGAAGGGCATAGTCGGAAAGGCCGGTCATCCCCTCGGCGCGGGCGCCGGCGCCGGCGCTGTTCCAGATGTTGGCGGCGACGTGGTGATGGTAATCGCCTGTGGCAAAGAAGCTGGCGCCGGGATAGCGCGCCATCAGCCTCAAGCCAAGCACATCGCGGTAGAATGCGTCGGCCTCGGGTATGTCGCCGACCTGCAGGTGGATGTGGCCGATTGCGGTGCTGTCGGCCATGCCGTTCCAGGTATCGTCGGGCGCACTGTTGTAGAGCGACTGCAGATCGAGACGCCGCGTCGCCATCTCCACCTGGCCGTCGGGATGGAACTTCCACTGCTCGTGCGGTCGGTCGGCATAGATCTCGATGCCGTTGCCTTCTGGGTCGGAGAGATAGATGGCCTCGCTGACCAGGTGATCGGATGCGCCGTCCAGGGCGACATTATTATGTGCGGCGTGGCGCAGCCAGCGGGCGAGCTCGGTGCGGTTGGGCATCAGGAAGGCCGTATGGAAGAGGCCGGCGGCATTGCGCGGCGCGATGCGGACATCCTTGCCCGTCGTCAGCGCCAGAAGCGGCGCGCCGTCGACGCCGAGCACGTCGCCGCTGGCGCTTTTCTCGATGACCTTCAGGCCGAGCATGGACTGGTAGAAACTGGACACCAGCGGCAGGTCGGTGACGACGAGGTGCGACTGGTCGACATAGGCAGGGCGCGTCAGGGCGTAGGACGTTTCGGTGTTCATGGGCGTATCTCCTGCCTTGGCTGAGGGAGTCGTACCGGCGCTGGCGGCGAGAGCGCCGCCCGTAGCGATACCAAGGAATTTGCGCCGGTCCATATGCCTCAGAGGTCCCCTTGGCCGCTGTACTTGCTCTCTATATGGCGGATTCCGATTGTTCACAGAAGCCCTGTTTTTGATGATTGAGCGTTCGACGATCGTTGACAAAAATCCGCGCGATCTTGATCTTGATCAAAGCGCCTTATTTATCTCCTGAGAGGATGTGGCCGTTAGAAACGGCGGCGCTGGAGGGCCTGAATGTACAAGAAAATCATCGTTCCAATCGAACTAGGCGCGCTGCACAGCGGCGAGAGGGCTTTCCGCAAAGCATCCACGCTCCTTGATACGGGTGGCGAGATCATTTTGCTCAACGTCGTCGAGGACGTTCCCACCTATGTCGCGATCGATCTGCCGGCCGAATTGCTGCAGAACGCGATCGATGATGCCCAGGAAAAGCTCGGAATGCTGATCCGCACGAGCGGCATACCCGCAATGATCGAAATCGGCCACGGCCGCCCGGCCCATAGCATCCTCGCCACGGCCGAAACGCATGATGCGGATCTCATCATCGTCGCTTCCCATATCCCCGACTTCAGCAACTACTTCATCGGCGCCACCGCCGACCGTGTCGTCAGGCATGCCAAATGCTCTGTGCTGGTCGACAGGCAGCGCTAAGGAGAAAATGGCACAGGACCGATGGAGGAACTTCCATGAGCGACACGCAGACATACGAGAAGATCCTACGCGACCGCCAGCGTGAGCTTGAATCGCGGCTGAGCCGCATCGACGGCGATCTCGGACGCACCAAGGAGCAGGACAGCGACGACCGCGCGGTCGAGAGCGAGAACGACGAAGTGCTGGAGGGGCTCGGCCAGGCCGGCCAGGAAGAGCTGCGCGCCATCGGCGCCGCTCTCGATCGGATCGCGAAAGGCACGTATGGCACCTGCGTCCGCTGCGGCGAGTCAATTTCAACGAAGCGTCTCGGCGCCGTGCCTTATGCCCCACTCTGCGAGGATTGCATGGGCCAGGGCTAGCACGCTTTACCACAAGGGAGCGATCCGGTCTGCGCGGCCGCCCCCTTGTGGTGCGTTTCAAGCCGCCGCCGTCGCAGCGGCAGCGCGCAGCATGTCCCGAATGCTGCGTTCTTCGGCGGTAAAATCCTCGCTTGTGATCGCGCCGAACTCCGCGGCGGCCTTTTTTGCGAGAAAGGATGCGTTCGGCAGACGGTCCGGGCCCTCGAGCCTAAAGGAAATTGCTGAAAGCGGGCCGAAGAGCAGCGCCCGTTCCAGCTCGGGATAATGCTCCAGGGAAGGCTCGATGCCAGCGTTGCGGGCAAAGGCGAGGGCTGCGACATGCGTCGGCACCGCGGGTCCGAACGTGCGAGCCGCGCGACTTCTTGACAGAGCCATCGCCTGCTTCTCGGGAGTCGGCCGCGCCGCAATACCCGTAAAGGAATAGGCGATCCAGCGTGCCTGCAGCTCGATCGCTGGAAAGAAGGGACCAATAAGGTCGATCAATCCCGCAAAGGCGAGGCCCGGCAGATCGGGATGGAGCGTGAAGTCGTGAAGCGTCATGTTCGCCGTGTCGAGCTCCACCGTCTCGGCGAGCTCCGGCGACAGGAACGGTAAGGACAGCCGATAGCCGGTGCCCAGCAAGAGCGCATCCGCTTCAACAGCGCTTCCATCGGCAAAATGCACGGTTCTGCCGTCGATCCGTTCAATCCATGGCCGCGTCACGATCCGCCCCTCGGCAACGGCAGGCAGGAAGTTTTGCGATTGCGTGATGCCGGCAGCGAAGATGTTCTCATGCGGCTTGCGGGCGCCGAACTGTTCAGGGCTGCCGGCCGCGTTGAGCACCATCGCCTTCAGCGCTTCGGCGGCGATGTCGGGTGGGCAGCGTTGCGCCGCGATGGCTGCCGCACGCGTGAACATGACGGATTCGGTCGGCACCCCCTTGATGAGTTTGGGCAGCACGTAGCGCTGGCGGCGATAGCTCGCAGTCACCTGCGCAGCGCCGGCAAGGGCGATTTCCGCGGCAATTTCGAGAGCGCTGATCGAGCATCCGGCAACGACTACTGACCTGCCGCGCAGGCGTTCCGGCCCGCAGTAATGGCTCGTGTGCGCGGCGCCGAAGGAACCGCAAAAGCTCTCTATGCCTGCTATATCAGGCACATCAGGCGCAACGTGCCGGCCGGTGGCAACGATTGCGCGCCTGAAAACCTCCCTGCGGATCACTCCGTCTGTATTCGAGTGGATCTGCCAAAGCCCGTCGTCTCCGCGTAAAAGATGCTCCACCCGCGCTCTCGTTCTGATGCGGGGCAGTAGATCAAAATGCTCTGCGTAGCGCTCCAGATATGCGAGCATCTCGTCGTGGCGCGGATAGGTGGCGGTGCCCTCGATATGGTCCATGTCGGAAAAGGCGGTTGTCACACGGCTCGTATTGGTCCGCATGCCGGGCCAGACGCCGCTCATCGGCGACAGGCTGTTCCACTGCCCGCCGAGCTGGTCGGCTGCTTCGAAGAGAAGCGGTTCCAGTCCGTGCGCACGCAGCCAGCGAGCGCAGGCGAGGCCGGATGGCCCAGCGCCGATGATGGCGACGGTATTGTCGGGCATGCGTTCGAGGCGATTGCCTGTCATTTTTCTGCTCCTTTTGTGCCGGGAGCCTCTCTATAGTCGCCACTTCGAATGCTTGTTGCTAAATGCTTCCTAAGTCAGTGGAAGCCGTTCTTAAAAAATCGCTAAATACGATCGGTGGACGGATCGGGGGGAGGAAATGGTGCTTGACGCAGAGTTGGCCAGGTTCATCGCAAGCCCGGTGATGATCATCATCGGTACGCGCGATACGCACAATCGCGCCGCGATCGCTCGTGGTGCCGGCGCTACGGTGGTGAAAGGAAGCGGTATGGTCGAAGTGATCGTCTCGGAATGGCAATGGCCGGACTGTATCGCCAACATCCATGCGACCGGCCACATTGCGGCGACGTTCGTTCGCCCTTCGGACTATGTTGCCTATCAACTGAAAGGACGGGGCACTTTACGAACAGCGGCTGAGGAGGATATCCGGCTCTCGCGCCGCTATGTCGACGACATCGTCGACACGCTCGGAGGTCTCGGTGTGGAACCACAGCTTGCCGCGCCCTGGATCGTCAACGCCAAAGCCGCCGTCATCCGCTTTGACGTCGAAGACGTCTACCTCCAGACGCCCGGTCCAGGCGCCGGCGCTCTGCTGCGGGGTGTCGCATGACGCTTCACCTCTCTGATCTGCGGGCCTGCTTCGAAGGCGTTATCCCGTCGATCATCGCCACGTCGTCGGGCGATGGGAGGCCGAACATCTCCTACCTCTCGCATGTCATCATGATCGACAGCGATCACGTGGCGCTCTCGAACCAGTTCTTCGCCAAGACGGCCCACAACATCAGGGCCAATCCTTACGCCAATCTGCTTCTCGTCGATGCCAGGAACGGCGGTCAGTTTCGGTTGGACATCGTCTTTTCCCATCCACTTGAGGACGGCGTCTTTTTCGATCGGGTGGCGACGCAGCTGCAGGCGAGCAGCGAACAGGTCGGCATGGGCGGCATTATGAAGCTGAAGGGGCTCGACGTCTTCCGCGTGCTGTCGATCGCTAGTGTTCCTTCGCCGGTTGTTCTGCAGAAGGAGGCCGTCGAGGAGCCTTCGCGCAAACTGATTGCGCTCAGCCGACTTGTCGACCGGATCGCCATTCAGAACGATGTGGGCGGCGCCATCGACGTCGTCCTGAGCGGGCTGGAGAGCGAATTCGGCTACACCAACACGCTTTTCATGCTCCATGACGAAGCACGCAGGCTTCTGGCAACCGTGGGCAGTCGCGGTTACGAGCGCTCCGGCGTGGGGTCGGAAGCCGCCGTCGGCGAAGGCATCATCGGGGCCGCGGCCGTCAAGCGGCGGCTCGTCAAGGTCAGCGACATGAGCCGTGTGCGGCGCTATGGCGCCGCGATCCGAACATCTTCCGTCGATGAGGAGAGAACCCGCGCCATCGTTCTGCCTGGTATGAGAGGCGCGATGAGCCAGATGGCAGTACCCGTCATGGCGCAAGACGTCCTCCTCGGAGTGCTGTTTGCCGAAAGCCGCCAGCGCCTTGCTTTTTCCGAGGAAGACGAGGCGGTGATGACTGTTGTCGCCCGCCAGGCCGCCGCGACGCTTGCTCTTTGCGAGCGCCTCGCCAGCGAAACGCAAAAGGTTGCAAAGGCAGACAAGGCGCCAGCCCACCTGCAAAGCAGCTTCCGGGTCGTCCATCATGCCTACGACGATAGTGTCTTTATCGATAATGCCTATGTCATCAAGGGCGTGGCCGGGCGTATGCTGATGATGATGCTGAGCCTCTGGCTCCGGGAAGGGCGCACTGAGTTCACAAATCGCGAGATCCGCCTTTCCGACAGTCTGCGCTTGCCAGAGATCAAGGACAATCTCGAAACCCGCCTCCTCCTGCTGCGCCGTAGGCTTGAAGAAAAAGGCACTCCCGTTCGCCTTGTCCGCGCCGGGCGCGGCCTCATCCGTCTCGAACTCGATGGTGTTCCGAGGCTTGATACCGTAGGGCTGCCCGTCTAGAGCGTTGGGCATCCATATAAAATGCACAAAGAACACTCTAACGCTTTGAATTTGCGTAATCCCGAAAATCGATTTACCTCCAGTCGATAACCGCCTCTCGTCGCTCACGAATGTTTATCGGCCTGTACACCTGTTGTGTTGCACGTACTCCGTTTCGGTGACACGATTTGAGAGATAATGAGGGTTTCCTGCATGACGGAGTTCAACGGCATCCGCTGGGCTTATGACAAATACGAGCTTATCGCCGACGGCGTCGTCCACGGCGTCGGACTTGCGTTTGCGCTCATCGGTGCGACCGTTCTGATCTTTTACGCCACTCTCTGGAGTTCCCATGCCGAACTCGCCGCCGCATGGATCTACAGCATCGGCCTGGTGCTGACGATCGGCATCTCCTTCTCCTACAATGCCTGGCCGGTCTCGCGCACCAAGTGGTTCCTTCGCCGTCTCGATCATTCCTCAATCTTCATCCTGATCGCCGCCACCTACACGCCTTTCCTGGAACGCGGCGCCGACAGTCCGCTTCTGTTCGGGATGCTGATCGGCATCTGGGCGATCGCTGCGCTCGGCATCTTCCTGAAATGTGCCTTTCCCGGGCGCTTCGACAAGGTCGCCATCCTTCTGTATCTCGGCATGGGGTGGAGCGGCATCTTCGTGGCCGGACCGGTGGCCGAGCGCATCCCCTACGTATCGATGCTCCTGATCCTCGTCGGCGGCGTCATCTATTCTCTCGGCGTCATCTTTCACGTCTGGGAAAAGTTGCGCTTCCAGAACGCCATCTGGCACGGTTTCGTCGTGGCCGCGGCGGCCGTGCACTATTCAGCGGTACTCACCTGCTTCAGCATGGCGAACGCGGGGCTCTGACCCCAGCACCGCGGTGGCGCAGCCAATGTCTTGTCCAGATGCTGGACCACCGGATCATATGCCTTCAGCGCCGCCTTCGGATACTCCAGCATGAGGTATCCGATCGCATCGTGGCAGAGAGCCACGGCGCGCGCGTAAAAAGTGCGATCCTTGCGCGTGCCGGAATAGCTGGCGAATGTCCTTGAGGGCTTCGAATAGTTGATCTGCCAGCTGTCCTGCTTGGCCATTCCGTCTGCCGATTGCAGTGTCATGCCGTCGCCGTTGTCGGCGTCGTTGGCGAGCGTGAAGCCGGCTGTAAGGTCGACGGCATAGCCGAAACGGGCATTGGCATAAGGCCGACAATCCTCGGCCAGCGCAGACGTCGCCGCGAGGCAAAACAGGATGACGAAACGGCCGATCATGGTTCCCTCCGCAATGACGCCATACCCTGTCGCGGACGATCGCTTCCGGTGCACGATTTCGCTGGTTTACAACGCTGAATGCGGGGCGTATGCCGCTTGCCGGAACCGAACTGAAACTGGACCTGATATGACCGACGCCGTTCTCGTGCGCGACGCCACCGAAACCGATCTCCCAGCCATCCGCGATATCTACAACCACGCTGTCGAGCATACGACGGCGATCTGGAACGAAACACTGGTTGATCTCGACAACCGCATCGAATGGTTCAAGGCCCGCAAGGCGAAGGGATTTCCGGTCATTGTTGCCGAGATGGACGGCAAGGTCGCAGGCTATGCCTCTTATGGCGATTGGCGGGCTTTCGACGGCTATCGCCACACGGTCGAGCACTCGGTCTATGTCGACAAGGATCGCCGCGGCGCTGGCATTGGCGAATTGCTGATGCGGGCGCTGATTGAGCGCGCCGCCGACGCCAACATCCATGTGATGATCGCCGGCATCGAGGCGGCGAATGCGGCCTCCATCAAGCTGCACGAAAAGCTCGGCTTCCGCGTTGCCGGAACCTTCTCGGAAGTCGGTACCAAGTTCGGCCGCTGGCTTGACCTGACCTGCATGGAGCTTAGGGTTACGAAGTGAGCCTTATCGTTCTCACCGGCGCTTCGGGATCGGGCAAGACGGCGATCGCCAAGGCGATTGCCGCCCGGTTCACGGGTGAGATTGATGTCTACTATTTCGATGACATCGGCGTTCCCTCGCTCGGGCAGATGACGGCGGACCACGGCTCGCCGGCGGGTTGGCAGCGAGCCATGACCTTCAAATGGCTGGAGAGTCTTGCAGAAGCTCAGCGGTCGGGCCGCAATCAGCTGCTCGAAGGCCAGATGCGCCTTGCTTTCCTGGAGGAGGCGGCAACCGTTGCCGGCATCCCCTATCTGCCGCTGCTGGCCGATTGCGATGACGAGACACGAAGGCATCGCCTGGCGGTCGAGCGCCGGCAGCCCGAGCTTGCCGACGCCGAGATGATGGCCTGGGCAGCCTTCCTCCGCCGCGAGGCGGCGGCCAAGGGCTGTGAGATACTGGACACGTCGCGCTTGTCGCTGGATGAAAGCGTTCTGGCCGTCGTCGGGCGCTTTCAAGGGTAGTCCTCGAACTTGATCTCCGGGCCGAGGCGCTATTTCCCCGGTTCGAACACCATCGCGTGGCCGTTGATGCAGTAGCGCAGGCCGGTCGGCGGCGGGCCGTCGGGAAAGACGTGCCCGAGATGGGCATCGCACGTGCCGCAGCGGATTTCCGTGCGGACCATGCCGTAGCTCGTATCGCGATGCTCGATCACCGCGTCGGGCGAGACCGCCTCGAAATAGCTCGGCCAGCCGCAGCCGGCATCAAACTTTGTATCCGAACGGAATAGCGGCGAATTGCAGCCGACGCAGCGATAGAGCCCGGTCTCGAACGAATCCCAGTAGGGGCCGGTGAAGGCACGCTCGGTGCCATGCTGCCGGGTGATCCGGTATTGCTCGGGCGTCAGCTGCTCTTTCCATTCCGCGTCGGTCTTGTGAACTTTGGCGATTGTCGTATCGGCCATGGCTTGTTCCTTTCGCGCCGGGGGGTACGGCTTTGATTTTCGACAGCAATGTGGTGCGGGAAGCAGCATGGATCAAGGGATGCCGATCTCGGCAAAGCGGTATGAAGCCCTCGGAAGATGCGGGCAGAACCCGTTCCCTGTGGGTATCCCGCCGCCGCAAGTTGCTCCTGGTCGAACAAGGCTTGTGACCGCGCTCCTGTTCTCGTACACCTGACGGGACTTCCGGCTTTCGCCGGTTCCACGAAGCGTTGCCAGCAGAGGAGGGCACATGGCCGGTGTCACGGCTTTGACATTTGCGGCCTTGTGTCTGCCACTTCTCGGCGCTGTTGTTGCTCCCTTTCTCGTTCGCGCCTTTGGTGCAAGCGCCGCCTGGCTCTTGGCGCTCGCGCCGCTTTTGGCCTTTGCGCACTTCGCCAGCCTGCTGCCGGCGATATCGGCCGGCAAGGTGATTACCGGCGGCTATGCCTGGGTGCCGAGTTTCGACCTCCGCTTCTCCTGGCTACTCGACGGTCTTTCACTGACCTTTGCGCTGCTGATCACCGGTATCGGCACGCTGATCGTGCTGTATGCCGGTGGGTATCTGAAGGGGCACAGGGATCAAGGGCGTTTCTTCTCGTTCATCTTCCTGTTCATGGGCGCCATGCTCGGCCTCGTCGTATCAGACAGCCTGCTGATGCTCTTCGTCTTCTGGGAGCTGACGTCGATCACGTCCTTCCTGCTGATCGGGTTCGACCACGAGCGCGATGCCGCCCGTCGTGCCGCCTTACAGGCGCTTGTCGTTACCGGTGGCGGCGGCCTACTGCTGTTGGCGGGCCTACTGCTGATCTGGAGCACGACAAATGCCACGCAGCTGTCGACGCTGCTTCAGTCCGGCGATCTGCTGCGCGCCAATCCGTACTACCTGCCGATCCTGATCCTCGTTCTCGGCGGCGCCTTCACCAAGTCCGCGCAGTTTCCGTTTCATTTCTGGCTGCCGAACGCGATGGAGGCGCCGGCACCGGTTTCCGCCTACCTGCACTCGGCGACGATGGTGAAGGCGGGCGTCTATCTCCTGATGCGGCTCAATCCGGTGATGGGCGGGACCCCGGCGTGGGAGCTATTGCTGCCGCTCTTTGGTGGCGCGACGTTGATCATCGGCACGCTGCTTGCGATCCGTCAGACCGACCTCAAGCTGCAACTCGCCTACACGACCGTCTCGTCGCTTGGCCTTCTTGTGCTGCTGACCGGCTTCGGCTCCCCCTATGCGGTCGAGGCCGCGGCGCTCTACCTCGTAGCGCATTCGTTTTTCAAGGGAGCGCTGTTCCTGGTTGCCGGCATCATCGACCATGAGACCGGCGCGCGCGACATCACCCGGCTCGGCGGCCTGAGGAAGGCGATGCCGCTGACATTTGCTGCCGCCCTTGCCGCGGCGATTTCGATGGGCGGCCTGCCGCCATTTTTTGGCTTCCTCGCCAAGGAGGAAATCTATGCCGCGCTGGCCCATGGGGACCCGCGATCGATCGTCTTTACGCTGGTTGCGGTATCAGGCAACGCGCTGATGTTCGCGATCGGTTTCGCGGTGACGCTGAAGCCGTTTCTCGGGTCTGTTCTGGAAACGCCGAAGCACCCGCACGAGGCGCCGCCATTGCTGTGGGCCGGTCCCGTCGTGCTGGCACTGCTCGGTTTGATCGGTGCAGTCTTCTCGGCAACTTTTCATCATTACATCTCGTCTCCGGCGGCGTCGGCAATCCGGGGCTCGTCGAGCGTGATCGAGATTTCATTGATCCCGCAGGTCTGCGTACCGCTGCTTCTTTCCGCCCTTAC
Organism: Rhizobium favelukesii; assembly: GCF_000577275.2. Lineage (NCBI taxonomy): Bacteria > Pseudomonadati > Pseudomonadota > Alphaproteobacteria > Hyphomicrobiales > Rhizobiaceae > Rhizobium > Rhizobium favelukesii. Next base: position 1,219,666 of record NZ_HG916852.1, read on the forward strand.
GATCGCGCTCGGCATTCTTGTCTATTGGAGAATCGACCAAGCGCGTCGGATGATGGCAGTGGTACTAGGCAAGCTCGGACCGGGGCCGGATCGCTGGTTCGATGACTTCATTGCCGGTCTCGTCAGCCTGTCGGTCCGCGTGACGCGTTTTGTCCAACCAGGACGACTTGAACTCTACATCACCTGCACCTTCCTCTGCGTCGCCACGATCCTGCTCGTACCGCTCTGGCTCTACGGCGAAATGCCTGCGCTTCCGGTCTGGCCGCGAGAGGTCCAGATTCACGAATGGGCCATTTTCCTGCTCGCCGTGCTCGGCCTGTTGAGCGTTGTCATTGCGCGCGACCGGCTGACGGCGATCGTCTCCCTCGGCATCCAGGGCTTCTCCGTCGCCATCATATTCCTGCTGTTCGGTGCGCCCGATCTTTCCTTCACGCAGTTCATGGTGGAGACACTGTCGGTCGTCATCCTGGCTTTGGTCATGACCCGCCTTCGATTGTCGCCGACCGACCGGCGGCCACTCGGCCAGAAGATACTCGACGGCAGCATCGCCATGGCCTGCGGCTGCGGCTTCGCGCTGCTTCTGATGAAAGCCACGCAGGCGCCGTTCAACAACGCGCTGACGGAGTTCTTCAATACCCACTCGAAGTCGATCGCCCACGGCGCCAACGTCGTGAACGTCATCATCGTCGATTTCCGCGGTACCGATACGCTGGGCGAGATCGCCGTCGTCGCCATCACCGGCCTTGCCATCCTCGCCCTCATTCGCGTCCGCGCGCAGACCGAGCGGAAGCTTGCGGAAAACGATCCGGATGCTCCCGAGGATCTGGGAGTCGAGCGCCCGTGAACACGCTGATCTTCCGCACGATCGCCCCGGTTTTGACGGCGCTGATGCTGCTCTTTTCCGTCTTCGTCCTCCTGCGCGGCCACAACGAGCCGGGCGGCGGCTTCATCGGCGGTCTGATCGCGGCCTCGGCGCTGGCGATCTTCGGCATTGCCCGCGGCGTCGGCGCCGTCCGCCGGGCCATCATTTTCCATCCGCTGTCGGTATCAGGCGCCGGACTATTGATGTCCTGCTGCGCCGGCCTGCTGTCGATTGGCTTTGGCGTGCCGTTCATGACCGGGCTGTGGATCTATCCTGAGATATCAGGCGTCGAGGTGCCGCTCTCGACCGTCATGCTCTTCGATATCGGGGTCTACCTGGTGGTGGTCGGCGCCATCACCTCGATCGCGTTGGCGCTGGAAGAAAGGGAGGTCGAGTGATGGAGCCGCTGTTTGCGATCCTCGTCGGTCTGTTCTTCGCCGCCGCGATCTATCTGATGCTATCGAAATTCTCGATCCGCATCATGCTCGGCATCGCCATCCTCGGCAACGCCGTCAACCTGCTGCTGTTCACGGCCGGACGATTGACGCGCGAGGTGCCGCCGATCATCCCGGCCAATCTCGATGCGCTTCCGGCCGCCGCCGCCAATCCGTTGCCGCAGGCGCTGATTCTGACGGCGATCGTCATCTCGTTTTCCTTCCTCGCCTTCCTCCTGGTGCTGACCTATCGCGCCTATCAGGATATCGGCACCGACAACACCGACGAGATGCGGGTGGCCGAACCCGTCGATCCGCCGCTGCCGCCGATGGGGTACTAGATGGCGGCTCCGGCAAGTACGATCACCGATCTTTCCGCTGCGATGGTGACGGCGCCTGTGCCTTTGGCGAACTGGCTTGTCATCGCACCCGTCGCGCTCTGCCTCACCCTCGGCGCTGCGCTGTTGATGATGCGCAACTCGACGCGGTTGCAGGCGCTGGTCGCCGTTCCCGGCCTTGCCGTTCTGGTCTTGCTGGATGCCGCGCTGTTGGCAAAGGTCGTCGCGCATGGCCCGTTGACCATGGTCATGGGGCGCTGGCTTCCTCCCTTCGGCATCGCCTTCACCGTCGATCTCTTCGGCGCGCTGATGACCCTGACTGCCGCCGTCGCGGCGCTTGCCGGCGGCTTTTATGCACTGAAGGATGTGACCGAAAGCGGTCGCTGCTACGGCTTCTTCCCCTTCCTGATGCTGCTGATGGCAGGCGTCTCAGGAGCGTTCCTGACCGGCGACGTCTTCAACCTCTACGTCTGGTTCGAGGTACTTCTTATTTCGTCCTTTGGCATGTTGATCCTCGGCTCGGAGCGCGGGCAGATCGACGGGGCGCTGAAATATGCGGTGCTGAACCTGATCGGAACGACCCTGTTCCTGATCTCAGTCGGCATTGTCTACGCGGTCTTCGGTACGCTCAATATGGCCGATATCGCAGGCAAGGTGGAAAGTGTGCGCGACACCGCGCCGCTGATGACCCTGTCAGCTCTGGTGCTGCTGGCCTTCGCCATAAAGGCGGCCGCCTTTCCCGTCAATTTCTGGCTGCCGGCCTCCTATCACACGCCGCGTATCGTCGTGTCGGCGCTGTTTGCCGGTCTGCTGACCAAGGTCGGCGTCTACGCTCTGATCCGCATCATGGTGATGCTGCTGCCAGTCGAGCGCGAGCAATTGAGCCTGGTGATCGCCGCGGCCGGTGCGGCCACCATTGTCTTCGGCGCGCTCGGCGCTCTGGCGCAGGACGATATCCGCAAATTGCTCGGCTACGTGGTGATATCGGGCATCGGCAATATGCTGGTCGGCATTGCGCTCGGCACGCCGGGCGGTCTCTCGGGTGCAATCTTCTACGCCTTGCATTCCATGCTGCTGATGACGGCGCTCTATCTTTTAGCCGGACAGGCAGCCGCGCTCGCTGGTAGCTTCTCGCTGACCGACCTTGGTGGGCTCTATCGTCGCAGCGGCAGTTTTGCTGCCGTGTCTTTCATCCTGTTTCTCGCCGCCTGTGGATTGCCGCCTCTTTCCGGCTTCTGGCCGAAGGTGGTCTTGGTCCGGGCGTCGATCGATGTCGGCGCGTGGTGGCTGGCCGCCGCGATCCTGATCGGCGGTTTCCTGATGACGATCGCCTTCGGACGCGTGTTCCTGCTCGCCTATTGGCGGCCGGCCGCAGCGCCGCAGCCGGAAGCCTCCATCGGCTGGCAGGCGGGGCTGCCGCTCGTGATCCTCACGGCCCTCATTGCCGGCTTCGGCATTCTGCCGGAGCGGCTGTTGGAATTGGCGCAGGCGGCGGCCACCGGTCTCGTTGATCCGACGACTTATCTGCAGTCGGTCTTCCCGGGCGGAGCGATGCCATGATTGCCCTGCTGCTTAACCTCCTGCTGGCCATCGCCTGGGCTACCGTCACCGGCAGCGCCTCGCCGCACAATCTCATATTCGGCTTTGCTCTCGGCGCTTTGTGCCTCACCATTGTGCGCGAGCCCTATGGTAGCAGGCGATATCTTCGCCGGTCTTGGGCAATCCTGCATCTCGCCCTAGTGTTTTTGAAGGAATTGGCGATTTCCGCCTGGCGGGTCGCCGTCACGGTGCTGACGCCCAACATGCGGCTGCAACCCGGCATCTTCGCCTTTCCCCTGACTGTCGATCGCGATTTCGAGATTACGCTTCTTGCCAACATGATCACGCTGACACCAGGCACACTGTCGGTCGATGTCTCCGAGGACCGCAAGACGCTCTATGTCCATGCGCTGGATTGTGCCGATCCCGAAGCGACCAAACGCGATATCGCCAACGGTTTCGAACGCAGGATCATGGAGGCCTTCCGATGATCGCGCCGCTTGCCATCGTCTCCGCCGCCGCCGGGGTCGCTCTGATGATCCTTGGCGTCGCCTTTCTTCTGGCAGGCTGGCGGTTGGTCGTCGGGCCGACGCTGCCGGACAGGATACTGGCGCTCGACACGCTTTCGGGCACGGCGATCGGCTTCATTGCCGTATTGGCGGTCAAAACAGGCTTTAGTCTCTACATCGACATTGCCATCTCGCTGGGTCTGGTCGGCTTCCTGGCGACGGTCGCCTTCGCGCGTTTCGTGATGTCGCGCAGCATTGTTGCAGAACGGCACAGCGAAAAAACCGCGGGTGCCTCGAAAAAGCCCAAAGTGGCAGCCAAACGCAGCCGCGCAAAGGAAAGAAAGGGCAAGCCATGATGGACTACGCGGTCGCGCTTGCCGTGACGTTCCTGCTGCTTGCAGGCTCGCTGTTTGCCCTCGTCGCCGCTCTCGGCGTCGTGCGCATGCCGGACCTTTATACGCGTATGCACGCCGCTTCCAAGGCAGGAACGGTCGGTTCCGGCATGCTGCTTTTCGCCGCCGGTGTCGCGTCGGGCGAGGTTGCGGTCTTTGCGCGGGCGCTGGCCGGGTTCGTCTTTTTTCTGTTAACCGCGCCGGTCGCGGCGCATCTTCTCGCCAAAGCGGCACACCAGACAGGACACCGTCTTGGCCCTCAATCGGTGCGTGATGACCTCGCCAAAAGATGAGAGCGCTTCCGATTCAGTATTTTAAGTTGATTTTTGCACCCTTTTGCAGATTTCTTAATGGTTAATGTTTGGGTGTAGGGCAGACAATTCTTGCGAGTTGGGCATTTTTCGGTAGATATATATGAAATAATAATTGGCGTTTTCGCAAAACGGTGATATTTGGTGTTCCAAGTAGAGTTCTGATATTGAATTAGAATGACGTTGCTTATTTCCTCATTGGCTTTGCATTTCAGTGTTTACTTGAGGAAGTGGACTGCGTGATAGCGTACTAATTCGAAATCAGGCAGTATAAGAAACGGGTTTCGGCCTCAGGAATCTAGGGGTGGATTTCAGTTTTTCGAAACAGGTAGCCGTAGCCTGAGTTTTTTGCTGTTCGCTCTACGATGACGGTCTTGGCTGACGAGGCTTAGACCTTTGGAGCATTAAAACAGGAGAAACGTATTATGACGGATACTGCAGCCGGTAGCGGGCCGGAATTGCTGGTGGAGCTTACCGCAGATATTGTCGCCGCCTATGTCAGCAACCATGTGGTCCCAGTTGGCGATCTTGCCAACCTGATCTCGGACGTGCATTCGGCACTGAGCAATACATCGGCGCCGCAACCTGCAACGGCGGTTGTCGAGAAGCAGAAGCCGGCTGTATCGGTGCGTAAATCCGTTCAGGATGAGCAGATCACCTGCCTGGAATGCGGCGGCAACTTCAAGTCGCTCAAGCGTCATCTGATGACCCACCACAGCCTTTCGCCGGAAGAATACCGCGAGAAATGGGAACTTCCCGTCGACTACCCGATGGTAGCGCCGGCCTATGCTGAAGCGCGTTCGCGCCTCGCAAAGGAAATGGGGCTCGGCCAGCGTCGCAAGCGCGGCCGCGGCTGATTGTTGCCAAGAACATGATCTGAAGAGCCGGGCAGAAGCCCGGCTTTTGTGTTTTTGGAGGATAGGAACGGGGAAAATAATCCTATTTATCTCCGCCCGTCAAAAAAATGAGAAGCGGGATCGACAGAACGTTGCCCATGCATCCATTTGTTTGTCCCCGGATCACCGCCTCCTGGGAGCCGGACCATGCAAGTCGCGCGAAAGGAGAGCGTGGCGGCATGGCCGACCTCGCCGACAGGCGCTGTTACGGCATTATAGTCCGCCCGCACCGGCGCGCCGACCGCGCATGGAGCATTGGGGTGCTGAGGGCTATCGGCCAGAATTGTATTCGTGACTGGTGTCGGCGGCCGCCTAAGCCACTGCGCGTACGAGTGCTTCCTCGCGGATGCGGTTGACCATCGAGCGCAGACCGTTGGCGCGCTGCGAGGAAAGGTGTTCGACAAGGCCGATCTTGGAGAATACGTCGAAGGCATCGAGCGCAGCGATCTCGGAGGCCGTCTTGCCGGAATAGGTCGCCAGCACGATGGCTACGAGCCCGCGCACGATATGCGCGTCGGAGTCGCCCTCGAAAGTCATCACCGGATTGTCCGGGTCCCCCTCGGTGTGCGTGACCAGCCAGACCTGGCTGGCGCAGCCCATCACCTTGTTGGCCGATATCTTCTGGTCGTCGGGAAGGTCCGGAAGCGCCTTTCCAAGCTCGATCACATAGCGATAGCGGTCTTCCCAGTCGTCAAGGAAGGAGAAATCATCGAGGATCTGCTCGAGGGACGTCATGCATTCTGGCCTTTCGTTATCAAGATTCATATAGGTGAAACGTGGCCAGATTTGAACCATTAAAAAGAAACGCCGCAGAGGATGTGCATCCACGCGGCGCAGCAAAGGCTGAAAATAAACAGGGCAGGCACGTCAGGCACGAGACGTTCCGCGTCGTGCGGATCGTCGGCGCAAGCTTGGTTGCGGGAAGTCTAGTGGAATTCTCAGGTGGCGGGGCGCGGCGTCGGCAGCGGAATGGTGCCGGTCGTCACGGTGTCGGAGACGGCCTCGTCGCCGTCATCAACCGGCGGGCGATAGGGCAGCGGCTGGTTGAGGGCTGCGGTCCGTTCCTGCGCCGCGGTCTGGGCCTCGGCACGGGCCGGTGCAAGCGCCGCGACAGGAGCACTCGGCGCGATCGTCGCAACGGCAGGTTTGACGGAGTTATCGTCGCCGAAGCGGCTGTCCAACAGCTCGTAGGCGACACGGGCGCCTTCGCGAGCCCGGTGGCCGAGGGCTGTCATGGTCTCGGCGCCCTTGACACAGACCTCCGGCTTCTCGCCGCACATGCCGGTCACATAGTCATAGACACCTGTCGCCGCGACAAAGGCGTCGGAAACCTGCAATTTCGGCCGGGGACCTGTAGAGCTTTCGCCGCTGAAAAACGACAAGAGCACGAGCACAAGCCCGAACCAGAATGATCCTTTGATCAGAAACCACATCGTCGTTGCCCATCCTGATTTGCCGTTCGGTCTTGCTGCCGAATCGGTCCGGTCTTCCGGTGTGCTTTGACCTTAGAGCAGAGTTGCGAATGCCAGTTTTCGAAACTCGTCGGCATTTGCGGCAAATTTAGCTCGAATTTTAATGAACGGGATTTGCACCACATTTCAGTCAAATTGTAGCGAGTGTCGTTAAGCATGTGGCGGGCCACCTCCTGTAATTGCAGGCAAACCTTGCGGCGAAGCTGCCACAAAGGTTAATGGCAGTCCGAAATGTGAGCGAAATCCGTCGCTTACCGCCCGTTAACCGTAAAAACCAAAGCCGCTTTCAGATGCCCAAAAACGGGACATTTCGCTCTTTTGCGGTGCGGAGGCGGCTTTTCCCTTATCCTTTCTTTAAGCGCCCAAGGCCTATTGTCCGCCTTGGTAAAGAGCCTTTTTCGGGCGGGTATTGCGTGCGTGTAATGAGTAAGATCGCAGAGCGGGCGGCAGCCCTCGTGGACCGGGTAGTCGGAAGCTGGCTCTCCCGCACAGGCGGCGGTGCGGCCGTGCGCCAGCGCGAACTGATGATCCTGAGCCGGTTGGCATTGCTGTCGTCGGCGGCTCTCGTTGCAGCACCCGTCGGGCTCTCCCTGGTCACCAGTCCCGCTGTCGCACTGCCGGTAGGTGTCGCGACCGTGTGCGCGGCTTTCCTCTTCTCCGCAGTGGGCAGCATTGCGCTGTCGCGCCAGAGCACGGCAACGGCGGCGGTCGCCCCGCCCATTGCCGAAGACTTTTTCATGGAGGCAACGGCCGGTCTCGCCTTGTTCCTCGACCCACAGGGCAACGTCACCACCGTCGGCGGTCGCGACAAGCGCGAGTATCTCGCCTGGATACGCGATCCGATCGGCAAGGGCTTCGTCGACCAGATACACGTCTCCGACCGCATCCTTTTCCTGCAGGCGCTGGATCAGTTGCGCCAGGGCGAGGCGACGGCCGCCGTCGACCTGCGCCTGGAGCGCCCGTCCGTTTCGCGCGACAACCGGCAGTTTGCCTATCTGCGCATGGACCTGACGGCGCGGCATGACAGCGACGGCGTGTTCTTCAGCGTGATTGCCCAGCTGCGCGACGTCTCGATGGAGCAGCAGTTGCGGCAGGAAGCGCAGAGCCGTGCCGCCGACGCCCGCACGGCCAACGACGCAAAATCGCGGTTCCTCGCCGCCGTCAGCCACGAGCTGCGCACGCCACTCAATGCCATCCTCGGCTTCTCCGACATTCTGCTCGGCGAGTATTTCGGCAAGTTTGAGAACGAACGCCAGCGGGAATATGTCGGTCTTGTCAGGGACTCCGGCGCGCACCTGCTTTCGGTCGTCAACACCATGCTCGACATGAGCAAGATCGAAGCCGGCCGCTACGAGCTATGCCTCGAACCCTTCGACATTGCTGCCGTCGTCCGTTCCTGCGAGGCAATGCTGGCGCTGCAGGCGAAGACCAAGGGTGTGACGCTGACGAGCCGCGTGCAGCGCGGTCTTGACGAGGTCGTTGCGGATCAGCGCGCGATCCAGCAGATCCTGATCAATCTGGTCGGCAATGCCGTGAAGTTCACTGATGCCGGCGGCGCGATCTCGATCGATGCCTCGATGCGCGACGGCGTTCTGAACCTTTCCGTCAGTGATACCGGCATCGGCATACCGGGCGACAAGCTGGAAATGCTCGGCCAACCTTTTGTCCAGATCCAGAACGACTATAGCCGTCGCTTCGAAGGCACGGGGCTCGGTCTGTCGCTGGTGAAGGGTTTGGTGGCGTTGCATGGTGGCGACTTCGCTATCGCCAGCACGCCGGGCTCCGGCACGATCATCACGATTTCCATCGCAGCGGATGGCTCTGGCGTTCCGGCTGCGGGTACTGCCCGCAACGATCTTGTCGAGTTCCCGCCGCGACTGAAGGCTGCGCCGGCGCTTGTCGGTGTTTTGGAAGAAGGGCTTTTCGATGGCCGCGAGCAAGCGAAAATCGCCTAAGGGAAGGAGGGGCCGGCAGCAGAGGCCGGGCCTGCTTCTCACCGGGGCATCCGTCGTTGGCGGATTGGGACTGCGGGGCGCAAGCGCGCTGGGCTGCGTGATTGGCCGCAACCCGTCGGTTGCTGGCGGCACTGCAGCCTTCCTGGTCATCTTCAGCTTCGTTGCCGCCAACGCGCTCTGGTATCAGCCGGGCGCACATCCGCATCCGTTCCTGCGCACGCGTGATGCGCTTTTCCCGAATGTGCTTGGCGGCCGCCCGGCCGCCGAGGAGCACAGTGGCAACGTCACGACCTTCAAGATCGAGCGGCAGGACGAGGCCGACGCCACGCAGACCAATGCGACGCCGCCGGCCGCTCCCGGTGGCCAGCGGCCGAGCCAGATCGTCATGGACATCCAGACCGAGCTGGTACGGCGCGGCCTCTACAACGGCACGCCGGATGGCGTGATTGGTCCGCGCACCAGTGCGGCGATCCTCTTCTTCGAGGAAACCGTGGGCATGCCGCAGACGGGCGACGCGACGCCCGACGTGCTGGCAGCGCTGAGAACGGACTCGGTCGGCCCCTCGGCGGTTCCGCTGGAAAAGCCGCCCGAGGACGTGACCTCGAAGGAATCCTCTGAGGATCCGGTCGCCGCCGCCATCCGCAGTGCCGAAAGAAACATCAAGACCGCGCCGACACCCGCAAGGAAGGCAGTCCAATCGGCGGAACTGTCGAGCGTCGACCTCGTCTTGAAGATCCAGAAGGGTCTCAGCAACATGGCCTATGCCAATGTCGGCGTCGACGGCGTGCCGGGCGAACAGACCCGCACCGCCATCCGCCACTTCCAGAAGCACTACAACCTTCCCGAGAACGGTGAACCCAGCGAGGCGGTCCTGAAGAAGCTCAAGGAAATTGGCGCGCTCTAAAGGTTGCCGCAGTAGCGACACAATTATAGCGCGAATCTCGGGCGAGGACCAATATCAATCGCTCGGGGCGACCGCAGCATTGCCACTGCCCGTTTGTCTGCTATAGGACGCCGATGAGATTACGCACTGACATCTTTGTCTCCGCCCTTCTGCGCCGGGTTTTCGCCAAGGGCGGCTTTGCCGCTGTCGAGGCGAAGGGCGCCGACGAGGCAGGCGCCGTCTTCATCCGCCAGCACTTCCGCGATGGTCTTGAGACGCTTTATGGCCCTGCTCCACAAAGTTTTTTCGACGAAGAAACGACCGGCGCCCGGCTGTTCGAGCAGCGGTTGACGCGCAAAGAGCCTGACAGGATCAGGGAAATGCTCGAGCGCGAGCGGAAGTTTGACCCGGACCTCTGGATCATCGAGCTGGAAGCCGAGGATCTCGGCGATATCGTTCCGCTTGTCGATGAGCGTCAGAACCCGCTCTAGACAGGATCAGCGTGTGCGGCCGATGATGCGCCTGTCTCGGGCCGGCGGCACCTCGTGGGCGGGGTGGGCCGTTTCTGTTTCCTCGGGCAGGTAGGTGTAGGTGTCCGCGCGGCGCCAGGCTTCGACGCGGGCACTGCACTCTTCCGGATCGAGCCCGTCCAGCACCATCCAAGCGCGCGTAACGCTGTGCTGCGGTTCCGCGAGGTGAGGATAGAGCCTTTCGAGCACGAAGACGGCCTCGAGGAAATCCATGCCGAGACTGATGAGAGTGGTCGCCAGCTGCTGTCCTGAGATATCGAGCATGATGCGCTCGGCCAGCCAGCGGCTTGCGGAAAGCCCATCGGCAAGCGCCTTGGCAAAGAGCACTGCCTCGCGGTTGCGGGCGAAGCGGACGAGCAGTGCGCCCTGGATCGGCGACAGGTTCCTGAGCCCCAGGCGATCGCCGTCCGGACGGCTGACGTGACGCGCCAGTTCCCGGATCCTGTTGCGCATTTCTTCTTCGTTGGCGCGGCGTGCGGCAGCTTCCGCGTCCTCGAGGGACGTGGGAGCCGGTGGTTCGGGTGGCACGATACTGGGCGCCTCGACCTCGACCGGTGCCGCCAGCCGCTGTTCGGCCTGACGCAGACCGACCAGAGCGTCGATGACCCGCGGCGAAAGGGCATTCCGGCTGACGATCGCCTTCATGTGCGCGCTACCCTGCGTGCGCGCGATCGTGATCAGGGTTTCGTCGTCGATCGCCGGCGAGGAGGTGAGGAAGGGTGCCGCAATGTCGATCGGCTGGCTGCCGACGAAAAGCGCAACGGCCGGCGGAATATGCGCGCATTGGGAAAGAGCAGCCACGGCCTGTCGCCTTGCCTCATCGGAGGATGCCTGAAACAGCGGCGTGAAGAGTTCGGCGAATTGGCGCAGTTCGGAGCGGGTCGGCGGTTGCAATCCCTCGAAGCTGCTGACAGTCGCCATGAGAACCACGTCCTTCTTCCGGCTGGCGGATGGGGCCTCTAGGTCTCGGAACCGGTCACGCACAAGAACACACCCTGGAAACGCAAAAAAGGGATGCCGCGGGACTGGACGTAGAGAGACGCCCCTTACCCCACATAGGTTATGAACAAATCCTACATGGGCAGGGTTAATGGTTGCTGAAGACTTTATTAAAATTGTGCCGAAAGGCGCCATCGCCTGAGGCCGCGTCCGAGACTAAAGCCCTTTGTGTCCGCGCAGCGCCGCCAAGAGCCTTTCGGCGTTATTGTTTCCCGATTGGTAGAGGTCGAGGGCCGCGGAGGCTGCCAGTTGCGCCTCGGGGCTCTTGATGTCGATCCGCTTTTCCGCACACCAGGCATCGAGCGCATTGCGAAGCACATCAAGGTCCTCGGGGGAGAATGTCGAACCGATAAACAAAGACATTTTAGCCCCTTCCTTGTCCGTGGTGAACGGAACAGCGCCCAGCCGACCGGCCTCGAAACCCTGGCCGATCGTACAACCATACCGGTATCGCTGAGGACCGCAATTGATATTTTTGTGACAGGGACCTGCCACACTGACGTCCAGCTGGCCCCGTTGACACAACCTCCATTAAGTATATGAATTAATGCTAATATCATTGTGACATTGTGGACTGAATCTTCTTGTGAGACGTTTGAAACCAAAAGACGGCACGGCGCGTTTACAGAGCGTCGTACAAGCAGCGAATGTCCACGCATGAAATTAACGATCTGTTAACCGTCATATGTCTCAATTCGGGTATGAACGGCGGTCGAGTGCTTCGGTCGTCCGGTTTCACATCACGGTATTTCAAACAGGTGCCGTGAGAAAAGCGCGAATGCCTTCTAGCCCGGTCGGGCTCTGCAGGACGCGCTGGCTCGCATAGGCGGGCAGGGTGAGATTGCGCAGTTCATCCGTCTCGGGCCGTGCATGGAGACGAGAATGGCAATAGTCGTCGCATTGGCGGACCGTCTGTCTCAGACGCGACGCCGCAAGGGCAAGAAACCAGTCGAGGCACAGATCCTGCTTTTCACCGGCGTGCGTTACGAGCGCCTCACGGAAAGCTCGAAGCGTTCCTCCGCGCATCGCGTTTCGCGGGCAAAGAAATAGAGAGATTGCTTCAGTTCGAGGAGCCGGCATACTCGTCGCAGCCGGCCTCCGCGAGAAAGTTCCTTGCGGCCGCGTCAAAGCTCGCCTGGGGCGCCAATGTCCTCAGCACCGCATAGCCCTGCGAACGCGTGCTTTCCACGAGAATGGTCTTCTGCAGATCCGGCGGCAAAGCCTTGCGAAGCTCCGTCAGCTGGATCGGCGTTCCGATCAGAACATCGAGCGCGCCTCCGACTGACGTCCTGTCATTCATGCTGAAGACCTCGTTCGATGCCTCGTCATAGAGTGCGATCGACCAGAATGGCACATTGCCCTTGGCGGTCAGGCGGACCGGACTTTCCTCGATATCGAACGCGCAGACCGCGGTGCGGACAAAGGGATCGTCGTTGGAAAGCCCGGCCGCGTCATCGGTAGCACCCAGCAGGTAGAACTTGTCGAGATCGCCCTCGGCAGCGACGCGGGTCGCGGCATCCCTGCCGGTAAAGTGCGGCAGCGACAGGATGATGACGAGATGCAGCAGCGCCGCCCCGAAAAGTCCCGCAAGAATGGCAAACAGGACCCTAAGCATTGCCGCATCCGGTTTTCTGGAGCTTCGGCATGGAAAGGTCGATGACGCCGGAACTGCCCGCCGTCGGGGTATCGAACAGGGTCAGAACGAGCTGGAACGTGCCCGCCGCCGGCAGTGCCAGCCAATTTCCGGGCCGGGCGTGCGCTGCAATCTCGATCGAGAAGCTGCTGTCGGCCTGCCGCAGCACCGTCCAGGAATTCATCGCACCGGGAAGTCCTGGCCGCAGCGAGGCCGGGTTGCCGCTATTGTCTGCGGTAAACAGGGTCCAGATGCGGGCAGGCGGCGTCTGCCCTGTGATGCGGTAGCTGCAGCCGGCATTCAGCCGATCGCCCGCATCGTCGACCTTGGCGGTGAACATCAGGCCTTCGGCATTTCCATAGAGCAGGCGCCCGGCCCGCGCTCTATGCGATTTCGCATAGGGGTCGGCGCTTTCCGTTTGCAGTTCGGGGAAGGCTTCCCAAGCGCCGAGCTTGATCGCGCCGAAGCCAGCCGTTGCATCCAGCGCGTAGAGCGAAATCATGATCCCGCCGCCAAAGGCGATAATCAGAGTCATCGCTATGAAGAGAGGAAACCGAAACACTATGCGCCCTTGAGAAACAAATCAGTTGAAAGGGTTACCACTGATTCTGGCTGCGCGGAATGGCGCAGGGCTCTGCCAGCGGCATATCCCGGCAAAACGGAACAACGCTGGGCTGTCCGCCGCCCTCTGCAAGAGGCGCAGCCGATGGCCGAAGACTGAAATTGTCGATGGCACATGGACGACGCCGCCCGTCATAAAGGGGTAACCGCAACCCGTAAAGGCCGCTTGTGGTGCATTCCGGCCGACCCAATTCGCGGGTTGTTATACTGGTCCGGCTTTGGCAAGGATGAGGAATGCATTGCCCAGCCCTGCTGGAAACGGGAGAAGGACCGACATAGGCTGAGACCAAATATTTCAATCTCATTGTCGGATTGGCAAAAGCTGGTTCGTCCTAGGGGCATTCATAGTATTCTATCCATAGGAGGTGGCATCATGCCCAACACGATACGTCTTCACCGCGTCCTGGCGGCCAGTCCTGAGAAAGTCTATCGCGCATTCCTCGAGCCGGATGCACTGGCGAAATGGCTTCCGCCAAATGGGTTTGCCTGCACAGTGCACCATTTGGAGCCAACCGTCGGCGGAACACACAAGATGTCCTTCCGGAATTTCACGACCGGAAAAAGTCATGCCTTCGGTGGCAACTATCTTGAACTGGTGCCAGGCGAGAAGCTTCGTTACACGGACAAATTCGACGACCCCAACTTGCCTGGTGAAATGGAGGTTACAGTGACGTTGAAGAAGGTCTCGGTCGGCACCGAACTCGATGTCGTCCAGGCGGGAGTACCGGACGTTATTCCCCCGGAGGCATGCTATCTCGGCTGGCAGGAATCGCTTCGCAATCTGGCAAGGCTCGTCGAGCCGGAAATCAACGAATGAGCCTCAAAGCCTGCGGAGAGCAGGTTCGACTGCTTGGTCTGAGAGGCAAGAGCAAGGGGAAAGGCGGAGCTTAGCGACTGAGGCCGCCTGCCTTCGGCGAAGGCCGGTTCTTCCAACGCTACGTGAAAACGCGCAAGGGGGGCCCTCTTGGCAATCAGTCGCGATGACGCCTCTTGGCGCAAAGCGGAAGCGTGCGATATTCCGCTCGTGACCAAGCGGACACGTTGGCGGACACGTTGTGGGGTTCCGTTAATCTCATTGGCACCGGCCGTGTGCTTCGCGCAGCTGCCATCCAGTGAGCAGCCAATCCATTGTCGGATTTTGTTGCGCCCGCCCCACGCGGCTCGTGTCTGGACCGGGCGAAACTATCAGCGCGCACATCACATCTCAACGGCAGCAATCGGCGCAAAGCGACGTTTTCGCAACGTGGGATCGTTATTGAGCTCGAGGTGGTGGCCCTCAGTCGGCGCTCGCCACCTTTTGCGCCGTAAGCGGTGGGGCCGCCTTCAGCGCCTGTCCAATGTCCTTAAGAATACGCGTCGAATCGACCGAGAGCATCCGCGGGCGAACGAGGGGAGGCGGGCTGCCTTCCTCGGGCTCGGCGGCAACGGTCTTGACCGTCTTATCAGGCGGCAGCGGCTGTGTGCCGGGGATTTGCCGGAGGGTGATGCCCTGGTGGGCATAGTCCATCGCGCGCTTGAAGGTCATGGCCGGCAGCGAGCCGCCGGTCATCTTGTTGGTCGAGGTGTAGTCGTCATTGCCGAACCAGACGGCGGCGGTGTAGTTGCCGGTGTAGCCAATGAACCAGGCGTCACGATAGGCCTGCGTCGTGCCCGTCTTGCCGGCCGTCAGGATGCCGTTGTCGAGGGCTGCCTTGCGCGCAGTGCCGACATAGGGGACGCGCGACAGCATCTGGTTCATATAGGTATCGGCCTTCTCGGAGAGCACCCGCTTGGCGGGCGGCTCGTCACGGTCGAAGTCGTAGAGGACGTCACCCCCGTAATCCAGAACCTGCGTGATGCCGTGACGGCGCGACTGGTAGCCGCCCGCCGGGAAGACGGCGTAGGCGGTCGCCTGGTCGAGCACGGTCACTTCTGAGGTGCCGATCGGGATCGTCACGTCGTCGCGCACCGGCGATTCGACCCCGAGATTCTTCGCCATCGCGCGGATCGGCTGGATGCCTAGCTTCTCCTTGGCGAGGCGCACCGGGATGGTGTTGATCGACTGGGCAATGGCGGTCGCGATGGTGACACGGCCGGCATATTTGTTGGCGTAGTTATGCGGGCTCCAGTTGCCCCAGTAGATCGGCGCGTCGACGACGATGGTGTCGGGCGTCATGCCGCTCTCCATCGCCACCGAATAGGTGTAGACCTTGAAGGACGAGCCCGGCTGGCGCAGCGCCTTGGTGGCGCGGTTGAACTGGCTTTCGCCATAGTCCCGGCCGCCGACCATGGCGCGCACCGCACCGCCGTTTTCGAGCACGACCATCGCGCCCTGCTTGGCGTGATAGCTCTCGCCATACTCGCGCAACGACGTTTCGACGGAATCTTCGGCCGCACTCTGCAGGCCCATGTCGATCGTGGTCCGGACGACGAGCGAATGCTGATGGAAGCGTGGCGACAACCGCATCACCTCATCAAAGGCCCAGTCGAGGAAGAAATCGGGCGATTCTACCTGGTTGCGGTCGACGACCGTCGCCGGATTGCGCCGGGCGGCGATCACCTGGCCCTCGGTCATCAGGCCGCTTTGGACGAGATTGGTCAACACCTCGTTGGCGCGACCGCGCGCCGCCGGCAGGTTGACGTGCGGCGCATATTTCGCCGGCGCCTTGAACAGGCCGGCAAGCATCGCGGATTCGGCCAGATTGACATCGGTGATGCTCTTGCCGAAATAGAACTGTGCCGCCGCAGCAGCACCAAACGTGCCGCCGCCCATATAGGCGCGGTCCAGGTAGGTGGAGAGAATTTCCTTCTTGGAGAGGTTGGCTTCGAGCCACAAGGCCAGGAAGGCTTCCGTGATCTTTCGATCGATCGACCGTTCGTTGGAGAGGAACAGGTTCTTGGCGAGCTGCTGCGTCAGCGTCGAGCCGCCCTGCACGACTTCGCCGGCCTGGGCGTTGGTGACCACCGCGCGGAAGAGGCCGATGACGTCGATGCCGAAGTGGTCGAAGAAGCGGCGGTCTTCGGTTGCCAGCACCGATTTGATCAGTGCATCAGGCAGCTCATCGATCGGGACGGAATTCTGGTGGATGACGCCGCGATGGCCGATGACGTTGCCGTAGCGGTCGAGGAAGGTGACGGCGTAGTCGCCGCGATTGCGCCAATCTTCCTTGGTAGCCTCGAAGGCAGGCTGGGCAAGGGTTAGCATCAGGACGGCGGCGACAGCGCCGAGCGTCAGGCCTTCCCCGCCGAGTTCAAAGACGATGCGCTTCCAACCGCGGACGCGGAAGCGGCGAAAGAAGATGGTGATGTCTTCCCAGATTTCGGCCGAGCGAAAACCGGCGTTCCAGATGGTCGAATCGATCCACGAGTCGATCTTCAGCAACAGGTGGCGTTGCTTGCGCGGCCGTTTTTCTGGATTGTCCGGATCCGTCACGTCTTATATTCCCGCCCGATCAGTCACTTCGACGTCGGGGGAACCTGACGCCGGACTATGGCAAATCTGCCGACAGTGCCCCGGAGCAACCGGAGCTTGGTGAATCATTGGTTGATTTGCCTGACAAGAACAAGAGAAATGGAAGCTCTCACGCGATTTTGCGAGGAGCTGTTGCAAGAACGGAATGATGGAAAAAATACCCTTCTGGAAGACGAAGACGCTCGCCGAGATGACGACAACGGAATGGGAGAGCCTGTGCGACGGCTGCGGCCTGTGTTGTCTCAACAAGCTCGAGGAGTGGGATAGCGGCGACATCTACTTCACGTCGATCCGCTGCAAGCTGCTCGACAATGAGAGTTGTCGCTGTGCCAGCTACGAAAACCGCTGGGACTTTGTGCCCGATTGCGTTCAGCTCACCAAGCAGAATGTCGACGAGATCGCCTGGCTGCCGCCGACCTGTGGCTACCGATTGATCAACGAGGGACGCGATCTCTACTGGTGGCATCCGCTGGTCTCCGGCGATCCCGAGACGGTGCACGCGGCCGGCATTTCGGCGCGCGGCCGCACGATCAGCGAAACCGAAGTCGATGTCGACGACTTCGAGGATTACGTGGTTGATTGGCCGCTCACGGTTGGCGACGAAGCGCGTGCCAAGCAGCCGGAGACGGCTAAGTAGTCCCGGACTGACCGGTCGTCTCAAGGAATTGCTTTAGCTCGCCGCGAACATAGGCTTCGATCGAGCCTTGCGGCTCGAAGCCCCACCAGAGCAGGCAGCCCTGCCACTGCGAGAGCATCAGCCTTCCAAGAGGCTTCTTGCCTTGGGCGTGAAGGCACTGGTCGAGCGCGTCGGCGAGCGTCCTGCCCCAGGCCGCACCGCGAGCACGCAAGGCCCGATCTCGCAGATCTTCCCTCAGGAGCAGCAATCCCTCCGCATAGGAGGCGACATCGTCGCCATAGTCCTTCGAAAGGCCGACGAGCAGGTCTATGGCCCCCTCGTACGTCGTTGGAACGGATTGGATCAGTCGGGCCGTTTCCATGTCCAGCCGGTCCCAGGCGCGCAGTAGGCAGGCTCGCAGCATTGCCGCCTTGGTGCCGAAACGCTGCACGAGCGTCGAGCCGGAAAGGCCGCTGATCTTCGATACCGCTCCGAAGCTTGCGGCATCCGGGCCTTCCGCATGCACGAGCTCCAGCACCATGTCGAGAAGCTGTTCGTCCGAAAGCGTGCGTGGGCGCGGCATCAAACTCCCTCTTGCGTTCGCGTTAAATATGAACGAACGTTCGTTTATATTCAAGTCGTGCGGTTAAACCGATCCATCGGGTTCTAGCGTGGAGGAGAAGCCAGTGACAGCAGACCTTTCGGGAAAGATTGCCCTCGTGGCCGGCGGCACCCGCGGTGCCGGTCGCGGCATTGCGGTGGAGTTGGGCGGTGCTGGCGCCACGGTCTACGTCACCGGCCGCACGACGCGGACAGAGCAATCGGAGTACGGCCGGCGGGAAACGATCGAGGAGACGGCCGACATGGTCACAGCCGCCGGCGGCAAGGGCATCGCTCTTCGCATCGACCATCTCGTGCCAGCGCAGGTCGAGGCACTGGTCGGCAGGATCCGCCGCGAGCAGGGCCGGCTCGACATCCTGGTCAACGATATCTGGGGCGGCGAGCATCTGACGGAGTGGAACAAGCCGGTTTGGGAGCATTCGCTGGAGAAGGGGCTTCACATGCTGCGGCTGGCGATCGACACCCACCTGATCACCGCGCACTACGCGCTGGCGCTGATGATCGAACGCCCCGGCGGCCTGCTGGTCGAACTGACCGATGGCACAGCCGAATACAATGCCACGCATTACCGCCTCTGCCCCTATTACGACCTCGTCAAGACGGGCGTCATCCGCATGGCCTGGGCGCATGCAAAGGACCTTGCGCCGCATGGCGCCACCGCGGTCGCCATCACGCCCGGCTGGATGCGATCGGAGATGATGCTCGATATCCTCGGCGTTCGCGAGGAGAACTGGCGCGATGCAACGGCGGTGCAGTCCCACTTCGTCATCTCCGAGACGCCGCGCTTTACCGGCCGCGCGGTCGCTGCACTTGCCGCCGATCCTGAACGCGCCCGCTGGAACGGCCAGTCGCTCTCGAGCGGCGGGCTGGCCAAGGTCTACGGTTTCGACGACGTGGACGGTTCGCGGCCGGATTGCTGGCGCTACATGGACGAGGTGATGGAAGCCGAAAAGCCGGCCGACGTTTTTGCAGTGTTTTCGGCGCGGCGTTCCGCCAAGACTTGCGCACGAGATCCCGCACCAGTTCGTCGCTCGCCTTGCCGTAGAAGAGCCGGGTCGAGCCGCGCAGTCCCCAGCCCCCGGGCACGGCAGTCGTATCGTCGGGTGCCACAGCCAGCGTCATATGCTGCTGGTCGGGAGTCAGGCGGACGACGCAGTAGTCCTGATCCGGCATCGTCAAGAATATCTTGCTGCGCACGCGGAAGTCGCGCGTGCCGTGGTGCGCGCTCTCGACCGCCTCCGGCAGGCTGAGCGCAAACGAAATGACCTCGTCCTGGTTCATGCTCTTAAAATTAGCACATGCTGATAGGCGCGGGCCAATCAGAAAAACTCACGCGGCCGCCCCTCGCCGGCCGCTACGGCGGCACGCGGGTCGGGCGTCAGAAGCTGGACGGCGAGCTGATCGAGGATCGCGAAGACGCGCTCTGGCGGCGCGAGTTGATCGAGGCCGCCACGATCCGCTTCACTGGCGAACTCAGGCGTGTCGTCGTTGCCGTCGATCCGCCGGCGGCGGGCGCCGCAATCCTGCTGCGGCATCGTCGTGGCAGGAGTGGAGGCGTCGTCGGGCCGGGCTGTGGTGCTTGCCGATTGTTCGCTGCAGGGGGCAAGCCCGGCCGGCCGGGCAAGCGCGGTGGTGCGGGCTTACCGGCGCTTTTCGGCCGACCGCGTGGTCGCCGAGATCAACCAGGGCGGCGACATGGTCGCCGCGATGCGGAAGAGCCTCGACGAGAGGCTGCCGGTCTCGACCGCGCGCCACCCGCGGTGAGTATCTGAGGGCCGAGCCGGTCGCCGCACTCCACGAGCAGGGGCGAGTTGCCCATGCCGGCCGCTCGCCCGACCGGCTGGATGCGCTGGTCTGGACGTTGACGGCATTGACGCTGGAGGGAAATGGAGGACCCCGGGTGAGGGGTATCTGAAGGCTTAGCGTTGCGGCTGCGGCTGGGGCGGGCGCGGGGTCTGCCGCTCGGGGCGGACCTGGCGCCACTCGTTTTCGAGCTGGTCGATGACATGCTGGGGAATGGTCGGCTGATTGCTGTTGCCAGGCTGCTGCATGCTCTCCTCCGAGTGCTTGATTTAACGGTGAGTTAATCACTGGCACGGCTTAAACTACGTGTAAATCAGGCGCTTAAACACTTTAAACGATTGAATTAATTTTAATCGATTGAGGCGCAAAGCGCCGTACCACTTTTTGAGGCGGGTATCATGGTTATCCACATCGACAGGCCCTTCTTCTTCGACACGGTGCGGGGTGCGCTCTTCAAGGGTGCTCTGAATCAGCCGCAGGTGGAGGGCATGACGGCGATCCTCGACTTCTGGGAGGACCGGATGCCCGACACAGATCCGCGCTGGCTCGCCTACATCATGGCGACCGCCTATCACGAGACGGCCTACACGATGCAGCCGGTGCGCGAGACGCTGGCGGCGACCGACGCCCGGGCGATCGAGATCCTGGAAAACGCTTATGCAGGCGGCAAGCTCTCCTGGGTGAAGACGCCCTACTGGCGGCCGGACGAGGACGGCAAGAGCTGGCTCGGCCGCGGCCTGGTGCAGCTCAAGCGCAATTACGAGGCCATGAGCCGGCTGACCGGCATCGATCTCGTGGCCGAACCCGACCGGGCGATGGAGATGGACGCTGCCGTTTCGATCCTGATCGAAGGCATGGTGCAGGGCTCCTTTGCCACTCACAAGCTCGCCGACCATCTGAACGAGACGACGGACGACTGGATCAATGCGCGCCGCATCGTCAACGGCACAGACCGGGCGGAGAAGCTCGCCGGCTACGGCAAGAGCTTTCTTGCGGCGATCCGCCGCGAGCAGCCGAAGGGCCGGCTTGCGCGGTTGAAGGCCTGGCTCGTGCGTGCTATCGCGCGGGTCTTCGGCTACACCCTGACAGGAGTTTCCGCGTGATCCGCCACATCGTCTTCTTCACAGCGCCTGCGGAAAATCTGGATGAAGTGCGCGCCGGCCTGTCGATCCTGACGGCCATCCCGCACGCCCGCCTGCTGGAGATCGGCACCAACGTCAAGACCGACCAGCTCGGAACCGACGTCGACCTCGTGGTCTACGGCGAATTCGACGACGAGGCGGCACTCGCCGCCTACAAGGCACATCCCGACTACCAGCGCTCCATCGACCTCGTGCGCCCGATCCGCGAAATGCGGATGGCGGCGGACTATGAGAGCGACGCGGCCGTGAAGCAGCCGCTGGGGTGATGGTGTCGGCAAGTTGCCGCGTTGTCCACTAAGCTTGGGGTAGCGCCAGCGTCCGCTTTGCGCCGATATTGTTCTCCAATGGTCAAGGAGCGGCAGCTCGATTAAAAGCATTGTGGGCGCTTTCGAGAGCCTGCGTTCTCTCCGTGCTCAGGTGGCACTTGATGAGGTAAGCTGGGTTTGGAGCGGATTGGTTAAAAGCGCAGTCGGCCGATCTTCTTGGCCGCATGCTACAGTATCGGCGCCGTCGTCCATTCCCTCCCTGGGCGTCGCTCCGCTCGGGAGCTCGTTTCGGTCTCCTATCCGGGCGATCGTTTGGTATGCGGCTTTGAACTCGGTGCCTGCCTGAGCATTGGCCAGCCGCCGTGCGAGAGCAATCCGCGCCTTTCGCGTCGTCGACTGCCTTGCGAGCGCCAGCGCCCAGTCCTTCAGCTTCAAGAAGGGTGCTAGACCAGTTGGCGCTGAAGAAGGCGCGGCCCCGCTCTGCCTGAGGACACAGAGCCGGCGCGAACCGAAGGCGAAGCTCTATGTTGCAGAGCTGCGGTTCAGGGCAGTGACAAAACCGGCTCCCGCTGTCGCTTCGTAACGGCGCCTCGCACCGTTCGCGCGACCTATTCCTCGAAGCGACCCGTGGTGTCCCGATCGCGGTCGTATCGTCTCGTCAGCGGAAACGGCGGCAGCCAGGACTCGCGACGGACGGTCCAGAGTTCGTAGGTTGGCCTCAATTGGTCGGGAGCATCCAGAGACCCCAGGTTCACTTCGATCTCGTCTCCAGTGCGTCCGAAGAGGGGCGAGCCGCAGCTGGGGCAGAAGAACCGCCCGGCGTAGTCACGGGTTTCGCCGTCGATCGTCACCGCATCCTGAGGAAATATCGCGGAAGCGTGAAAAAGGGCCCCATGATGCTTGCGGCAGTCGAGACAGTGACAAAGGCCGACCCGGTATGGTCGTCCCGACGCCACAATTCGGACGCTGCCGCACAGGCAGCCGCCAGTGAACCGGTCCATGCTGCTTCTCCTCCAAGATCAAGCGGTGAACTGTTTACAACGAACAGCATTGTTGTTGCTATTGCTCGCTGCGATCGGGCAACGCGCGCGTTGCCCCACGATGCGAGAGGCGAACCCACATTTCTCGTCCATTGTCGCACGCACAGCAGGCTTCGTCTCGCTTAAGTCTGTCCGCACAGCCTAGTCGCGGCCTTGACCTGCGCCGCCAGCATCAGGACGAAGCCGAGCGACATGACGGCAAGCATGGCACAGGTCGCGATTGCGGTTCCAGCGCCCGCGCGGTCGAGGATCGCCGTGAAAACGACCGGTGCGATGGCGTTGGCGAGATTTTGCGGCAGCGACAGCCGGGCGGATTGCAGTCCGTATTCGCGTGGCGAGAACAGGGCGAGCGGCAGCAGTGCGCGGGCGACTGTCATCACACCGGAGCCGAAGCCGTAGAGCAGGATGAAGCTGATCAACAGCGGCGTCGAGGGCGCCATTGCGAGCATCAGCAAAAAGCTTGATACCATCAGGGTCACGCCCATTGCGGCGCTGAGAATAGGGTTGCCACGGCGGCCGAGCAGCATGTCCAGGAAGCGAGCGGAAATGCCGATGACACCGCGTGCCGAACCGAGCTGCAGCGCCAGCGCCGGCGAGGCGCCGGACTGGCGGACGATTTCGAGCAGCGATGGCGACACGCCGAAGGTGATGAAGGTCGAGATCGTCGTTGCCGCGGCAATCAGCAGGAACGCCTTGCGTTGTCCCTCGGGGGAGCGCGGTACCGGCGTTTGCTGTGCGGCGTTGCCGTCCGCGGCAAAGGCGATCGGTTTCGGCAGGGCGAAAAGATGCAGCGGCAGGCATACGAAAAACTGCAGCGCAGCGCAGATCAGAAAAGTGATGCGCCAGCCGACGGTCTCGTTGAGCAGGGTGAGGATCGGCCAGAAGATTGCGCTCGAAAGGCCGGTGAACAGCATGAGGATGGCGATCGCGCGTTTGCTGTCAGGTCCGGCGCGCTCGACGACGGCGGTATAGGCCGGGGCGGAGAGACCGAAGGCACCACCGGCGCCGATGGCGATCCAGGCAAGCACATAGAGGATGATACCCTGCGCGGCGGCTAACAGCAGCAGGCCGATTGTGAAGGTGATCGAAGCGGCGGCCAGCAGCTGTGCGGCTCCATGTCGGTTCAGCAGGCGCCCCGTTGCAGGGCCGGCAAAGGCGCTGACGATCATCATGATGCTCAGCCCGCCGAAGACCACCTCGTTCGGCAAGCCGAGGTCGGGCGCGATGACGCGACCCATGACGCCGAGCATATCGAAGCTGGTGCCCCAGCCAATCAGCTGCGTGACGGCAAGGACGGCGACCGTCTGCGCCGAGCGCAGGGGGATGGATCGAGGCATGGGCGGGCTTTGAGGCGGATGGGGTTGCGGCGAGGCGGTCGTAGCAGCTTCGCCGGCTGGTTGAAAGTGACAAGTGGATGACACCAGTGGGCGCGAGCGACGCCTGTTTTTTTTGAAGGGATCGGAGATGGCGCAGAAGGCAAGGACCTGCTCCTGAAGATAGTCAACGGAACAAGCTACGAAACGGTCGCGGGACTGAGATCGAAACGCCTCGCCTTCAACGCCGAAACCGTCGATGTCACCGATGCCGAGAGCGCGGGGGCGAGCGCGAGTTGCTGGGCGGTGCCGGCGCGATGCGGCTGCGGGCAGCGTTCGCACCATTGATAAGTGTGGTCATTGCCGTGGACGGTATCCAGCAAGGTCCCGCGGCGCTTGGCGGCCCGCTGGCCGTCTATGGGCGTGTCACCGCCAAGCGGCCATCAAGTCCGCCGCTTGACGCCGGTGCGGCGAGCGGCGGCGTCGTTCGCCGAGCGCATTTTTGAACACGCGTGGCGCAAATTCGGAATTGTTCTAAACATCAGGGATTACAAGGCATTCATTTGCCATTCAGGTCGCTTGAGTACATAGTCTGGGCCAAGTTAGTATCCATTGAAAGCATTGCACATGGCCTCTCCCTTGAGCGTCGCAGCGCTAGCCGCCGGGCTGGCGATAACGTCGCCCACACCGGATAATCCGCGTACCCTGACGGTGCGCGTTGCAGGCGATTGCAGCGAGGCGGCGCGTGACGTTGTGGAAAAAACGGGAGGCCAGCTCCTTTCCGTCCAGCCTTTGGGCGATAGCTGCATCATTACCGTTCTCGTCCAGGGCAACGGCCAGCGCCCGCGTAAGGTAACCGTCAAGGTTCCGATGTAGGCAGAATCGGCCTATCTAAACGCCGAGAAGATCAAGCGGAGTAAAGCGGACCGATGCGCATTCTGGTAGTCGAAGATGACGTCAACCTGAACCGGCAGCTCAGCGATACCCTCAAGGAAGCAGGCTACGTCGTCGATCAGGCTTTTGACGGCGAGGAAGGGCATTTCCTTGGCGATACCGAGCCCTATGATGCCATCATCCTCGATATCGGCCTGCCCGAACTGGATGGCGTGACGGTTCTCGAGAAGTGGCGCGGCGCCGGTCGCGGCATGCCGGTGCTGATCCTCACGGCTCGCGACCGCTGGAGCGACAAGGTCGCCGGTATCGATGCCGGCGCCGACGACTATGTCACCAAGCCTTTCCACGTCGAGGAAGTCCTGGCGCGTATCCGCGCGCTGATCCGCCGGGCGGCGGGGCACTCTTCGTCCGAGATCATCTGCGGCCCGGTGCGGCTCGATACCAAGAGCTCGAAGGCCACGGTCAACGGCGTGGCGCTGAAGCTGACCTCGCATGAATACCGGCTGCTTTCCTATCTCATGCATCACATGGGCGAAGTGGTTTCGCGCACCGAACTGGTCGAGCATATGTACGATCAGGATTTCGACCGCGATTCCAACACGATCGAGGTTTTCGTCGGGCGCCTTCGCAAAAAGATGGGTGTCGATCTGATCGAAACGGTGCGCGGGCTTGGCTACCGCATCCAAGCGCCCAACAATGCGAATTAAGTCGCTTACTGCACGCGTCCTGCTGCTGACCACGATCTGGTCAACCGTCGCGCTTGTTGTCATCGGCCTTTTGATCTCGACGCTGTACCGGAAGAGCGCTGAGCGCGGCTTTCAGGACCTGTTGCGCGCCCAGCTCTACAACGTCATCAACTCCGTGACGATTGGCGATCAAGGAGCGCTCAGCGGCAGCCCGCAGCTTGGCGATCTGCGCTTTGCTCAGCCGAAAACGGGCTGGTACTGGGTTGTCGAGCCGCTCGGCACCTACACGGCCCCGCCGCTGGTCTCGCCGTCGCTCGGCTCCGTCTCGATCCCTGTTCCCTCCGTTCTCGAAGCGCCCTTCGACAAGAACTACGAGCGCTACTACCAGGTGACCGATGCCTCGGGGAACCGTATCCAAGTTGCCGAGACCGAGGTCGTGCTGGATACCGATGGTCGCGCCGCGCGCTTCCGCGTGACCGGCAACGTCGACGTGGTCGAAGACGACGTTCGCAATTTTTCCCATAGCCTTTACCTGGCGCTGGCTGGCTTCGGCGTCGGCAGCCTCATCGTCAACGCACTGGCGATTCTCTACGGCCTCAAGCCGCTCGACAAGGCGCGCGCCGCGTTGGAGCGCATCCGCGCCGGCGAGAGCGAACAGTTGAAGGGCGAGTTTCCGCGCGAGATCCTGCGGCTTGCAAACGAGGTCAACGCGCTGATCGACAGCAATCGCCGCATCGTGGAGCGGGCGCGCATGCAGGTCGGCAATCTCGCCCACTCTCTGAAGACGCCGATCGCCGTGCTGCTCAACGAGGCGCGCGTTCTGGAGCGCTCTCACGGCGACCTCGTGCGGAGCCAGGCGGAGGCGATGCAGGGTCAGGTGCAGTCGTATCTGAACCGCGCCCGAATTGCCGCACAACGCGAATCCGTGCTCGCCCGCACCGACGCCGAACCGGCGATGGAACGGCTGGTGCGCGTCATGCGACGCTTGAACGTCGACAAGGAGTTCGAACTCACGGTGGCGCCGCCCCATCTCGCGGTTGCCATGGAGCAGCAGGACCTCGAGGAGGTCGTCGGCAACCTTCTGGAGAATGCCGCCCGTTTTGCGTCGACCAAGGTGCGCCTGTCCGTCGCGGAGGCACCCGGGGAGCTCAAGGGCGCGGAGGGCAGCGGGCGCCGCCACTGGGTCGAGCTTGTCGTCGAGGACGACGGACCGGGACTTGAGCCGGATCAGATCCGCGAAGCGCTGAAGCGCGGCAAGCGGCTGGATGAAAGCAAACCAGGCACCGGGCTTGGGCTGTCCATCGTGACGGAGATTTCCAACGAGTATCAGGGGCGACTCGAATTGTCCCGCGGCGAGTGGCAGGGACTGAAGGCCCGCCTTATTTTGCCGGGCATCACAAAGGATGTTGCGTGAGCAATTGCTTGATGTCACATAGACTTGGGCGATTGCATAGCATGCTTTGCCTTATTGCCGACACGGCTTGGTGCGCGTGTGGCTCGTTGATTGACACCTGATTCTGGTTCGGCTGAATGATGCTACGCTCGCAAGGCATGATCGTTTCCTCGCTTCTCGTCGCCATGACGCTTTCTGGATGTCAATCGACGAAGAGCGGTGGCTCCGGCGGTCTTTTCTCGCGGAAGCCTCCGGCTTCGGCCACCTATATTGCGGCGTTGCAGGGCGGCATCATCGGTCGCAGCGACGTGGAACTCAGCGACAGCGACCGCCAGCGCGCCCTCGAAGCCGAGTATCGTGCCTTGGAAGGGGCCGGCGTCGGACAGCCTGTCGTCTGGAGCGGACGCAATGTCAGCGGCAAGGTCGTCGCGGCTGCGCCCTATCAGGTCGGCTCGCAGAATTGCCGTCAGTATACCCACAGCGTGACGATCGACGGCAAGGAGACGGTGGCGCGCGGCTCCGCCTGCCGAAACGACAATGGTAGCTGGTCGCCGCTCGGTTAGTCGGTTTTGCAGCATCGAACAGACGCGATAGGATGAGCCGCAAGCTGCGTATTGCGGCCAAACGCCTCAAATAATCGTCATTGCGGCTTTGCTTGTTGGAATAGACGTTCGCTTCGAGTATTTGGCGCCTATGCTTTTCTGGATTCTTGTGGCCGTTTTGACGGCGGTTGTTGCTGTCATTCTGCTTTATCCGCTTTTGCGTGGAGCGAGAGCGGTCGACGATACGCGCGCCGGCGAGGCTGCCGTCTATCGCGATCAGTTGCGAGAGCTCGATCGCGACCTTGCCGGCGGACTGATTTCAGCCGAGGAAGCGGACTATGCGCGGGCCGAAATCGGCCGACGCCTGATTACCGTCTCGGTCGCGCCGGTCACCGATCGCAAGGTCACCAAGCATTACCGTCTCTCCGAAGCCTTCGTGCTGCTGATGCTGCCGGTCGTGGGGCTCTGTCTTTACATTCTGGTGGGGCGACCGGATTTGCCGTCGCAACCCTTGGAAGCCCGACTTGAGAACCCCGGCAACGATATGGCGATCCTGGTCGCCAAGGCCGAGCGCCATCTGGCGCAGAGCCCCGATGACGGCAGGGGCTGGGAGGTGCTGGCGCCGATCTACTTCAACACCATGCGCCTTGCCGAAGCCGAGACCGCCTATCGCAATGCGATCCGTCTGCTCGGGCCAAGTGCTGCGCTGCTGGACGGACTTGCCGAGACGCTGATGGCGACCTCGAACGGTGTCGTCACCGAAGATGCACGCAAGGTGCTGGAACAGTCGCTTCAACTACAGCCCGACAATCCGAAGGCGAGCTTCTACCTTGCGCTCGGCATGGAACAGGCCGGCCAGGCTGCAGAGGCTAAGGCCGCCTTTGAAGCCCTCGCCAAGCAATCGCCCGCCGACGCGCCCTGGATGCCGCTGGTCGCCGAGCATATTGCGAAGAACGGTGGTGGGCAGGCGCCGGGCAATCCGATGCAGGCAGACGTTGCTTCCGCCGAGAGCATGAACGCTGGCGATCGGCAGCAAATGATTGAGGGGATGGTGGAAAGCCTCGATGCCAAGCTCACCGAAGACCCGAACAATCTAGAAGGCTGGTTGCGGCTCGTCCGCTCTTATGTCGTATTGAAGGACAAGGATCGTGCGGTTGGAGCTCTGAAGCGCGGACTGGCAGCGTTTCCGACAAGCAGCGAGCAAGGCAAGCAGCTGCTCGCGTTGGCACGAGAGCTCGACATCGCGACAGAAGGAACGACGGAATGACGCGCAAGCAG
The DNA here is from genome assembly GCF_000577275.2 of Rhizobium favelukesii. Taxonomy (NCBI): domain Bacteria; kingdom Pseudomonadati; phylum Pseudomonadota; class Alphaproteobacteria; order Hyphomicrobiales; family Rhizobiaceae; genus Rhizobium; species Rhizobium favelukesii. The sequence continues at coordinate 1,248,085 of NZ_HG916852.1, forward strand.
AAACGCTTGGCAATCATCGGTGGCGGCATGAGTTTCATCCTTGCCGCCGTGCTGCTCGTCATGTTCGCCTTCAGCCAGTCGGTCGCCTATTTCTACATGCCGGCGGATATCGCGAAAAATCCGGTGCCGCCCGGAACCCGGATCCGGCTCGGCGGTCTTGTCGGCGACGGCAGCATCGTGCGCGGCGCGGGATCGACGGTGCAGTTTGCCGTGACCGACGCGACTGGCGACCTTGTCAGGGTACGATATACCGGCATTCTCCCCGACCTCTTTCGCGAGGGCCAGGGGGTCGTGACCGAGGGCCGTTTCGAAACAGGCAGCGATGTCTTCACCGCCGATACGGTGCTCGCCAAGCACGATGAGAAGTACATGCCGAAGGACGTCGCCGACAAGTTGAAGGCGCAAGGGCTCTGGAAGGAAGGGGAGGCGGTGCAATGATCATCGAGATCGGCCACTACGCTCTTATCCTGGCGCTTGCGACGGCGCTCATTATCTCCGTTGTTCCGGTGATCGGTGCAAGGCGCCTCGACCGGGCGATGATGGACGTCGCGTCCGTAGGCTCCCTGGCGATGTTCGCGCTTGTGGCTTTCTCGTTCGCCGTTCTGACTTACGCTCACGTCGTATCGGACTTTTCGGTGGCGAACGTCTGGGAGAATTCCCATTCGCTGGTCCCGCTGCTTTTTAAGTTTTCCGGCGTCTGGGGCAATCACGAAGGCTCCATGATGCTCTGGCTGCTGATCCTGGCGCTCTTCAGCGCCTTGGTTGCAGCCTTCGGGCGCAATTTGCCGGACTCGCTGCGGGCAAACGTGCTTGCCGTTCAGGCCTGGATATCGGTCGCGTTCATCCTGTTCATCCTTCTTACCTCCAACCCGTTCATGCGTTTGGATCCGGCTCCGGCCGAGGGGAAGGACCTCAACCCGGTCCTGCAGGACGTCGGCTTGGCGATCCACCCGCCGTTGCTCTATCTCGGCTACGTCGGCTTCTCCGTGTGCTTCTCCTTCGCCGTGGCAGCGCTGATTGAAGGGCGCATCGACGCCGCGTGGGCGCGCTGGGTGCGCCCCTGGACGCTGGCTGCCTGGACGTTTCTGACGCTCGGCATCGCCATGGGTTCTTATTGGGCCTACTACGAGCTTGGATGGGGCGGCTGGTGGTTTTGGGACCCGGTCGAGAATGCGTCATTCATGCCGTGGCTTGCCGGAACGGCGCTGCTGCATTCGGCACTCGTGATGGAAAAGCGCGAGGCGCTGAAGATTTGGACGGTTCTGCTTGCCATCCTGACGTTCTCGTTGTCGCTGATGGGCACTTTTCTTGTCCGATCCGGCGTCCTGACTTCGGTACATGCTTTTGCCAGCGATCCGTCGCGCGGCGTGTTCATCCTGTGCATTTTGCTGATTTTCATTGGCGGAGCGCTGTCGCTCTTCGCATTCCGCGCGCCGCTCCTGTCGGCAGGCGGCTTGTTCGCTCCCATCTCGCGCGAAGGTGCGCTCGTTCTCAACAATCTGATCCTCACCGTGGCTTGCGGCACCGTGCTGACCGGTACGCTCTATCCGCTGCTGCTGGAGACGCTGACCGGCGACAAGATCTCGGTCGGACCGCCCTTCTTCAACATGACCTTCGGCTTGTTGATGGCGCCGCTGCTGGTGATCGTCCCCTTCGGTCCGCTGCTGGCATGGAAGCGCGGTGACTTGCTGGCTGTTCTCCAGCGGCTCTATCTGGTTGCGATCCTGGCCTTTGTTGCGGCGGTCATTGTTTTCTATATCGAGCATGGCGGTCCGGTGCTTGCCGTGCTCGGGCTGGCTGCCGCTTTGTTCCTGATTTTCGGCGCGATTGCCGATCTTTGGTATCGCGCGGGCGCGGGCAAGGTCGCGGCTTCTATCGCCTGGAGGCGCCTTGCCGGCCTGCCGCGCTCGGCCTTCGGCACGGCGCTCGCTCATGCCGGGCTGGGCGTCGTCGTCCTCGGCATCGTCGCGGTCACCACCTTCGAAACCGAGCATGTGGTCGAGATGAAACCCGGCCAGACCGTGGAGGCCGGAGGCTACTCCGTGCGTTTCGACGGCATGAAACCGGCCAATGGCCCGAACTACAGCGAGGAGCGGGGCCACTTCAGCATCGGCCGCGGTGGCGTGGAGGTGGCCGATGTCTGGTCATCCAAGCGGATCTACGCGGCGCGCCAAATGCCGACGACCGAAGCCAGCATCCTGACTTTCGGCCTTAGCCAGCTCTACATGTCCCTCGGGGATCCTACGGACGATGGCGGTATCGTCGTGCGTATCTGGTGGAAGCCCTTCATCCTCTGCATCTGGGGCGGTACGGTGATCATGGCGACCGGTGGGTTCGTTTCGCTCAGCGACCGGCGTCTGCGTGTCGGCGCTCCGAGCCGGAGAGCAAAACCGGCGCCCCCGGCCATGGAGCCGGCCGAATGATCCGGCGCTTGCTCCTCGTCCTGGCGGTGATTCTTTCGTCAGCGCCGGCCTTTGCCGTCAACCCGGACGAAGTTCTTGCGGATCCGAAGCTCGAGGCACGAGCCCGGACGATCTCCGCGGAACTGCGTTGCATGGTCTGTCAGAATCAGTCGATCGACGATTCCAATGCCGAGCTCGCAAAGGACCTGCGCTTGCTGGTGCGCGAGCGGCTCACCGATGGCGATACCGACGAACAGGTCATGAACTACATCGTTTCTCGATATGGCGAGTTCGTGCTGTTGAAGCCGCGTTTCGAAACGAAAACGATCCTGCTGTGGGGCGCTCCGCTCCTGCTGGTTGTTGCAGGCGGCCTGTCACTGATCGTCTTCGCACGAAAGAGGGCAGGCAGGCCGACAGGCTCCAAGCTGACCGCCGAAGAACAGGCCCGATTGAATGAACTGCTCGACGAGTGATCTTACGACCGTCTACGGAGGCGGTCTCGCAACACAGACGCGACCAGCGCTGCGGTGAATGCCAACACGACGCAGCCCGCCGCGATTGGTCCTGCAGACGGCGAATACACGTCCATCACCGCGCCGACCGAGGACGAGCCCGCCGCGCTGCCGACGGCGTAGGCAAGGGCGAAGGCAGCACTTCCCGCGACAAGCCTATCTCCGGCATAGCGTTCGCCGAGAATCGTCAAGGCGCAGGTGTAAAGCGAAAAACTCGCTGCTCCCATGATGCCGAACATCACCAGAATTGCTGCCTGCGACTGAAGGAACGGGATCGCGATGAAGCTCAGCCCCGCAAGCAGGCCGGAGCAGATGGCCACTCCGAAGCGCGAGGTCGTGTCGAGAAGCCAGCCGACCAGCGGTTGGGCAAGTGCGGTCGGTAGCGCGAGCACTGTAACGCTGATGGCGGCGAACGCCTCGGAATAGCCGAGCCGGACGAAATAGACCGGCATGGTTGAGATGGCGGCAATATCGGCGAATGCAAATGCGACCACCATGCAGATCAGCATCGGTGCGCTTCTGACAAACTTGAAGAGCGCTCCTGATGCGGCCTGCTCGGGAAGCGTGCGTGCTCTCCGGGTGAGGATAATCGTCAGGAAGGCGACGCAGGCGACGTAGACGGCAAGCAGCGCGAAGGCAAAGCCTTGCTCCGTGCCGAAGATCGGAATCACCAGTGGACCCGCGGCAAAGCCGCCGCACATGCCTGCCCCATAGAGACCGGAGACGCGCCCGCGCAGGCGGTCAGGGCAGGCCGTGTTGAGCCAGGCCTCGCTCAGCATGAAGATGAGGCTGACGAAGAAGCCGAGAAAAAATCGAGCGATGCACCACACCCAGAAAGTGTCGAATGTCGCGAAGGTCGAGAGACTGACCGCACAGCCGACGAGGCCCGCGACGATCAGCCGGTCGCCCCGCACCTTTCGCGACAGCCACGTCACCGCGAACGTCGCCACGGCCAAGCCTGCCGCAAAGCAACCGGCGTTGAGGCCGATGAGACTCGGCGAAACATTTCGATGCTCAAGGACAAGCGAAATCAGCGGATAGGTCAGCCCCTGTGCAACCGCGAAGGCAGTGACGCCGAAGATGACGGCAGCGAGCGCAGCAGTATCGGGCGCAAAATCCTCTCCCGTGACCACATGGGCCATGGTTTCGTCCTCCTCCGGTTGTAAGCAGGAGGCTTATCGACTCCAAGCGCTTTAGTCGAGGGAGATTGCTGCACCGGATCGCAATGCGGTCGTATTGCACATTACGAATTTTTCATCGCTCGGACAGTTCGCAGTAAGGTGTGCCGTCCTATATCTTCCTTCATCAGCCGATCCGGTCATCCTGATCCTGTAGATGTTGAAGTCAAAGAAGGTGCCACTCATGTTCAAGAATATCAAAGCTCCGTCGCTCAATACCGCGCTGAAGGCCTCGACCGTCGCGGGTCTTGCCGCTGCGGTGCTTGCGACCGGTATTCCCCTCGAAATCACTCGCTCCTATGCCGAAGCTGTCAAGGTTCAGGCTCCGTCCGTTCCGAGCTTCGCGAACGTCGTCGATGCCGTTTCGCCGGCGGTCGTTTCGGTACGTGTCGAAAATCGCGTCAAACCGGTGTCCGATGATGATGCCAACGGCTTCGCCTTCGACTTCAATGGTCGCGGCTTCGACGATCTTCCGGATGCCTTGAAGCCTTTCTTCCGCCAGTTTGGTGAGCAAGGTCCACAGGGTCCGCAGGACCGCCGCGGTCCTCCGCACCATGGCCCGCAGGATGGCAAGGGCCGCCTGCGTCCCGTTGCCCAGGGCTCGGGCTTCTTCATTTCTGAGGATGGTTACATCGTCACCAACAACCACGTCGTTTCCGACGGCGCAGCCTTCGTTGCAGTGATGAACGACGGCACGGAGCTTGATGCCAAGTTGATCGGCAAGGATCCGCGTACGGACCTCGCCGTTCTCAAGGTTGATGGCAAAGGCCGCAAGTTCACCTACGTCAACTGGGCAGATGACAACAATGTTCGCGTCGGCGACTGGGTTGTTGCGGTCGGTAACCCCTTCGGTCTCGGCGGTACGGTAACAGCCGGTATCGTCTCGGCACGTGGCCGCGACATCGGCTCTGGTCCGTATGACGACTACCTGCAGGTTGACGCCGCAGTGAACCGCGGTAACTCGGGTGGCCCGACCTTCAATCTCAATGGTGAAGTCGTCGGCATCAACACCGCGATCTTCTCTCCGTCCGGTGGCAGTGTAGGTATTGCGTTTGCCATCCCGGCGTCTACGGCCAAGGATGTCGTTGCCGACCTCATGAAGGATGGACAAGTCTCCCGCGGCTACCTGGGCGTTCAGATCCAGCCCGTTACCAAGGACATCGCCGACTCACTCGGCCTTTCCGAGGCGAGCGGCGCGCTTGTTGTCTCCGCTCAGGCAGGTACGCCGGGTGAGAAGGCGGGCATGAAGGCTGGCGACGTGGTCACCGCCGTCAACGGCGAGACGGTCAAGGATGCCCGCGACCTCAGCCGCCGCATCGGCGCTATGACGCCCGGCAAGAAGGTCGAGCTTTCTGTCTGGCGCTCCGGCAAGGCTCAGTCTCTGACGGTCGAACTTGGCACGTTGCCTGCTGAACAGAAGGATGCTTCCGCTGACGACGGCGATCAGGCGCCGGAAACTCAGGCTCCTGCTTCCGAAAAGGCACTTGCTGACCTCGGCCTGACAGTTGGGCCTTCTGACGATGGCAAGGGGCTTCAGATCACTGGTATCGACCCGGACTCCGACGCTGCCGACAAGGGCATCAAGGAAGGCGAGAAGATCACCTCGGTCAACAACCAGGAAGTCTCCAATGCCGATGATGTCGTCAAGGTCCTGAACCAGGCGAAGAAAGATGGCCGCACGCGGGCACTCTTCCAGATCCAGTCGAAGGAGGGCAGCCGCTTCGTCGCCCTTCCGATCAACGGCCAGGGTTAATCCTCCCAACCCTGACAGAGTGGGGAGCCGCGCCCTCTGGGCGCGGCTTCCTTTCGCCCAATATCCGCAGGTGATCGCAATGACCTCTGTGCAACAGGAAGCAGTTTTGAGCCTTGCCGAAACGCAACCGGCGGGTAATGTCGGCCGCATGAAGATTCTCATCATCGAAGACGATCTCGAAGCAGCGGTTTATCTCACCAAGGCGTTTCGTGAGGCGGGCATCGTGGCCGATCACGCAAGCGATGGCGAAAGCGGCCTCTTCATGGGCTCGGAAAACACCTACGACGTGATCGTCATCGATCGCATGTTGCCGCGCCGCGACGGTCTGTCCGTCATCAGCGAATTGCGCCGCAAGGGAATCCACACGCCTGTTCTCATTCTCTCTGCCCTCGGTCAGGTGGACGACCGCGTTACCGGCCTCAGAGCGGGTGGCGACGACTATCTGCCGAAGCCCTATGCGTTCAGCGAACTTCTTGCACGTGTCGAGGTGCTCGGTCGTCGCAAGGGGGCACCGGACCAGGACGTTGTTTACCGCGTCGGCGACCTTGAACTCGATCGGCTCGCACACGAGGTCCGCCGCGGCGGCAAGGAGATACCGCTGCAGCCGCGCGAATTCCGTCTGCTTGAGTATCTGATGAAGAACGCCGGCCAGGTGGTGACCCGCACGATGCTTCTCGAGAACGTCTGGGATTACCACTTCGATCCGCAGACCAACGTCATCGACGTGCACGTTTCCCGGCTGCGGTCCAAGATCGAGAAGGACTTCAGCCAGCCGCTTCTCAAGACCATTCGCGGCGCGGGGTATATGATCAAGGACGAGGGATGAACCGTTTCTGGTTTCTCTTCAAGTCCACGGCAGTCCGCCTTTCGGCACTTTACATCCTGCTCTTTGCCATCTGCGCCGCGACGCTGGTCTTCTATGTGACGGCGATGTCCGAGCGGCTTCTGACAAACCAGATCCGCGAAGCCGTGCAGCAGGAAGTGGACCAGGTCCAGCGGGCCTACGACGCCGGCGGCATGAATCTTCTTCTGCGCACGATGGAGCGCCGCGCGCGCCAGCCAGGCGCCAATCTCTACATCATTGCCGGTCCCTCGGGCGATATCCTCGCCGGGAACGTCGCATCCGTGCAGCCCGGTGTGCTCGATGAAGAGGGGTGGACCTCCTTGCCCTTCATGTATCAGCGTTATGCCGACAGCGGCCTCAGCCGCCGGCATATGGCGGTTGCCAACATTTTCGTGCTGGACAACGGGCTGCGTCTGCTGATCGGCCGCGACCTCGGCGAGCCTGAGGCATTCCGCGGGCTGGTGCGGCAGGCTCTGATGATCGCACTCGCGATCATGGGCCTCGGAGCTATCATCATCTGGTTCGGCATCGGGAGGAACGCCCTGAAGCGGATCGACCGCATGTCCGATGCGAGCAAAAAGATCATGGCCGGGGATCTCTCGCAGCGGCTTCCGGTCGGGGGCTCAGGCGACGAGTTCGATCGTCTGTCGGTCTCGCTCAATACGATGCTCGGCCGGATAGAGAAGCTGAACGAAGGGTTGCGGCAGGTTTCCGACAACATTGCGCATGACCTGAAGACGCCGCTGACGCGGTTGCGCAACAAGGCTACCGACGCCCTGGATACCGCAGACGCCGAGGTGCGACGCACCGCGCTTGAGGGGATCATATCCGAGTCCGATCAGTTGATCCGCACGTTCAATGCGCTGCTGATGATTTCGCGCGTCGAGGCGGGTTCGGTCGCCGCCGAAATGTCTCCGGTCGATCTCACCGCCATCGTCGCAGACAGCGCGGAACTGTATGAGCCCGTCGCCGATGATGCAGGGCTTGCGCTCACCTCGTCGATCGAGCCTGACATCGAAGTTCAGGGCAACCGCGAGCTGATCGGCCAAGCGATTTTCAATCTCATCGACAACGCCATCAAGTATTCGTCGGATGCGGAAGGCCACGGCGATATCGCGCTGAAGTTGCTTCGCCGCGCCGATGGCATTTGCCTCTCCATTGCTGATCGCGGACTAGGTGTGCCGGCCGAGAAGCGCGAAGATGTACTGAAGCGCTTCGTGCGGCTGGATGAAAGCCGCTCCAAGCCCGGCACCGGTCTTGGCCTCTCCTTGGTGGAGGCGGTCATGGAATTGCATGGCGGGAAACTGGAGCTGTCCGACACTGATGCGCAGCATCAGGAGAAGCGAGGTCTCACCGTCAGCATGATCTTTCCGGTGAAATAGCGCTGACCATCATGGCGGCAGCGGGTCGAATTCGATGTTGGCCATTGCCGCCACAGACCCTACCTTAGAGCGTAATTGCCGGAAGTTGCTATGATTCTCCCGGCGGTTCGCGGTTCTGTTCGCCAGGGAGGGTGCATGCTGACGAGTTCGAGGCATAGCCTTGTTGAAGTAGCCGACGGGTTGCTGAAGCCGCTGAACAAGAGCGAGCTGAAGCTTGCACAGGCGGATCTCCAAAGGATCGGCAAGAGCGAGCCCGATGTGGCGGAGATGCTCAAGGCGGAAGGCGGATTTCGCGACTTCATCACGGCCGCGCTGACCTTGTCTCCCTATCTGCGTGACATCGCGAATATCGATACGGCAATTCTCGCGACTGCAATTTCGGAGCCGCTGGAACCCCGGATAGAGGCGCTGATCGCAGAAGCGCGCGCGTGTTGGAAGCCGACGGCAAGCGGCGATCTGCCGAGTGAAGCCGACGTGATGAGCCGCCTGCGTATCATCAAGCGCAAGGTCGCCTTCCTTGTCGCCATGGCAGACCTCGCCCGGATATTCGATGGTCGCGCGACCACGGCTTGGTTGAGCCAGCTTGCGGAAGCGTCTGTCGGTGCGGCGATAGATCACCTGCTGCTTGCCGCCCACGACGGGGGCAAGGTCACGCTAAAGGATGTCTCCGCTCCCAGCGAGGGCTCGGGGCTGATCGTCCTCGGCATGGGCAAGCTCGGCGCTTCCGAACTCAACTACTCGTCCGATATCGATCTCGTCGTATTCTTCGACGAAGAGGCGGGGATCATCCCGGATCCGGACGACGCGATCGAAATCTTCCCGCGGCTGATGCGACGGCTGGTGCGGATCATGCAGGAGCGTACGGCGGATGGATATGTCTTCCGGACCGACCTGCGGCTGCGGCCCGATCCAGGATCAACGCCGCTTGCCATTCCCGTCGACGCGGCGATGATCTACTATGAGGGCAGGGGGCAGAACTGGGAGCGTGCCGCCTTCATCAAGGCGCGCGCCGTCGCTGGCGATATCCTGGCCGGCGAGGAATTCCTGCGCGGGCTCGTTCCGTTCGTCTTTCGCAAGTATCTCGACTACGCCGCCATCGCCGATATCCATTCCATCAAGCGCCAGATCCATGCCCACAAGGGGCATGGCGCGATTGCGGTCAAGGGCCACAACGTCAAGCTCGGTCGCGGCGGCATCCGCGAGATCGAGTTCTTCGCGCAGACACAGCAGCTGATCGCTGGCGGCCGGATGCCGGCACTTCGTTGCCGCGGCACCGAGGAGACGTTGGCGGAGCTGACAAAGGCGAAATGGATTGACGAGGAAACGCGGGACGAGCTGACCGAGGCCTATTGGTTCCTTCGCGATGTCGAGCATCGAATTCAAATGGTGCACGACGAGCAAACACATCTTCTGCCCGAGACTGAAACCGATCTGAAGCGCATCGCCTTCATGATGGGGTTCGACGATACGCCGAGTTTTGCCGCGCGCTTGGTCGAGGTCTTCAAAACAGTCGAGCGACGCTATGCTCGCCTGTTCGAACAGGAGACGAAGCTTTCAACGGAAACCGGCAATCTGGTTTTTACCGGACAGGCCGATGACCCCGATACGCTGAACACGCTTCGCAAGCTAGGCTTCGAACGACCCTCCGATATCTCCCGTGTCATCCGCACGTGGCATTACGGTCGCTACAAGGCGACGCAGTCCGTGGAGGCGCGCGAGCGCCTGACCGAACTGACGCCGGAACTGCTGCGCGTGTTCGGCCAAAGCAACCGCGCCGATGAGGCGATCCTGCGGTTCGACAGCTTTCTCTCGGGCCTGCCCGCAGGCATTCAATTGTTTTCGCTCCTCGGCAGCAACCCGGCGCTCCTATCGCTGATCGTCAACATCATGTCCTCTGCACCGAAGCTGGCCGAGGTGATTGCCGCCAAGCCGCATGTTTTCGACGGCATGCTCGATCCCGGCCTGATGGCGGAATTGCCGACGCGCGCCTATCTCGCCGAACGCATTGGCGGCTTTCTCGCACCCGCACGGTACTATGAGGAGGTGCTGGATCGATTGCGCATCTTCGCTTACGAACAGCGCTTCCTCATCGGCATCCGGCTGTTGACCGGCGCGATCCGGGGCGCCATGGCTGGCCGCGCCTTCACGCATCTGGCCGATCTCGTCCTCGAAGCGGCACTCGATGCCGTCATGAAGGAGATCAGGGCGGCACATGGCGATTTTCCGGGCGGCCGCGTGGCTGTCGTCGGCATGGGCAAGCTCGGGAGCTTCGAACTCACTGCCGGCTCTGACATCGATATCATCTTGCTCTACGACTACGACGATGAAGCCGCCGAATCCTCCGGCCCCAAGCCTCTCGACGCGACGCGCTATTTCACCCGCGTCACGCAGCGGCTGATCTCGGCGCTCTCGGCGCCGACTGCGGAGGGCGTACTCTATGAGGTCGACATGCGCCTCAGGCCCTCGGGAAACAAGGGGCCGGTCGCTACCCGCATCAAGTCCTTCGAAAAATATCAGCGTGACGAGGCTTGGACTTGGGAGCACATGGCGCTGACGCGCGCCCGCCTCGTGTGCGGAGACAGAGAACTGATCGGTGAGGCCGAGCGGATCATCGCCGAAGTGCTCTTCGCGAAGACCGACTCAGAGAAGATCGCCAAGGACGTGTCCGAGATGCGGGCGTTGATCGAGCAGGAAAAGCCGCCGGCGGGCATCTGGGACCTGAAGCTTATTCCCGGCGGACTGATCGATATCGAATTCATCGCGCAGTATCTGCGGCTAGTGGCCTCCACAAAGGGCATCTCCGTTGAGGGGGACGACTTCAACACGGCGGGGCAGGTGAAGCTTATCGGTGTGGAGCTGATGGACCGCGATGACATGGAACTCTGCCTGGCAGCGCTGTCGCTCTATACGGATATTTCGCAGCTCATCCGCCTGTGCATCGACGGTCTGTTCGATCCCAAGGAAGCTCCGGCGGGTCTCACCGATCTCGTTTCCCGTGCCGGTGACTGCCCTGACATCAAGACGCTTGAGGGAGAGATCAAGCGGCTTTCGAAAGCCGTCAGGAAAATTTTCCAGACGGTAGTGAAATCTTAGTGGCCGTTGTTTGGAATGTGCAGTGAAATGACGGTGCCGATCGCCTCGCGCGACCGGATCTTCATTTTGCCCCCGTGAAGGGTCGTCAACGACCGAGAGATGGCAAGACCGAGGCCAGAGCCTCCCTTGCTCTTTGCGTACTGGTTTTGCACCTGCTCGAAAGGCTGGCCGATCTTGCCGAGCGCCGCGCGAGGGATGCCGATACCGGTGTCGGCAATCGTCAGCATGACGCCGCTGTTGGTGCGACGCGTGCGAACGGCGATACGGCCACCTTCGTTGGTAAACTTTACTGCGTTGGAGAGCAAGTTGAGCAGGATCTGCTTCATCGCGCGGCGATCGGCGGTCAGCCTCATGCCATCGCAAATGCGCTGCTCGACGAAGATATTCTTCTGTGCGGCCGGGATCGCGGTGAAGCGAAGGCTTTCTTCGATGAGCGGCGCGAGATCGATCGTTTCGCACTCAAGCTTCATGTGGCCTGCTTCGATCTTCGACATATCGAGAATATCGCTGATGACGTTCAGAAGGTGCTTGCCGCTATCGTGGATGTCGCGCGCGTATTCATTGTACTTCGACGAGCCGAGCGGGCCAAACATCTGATCCTGCAGGATTTCCGAAAAGCCGAGGATTGCGTTGAGCGGCGTGCGAAGCTCGTGGGACATGTTCGCCAGGAACTCGCTCTTCGCCCGGTTGGCGCCTTCCGCGCGCTCCTTCTCGACGAGATAGTTGGAGTTGGCGACAGAGAGTGCAGCCTTCTGGCTTTCCAGAGTCTGACGGGAAGCGGAGAGGTCACCGATCGTCGCCATGAGCCGGCGTTCGGAGTCACGCAGACGCTCCTGGTTGCGTTTCAGCAACGTGATATCGGTGCCGACAGAAACCATGCCGCCGTCGCGCGTACGGCGCTCATTGATCTGCAGCCAGCGCTCATCAGCAAGCTGTACTTCGGTCGTGCGGGAGTAGCCGGAGCCATCTGCGTCGGCGATGCGGCGTTCGATCACCGGGCGTGCTGCCGCGGCATTGACAAGTGTGCGCTCGGTCCCCGGGACCAGAACGCTATCGGGAAGTCCGTACGCCTGCTGGAAATGTGCGTTGCACATGACGAGACGGTCGTTCTTATCCCAGAGCACGAAAGCTTCCGATGTGCATTCGATGGCGTCTGCCAGCCGCTGATCGGCCTCGGCGTAACGCTGGGCGAGGCGATGCTGCTCGGTCACGTCCATTGCGATCCCGATCATGTGGACGCGGCCGGAATTGGTACGGATCACCTGGGCGCGAGCCCGCATCCAGACATAGTGGCCGCCGGCATGCCGCATACGGAATATCTGGTCGACCTGACCGGCATCGCCACGGGCGATCGACCGGGCGATTTCGTAGACACCGCCGTCATCGGGATGCATCAGGCGGGCCGCATCGCTGAAGCACATCGTCCGCTCGGAAGCGGGAAGGCCCAGCATCTCGTACATCGAGCGCGACCAGTAGAATTCGCGGCTGTCGAAATCGAAGTCCCAAAGTCCGCAGCGCCCGCGCGACAGCGCGGTTTCGACGCGGAGGTTCGACTCTAGAAAGATATCGTCGGCATCGCGGGCGCGCTTCACCTGCATGTAGTAGGCGTACAGGATGACGAGCAGGATCGAGGAGATGCCTGCGAAGAGTGTCACGTTCAGCGTGACTTCGTCCCGCCAGAGTTTGCCGATCCGCTCCAGCGATGTCGCGGCGATGACATAGCCGCCGGAGCCGCCGATCAGAGTAATCTCGGCGTAGTGGGGACGGCCGCTGATCGTCGTTTCGATGACGCCGGCGCGATCGCCGAAACGGCGGATCGCTGAGATCTCCGAGAAAAAGTCGCCGACGCTGGCGCCAAGATAGGTTGAGCCGGCTGCCGTTGCTGCGAACACCTTGCCGCTCGGCTGCACCAGCAGCACGAAGGCGTCATCGTCCAGGCGATCCTGCGGAATAAAACGCGCCAGCCGAGCCTGCGCCTGCATGACGTCTGCGGTTTCGAATATCTGGTTGGCATCGGCGAAGGCCGCAGCGGCAGTCGCGGCGGCAAGTGCGGTGGAATGGCGGGCGGCGGCCTCTGTCCGACCATACTCGGAGACCATTCCGAAAAAGTGCGATGCAGCCACAACCGTAAGGAAGGCTACGATCAGAATCGGAATAATTCGCTTCAGGACGATTTCGACCTGGGAGAGGTTGCGCGAGGACGACGAGGAAACGCGGGAGCGCCTGGCTGAAAAGCTATCGCGCCAGGCCAGGAGGTCGTCGAAATCGACACGCAGCCGTCCGTCGGCTGCGGTTGCCCGCCGCACGTTCATCATCTCTTCAGCCTTGATCCCTCGTGTGATTCGCAGCGCCGCTCGCCCGAACCTCACTCAATGAATCACTGGTGATTCGCCTTGTCCAGAGGAAAAGGTAAAAATATGTTAACCGATTCTAGATGCTGAATTTTCTTCGGCGATCGGAAAGCCGCTGTGGGTGGTGCAGCGGCTTGCGATGGCAAATCACCCTTTGAGAGTGCGTTCGACGATGTCGCGGACGTCGGTCGAAAGCTCGGCGGCCCGTTCGATTTCCAACAGGGACAAGCGGGCGTGGTCCTGCCGAACCGGCTCCAGGGAGCGCCAGGAGCGCATTGACGTCAGGATGCGGGCCGCCAACTGAGGGTTGCGCCGGTCGATGTCGAGGATCTCGCGGGCGAGGAAGCGGTAGCCTTCTCCATCGGCGCGGCCGAAGCCCGTCGGATTGGCGAAAGCAAAGGAGCCGACAAGCGAACGAACGCGATTGGGGTTGGTCCTCTTGAACAGAGGGTTCTCCATCAGCTTCAGCACCCGATCGAGCGTGCCGGCGCCGGGTATGGTTGCCTGCACCGAGAACCACTTGTCGACGACCAGTGCGTTTTCAGCGAAGCGATCCCGGAAGATCGACAACGCTTCGGCAGCTTCCGCACTGTCCGGAAAGCGGTGCACAAGGATCGTCAGCGCATGCAGCAGGTCGGTCATGTTGTTGGCAGCATCGAAGGCAGCCTTGGTGCGGGCCGGCGAATGCTCCGCGTAGGAGAGGTAGGTCAGTGCAGCGTTGCGCAAGGCGCGGCGACCCGCACTTGTTGCGTCCGGGCTGAAGGCGCCCGGCGTTGTCATCGAACCATAGAGTGCAACGAATGTGTCCCGTCCCGCGTCGGCGAGGTGCTTGATCACCGCCTGGCGTCCGGCATGGATTGCGTCTGGATCGTTGTTGCCACCGAGTTCGCGGGCGATGTCGGCTTCGCTTGGCAGGGCCAGCGCCTGGGCGCGGAAGGCGGGCTCGAGGCCCTCGTCAGCCGCGGCAATAACTAGGGTGTCGACGAATGTCGGCTCAGAAGCGACAGTCTTTCCTTCGCGGGCATCGCGCGCCGCCTTCAGAAGGTTCGGAAGTGCAAGGTCCGTCAGCGCCTGCCAGCGCGCGAAATGGTCTGTCTCGCAGCGGGCAAGCTGGGCGAGGTCGGCGGGCGACTGGTCGAAATGGAGATTGATCGGTGCCGAGAAGCTGCGATTGATCGAAACAACTGGCCGCGTTGGAACGCCGTGGAATACGGCCGTTTGCGTGCGCTCGGTCAGATGCAGCACGCTGCCCGTATACTCCGCACCTTCGACGGAGGCCGGAGCCACGGCGGCACCATCGTCTGCAAAGAGCTGCAGGCTCAGCGGGATGTGCATCGGCTTCTTGTCGGACTGGCCGGGCGTTGCGGGGATCATCTGCTCCAGCGAAAGGCTGAACGTCTTCGCTGCGGGATCGTATGAGCCGGAGGCCGTAACCAGCGGCGTGCCCGCCTGATGATACCAGAGTGAGAACTGTGTAAGGTCGCGTCCGCTGGCGTCCTCGAAGGATTTGACGAAGTCCTCGATCGTCACAGCCTGGCCATCATGACGATCGAAGTAGATGTCCATTCCCTTCTTGAAAGTCTCCTTGCCGAGCAGCGTTGCGATCATTCGCGTAACTTCGCTGCCCTTCTCATAGACAGTCGTTGTATAGAAGTTATTGATTTCGCGGTATTTTATCGGTCGAACGGGATGAGCGAGCGGACCTGCATCCTCCGGGAACTGCTCGGATTTCAGGTGACGAACCTCGGCGATGCGTTTGACCGGGCGAGAGCGCTGATCGGCCGAGAACTCGTGATCGCGATAGACGGTCAATCCTTCCTTCAGGCACAGCTGGAACCAATCGCGGCAGGTGATGCGGTTGCCAGTCCAGTTGTGGAAGTATTCGTGGGCAATGATTGCTTCGATGTTGGCGTAGTCGCTGTCGGTGGCCGTTTCCGGATCGGCAAGGACGTACTTGTCGTTGAAGACATTGAGCCCCTTGTTCTCCATGGCGCCCATGTTGAAATCGGAGACTGCGACGATCATGAAAATGTCGAGATCATATTCGCGTCCGAAGACGTCTTCGTCCCACTTCATCGAGCGTTTCAGCGCGTCCATCGCATAGGCGGCACGCGGCTCTTTGCCGTGCTCGACATAGATCTTCAGGGCGACCTCGCGACCGGACATCGTCGTGAACGTGTCTTCGATGATGCCGAGATCGCCGGCGACGAGCGCGAAGAGATAGCTCGGCTTGGGATGCGGATCGAACCAGGCGGCAAAGTGTTTGCCTTCGCCATAGCCGGCGCCGCCGAGGAAATTGCCGTTCGACAGCAGCAGCGGATTGGCGGCCTTGTCGGCAATGATATTGACCGTGTAAGGGGCCAGGACGTCGGGGCGGTCGGGGAAATAGGTGATGCGGCGGAAGCCCTCTGCCTCGCACTGCGTGCAGTAGATGCCGCCGGTGCGGTAGAGGCCCATCAGTTTCGTATTGGCTTCGGGGTTGATGATCGTTGTGATCGTCAGTTCGAACGGATCGGATGCCGGTAGATCGCGCACTGTCAGGCTTTCCGGCGTCACGGTGTATTGGCCCGCCGGCGTTTCCATCTGGTCGAACAGCAGGCCGGAAAGCGCAAGTTCATCGCCATCGAGCACCAGCGAGGCCTTGGGATCGACGCCTTCGCGGCGATGGAAGATCAGTCGTGCTTCGACCTTGGTTTCAGTCGGATCGAGTTCGAAGGTAAGGTCCACGCGTTCCAGAACGAATTCGGTGGGCTGGTAGTCTGCCAGATTGATGACCTGGCCGGTATCTGTACGCATGATGTTCCCTGAAGACCTTGAGCGGATGACTGCTTCGTCTGCGGAGTGGGCACTCCGCCACAAATTTTGAGGGCATGATTACATTAAAGTCTGAACTAAAGTTAAAGCGAAATCGCGGCAGCGGAAGATTTGGAGACACTGGAAGCGGCTATATGTGGGCGGATCTGGGAATGGGATTTGAGGCTGATGGCTGCTTTGATCCTCCTCGTCTTGAGTTCGCTGAACGACGATTCTGCGTCGTATTTACAGCGCTCAGATCTCGGGATTTGTACCAAACCCCTCGGTCGCCACGCCTATCGAGCGTGGCGTGGCGACCATCTGGTCTGCTCGGTGGCTCTGTAAACTTTCCGATTTTCTATCTGTTCATTCGTCACAACGACTGTCACAGTCACGCTGCGTCGAGTCTGGCGCGTTCTCCTGTCTCAAAACACCAATACAAGAGTGCAAGACATGCGGTCGGCTACGGTAAACCCGATGAGGGGCATTGCGTTCAAGGTCGGCTCGGTTGTTGTCTTCCTTGCAATGCAGACCTTCATCAAGCTTGCCGGCAGCGACATCCAGCCGGGGCAGGTGACCTTCTGTCGTTCCTTCTTTGCGCTGTTTCCGATCATGGCCTACCTGGCCTATCGCGGGCAGCTGCGATCGGCATTTTATACGGCCAATCCGATCGGACACCTGAAGCGGGGGACGCTCGGCATCATATCGATGGGACTAGGCTTCTACGGGCTGCTGCACCTGCCGCTGCCGGAGGCGATTGCGCTCGGCTACGCGATGCCGCTCGTCGCGGTGATTTTTGCGGCACTGTTCCTCGGTGAAACCGTACGAATCTACCGCTGGAGTGCGGTCCTTTTCGGAATGGTGGGCGTGGCGATCATATCCTGGCCGAAGCTCACCCTTTTTCGCGAGGGCGGCATCCATTCCGAGCAAGCGATCGGTGCGATCACGGTGCTGCTGGCTTCCGTGCTCGGCGGCATGGCGATGATTCAGGTGCGGCGACTGGTGGAGGAAGAGAAGACGGCCACAATCGTTCTCTATTTTTCGATCATTGCCACAGTGTTCTCGCTCGTGACGGTTCCGGTCGGTTGGCAGGTGCTTGATCTGAAACCGCAATTGCTTCTCGTTGCAGCCGGCTTCTGCGGCGGCGTGGCGCAGATCCTGTTGACGGAGAGCTATCGGCACGCAGATGTCTCGACGGTTGCTCCGTTTGAGTACACATCGATCGTCATCGGAAGCGTCATCGCCTATTTTGTATTTGGCGATGTCCCAGGCGGCAGCACGCTGATGGGGACTGCAATTGTCGTGGCAGCCGGGATATTCATCATCTACCGCGAGCACCAACTTGATCTGGAGCGGCGCGCCGCCCGGCAAGCCGGATCGTGAAAACCGCGCCTCAATCTTATCTTTGTGATCGTGTCGCTGAAGTTCTCTCGTTATGCGGGAGGATTTCGAACGAAATAGTGACGTGTCCGAACGTTTGCTGCGTCTTATGAGCTTGACGAAGCTTCATTTATTCGCGAATGCGCATGTTATGGGTTGATCGGACGGCGTGGTGCCTGGGGTGCCGACGCCGGGCATGTGCGCGTCGGGAGAAAAATGCCTTTTAGTGCCGAAGACTTGGTTGCGAACCCGCAGTTCATCCTAGCCATTCGTTTCCACGCGAGGCGCATGCGCGGCATGTTCGATGCTGGCCCGCGACTGGCACGATTGCTTGCATCCCAGCAACGCTGGCTGCTGACGCAGACCGCCTTTGCCCTTGCGATGGAGCGCGATCCTGCTGATCCGGCCTCAGGCTTCACTGCCGTGCGGCTGACGGACGAGATCACGTCCCGCAAGGTGGCCAGCCGCAACACGGTGCTGAGCTTCATCGACGAACTCTTCACCTGCCGCTTCATCGCCTACGAGCCGGGGGCGGAGCGGCGGCGCCCCCGCCAGTTCGAGCCGGCAGAGATCAGTCATCAGGCGATGTTTGGCTGGCTGGTCTCGAACCTGGGAGCCCTTGATCTGCTGGATGGCGGAAGCCGGGTTGCCCATGTTGAGGCCCACCCTGAATTGATCCGCATCATGCAGCCGAGGATCGCGCGCAATTGCCTTCAGGATCCGCAGTGGCGGGAGCCCTCAGAGCATGTGGCGCTTTTCCTGTGGAACGATGCTGGCGGGCTGATCGTCGATCATCTTGTCTCCCGGATCGATCTGGAAGGAAATGACCCCGACCGCGTCGTGGGCGGTCATCTCGACAGTCGCGCCCTGGCGGCGGATTTCATGATATCGCGCACGCACTTGCAGCGGCTTTTCGCCAAGGCGGCGCAGCAAGGATCTCTTGGCTGGAATGCGACCGACAGGAAACCTGTACTCTGGATCTCGCGCTCGTTCGTCGAGCAGTACAGTCTGTGGCAAGCGATCAAGTTCGCCTATGTTGATGAGGCGTTCCACTGGGGGACGAGATAGTGCGGCAAGGCGCGGCCGACTGAGAGGCCAGATCGGCGAGAATCGCGCTTGGTGATACGGCGCGCAATGGGGCAAGAGGCCAGCAAATGCCAGCCTCGACCTCAGTATTGCTGGAAATCCGCAAAGATCGTGGCGGGACGCGCGATGCGCCCGCTGGCGCCAGTCCCACGAGCAACCATCTGCTCGTTTGTGGCGAAGCCGATGCGGCTGTAGCTTTGCGTTGTGCGACCCTGCTCATTGGCAAGGCGAAGGGTTTCAAACCCGCAGTGGATAGAACGAAAACGTGCAGTCATTGCCTTGGTTCCTGTTGATTCCTCCCAAGACACACCACAATATTGCACTGCAACATGAGGTTTTCAATGCATTAGAATAAGCGGCAGGTATGCATAAATCGCATGGATATTTTCATAAAACGTTTAGATTTGCCTATTTGGCGGGCATATTAGAGTGCTGCCAGTTTGGCCTGAAAAGCCAAAAGGTCGTTCCAGGCCAATCGTTTGTTGACCGGTGCCGTCAATAGATCTTGCGGATGCAATGTCGCGATCGCAGGAACGATGCGGTTTACGACCGCGATCTCCCGCCATTGCCCGCGCAAGCCGTGAATCGTATCGGTCTCGCCGAAAAAGACCCGGGCGGCAAAATTGCCGAGCACGAGAATCGCCTTCGGCCCGGCAAGCGCGATCTGCCGCTCGATGAAAGGACGGCAGATATCCATCTCGGCGGTCGACGCAATGCGATTGCCAGGTGGTCGCCAGGGAATGACCTGCGTCAGCACTATGGCATCGCGCTGTAGGCCGATCGCCGCGAGCATTTTGTCGAGCAGTTGGCCAGGTCGCCCGGCAAAGGGTTGGCCTTCACGATCGTCGTCGGCCCCTGGCGCCGAACCGATGACCATGATCCCGCTTGCCGCATCGCCGCTAGCGACGATCGTCGAACGTGCGCTGTGCTTGAGATTGCATCCATTGAATGCCTCGATCGCCGTTTTCAGCTCCGGCAGCGAACGGGCGCTTTCGGCCGCGAACCGTGCCTGTTGCACTGCCTCGCCATCGGGGATCGAAGGCTGCGGCCGCAAAGCCGCACGCTCGGAGGCAGGGGCGTTCCTTTGCGTCGCCTGAACTGCCGGGCGGGCCGAGGTTTCCCGAGCTTCGGTGGCCTGCGGCGACGAGGCCGCGCTCCGCTTAGCCGCCTTCATCGCCTCGAACTCAGCGAAACGATCGACGGCTTCCTCTTCGAGCAGCCATTCCACGCCCGCTTCGGCATGGAAATGCAGAAGCGCGGCGAGTTCGCCCGGAGAAAGTTCGTTGACGCAGATCATGGCAGCGACTTTAGCGAAGCCGCGACGTCAAAGAAAGAGCGCGGTGGCCGCACGACGACCTATTGCACCGTCCATTGCGTGATGTCCTCGCGCTCGCCGATCAGAGCCAAGCCGTGCGCGATGGAAAGGAGCTCGCCGCCTGTCTCGATGCGGTCCTTGTCGAAGCGTTCGGTAAAGATTCGACGCACAGCCGGGACAAACGACGTGCCTCCCGTGAGGAACACCTTATCGATCATGTCTGATGTCGTGTTTGTCTTTTCCAGCACCTCATCAAGCGCCGTTTCGATTCGCGCGAGGTCATCTGCAATCCAGGTTTCGAAATCGGCCCGGCGGATTGTCCGGTGGCCACCGCGACCGAGGGGGGCAAAGTCGAAGGCAGCCTCGTCGGCCGCGGAGAGCGCCATTTTCGTGGCCGATACGGCCTGATAGAGTGGATAACCCTCGTCGTGATCGACCAGATCGATGAATGTCTCAAGCTTCTCGGGTTCGAGTGCCACACGTACGAGCTTTTTGAGATCCTCGAACTCGCGCGATGTCTTGAAGATGGAGAGCTGATTCCAGCGGCCGAAGCTCGAATAGTAGTTCGTCGGGACTTCAAGGATCTTGTCGAAACTCTTGAAATGGCTCCCCTTGCCGATCTGCGGGGCCACGATGTTGTCGATCATGCGATAGTCGAAGTGGTCGCCGGCAATTCCCACGCCCGAATGACCGATCGGGGTTGCTGTCAGTTTTCCGCCGACCGTTTCGAAGCGGATGAGCGAATAGTCGGTCGTACCACCACCGAAGTCGGCGACAAGCACAGTGGCGTCCGACTTCAGATTCTGCGCAAAGTAGAATGCCGCCGCCACGGGTTCGTAGACATAGTGAACCTCGGGAAAGCCGAAGCGAGAAAGCGCCTCGTTGTAGCGCTCTGTCGCCAGAACCGGTTCGGGGTTCGCGCCGGCAAAATGCACCGGGCGGCCGGTAACGATGCGCTTGACATCAGACGGCCAGTTGTCACCGGCGTAGTTGCGCAGGCGCCGAATGAAGACCTCCATCAGATCCTCGAAACTGTGACGCTTTGCGTAAATGAGTGTGCCCTGGAACAGAGCGCTTGCCGCAAAGGTCTTGATCGATTGCAGGAACCGACAATCGCCCGGATTGTCGATGAACTGCCGGATCGCGGCGTGGCCGGCCTCGACCTTCAAGGCGGAGGCGCCGAGTTGCGGATCCTTCATGAAGGACAATGCAGTGCGCATGCTGTCGGCGCCGCCGGCTGCGCTCGTGAAGGCCATCGAATGCGTCGTCTGCCCGTCCGCCGTCGCCAAAACTGTGTTGGTTGTGCCGAAGTCGAATCCCAGCGCCTGAGCCATGCTCGCACCTCATCATGCCGATTGTTTTTTGGGAACGGAGGCAGGCTCCGCAAAGGCGCGCAACGACGCGCCCGATTTCAACGAGGGCGCGTGATGCCACAGAGGCCGTCGTTATTCAAGACTTGGAGCGAAAAATGCAGCGGGCGCCATTGGCGCCCGTTTGTCTTTCATTCGGCTGCCATTGCCTGAGGCACTTGCTCGTTGTCCTCGGCTTTCTTCCTGCGTCCAAAGCTGAGGAGCCAATCGCTGAGCCTACCCATCTCGACGAAAATCACCGGGGTGATGAACAGTGTCAGCGCTTGCGAAACGACAAGACCGCCGACGACGGCAATGCCGAGCGGCTGGCGAAGTTCCGAGCTTGCCCCAGTCCCAAGAGCGATCGGAAGCGCACCGAGGAGGGCGCAGAAGGTCGTCATCATGATCGGGCGGAAACGTCGGACGCAGGCTTCGTGGATCGCTTCCGATGGCGACATGCCATTGCCGGAGCGCAGGTTCTCCAGCGCTACGTCGATCATCATGATCGCGTTCTTCTTGACGATGCCGATCAGCATGAGCAGGCCGATGAGGGCGATGATAGAAAGGTCGAAGCCCATCACTTTCAGCGCCAGCAACGCGCCCAGTGCTGCGGCCGGCAAGCCGGAGAGAATCGTCAATGGGTGGATGAAGCTCTCGTAGAGCACACCCAGCACGACGTAGATCGTCAGCACGGCTGCCAGGATCAGGAGCGGGGTGTTGCCCTGAGACTGCTCGAATATCTGCGCAGTGCCGCCGTAGGACGTGAAGACGTCCGCGGGCATGTCGATGTCTTTCTTGATTTGATCGATTGCCGCTGTGGCGTCACCAAGCGCCTCGCCTGCAGGCAGGTTGAAGGAAACCGTCGTCGAGACAAGCTGGCCGGTCTGGTTGATGGTCACCGGGCCGGTCGTGCGCTGAACGGTCGCAAAGTTGGACAGGGGAACCAGGGCGCCACTGTTGGACGCGACGCGGATTTCCTGAAGCCTCTGATCGTCCCATGGCTTGCTGGTGTCGTATTCCACGATCACATCGTAGCTGTCGCCAGTCGACTGGATCTGCGCAGCCGTATATCCCCCAAAGGCTTCCTGCAGGGTCGTCCGCAGCTGTCCGTCGGTAATGCCGAAGGCCGCGGCCTTCTCCGTATCGACGACGATATTGGCCTGCAACGCGTTGTTTTGGGCGTCGGAAGTGACGTCGGTGAAGCGCGGGTCGGCCCGCATCGCCTGCTGAATCTTGTTTGCCCAAAGGTTCGTCTGATCGGCGCTCAGCGCCTGGACGACGAGTTGGTATTGGCTCGCAGTCTGGCGGCCGCCGAAGCGGAGGCTTTGCTGGGGCGTAATATAGGCCTGCAATCCGGGGATCTTGCTGATGCTCGCCCGCAACTCCCTCAACGTCTGGTCAAGCGGTGGGCGCTGATCCTTGTCCTTCAATTCGACATACATCGTGCCATTGTTGAGCGGGCTGCGCGCATTGCCGCCAACGATCGACATGACGTGGTTGACGGCAGGGTTTTGCTTCACGAGTTCCGCCGCCTGGTTCTGCAGCGCCTGCATCGCCGGATAGGAGATATCCTGACGAGCGCGCGTCGAGATGTTCAGGCGACCGATATCCTCCGTGGGGAAGAAGCTCGCCGGCAGCGTCATGAACAGATAGATGGTCAATCCGACAGACGCCAGGAACACCGCAAGAACCGTTGGGCGATGCTTCAAGCACCAGCCGACCGATTTCTCGTACCCCCGGACCGTTCGTTCGAAGCCGGCGTCGAACCAGCGGATAAAGAACGGCGGGCGCTCGTGGCCGCTGCCGAGACGGGACGCGAGCATGGGGGTTACCGTGAGCGACACGATTGCGGAGGCCACGATTGCAATCGCAACGACCATGCCGAACTCGTTGAAGATGCGGCCGACCACGCCACCCATC
Organism: Rhizobium favelukesii; assembly: GCF_000577275.2. Classification (NCBI taxonomy): domain Bacteria; kingdom Pseudomonadati; phylum Pseudomonadota; class Alphaproteobacteria; order Hyphomicrobiales; family Rhizobiaceae; genus Rhizobium; species Rhizobium favelukesii. The sequence goes on from NZ_HG916852.1 coordinate 1,271,443, forward strand.
AACAGGATCGGAATGAACACCGCGATCAGCGACACCGACATCGAAATGATCGTGTAGCTCACTTCGCCGGCACCCTTGATCGCTGCATCGAGAACCGGCATGCCTTCCTCGACATGCCGGAGAATGTTTTCCAGCATGACGATCGCGTCATCGACGACGAGGCCGACCGCAAGTGTCAGGCCAAGCAGCGAGATGTTGTCGATACTGTATCCCAGCGCGTACATCATGCCGAAGGTGGAGATCAGCGACAGCGGCACCGCGAGCCCGGGAATGATCGTCGCCGTCAGATGGCCGGTAAAGAGGTAGATGACCAAGACGACGAGGCCGATCGTCAGGAACAGCGTGAACTTCACGTCGCTGATGGCATCGCGGATCGGCTTGGCCGAATCGTTCATGACCTTCGTCGATACCGACGCCGGAATCTCCGCGTGCAGCCCCGGCAGCTTCGCGTTGATCGCATCGACCACCTCAACGGTGTTCGCATCGGGCTGACGCTGAATGGCGAGGATGATGCCGCGATTGCCGTCGTACCAACTGCCTGTATAAAGATTCTCGACGCTATCTTGCACATCAGCAACATCGCCGAGATGGATCGGCGCGCCATTCGGGTTGGCGATCACCAGTGTCCGGAATTCGCCGGCATTGGTACGCTGGGTATTGGCATTGATCGTCATGCTCTGCGTGTCGTTCTGCAGAGAGCCGACCGGAACTTGGCTGTTGGCCGCAGCCAGCGCCTGGTTGACCGTGTCGATGCCGATGCCGCGGTTGAGAAGCTTGTTGGGGTCGACCTCGACCCGCACCGCGTAGGTCTGCGCGCCGAATACCGAAACCTCCGCGACACCGGGAAGCGTCGAAAGCGACGGCGAGATGATGTCCTCGGCAATCTCATCGAGCTTGCTGCGGGGCATGGTATCGCTCTGCACGGCAAGCAACATAACGGGTGCGTCGGCAGGATTTGTTTTTCGGTAGCTCGGCGGCGTCGTCATGTTGTCCGGCAACTGACGCGTCGCATGCGAGATCGCCGCCTGAACGTCGGCGGCTGCGGCGTCGATGTCACGGTTGAGGTCGAACTGCAGGACGATGCTCGCATTGCCGAGCGAGTTTGTGGCGCTGATCTCGCTGATTCCGGGAATTGTCTGGAACTGCTTGATCAGCGGCGTCGCCACCGAGGTCGCCATTGTCTGCGGCGAGGCACCGGTCAGGGCGGCCGAGACGTTGATCGTCGGGAAGTCCACCTGCGGCAGGGCTGCCACCGGTACCAGCTGATAGCCCGCAAGGCCGGCAAGCACGACGCCGATGGCAAGCAGCGTCGTCGCGACAGGACGTCGGATACAGAAATTCGGTATCATTCTTCCGTGCCCGCTGTGAGGATTTCGGTCTTGTTTGCGGTGTGGTCCGCGGAGGCAACGTTCAATGCCTTATCGTCAAACTGCTCCTTCACCGGCTGCTGGTCGACAAGTTGTGCCTGTCCCTCGATGATGACGTGATCGCCCTCGGAGAGGCCCTTCGTAATGGCGCTGAAGCCACCGTTTGCTCGTGCCACCGTCACCGGCGTCAGCTGAGACTTGCCGTCGCGCACTACAAAGGCGAAGAAGCCGTCGGCGCCCGGACTGACCGCGACGGTCGGGACTACAACCTGCTGCTCATTGTTGTTGAAGTGGACGACGATGTTGACCGATTGGCCGGGCCAGAGGGCGCCGGACGCGTTCTCAAACTTCGCCTTCGCAAGGATGGTGCCGGACGCCGGATCAACGGTGTTATCGTAGAAGCTGATGTGACCCTGGCGGGGCTTGCCCTTGTCCGATTGGGGAACGGTGCTGACGTCCACTGGTCCTGCGGCGAGTGCAAGCTTCAACTGCCGCAAGTCACGCTCTTGCAGGTGGAACTTCACATAGATCGGATCGTATTTTGCGATCGTTACGATCGCCGAGCCGGCATTCAGAAAAGCTCCGGGGCTGACGGCAATATCACCAAGGCGTCCGTCGAAGGGCGCGCGGATATCGGTATGTTCGAGCAGGACCTGATCGGCAGCGAGCGCCGCCTTGTCTGCTTCAACCGTGGCCGATGCTGTGTCGCGCGCTGCCTTTGCCTGATCATAGCTTTGCTTTGTGCCGGCCTTTGAGCTCAGCAAGTCGTTGGCACGTGCCAGTGCAGTTTCGGCCTCTGACAGGGTGGCCTTGTCGCGGACGACCATGGCGCTGTCCTTGTCGACCGTTGCTTGCGCCGTGCGGGCATCAAGCTCGGCGATGAGGTCTCCCTGTTTTACGGTGGCGCCGTCCGACGCGAGGATTTTGGTAACGATCCCCTGTTCCTGGGCCGCGATCGTCGTGTTGTCGTCCGCGTCCGCGTCCGCCCAGCCCGAAGCCGTGACGTCTCGGGGCAGGGTGGTCTTCACCGCAGCGACAGTCTTTACCAGCGTCGGTCCGCCATTGCGGTTCCGGCCCTTGCTGCTGCCCTTCTGATCACCGGATTTCTGGGATGCATCGCCGGCCGTTGGGTGACTGCCGTCGGCGGCATCAGCCTGCTGCGGCGTCTTGGGTAAAAATTGCGAAAGATAAGGGATGCGTTCCCTATATTGCCATGCGCTAACGCTGGCAGCAGCGATGATGCAGACCGTGACCAAAAATTTCTTCATGAGCGAGACCGGGTTGGGGCAAATTGCGCGTAAATCCAGGCTCTATTGAACCACGCTTATTACGGCGCAAAAAAGACACAATTTCCCAACCGTCCATCACTAAGTGGTTATAATAGCTTAAATTTCTGTAATGAAAGAATGTGCTGATATGACCGTTCGTAGGCATCACCAAGGTTCGGCCGCACACATTTTCGCAATTTCCCTTTTGCAATCAGACGGATCGCGCCGCGCCGCCATCGCAGCGCACAAGGCTGCCGGTAATGTAGCTCGCCGGCTGGCTGCAAAGAAAGGCAGCCGTTGCTGCGAACTCTTCCACCGTTCCGTAGCGACCGACGGGAATCGCCGCTTCCTTTGCCGTGCGGATGTCATCGAGGCTTTTGCCGGTGCGCTTGGCTGTGGCGCCATCGAGATCGTCAAGCCGGCCAGTCAGGATGCTCCCGGGAAGCAGCAGGTTCGAGGTGATTCCAAAGCGCCCGATCTCCGTTGCCAGCGTCTTGCTCCAACCAGCGAGGGCAGGGCGCAGGGTGTTTGAAAGGGCAAGATTGGCAATGGGTTCGATAACGCCCGATGATGCGACGGTGAGAATGCGCCCCCAGCCTTGTTCCTTCATGGATGGCAACAGTGCATTGGTGAGCGCAATGACCCGCAGGACCATAGAGAAGAAATAGGCCTCGAGCTTCTCGGGCGTCATGTCCTGCGTCGTTCCCGGCGTCGGGCCGCCGGTATTGTTGACCAGAATATCGATGCCGCCGAACTTGTCGCGCACCGCGGCGGCCACTATTTCCACGAAAGTCTCATCGGAAAGATCGGCCCAGATCCAATCCGCCTTACCTTTCCCCTCGGCATTGATCGCGCGACAGTTTGCCTCCAGCGTCTCGCCGCTGCGCCCGCAGAGAAGAACATGTGCGCCCTCACGCGCCAAAGCCACCGCGATGCCGTGACCCAATCCGCGCGATGACGCCAAGACGAGTGCGCGCTTGCCTTTGATGCCAAGATCCATGCCATATTCCTCCAGTTGTCCATCTCTCTATATGGTGGTGCAAAAGCCGATGAAAGTGGCGGACGGCCATTTTGCTATTTGACGTTTACGTAAACTGCATATAATTCTTTGAGGCCAGAAATGCCGTTGCGCGAATTGGGGGATTGGCTGTCGTTTCCCGGCTCGACAATGGCTCCCTGTTTTGCCAAGAGATAATCCCATTACGGGGGAATGTGGCAGCAATGTCGGCCGAGCGGAGATGGATGCATGACTGATACGAATGAACTGCCCGAGCGCGAGAGCATGGAATTCGACGTGGTGATCGTCGGTGGCGGTCCTGCGGGGCTTTCCGCTGCGATCCGTCTGAAGCAGGTCAATGCGGAGCTGTCGGTCGTCGTGCTCGAGAAGGGGGCCGAAGTCGGCGCGCATATCCTGTCGGGGGCCGTCGTCGATCCCATCGGCATCGACCGTCTGCTGCCCGGCTGGCGCGACGAGGCCGACCATCCGTTCAAGACGGAGGTGACGGACGACCACTTCCTGGTGCTCGGTCCGGCCGGTTCGGTGCGCTTGCCGAACATCCTGATGCCGCCGCTGATGAGCAATCATGGCAATTATATCGTTTCGCTTGGCAATGTCTGTCGCTGGCTCGCCACCAAGGCGGAAGAACTCGGTGTCGAGATCTATCCGGGCTTTGCCGCAACCGAAGTGCTCTACAACGATGCGGGTGCCGTCATTGGTGTCGCCACCGGCGACATGGGCATCGAGAAGACCGGCGAGCCCGGTCCGAACTACACCCGCGGCATGGAATTAACAGGCAAGTATGTGCTGATCGGCGAAGGCGTGCGCGGCTCGCTCGCCAAGCAGCTGATTGCCAAATTCGATCTGTCGAAGGATCGCGAACCGCAGAAGTTCGGCATCGGCATCAAGGAACTCTGGCAGGTCAAGCCCGAACACCACAAACAGGGCCTCGTGCAGCACTCCTTCGGCTGGCCGCTCGGCATGAAGACCGGCGGCGGCTCCTTCCTCTATCACCTGGAAGACAACCTCGTTGCCGTCGGCTTCGTCGTCCACCTGAACTACAAGAACCCCTATCTCTATCCGTTCGAGGAATTCCAGCGCTTCAAGACGCATCCGGCGATCCGTGGAACCTTCGAGGGGGCTAAGCGGCTGTCCTATGGGGCACGCGCCATCACCGAGGGCGGCTACCAGTCGGTGCCGAAGCTTTCCTTCCCCGGCGGCGCTTTGATCGGCTGTTCGGCCGGCTTCGTTAACGTGCCGCGCATCAAGGGCAGCCACAATGCGATGCTGTCGGGCATGCTGGCGGCGGACCGGATCGCTGCGGCGATCGCGGCGGGCCGCGCCAATGACGAGGTCGTCGAGATCGAGACCGACTGGCGCTCAAGCGACATCGGCAAGGACCTGAAGAGGGTGCGCAACGTCAAGCCGCTGTGGTCGAAGTTCGGCACCGCGATCGGCGTGGCGCTCGGCGGTCTCGACATGTGGACGAACCAGCTCTTCGGCCTTTCGATGTTCGGCACGCTGAAGCACGGCAAGACCGATGCGGCGTCGCTGGAACCGGCCTCCAAGCACAAGCCGATCACCTATCCGAAGCCCGATGGCGTTTTGACCTTCGACCGTCTGTCCTCAGTGTTCCTGTCGAACACCAACCATGAGGAAGACCAGCCGGTGCACCTCCAGGTGAAGGACATGGCGCTGCAGGTATCGTCCGAGCACGACATCTATGCCGGTCCCTCGACCCGCTACTGTCCGGCCGGCGTCTACGAATGGGTGGAGAAGGATGGCAAGGAGACCTTCGTCATCAACGCCCAGAACTGCGTCCACTGCAAGACCTGCGACATCAAGGACCCGAACCAGAACATCAACTGGGTGCCGCCGCAGGGCGGCGAGGGGCCGGTCTATCCGAATATGTGAGGAGCAGGCATGAGCGAGACGCCAGCCTGCATCATACGTCAGGCACGTCTCGACGAATTGCCGCGTCTGAACGAGATCGAAATAGATGCCTTCGCAACATTGGCGGAGGCGCTCGGCGTCGTGCGGGAACCGCACACATTGCCGCGTGATGTCTTGCAGCGATCGCTCGATGCGGGCCTCCTGCTTGTGGCCACCGATGACGAGGATCAATCGATCGCCTTTCTCGCGGCTGAGGATATTGAAAGCTCGCTTTACGTGATCGAGTTCGATGTTTGCCAGGCTTGGCAGCGCAGAGGAACCGGACGGCGCTTGATGCTGGCAGTGATCGAAATGGCCCGTGCGGGCGGTTTCTCAGGGGTGACGCTGACGACCGATCGCGATGTGCCCTTCAATGCGCCATTCTATGCTTCTCTGGGCTTTATGGAGCCGGAATCCGAGGCAATGCCGCAGTTTCTGCAGAAGAAGCTGGACTATGAGATCGATACCGGGATGGATCCTGATCGACGGATCGCGATGGTGCTCGCCTTTGGAGAGGCGTAGCGTTCAAAGGAACGAGCCGGCGGAGTGACCACCGGCTCGAAGGGTGCTTTGCGACACTACCTGCGCGATGCAATGCCGGTCGAAAGGGCAACGCCAATCCCGGTGACGACAGCGGCAGCAATCTCCGCAATCCCGATCTCCTCCCCAAGCAGCACGCCGCCGCCGATGGTCGCCAGCACCGGCGTGATCGCCGTGAAGGCGGCAGCCTGCGTCCCGCCCAGCGCATGCACGGCAAGGCCATAGGCGACAGTCGCGGCAAGGCCGGAAAGGATGCCTTGGCTCAACATCTGCAGGCCGACTTCGGCAAGCGGTGCGCTGGTAATCGAGGTGCCGAAGACGATGGCAAGGCCAACATGGATCAGGCATGACCAGATGGCGATCAGCGCGCTGGCCTGCACGGCGGTCAAGCCCGAGCGACGGAAGGCGTGCGTGTAGCTTGCCCACAGAATTGCCCCCATCGGCAGCAGGACGAAGCTGCTCCAGGGCAAGGCTGCACCGGCAAGGCTGCGGACAAGCAAGATGCCGACGCCCGTGACAATCGCTGCCAAGCCGAGCAGCCGTATGAAGTCCGGTCGTTCACGGAAAACGAAGATGCCGATGAGGGCCGCGGCGAGCGGCATCGAACCGCCGAGCAGGATGCCGGCCGCAGATGCAGGGGTCGAATGAATCGCCGATGTGGTCAGCTGGAAGAAGACGGCTCCTGCACCGGCGACCATTGTCGCGAGCAGACCAAGCGGCACGCCCTTCGGCAGCAAGCCGGTCTTCAGCCAGACGGGCGCCAGCACGAGGGCTGGAATGCCGTAACGGATCAGGCCGATATCGATTGTTCCAAGCTGCGTCGCCGCACTGTGGCGGGTCGCCAAGATCCACGCCGCCCAGATCAGGACCGTGACGACGGCACCTGCATATCCAACAGATGTCGAAGTGGACTTTTGATTGTTTGTGAAGGCAAGGACGCTCATCGATCTCTCCTCTCATGATCGTCCCGGAGGCTGTCCGGTTGAGAGAAGAATAGGCGGAAACGGCAAGGCATGTCCTTGCTATCCATGCCATCAAAATGCTGGTATGAGCAATCATCTGCCAAAATGATAAGAGGATTTTACAGATAGTGCCAAAGCTGGATAATTTCGATCTGGCGATATTGAAATGCCTGCAGGAGGATGCGCGCGCAACCAACGTGGAGATCGCCCAGAAGGTCAATCTGTCGCCGTCGCCCTGCCTGCGTCGAATCCGCAACCTCGAAAAGACCGGCGTCATCCGCGGCTACCGCGCCGACATCGACCGCAAGGAAGTCGGTCTCGGCTTGACTGTTTTTGTCGAACTCAAGGTCGCCCATCACAGCCGCGAGAACGCGCAAGCGCAGGAGGCGGCGTTGCTCGCCATTCCCGAGGTGGTCTCGTGTTTCCTGATATCCGGAACGGCGGACTTCCTGGCCGAGGTCGTGGTCGAGGACCTTGCTGCCTATGAGCGGCTGCTGACGGACACATTGCTGACCTTGCCGAATGTCAGCGATATCCGCTCGAACTTCGCCATCCGCAGCATGAAAACCCATGGCGCTTTGAAGCTGCCTGGGCCGAAATAAAAACAGGGCCGATCAGGCCCCGTTTTCATGCTTAGAGTAGCGTCCCGCTGAGGATCAGCACCGCGACCGAGAAGTAGATCACCAGTCCGCTCACGTCGACAAGAGTTGCGACGAACGGCGCGGAAGCACTGGCCGGATCGAGCCGCAGCTTTTGCAGGATGAAAGGCAGCATTGAGCCGGAGATCGAACCAAAGGTCACGATGCCGATCAGCGCGGTAAAGATCGTGAAACCGACCAAGACCCAGTGCTCACCGTAGTCAAAGAGCCCAATATTCTGCCAGAGCGCGATGCGGGCGAAGCCGACGAGGCCGAGGATCGAGCCCAGCACTATGCCCGTCGGCAATTCACGCAAAAGAACACGCCACCAGTCGGAGAGCTTGAGTTCACCGAGCGCCAGCGCCCGGATGATCAGCGACGTTGCCTGCGAACCGCTATTGCCGCCCGAGCTCATGATCAGCGGCACGAACAGCGTCAGCACGATCGCCTTTTCCAACTCGCCTTCGAAATGCTGCATGGCGCTTGCCGTCAGCATTTCGCCGAGGAAGAGGGCGCAGAGCCAGCCTGCACGCTTGCGGATCATGCCGGCAAAGCCGATCTTCATATACGGCTTGCCGAGTGCTTCCATACCGCCGAACTTATGGGCGTCTTCGGTCTGGTCGGCAATCATCGTGTCTATAACGTCATCGACCGTGACGATGCCGAGCATGTGGCCGTCCTCGCTGACGACAGGCAGGGCCAGCAGATTGTGCTTGCGGATCAGCCGGGCGACATCTTCCTGCGTCATCAGCGGATCGGCACGCACAACCCCTTCCTTCTGCGCAACCGTGAGAACGGATTGGCCGGGATCGCCGGTGATCAGACGACGCAGCGTAACGACGCTCGTCAGAACGTGGCTCACCGCGTCGAGAACATAGATGGCATACACCGTCTCGCGGGAACGCTCGACCTTACGCACGTGCTCCAGCGTTTGCTCGACCGTCCAGGTGTCGGGCACGCTGACGAACTCCGTCGTCATGATGCTGCCGGCCGTGCGGGGCGGATAGCCCATCAGGTGCTGGACGGCGAGGCAGGTAGTACGGTCAAGCCGCGAGAACAGGTGCGCGCGGGCCTCTTCGTTCATTTCCTGAAAGAGGTCCGCAACGCGGTCGTTCGCCGTGGCGTTCAGCAGGCGTGCGCCGGCCTCGACCGGCATTTCAGCGATGATGGCTGCGGCATTGTGCAGCTCAGGGCGGCCGAGAATACGGACAGCCTTCTGCTGCGGCAGCGTTACCAGGATTGCTGCAGCTTCGGGGATTTCAAGTGCGTTCAGCCGTTCGACGCGCTCGGCCGTGGTGATGGCACCGAGGTGGTCGTTGCTGAAGAAACGAGCGGCATGGCCCGCCCGCAGTGGGAAGCGATTGATGTTCATAGGCTCGCCTTTCCGTCGATCCGCCGTAGCGTCCGACGGGCGAGCCCGACAGGAGTCGGTCAGCGCACGAGGGCCGCGTACGGCAAAGGCAATCGACTGCTACTGTCGCTTGGCATCGTGATGATGGCTCCGTTGATATCCGCGGAAAACGGACGTAATCCGCGTATGGCTGTAGGTGGTCTCAATTGGCAGAAAAGTCAAGCGCTTGAAGCTCTTGGTGCCAGAATGCCGCACCTTCCGACGCGGCATTTCGTTCGAGCAGCTTTTGTTTGAATCGCGGGAGGTGTTAGAAGCCCTCCAAAACCAGCTTTCCTTTCGTCCGCCCGCTTTCGATCATCACGTGCGCCTTCTTCAGATTGGCAGCGTTGATCGTGCCCAGCGTCTCGCTGAGCGTCGTGCGGATCTCTCCGGCATCGACGAGTTCGGCAAGCTTGTTGAGCAGCTTGTGCTGTTCGATCATGTCGGGCGTGCCAAAGAGCGGTCGCGTGAACATCAGCTCCCAATGGATGGACGCGGCCTTGCGCTTGAACGGCACGATGTCGAGCGGCTTCGGATCGTCGATCAGCGCGAAGCGGCCCTGCGGCGCAATCGCCTCAACGATCTCCTTGATGTGCTGATCGGTATTGGTCGTCGAGAAGACGAAGCCCGGGTGGCCAAGGCCGAGGGCCGCCACCTGCGCTGCGATCGGCTGTGAATGGTCGACGACATGATGGGCGCCAAGCTGCTTGATCCATTCGCTCGTTTCGGGCCGGGATGCCGTTGCAATGACAATCAGGTCCGTGAGCGCACGTGCGATCTGGATCGCGACCGATCCGACGCCTCCAGCGCCGCCGATTATAAGGATTGCCGGTGCGGCCCCCGGAACGGGATCTTGTACTCTCAGCCGGTCAAAAAGCGCCTCGTAAGCCGTGATCGACGTCAAAGGCAAGGCCGCAGCTGAGGCGAAGTCGAGCGTCTTCGGTTTGCGTCCAACGATCCGCTCGTCGACGAGGTGGAATTCGGCATTGGAACCGGGGCGATTGATCACGCCGGAGTAGAAGACTTCATCGCCGGCTTTGAAGAGCGTGACCTCCGGGCCGACCGCCCTGACGACACCGGCGGCGTCCCATCCGAGCACTTTGAATTCATCAGCAGCAGGCGCAACGCCAGCGCGCACCTTCACGTCGACCGGATTGACGGATACCGCCTTGATCTCGACCAGCAAGTCATGACCCTTCGCTTCCGGGATCGGCAGATCGACGTCGATCAGGGACGTTTCGGCGGAGATGGGCTGAGGAACCTTGTAGGCGACGGCGCGCATGGGAAACTCCTGTGTTCGTTTGCACAGAGGCTAGATGCGTCTTATGCTCGACAAGCACAAGAATGCACAAATTCTGTACGTAGCACCAAAAAGGATACCGTCAAATGTCGCTCCCTCGTGCCAAGCTGACCCGCAACTTTCCGGGTTGCCCCGTCGAAGCGACGTTGAGTTTCCTGGACGGAAAATGGAAGGGCGTGATCCTATTCCATCTGATGGGTGGGACGCTGCGCTTCAACGAACTGCGTCGCAAGCTGCCCTCCGTGACGCAACGGATGCTGACGAAGCAGCTGCGTGAGCTGGAGGAATCGGGCCTCGTCTCGCGGACGGTCTTCCCTGTTGTGCCGCCGCGTGTCGATTATGCGTTGACGCCGCTCGGCACAACGCTGAAGCCTGTGATCAATGCGCTCGCCGCCTGGGGGGAGGAGAATGTCTTCTGCCTCCCGGAGGGGCGCCACCTTCGCGACGTCTCGGCCGCCTCAGGCGCTCCGGCGATCGAGGCCTAGGGACGCCGCAAACACAAAGATACCGATGAACGACAGGATCGCGCCGACGTAGCCGGTGGCGGCGAAGCCGTAGCCTTGTGCAATGACCAGGCCACCGAGCCAGGCACCAAGCGCGTTCGCGATATTGAAGGCGGAATGGTGCGACGCGGCAGCCAGTGTCTGCGCATCGGCGGCGACATCCATGAGACGGGTCTGGACTGCGGGACCCGCGGCAAAGCCGCAACCGATGCAGAATACACAAAGGGCCAGCATGAAGGGATTGGCGGCCGTCAGGGAGAACATCGTCAGCACCACGATGTTGAAGACAAGGGAGCCGCCGATCGTTCCCATCAGCGACTTGTCGGCGAACCAGGAGCCGACGACATTGCCGACGTTCATGCCGATGCCGAAGATGATCAGCATCACGGCGACCATGCTGTCCGGCAGCATCGCCACCTGCGTCGTGGTTGGCGCGATATAGCTGAACATGGCAAACATGCCGCCGAAGCCAACGGATGCCGTCGCAAGCGTCAGGAGCACTTGTGGGCGCTTGAAGGCGCCAAGCTCCCGCCTGAAGCTTGCACCCTCGGCAACACGGTCGCGGGGCACGTAATACCAGATCAGAGCAACCGTCAGAAGGCCGATGATGCCGACGATCGTAAAGGCAAGGCGCCAGTTGAGCGACTGCCCGAAAACGGTGGCGAGCGGCGTCCCGAGCAAAGTCGCGACCGTCAACCCGAGCATGACGCGGCCGACGGCGCGAGCGCGTTTGTGCATCGGCACCATGGATGCAGCGACGATTGCGGCGACACCGAAGTAGGCTCCATGCGGCAGGCCCGTTATGAAGCGCATCGCAGTGAAGCTCTCGAAGGTTGGCGCCATCGCGCTCAAGATGTTGCCGATGGCAAAGATGCCCATGACGAGCAGGAGCAGCGAGCGGCGCGCCATCTTTGCGGCAAGCACCGCAATGATGGGTGCGCCGACAACGACGCCGAGTGCATAGGCGCTGATTACGTAGCCTGCCTGCGGAGTTGTGACCGAGAACGTATCGGCCACATTGGGCAGAAGACCCATGATCGCGAACTCGCCGGTGCCAATGCCAAAGCCGCCGCAGGCAAGCGCCAGCTGCACGAGCGCAATCGCCATCGGCGATGGGGCTTCGACCACAGAGCTTGTGTCGATGGAATCGTTTACGGCGACCTGGCTCAAGAGGCACTCCTTGGCATTCGATGCTTGACGTACGGGACGGGGGCGAGAGCAGTGACCGGTAGGCCGGGACATGAAGGGAGATGGAGGCGATGCCCCACGGCCCATCTATCAACGATAGCTGCTGGAGGTCGAGTGCGTTTTCTGCAGTGCAGCGTCCCCTCACATGCATACGTGCCTTGCAAATTTGGTGGCCCTGCCGCCGCTCCTGAAGTTCGCGAAGCGCGTTTCAGCTTGAAATCGCGGGTGCAAGAACCATCTCTTAGCAGCGCGGGACAGGTTGTCACCTCTTGCTGCGGATAACAGGAACCATATGAAACTTATTGGCTTTTTCAATCGCGATGGCGGGACGTTCAGAACCACCGATATGGAAGCCTATGAAAGCCGGGCCGAAGCGGTCTTCAGGGAGGCAGGCCACGATTTCAATGCAATCGTCTTCTCCGGTAAGGAGATCGTGCCTGCCATGGAGCGGGCGGCCCGCCGTGACGACATCGACGGCATCGTCGCCGGCGGCGGCGACGGGACGATCTCGGCGGCTGCGTCCATAGCTTGGAAGAACGGTATTGCACTTGGCGTCGTGCCGGCCGGTACAATGAACCTTTTCGCCCGTTCCTTGCGCGTTCCCCTCGACATCTGGCAGGCGCTTGAGACACTCGCTTTTGGCGAAGTCGATCACGTCGATATAGCCAGCGCCAACGGCCGGCCCTTCATTCATCAATTCTCGGCCGGGCTCCATGCGCGCATGGTTCGCTATCGAAACTCCTACACATACCGCTCGCGTCTCGGAAAGATCGGAGCAAGCGCGCGTGCCGCCTTCGGTGTCGTGCTCAATCCGCCCGAATTCGAGGTCGACTTTGAAGCCGCGGGCGTTTACGAGCGCCGCCGCGTTTCCGCAGTCTCGGTTTCGAACAACCCTTTCGGCCAGAATGCCTTGCTTTATGCAGACAGCCTCACTGGCGGCGAACTGGGCTTCTATACCGCTAAGCCGCTGAAACCGCTCGGCGTCGCACGCCTGGCGATCGACCTCTTGAGAGGCAAGGTGAGGGAGAATGCGGACGTGATGATCATGCATCCGGCGCAAGTACATTTGCACTTTCCGAAGCTGCATTCAAAGGCGAATTGCGTGATGGATGGCGAGTTGCGTCCGCTGGAGCGGGACGTTGCGTTGAAATTGCATCCCGGCGAACTCAAGGTTTTGGTCCAGCAAGGACTTGCGGCGCAGATTGACGAAGCCGAGCGGCGCGAAGTCGCTCCCTAGCAATCCAGGCGTTGTTATGTCGCGGGATTTCCAGGTCCGATCAGGCGCACGTCAGCATGGTCTCATCGTCGAGCATTGATCGACGATATGTGGAGACTACAGGCGCGGCAGGTACGTGCGGTAGTCGAAATCCGAGACTGTGCGTAGGTAGGTGATGGCTTCCTTGCGCTTCGTGTCGCCGTAGAGCTTCTGGTAGCGCTTTCCGAATGTGTCTGCGATGAACGGGGAGGCGCTGAAAGCGTCGACCGCCGTCAGGAAATCGTGGGTCAGTTGCGTCGTGTCTTCGGGCGTGTATGAAGGTGTCGTCTCCTCGCCGGAGTCGAGCTCGGAATCGATGCCGAGCAGCATGCCCGCGAGAATGGCAGCAAGCAGCAGATAGGGGTTTGCGTCAGCTCCGGCCACGCGGTGTTCAACCCGAGCGGCCGGGCCATTCAGATCGGGTATGCGGACAGCTGTGCCACGGTGACCGTAGCCCCAGGTCAGGTCGACGGGGGCGAACGAGCCGGGCTGGAAGCGGCGATAGGAGTTAGCGAAGGGCGCGAAGACGAGTTGCGCATCCCGCATGGTTTGAAGCAGGCCGGCGCAGACAGATTTCAGCTTTCGCGGTTCGTCGCCTTTTGCATCGAGAATATTGCTTCCATCCTTGTCGATGACGCTGGCGTGCACGTGAAGGCCCGAACCGGCATGATCGGAGTAGGGTTTGGCCATGCAGGTCGATTTCAATCCGTGCTTGCGCGCCGCCTGTTCCACAATACGCTTCAGATAGATGCAGTCGTCTGCGGCGGCGAGGGCGTCGGGGCGATGCAGCAAGTTGATCTCGAACTGTCCGGGGCCGAATTCCGCCGTCGTCGCATCTGCCGGTAGCCCTTGCGCCTTCGCATAGGCGCGCACGGTCTGCAGATAGTCATCGAGCGCATCGACCGCGCTCATGTCATAGAGCTGGAAGCCGTTCGGGTCGCCTCGATAAGTGAGATTGACAGGCGGCGAAGGCCGGCCGGTCTCGCGCCAATCCGGTTCGACGACGTAGAATTCGAGTTCGGTCGCGACGACTGGCGTCAGACCGCGCGCTTCATACCGCTTCAGCACGGATGCAAGGATAGCTCGGGGATCCATGAAGCTCGGCGTGCCATCGAACTCGTGCATGGTTGCAAGCACCTGCATCGAACCCTCGGGCGCCCATGGCATCGGAGCCAGGCTGCGCTCGTCCGCAATGCAATTGCCATCGGGATCGCCGACGGAAAGCGAAAGGCCGGTGATGTCGTCGTTGTCGTCCCCCCAAATATCGAGCGACTGTGTCGAGGAGGGCAGGCGCACTTCGCCGGCCCAGATTTTCTTTTGCGCGTCGAGCGGAATCTGCTTCCCGCGCAGGTCGCCATTCATGCCGACGAGCAGGAGCTCGACGCGCGGGTTGCCGCCCGCTGCTGTGCCGTGAAGCTTGTCGTCTGCCATGATCTTGAAAATCCTCGCGGAGAAGGCCAAGGTCGTAGCCTATTGGGAAGAGGCTTTCAATCTCTGAAGGTGATTTGCAAATTATGTCCGATACTTACGCGCGCTCCAATCTCGCCGCCATCGACGCGGCACACCACCTGCATCCGTTCTCCGACATGGGGAAGCTGAATGCTGACGGCACCCGTATCATTCAGCGTGGCGAGGGCGTCTACATCTGGGACAGTCAGGGCAAGCGGTATCTAGATGGCTTTGCCGGGCTGTGGTGCGTCAACGTCGGCTATGGACGCAAGGAGATTGCCGACGCCGTTGCCCGGCAGATGAATGAGCTGCCCTATTACAATACCTTCTTCGGCACGACGACGACGCCGGCCACGCTACTTGCGGAGAAGGTCACCTCCCATGCAGGGCCGCACTTCAACCACGTCTTTTTCACCGGCTCCGGCTCCGAGGCAAACGACACATGGTTCCGTATGGCGCGCGTCTATTGGAGCGCGGTCGGCAAGCCTTCGAAGAAGATCGTGATTGCCCGGAAAAACGGTTACCACGGCTCGACGGTTGCCGGCGCCAGCCTCGGCGGCATGAAGTATATGCATGAGCAGGGCGACCTGCCGATACCGGGCATCGAGCACATCGGACAACCTTACTGGTACGGCGAGGGCGGTGAGTTGTCTCCGGCCGAGTTCGGTGTGAAGGTCGCACGTGAATTGGAGGCCAAGATCGACGAACTCGGCGAAGAGAATGTCTCGGCGTTTGTGGCGGAGCCGATTCAGGGGGCCGCGGGTGTCATCATCCCGCCCGCAACCTACTGGCCGGAGATCGCCCGCATCTGCAAGTCCCGCAACATCCTGCTTGTCTGCGATGAGGTCATCTGCGGCTTCGGCCGTCTCGGGGAATGGTTCGGCCACCAGTACTACGGCGTCGAACCAGATTTTGCACCGATAGCCAAAGGGCTTTCATCGGGCTACCTCCCGATCGGTGGTGTGCTCGTCAGCGACCGCATCGCTCACGTTCTGATCAACGAGGTCGGGGACTTCAATCACGGCTTTACCTATTCCGGTCACCCCGTTTGCGCCGCCGCAGCGCTCGAAAATCTCCGTATCATCGAGGACGAAAAGCTCGTCGAACGCGTTCGTGACGACATCGGTCCGTACTTTGGCAAGGTCTGGGGCGCGCTTGGCGAACACGATCTCGTTGGAGAGGCCGTAAGCGTCGGCCTTATGGGAGCGCTTCAATTGACCACCGACAAGGCAAGCCGCACGCGCTTCGAAAAGCCGGATGCGGTCGGCGCACTGGTGCGCAATAACGCACTCGCAAACGGACTAGTTCTGCGCGCTACTGGAGATCGGATGCTGGCTTCACCGCCACTTGTTATTACACGCGAGGAGGTGGATGAGATGGCGCGTATCGTAAAGATCGCGCTTGGCGCTGCATGGAAAGAACTGCGGAACTAGAACCGTGCGCCTAGCTCAGCTCGCGTGGATAGATCCATGCGTAACTGAAGAGACGCTGGTCTTCCGCTCGCCCGCGAACATAACCGACGCTCATGTGTTTCACCGCCACGGCGGAGTATTGCGGGCCGAGATTTTTCTGTACCCATGCAGCCAAATCCGGCTGCAAAGCCGAAGCCTCTTGGGAGGTAAGCCAAACGGCCAAGATTGGCTTCTCAGCGCTCCACTCGTAGTCGACCTCCAGATTACCGAAAAACGTGCAAAGTGTCGGAACGTCCGGCAGTTGTAGATGCATGTTGCCGGACGCGACCCAGCCATCGGTTAACACGAGCCCTGGGCGCTTGCCTTCCTCGGCAAGAATCTTGCTGACGAACTGCTCGTAAGGCGCATTATAGGCCTCCGGTCGGCCGAAAAGCGTCGGCACGTTCGCGCGTACGAAGACCAGCGACGGCGCAACGATCATCACGGCAAGCGGCACGACAAAGAAGCGCTTCGCGAAATCCTCGGCTCGAATCCCACGCGCCTGCATCTTCAGGCAAAATGCGATCGGCATCAGGAACAGGAAGGGTAGCACCCATCGGTCGCGCATGGATGTTATGCCGATGGCGAAAACCAGCAGCAGAACCTGCAGACCAATCGCCAGGAATATCGTGTCGAAAAAGTGAGCCCAGACGGTTGTCGGCCTCAGATTGCGGAGAAACTTCCTGCCGAATATGATCGTATAAACTGCGACGAGAGGCGCGATGATCACGAGGACCTGCCCGAAAAATTCGGTCGGCCCCTTGATCAGTTTCGCGAATGCGCCGCTTGGCGCTTCTTGCGCCATTGTATTCAATGTGCGGGTTGCCGCTAGGCTGACATTGTCGAGTAGCCAAAGGCCATGCGGTAGAAAGATCACGACCGCAATAGCCAATGACATCAGGAAGCGTCGGTCGAGCAACCGCTTCAGGCCCTCCGGATGCAGGAGCACCGCAATAAGTGCCCCAGACGCGACGAGGCTAAAATTGTACTTCGACAGCATGCCGAGGCCGAGCGTCGCGCCGATCATCACGTAGGAGAACAGCGAAGGCGCCTTCAGCGTCTTGATGATGCTGTAGATAAGCAGGTTGATCATCAGCATCTGGGCGACCGTATGGGTCAGGTCCCTTTGTGCTTGCCAGAAAACCTGTGGAATCGTGAACAGCGATAGCGTCGCGATGGCAGCAAACACCCGGTCATCGAGTACAAGTTTTGCGAGCTTGTAGTAGCTCAGAAAAAGAAGAAAAAGGACCAGATTCTTGGCTGCGGCAATCGTTGCGATCGACAGTCCGAAGACGGACACGACCATCGCCTGGAACCAGTTGTAGAGCGGCGGCTGGGTGTCGTAGCCGGCCACGAGCCATTGCGAGAAGAACGCCTGCTGGGATTCATCCACCCGCAAACCGTTTGGCACGAGCAGGCGAACGACTAACGCGACGACAAAATATGCCGCCAGCAGCAGGACAACGGTGTCCGGCTTGCGAGCCAAAAGATTACGCATTCTCACTTCCGTCGAAGACTTGGCGGACGATATAGTTCGGCGAGGTATCGTCACGGTAGTAGGTGCGGGCGATCATCTCGGCGAGAATGCCGGTCGTGATCAGTTGGACCGAGGAAAGCATAAAGACGATGCCGACCATCAGCATCGGGCGGGTGCCGATATCGTTGCCCAAGATGAACTTGTCGACGAACAGATACAACATGATCAGCGCGGAGATTGCACCAAGGCCAAGGCCGAGCGACCCGAAAAAGTGGCCGGGCCGTGCCTTGTAGCGCATGAAGAACATGACCGAGAGCAGATCAAGGATGACACGGAAGGTGCGCGAGATGCCGTACTTCGACTGTCCGTGCTGACGGGCATGGTGGGTGACGACCATCTCGCCGATGCGCGAGCTCGGCACGACGCCGGCGACCCAGGCGGGGATGAAGCGGTGCATTTCGCCCATCAGCTTCACCTGCTTGATGATCGAGGCACGGTAGATTTTCAGGCTGCAGCCATAGTCGTGCAGCTTCACGCCGGTAATGCGCCCGATCAGGTAGTTGGCGCACCACGACGGGATCTTGCGCAGCAAGAGACCGTCCTGTCGGTTCCTGCGCCAGCCCACCAGAAGATCGAGCTGGCGGCGCTCGAGTTCGCCAACCATGGACGGAATATCTTTCGGGTCGTTCTGTAAGTCGCCGTCCATCGTGGCGATCAACCGCCCTGTCGCGGCGTCGATGCCTGCCTGCATCGCGGCGGTCTGGCCGAAGTTGCGCTGCAGTTCGACAATCCTCAGGACAAGTCCCTCACGGCCGATATGCTTGCGCGCATTTGCCAGCGTCGCGTCCGTGCTGCCATCGTCGATCAGGATAAGCTCCCAGTGGTCGGGATAACCTGCCATGGCCAAGCAGATACGATCGATAAGTGGGCCGACGCTCTCTTCCTCGTTGAAGACAGGCACTACCAGCGACAATTCGACCGGCCGCATCGCTTCCACGAGACCTTGACGCGAGTCTACCGTTGTCTGCACGTTTGATTTCTCCTACAAGGCGCACGGCCACAGGCGGCTTTCGCCGCGATAGTCAGGAAAGCCTACTATATGAAGTTTCCGGTTGATGCCAGCCGACAATCTTGGTTTGTCCGCAATCGGATGACGCTGTTGACGATCGTAATCGTGGCTGTTTATGCGCTTTTCATCCAGTGGTTCTGGGGCTGGCCGGTCATTCTCGGGCAACGGGCTGACGTGGGTGCAATCCCGGTTATTGGCGCCCTGATTTTACTCACTAGCACCTACTTTCTCAGGACCTGGCGCATCTATGACTACTTTCCGCGCGAGACCGCCGGTCGCTTCAAGGTGCTCTTCCGCGTTACGCAGATCCACAACCTCCTGAACATCATGCTGCCGTTTCGAACCGGGGAGACCAGCTTTCCGGTCTTGATGCGTACCGAGTTCGGTATCCCGCTGGCGCGCGGCACGTCTGCGCTCCTCGTTATGCGCCTGCTCGATCTACACGCCTTGCTGGCTGCCGCCGGTATCGGCTTTGCGATCGCGTCACAGTACAAGATCATCGCATGGGTTGTCTGGACGGCTTTCCTGTCACTGCCTGTGGTCGCTTTTGCGCTCAGGCAACCCTTGTTACGGCTTGCCAGCAGGCTTCTACCGGCCAAGGCGCAGAAGCTTGTGGTCGAGATCGAGAGGGGGCTCCCAGTTGATGCAGCCGCCTTCACGCGCGCCTGGGCGATGACTGTCATCAACTGGCTCGTCAAGGTTCTCGTGCTCGCCTGGGCGCTCAACCTCATGGGTGTTTTGCCGATGGCTGCAAGCTTCGGCGGGGCGCTTGGCGGCGAACTCTCCTCGGTGCTTCCGGTGCATGCGCCGGGTGGCGTGGGTACTTATCCGGCCGGCATAGCCGCCGGTGCCATGGCCCTTGGCGCATCGAGCGAAAAGACCGCCCTCGCTGCTTTGGCACAGGCAAGCATCAATGCGCACCTGCTGATCATCGTTTCGGCCCTGACAGGCACGGCAATCTCACTGCCGCTCGGCCGCCGTCGAAAGCTCTGAGATTCGTTTGCTCAGAAATGCTCGCTCCGGCGCCTGCTGGCACAGCCGCAAGGCTGCCTCGTAGGCCGCAATCGCATCTGCCTTCCGCCCCAGCTGCCGCAGAAAATCGGCGCGGGCGGAATGCGCAAGATGGTAGCTCTCCAGTTCTCCCGTCTGCAGGATCGCGTCAACGAGTTGCAATCCCGTTTCTGCTCCCTCCACCATCGCCACTGCGACTGCTCTATTAAGCTCGGCAATCGGCGACGACTGAGCGGAAAGCAAGAGATCGTAGTAACCGACGATGCGCCGCCAGTCCGTTTCCACAGGCGTCTCAGCCCGCGCATGCTCCGCGGCGATGGCTGCCTGTAGCGTGTAGACACCAACCTCACCATTTCGCATGGCGCCGTCGAGGCGTTGAAGGCCTTCGCTAATCTTTTCACGATCCCAAAGCCTGCGATCCTGATCGGCAAGGAGAATGAGACCTCCCTCCGAGCTTCGCCTGGCGACGCGACGCGAGTCCTGCAGAAGTAGCAGGGCAAGCAGTCCCGAGACGTCAGGATGCGGCAGGAGGCGCGCGAGCAGCCGTGTGAGCCGGATCGCTTCCGAGGTCAGATCCGTGCGGATCACCTCGTTGCCGGAAGAGGCGGAATAGCCCTCGTTGAAGACCAGGTAGATGACATGCAGCACCCGGTCGAGCCGCTCCGGCAATTCGTCGCGCTCAGGGACCTCATAGGGAACTTTCGCTGTGCGGATCTTGTTCTTCGCACGCACGATACGTTGTGCCACAGTCGGAGCAGGGACAAGAAACGCGCGAGCGATCTCCTCCGTCGTAAGCCCGCATATCTCCCGGAGCGCCATCGCCATCTGCGCATCAGCCGGTATGACCGGATGGCAGCATGTGAAGATCAGCCGGAGCATGTCGTCTTCGATCAAGTCCACGTCGCCGATCTCCGTTTCGTCGAAAGAGCCGTACAGACTTTCCTCGATGTCCTTCGCAGACATATCGAACCGCGACCGGCGTCTGATGTGATCGATCGCACGAAATCGTCCCGCGGAAACGAGCCAGCCGAAGGGATTGGCCGGAACGCCATCGCGTGGCCATGTCCGCGCGGCCGCGGCAAACGCGTCATGCAGGGCTTCTTCGGCCCTGTCGAAGTCGCCGAGGAGACGGATGAGCGTCGCAAGCACCCGGCGAGATTGCGATCGGTAGATATCCTCGATCAGGCGTTCCAAAACTCACTCCGGTCGTGTCAATATCCGCACCGGGCGGACCTCCACCGCGCCAATTTTGGCGCACGGAATTGCAGCGGCGATTGCCTTCGCCTCATCCATGTCGGAGGCATCGATAACATACACGCCGGCCAGATGCTCCTTCGTCTCGACATAGGGGCCGTCCGTCATACTGAGCTCATTGTTGCGCACTCGCAGGACGACAGCCTTATCAGGCGTCTCGAGAGCGTCGGCATGGATCAGCGTGCGACGATCGCGCAACTCTTCGTCGAAGCTGAAATGAGCGCGAACGACGGCCTCGGTTTCGGCCGCGGTCTGTCGACCGTCAACGTCGGCCGAATTGTAGATCAAGCAAACATAGCGCATCGCATTATCTCCCGTCTTTGATCGAATAGGCCGGGCGTATTTCGACCGAGGCGTACTTCAGTATGGGGAACGTCGAGACAACCGCCTTGGCTTTTTCCATGTCGGCGGCTTCGATCAGCACGAAGCCGCCCAGGTGTTCCTTGATCTCGGCGAAGGGACCGTCGGTTGCCGTGGTGATGCCCTGCCTCACGCGCAGGGTTACCGCCGCCTCGGGAGCTTGCAGCGCAAGCGCGGCCTGCAGGACGCCGCGGTCCCGCCAATGATCGTCGCTTGCGATGCACTCTTGCGTCAGCACATCCCACTCTTCTTGCGGTACGAGCTTGCTCTTCTCGGTGTCGAACCAGATCTGGCAGAGATACTTCATGACGGCTCTCTCAATTGTGGACCCGAATATCGTAGATCGGCCGGACTTCGATCGACCCCAGCTTCGCGAGCGGGATGCCGGCCGCAACGCGAATGGCATCGTTGAGATCTTTCGCGTCGATGAGAATGAAGCCGCCGAGTTGCTCCTTTGTTTCCGCAAAAGGGCCGTCCGTCACCGACATTTCATCGTTGCGAACGCGGACGGTCACGGCATTCTTCGGCGATTGCAGCGCGTGCGCGGTGACCATGTGGCCGCTAGCGATCAGATCATCATCGTAGGCGAGGGACGCCCTGTCGAGGCTCCCTTTCTCCTCATCGGTCATGGCTTCAAGCGTCGCAGGCTCGAACCAGACCTGGCAGAGATATTTCATCGTTCGCTCTCCCTGGTGCCAATAATCATTGGACGATCAGCCTAGGGCGATTTCGACAGGATGCGAGAAAATCTTTTTGCGGAAGTTTGCGTCGAAACGAGGAGGCTGGCTTCGACCAAGTGTCGTCAACAACATGGAGTGACGACGATGAGTCTTTTCGAGATTGTGCTGGCGAACTGCATCCGGGCAAGTCGCCAACGGGACAGGCAGCATCATCGGGTCGATACGGACCTGCCAACGACGCGGGCCATGATCACCCGGCTCGCTGCGGTCGCTGCCCTTTTCGCGATCTCTATCCTAGCGCTGGATACGGCCGGCGAGCGCTATGAGCGTCAGCTCGCCACCAACGCGGTTGCCGCCACACGCCAATAAGGAAAACGGCCTATTGAAAGGCCGTTTCGAAGAAGCTCCTGAGCTTGCGTGAATGCAGCGTTTCCGGCGGCATTGCCGCGAGCTTCTGGATCGCACGGATGCCAATCTGCAGGTGCTGGTTGACCTGCGTCCTGTAGAATGCAGTCGCCATGCCCGGCAGCTTCAATTCGCCATGCAGCGGTTTGTCCGATACGCAGAGCAAAGTGCCGTAGGGTACGCGGAAGCGAAAGCCGTTCGCTGCAATCGTCGCCGACTCCATGTCGAGCGCAATGGCGCGTGCCTGGGACAGGCGTCTGACCGGGCCGCGCTGGTCGCGCAACTCCCAATTCCGGTTGTCGATCGTGCCGACCGTGCCGGTGCGCATGATGCGCTTCAACTCGAAGCCTTCATAGCCGGTGACCTCGGCGACCGCACCCTCCAGCGCTACCTGCACTTCCGCAAGCGCCGGAATCGGCACCCAGACGGGCAGATCGTCGTCCAGGACATGGTCTTCGCGCATATAGGCGTGTGCCAGGACATAATCGCCCAGGCGTTGGCTGTTGCGCAGACCAGCGCAATGGCCGAGCATCAGCCAGGCATGCGGACGAAGCACGGCCACGTGGTCGGTGATCGTCTTGGCGTTGGACGGGCCGACGCCGATGTTGATCATGGTAATACCGGCATGCCCCTTCTTTTTCAGGTGGTAGGCAGGCATTTGCGGCAGGCGTGCAAGCGTAACGTCGGTCTCGGGGTGACTGGAGCCGGCATGCGTGATGATGTTGCCAGGCTCGACGAAGGCAGTATAGCCATCGCCCCCTTCTGCCATCAGCTTGCGTGCCCAGAGGCAGAATTCGTCGATGTAGAACTGGTAGTTCGTAAACAGCACGAAATTCTGGAAGTGCTGCGCGCCGGTTGCCGTGTAGTGCGCAAGACGGGCGAACGAATAGTCGATGCGCTGGGCCGTAAAGGCCGCAAGCGGTGAAGGTTCACCCGGCGGCGGGATGTATTCGCCGTTGGCGATTTCGTCGTCCGTCGTATTCAGGTCCGGCGTGTCGAAGAGATCGCGCATCGGAATGTCCAGGAAGGCTGCGGCTGATGCCTCGACATGCGCGCCCTCTCCGAAAGCAAAATGCAGCGGAATAGGCGTCGTCGATTCAGAGACGACGACCGGCACGTCATGATTTTTCATCAGCAGGCCAAGCTGCTGCTTCAGATAGTGCCGGAAAAGCTGCGGCCGCGTGATCGTCGTCGTGTAGACGCCCGGAGCAGTAACATGGCCGTAGGACAGGCGGGTATCGATGTGGCCGTAACTCGTCGTCTCGATGCTCACCTGCGGATAGAAGGCGCGATAGCGCGATGTGATCGGCGCGCCCTTGGCGAGCCTGGCGAAGCTCTCAATCAGGAAGGTGGTGTTGCGCTCGTAGAGTTCCGTCAGCACGTCGACAGCCTTGACCGGATCGTCAAAGGTTTGCGGAACGAAAGGTGACGGGGACGAAATGTCGAGGGGGGAAGAGATTCGTTTGCTCATGCGCCATTATAGAGTGTTGTTTTTAACAAGCAAACGACGCGTCGGAGGGGATTGCACGGATTTGGGCGCGGCGATGTGCCGCCGCGCCGATGGACTAGCGGCTTGTCCTGCAGAATGGGCTGGTGGCGTCGAAGCAGGTGTAGTTGGCTCCGAAATGAGACTGCGCACCGCCGCCCGCATTGCGGCTGACAACTGCCGAGAAGCTGACGGCGAAGACCGCCGCAAACAGTGTGATGATGGTGAAACGTCTTGCCAAAATGAGCATATCCATGACTCTGCCCCGGTATCGCCTTAGCGTTGAGACAGTTTTGCCACGTTGTGGCTGAACCGGTGCTGAGATCCCGGTTCATCAGGCGTTCAGGAAGCCGGGCAGCTTGAAGCGCGGCGGGCGCTGCTTATCTCTTTAGTCCCGCAAAGGAGATTTTCATGACGGCACCGATTGAGCTTTATTATTGGCCGACGCCAAATGGCTGGAAGATCAGTATCATGCTCGAGGAACTCGGCGTTCCCTACGAGGTCAAGTACATCAATATCGGCCGGGGCGAGCAATTCGCGCCGGAATTCTTAAAGATCGCCCCGAACAACCGCATGCCCGCGATCATCGATCCGGATGGTCCTGGCCGTGAACCGATCTCCGTGTTCGAGTCGGGCGCCATCCTGCAGTATCTCGGCCGCAAATTTGGGAAGTTCTATTCTTCGGACGAGCGCACACGCGTCCAGATCGAGGAGTGGCTTTTCTGGCAGGTGGGCGGATTGGGCCCGATGGCGGGCCAGGCGCATCACTTCCGCGGTTATGCGCCGGAGAAGATCGAATACGGTATCAAGCGCTATACCAATGAAGTAAACCGCCTATACGGCGTGATGAACACGCGGTTGGCAGAGCGCGACTATCTCGCCGGCGACTATTCGATCGCCGACATGGCCTGCATCGGCTGGGTCATTCCTTACGAGAAGCAGGGACAGGACCTCAACGAGTTTCCCAACCTGAAGCGCTGGTTCGAGACGATGATGGGGCGTCCGGCCGTAATCCGTGGCACGGCGATCGGCAAGGAAGAGCGCGAACGCAGCAACCTTGCCGAGGACAAGGAAGCACAGAAGATACTCTTCAATCAGCGCGCCCGCTGACACCGAATGCAGAAAAGCGCCCGGTCGGTTTCCAGGCGCTTCTCTTTCCGGTTCGTTTTTTTTACAGGCGGGTCCAGGTCTGCGATTTGCAGAGCACGTTGAGGACGCACCCCTTCATCTTCAGCGAATTTCCGAGAACGTTGCCCGATCCGCTGTAGGTCTTGTCGTTGGCCGGATCCGTGATCTGGCCGGTATAGGTGACGCCGCTTCCTGCGAGCGTTCCAATCTTCTTGCCGGCATACTTGCCTGACTTCAGCACGATGCAGTAGCTGCCGCCGCACGATGCAATATGGGCCGTATCGCCCGCAGCCGTCTTCCAGTTGCCGACGATCGGCTCGTCTGCAGAGGCTGCCCCGGCGGCAAGCACCAATGCGCCAGCGAGAATAAGTGTGCGGATCATTCGTTCCTCCTAATCTCGACTTTGTACAAAATCGGTGGTGATTTCGGGGGCATCTGAGCAGCCCTGGGTGAATCAATTCGCCGCAGGGTCCCGGCCTTGCGCCATTCGTTTGATCGGATTCGAACGAATGGATGAGCGAACAACATGATTGTAGCCGTGAGCCGGGAGACGCGGTCCCCCACATCCTTCGCAAATGGCTGTCGCCGTTTCGTTTCTGGTTTACCGCGCCAAGCTGGGAGCATCTGCTGGTCCTGGTGATGGGTGCGCTCCTTTCGCCTGGCAAGCGAACGGTGACGGCCTGCCTGCGCATCACCGGACGCGCGGAGGTAAGTAATTTTGCCGCCTATCATCAACTCCTCAACCGAGCCCGCTGGAACCCTCGCACGTTGGCGGCCCGTCTGCTGTCCATCATTGTTGCCCGGCTCGTGCCCGAGGGCCCTGTCGTGATTGGCATGGATGATACAATCGAACGGCGTTGGGGCCAACGCATCGCCGCGCGTGGAATTTATCGTGACCCGGTGCGCTCCAGCCATGGCCACTTTGTCAAAGCCAGCGGCTTGAGATGGTTGAGCTTCATGGTTCTTTCACCTGTCCCATGGGCAAAATGTATTAAAGCCCTGCCGGTGCTGACGATCCTGTGTCCCTCTGAGCGCCATGATCAGAAGAAGGGCCGAAAGCACAAGCTGCTGACTGATTGGGCAAGGCAAGGCGTCTTGCAGCTTTGCCGCTGGCTGCCGGGCCGCGAAATCATCTTTGTCGGCGATAGCAGCTTTGCCGTTCATACACTGGCTGCGGCTCTTCCCGACACGGCCACTCTCATCACGCGGTTGCGTCTGGATGCCAGTCTCTTTGCTCCACCAGATCAACGGCACGAACATACGCTCGGGCGACCGGCGCAAAAAGGCAGGCCATTGCCGAAACTGAAAACGCTCCTCAAAGACGCAAAGACCGAGTGGCAGCGCATCGTCGCATCGTCCTGGTACGGCAAGCAAACCGACAAAACCCTTGATGTCACATCAGGAACCGGCCTCTGGTATCGGCGTGGAACGCCCCCAAGACCAATTCGCTGGGTTCTCGTTCGCGATCCATCAGGCCGTCGTGAACCCCAGGCGTTCATGAGCACCAACGTCAACCTTGAGCCCGCTCAGATCATTGCCTATTTCGTTCGGCGCTGGCAGATCGAGGTCACCTTCGCCGAAACGCGAGCGCATCTTGGCGTGGAAACCCAACGGCAGTGGAACGACAAAGCCATCATGCGCACGACCCCGTCGCTGCTGGCGCTCTACAGCCTCGTCACACTCTGGGCATGCGATCTGCTCGGTCATGGCGTCCTTCCCTATGCCGCCGCCTGGTACAAGAAAACAGAGTTCACCTTCTCCGATGCCATCGGTGCGGTTCGCATGATCCTGTGGGATCAGGATATTTATCGACAGCACCCGCCAGACCCGGACATTCCTGAAACTCAACCAAGCCGCCTCAAGCGGATGACACAAGCACTTTGCTTCGCTGCATAATGTACAAAGTCGAGCTAATGTCCAGGCGCGAAAATATATGACGCGAACGTAAACGTAAATGTATTTTTCGCCATTCGTGGCAACGGTTTTTCGCAATGCAAAAGCTTCGAAATCTTCCACTTCACGCAACTGGTAGTGATTTCGTGGTGAACGGAAGGTTGATTTTCAGATCTTAATATTCCGTAAAATTGTGTCGAAAATCCTTAATCTGCAGGGATCCCGATGTTTAACAAAAATCCAATTTTACCAAGCATTTGCACTTTGTTTGTCTCAAATTAATCATGCATTTTAGGCGTTTTTTGAAAGCCCCTTGGCATAGTGGAGCCATCAAACGAGCGGGGCAAACCCGCCGAACCGAAGGGTTCTAAAGCCGCGATAGACGGCAGGGTCCCAAAGGTAAAACAGGGCAAGTCGACAACAGGCTAAACAGGGATAAACCGATGGCACGCTTTGAAATGCACAATGCTGAAATGGCCACCATGGGTGGCGAGAACAACGCCGACATCTTCTGCGAAATGGGTCTGATGTATGCGACCGGCCGCGGCTGCGCCGTCGATCTGGTCGCCGCTCACAAGTGGCTGAATATCGCGGCGATCAAGGGCAACGACCGCGCCGCGGAGCTTCGCGCCGACGTTGCTGCAAGCATGGACAAGATGCAGCTCGTAGAGGCGCTACGTGCTGCTCGCGAATGGATGACGATCCACTGAGCACCGTCTGCCCGCCAGCGCGGGCGAAACCAATAACAACCTCAAAAGAGGGGTAGGCAGGCGCTTTGGACGGAGCCGATGCAACGAACGGCAGCAACCGCGACCGGCAGGAACAAGGCCGGCGCGGTTCTTTGCATTAACCCAGCGCCTTGAGCACCTGCGGCAATGCTTCCTCGAAAAGCGCCATGTCGGCCTCCGGTCCGACGCTGACGCGGATGCAGCGATTGAGCGGAGCCACACCCGGCATGCGGATGAAGACGCCATACTGCATCAGGCCATCGACGATGGCACGGGCATAGGTGCCGTCGCGTCCGGAATCGATCGCAACGAAATTCGTCGCGGAGGCGAGCGGAAGCAGGTCGTTAGCCTTAGCAATACCGGCGATCCGGTCACGCGCGCCGTGGATATTGGCAACCACCTCGGCGAGATAGGCCTGATCCTTGAGTGCGGCCAGCGCAGCGACCGTTGCCAGCCGGTTCATCCCGAAATGATTGCGGATCTTGTCGAAAGCGCGCGCCGTACCAGGTGTCGAAATGACGTAACCGACCCTGGCGCCGGCGAGGCCGTAGGCTTTCGAGAAGGTGCGCGTGCGCACGATGTTGGGCAGCTCGATCAGTGCGTCGATCGAGGGCAGAGATCCGGCCGGCCCGGTTTCGCTGTAGGCCTCGTCGAGGATGAGCATCGTGGTTTCGGGCAGCGCACGAGCAAATGCGACGATGCTTTCGCCATCCCACCAGCTTCCCATCGGATTGTCCGGATTGGCGAAATAGACCAGAGGCGCGTTCTCGCGCTTGACGGCCTCAAGGAGGCCGTCAAGATCCTCGCGGTCGCTCGCGTAAGGCACGGTGACGAGCCGCCCGCCGAAGCCGGTAACGTGGAAATTGAAGGTTGGATAGCCACCGAGCGATGTCACGACAGGTGCCCCCGGCTCGATCACGAGCCGTACGATCTGGCCGAGCAGTTCGTCGATGCCGCCGCCGATCGCGACAGACCCGATTGCGACGCCGAGATGGTTGGCAAGTGCTTCCCTGAGCACGTAGTTTTCAGGATCGTTGTATTTCCATATCTCGCCAGCCTGCTCACGCATGGCGGCGAGCACCGACGGGGCAGGGCCGAAGCCATTCTCGTTGGCGCCGATGCGCGCCTTGACCTGGAGGCCGCGCTGACGCTCGATCGCTTCTGGGCCGACGAAAGGAACGGTGGAGGGGAGGGCGCTAGCAAGCGGCGTGAAGCGCGAGAAGGCGGACATGCTGGGGCAATTTCCTGGATGCTGTGAAAAATCGGACCGACAATAGGCCCTGCTGCCGCCAAGGCAAGAAACATTATTCCCAGGTCCAGGCGATTTACATGCGCACGGATCCGCGAGCCTCGATAGCTTCCACATTGCCGCTCATGAAGTCGGCGCGAACGACTCGACGCAGAACTTCGGGCTCGATCGTATTGATGAACCGGACGCCGATCCGTTCGTTGTTGCGATAGACTTCGGCGCAACCGATCCGATAGGCAAGGCCAAGAATATTGAGGTAGTAGTGCTTCGGCAGGCCTGCGGTCGATGACACGATAAACGTGGCGCCACCGCGCGAGATATCGACGATCTCCGCACTGCGAATGGAGATACCCGTAAGGCAGGGTCGCACCGCGACGATCCGGGCTGGGCGCCTTACGGTGAATTGTTCCCAACGCGTCTCGTAAACCGCGGATTTCACGGTCGCAAGGTGTGTGGCGCGAAGCATCGACATCCCGCGTGTCTCCCTTGAACCAAGGTGATCTCGGTCCTCTTCGATTGGAGCCTCACACGAATGCTTTGCGCAATTGTCAAAGAAGAAAATACAATTTTAGCGATGCGGCCTTTTTCTGCCCGCACGCAGCCCTTCTGACTATATCCCCTTTACGTGCCGAACGCCGATTGGATCGCCAAGCACCGCGATTGTCGCGAAATGTCATCGAACTCTTTGCCGGCCCGCACGTTTGCCTAATTGTCGGAGACGTCCGGCGCTCCAAAATTGTAAAGCGAGGAAATCACAATGGTTGATGTCAGAGTTCCGTCGAAATCGTGGGTGGTCGTTTGCGATGGTGCCAAGGCATTGATCCTGCGGAACGCAGGCGATGTGGAATTGATGAACCTCAAGGTTGAGGAAATCTTGAGCCAGCCTAATGAACCGGACCGCGAAATAGGCACCGACAAACCGGGTCGAACCCACGCCGCCAATGGCCAGAGCGCTAGTGCTGTGGAGCAAACGGATTGGCACGAGCAGGCCGAAGCCGCGTTTCTGAAGCAGGTTGCCGCAAAGATGGATGAACTGGTGCGCGAAAAGAACGCGCGTCGCATCATTCTGGTTGCGCCGCCAAAGGCACTCGGCACGCTACGCGGCAATCTGACGGCCGATGTTCAGGCTGCGATTTCGGCTGAGGTGCCCAAGGATTATATCAATCTGCCGGTTGACCAGATAGAGCGGCATCTGGCCGCTTGACGCAATATCGTACAAGGTGGGTTTTACCGGTGCTGCGGGTTCTATGCCCCTGGCGCACCCCCTGCGAAAAGCGCCTCGTTTTCAAAAAAGAGCGCTACGAGTCGATCAATGACTGTGCGCACTTCCGGGCGCTGCCGCTCGTCGTCGTGAGCAGTGACCCACATCTCATAAGTCAGTTCATCGATGAGCGGGCCGGCGCGAACGAGGCTCTGATCGGCATCTCCGATGAAGCACGGCAATACCCCGCGTCCGGCACCGCCGCGGATCAGATAAAAGAGCATATGCGGCGTATTCGTCCAGCCTGTGATCCAATAATCCGGTTGCTCGAATGTCCACTTGTCGGCTGGCGTCGTGGCGATGTCGGTGCCGAGTGAAATCCAGTTGCGGTTGCGATCGTCGAAGCTGCGTGCCTGGTAAACGGCGTGTGCAACCGTAACGGATCGGCGGATGGCGACATTGCCGCTGTCGGGGCGGCTATGGCGTATGGCGATGTGCCCCTCGCGATAGGTGAAGTCGACGCCGGCATCGCAAGTCTTGTAGCACATGCGAAAAGCGTCCTTCGGGGTCCAGACGTTGGCAAGGCGGGAAGCGATAAAGCGTGATGTCCAGCTGTCCGCAGCCATTGAGACGATGGGATACGTCAGGACTTCGCCCCGCCAATCCGCAATGGACTGGGCCGCTTCCTGCATCAAGCGCACCCGCTCGAGGAGCGCAACGCCGTCCTTGGCCAGCAAGTATCCTGTCGGGCCGCGGCTGAAGAGCGCGCGTCCCGTCGCACGCTCCAGTGCCAGCATGCGACGGCCGATCGTAGGCGCGCTGAGGCCGGTTTGCGTTGCAGCAGCCGAAAGCCCGCCGCCGGTCGCGACATGAAAGAACAGTTGCAGATCGTCCCAACTCGCATCCTTCATGGATGAAAACCCCCTTTCTCCTGTGCGTCTACATCAAGAGCACCGGACGACTTAGCTCAGTCACTCCAGCAATAGATGGAGGCTGAAGCAATGGATCTCAACTGGGTGGCTCTCTGGAATGCGTTTCAAGATTGTGGTCGGAAAGTTCAAGGGGATCGGTTCGCCGACCCGCTTGAAGGGCTGGAATGGCAGGACCTTCAACTGATCGTTCGGCTCATCGCCTGGCGGGCCGCAAGGCGCAGTGCCGCGAGAAAGGCCGCGCTTTTGCAGGCGAAGTGTGAGAGCGGGCCGGATGGAGGCTACGTTTCGAAGTTCAGCCTCAAGACGTGATGCAGGAATTCCGGATTGATCAACATGTTGAAGCTGATCGTCACAAGGTCGCCCTCGCGCTTGACCACCGTCGAGCCGATCTCGTCATGGATGCCGAGGATCTCGAGGAAGAAGTGGTTCGGGACCTCGAGGTTCGGATTGACCTCCAGCACTGCGCCAGCAAGCGTGATGGTGCGGATCAGGCAGCGGACCTGCGTTCCCGTGCTGAGGTGATGCCCGACGAAGATGATCTTGCCGGGGCGGTCGAGCGCAAATTCCCGGTAAGCCTGCTCGGGCTGCGGGTGCTCTGTGTCGAGGTGCATCTGAAAGGCCATGGTAGCCTCCGCTTGTTGTAGGTTTCGAGATTAGCGCAAGATTGCTGACAACTTCTGAATAATCTCCCTACAATCCGAAGCTTATGCCTGTCTGAAGAGCAGAATGCGTCATTGTTGGGCAGGGATGGGCGGGGCTGAGGTTTAGGCGCCGCTTGACAGCCCGCCGTCCTTCAAGCATATCGGGCGTGGCTCGAGGCTCCGGCCGCTCGCGGACGACAAGTCCATGGTGAAGTCCTCGACAAGACCAGTCACAGCCAATTTGGTGCATGCTGACTGCAGGCAATGCGAGCTCCCTTGTACAGGTCGAAATGGCATGCCTTCCGAAAGGCTGAATCCGTGACCACTGCATATCCGACAATCGAAGAATTGAAATCGCAAGCCAAACGCCTTCGCCAGGCCATGGAAACACGCGGCACTGCGATCTCTCACAGCGCCGTGCTCGAGCTCGTTGCCCAGCAGCACGGCGTGCGCGACTGGAATACGCTCTCCGCGCTCGCCACTCGGCGGAACGAGGAGCCAATCTCCGCCATCTCCGTCGGCTCCCTGGTGAACGGCCGCTATCTGAACCAGCCGTTCACCGGCAAGGTGCTCGCGCTTGCGGGGCAGCCGGGAGGCGGGCTCCACAAGATCACCATCCACTTCGACGAACCGGTGAATGTCGTGACCTTCGAGAGCTTTTCCGCCTTCCGTCAGCGCATCAATGCACAGATCGACGGCAACGGCGTATCGCCGCGCAAGACGTCGAACGGCGTTCCGCATCTCGTGCTCGACATCTGGTGAGGCACCTAGTCTTTGCCGCGCGCGATGCTTGCGGCTGCCGAGGCCTCCTTCAAGGCCTCAGCACATTCCTGACAGCAAACCTCGACGGTTTTTCCGCCGAGTTTCACGCTGATGGTGTCGGGGCCGAGTTCACAGTCGCAGGCGGCACATGTGGTCTTCTTCATGGGATTATCCTCCGTTTGCCGTCCCGGCTTGGGACGATGCCATCAGAGCATTCCACCCACAGGACCGCTGTCGAAATCTTTAGCGATCATGCCCGCAAGCGCGCTGCGCGCTGGAATTCCGCTGGCGTCTGGCCGAAGGCCTGCCTGAAGGACGATGTGAAATGGCTGTGGCTGGAGAAGCCAAGATCGAGCCCGAGCGCCGTCAGATCCTCGTACCTGCCGAGCAGATCGAGCGCACGGGCAAGGCGCAGCCGCAACTGGTAGCGATAGAGCGGCGTCGCCTCCACTTGCTGGAAGACCTGGGTGAGATAGACCGGGGAGACGCCAACCTCTGCCGCGATATCGCTGAGCGTCCAGCGTCGCGAAAGATCGGAAGAGAGCACAAGCTTCGCGCGGTCGACGAGTTTCTGACGGCCGACGCTTGCGCCTGCGGCGTGCGACGTCCGCTCCCCGAGCGAACGTCGCACCAACGTGAGAACCAATGTCTCCGCCTCCAGGGTTTCGGCGGCGCCTCGATGCAGACCATGGCGAAGCAGCGCAACGAGCGCTTGCGCGCGCGGGTCGATGCGTCGCCGCTGGCGATGGAAGGAGACCGGAATGGAGGATTGCAACTGCTCTTTGGGGGCAAGTTCTGCCAACAGCGCCTCATCGATCGCAAGATCGAGGCAGGCATCCCCGCCCTCGACGGGATGGCTGATCCAGTAGCCTTGCGAAGCATTGAAGAACAGCACCTGATTGGCTTCCGCGACGGTGTCGTTACGTCCGGCATGGCGCATGAAGACACCGCGATAGGGATAAACCAAGCTGGTCTTGTGCGCGCATTCTTCATCACTTTTGTGGCGGCACTCGCCGCTGCAGACGACATCGCGAATCGCGATCGTTTTCGTCCTCAGCAGCAGGGCGGTCGAGAATTGCGACATCAGCTTCATTACCTTCTCGGACCGGGCAGCATCATCGGCCTATCCAATGCTAACCACAATCATTGCGATTGCTAGACGAATGCCGGCTGTAGATATGGACATCGCTTTCGGTCTGACCACGGGAGAGGCCGATATCTTTCAGCTGTTCGTCGGAAAGCTCCAGCAGCGCATTACGATCCCGACGTTCGCCCAGCTTGCGCGCGCTCCACCGGATCAGGCCGAGAAGCGTCGCGACCAACCATGGCCCGAACGTTTGCTTTGAAAAGGACCTGTGAAGGGGCAGTGTCTCGGTCGGGTGTGGCATGGCAATCCTCCATCCGTTGATGCTGATGGAGGAATTGAACCATCAGCGCCTTTGCGGCGCTGTCAGATTATTTAGCGATCGTCATCTCGCTTAGGCTTTCAGCAGCCACTCGTGTTCCGGCGCATTGTAGAACTTCCAGATGCGCTTTGGCCCAGCCATGACGTTCAGATAGTAGAGGTCATAGCCGTAGCAGGCCGCGCAAGGATGGTAGCCTTTCGGCACCAGCGTCACGTCGCCGTCCTCGAGCACCATCACTTCGTCCAGCGATCGGTCGTCGGTGTAGACGCGCTGGAAGCCGAAGCCCTGCGGCGGGTTGAGGCGGTGATAGTAGGTCTCTTCCAGCAAACTCTCGTTGGGAAGATCGTCCTGATCGTGCTTGTGCGGCGGGTAGCTCGACGTGTGCCCGCCCGGCGTGATGACTTCGACGACAAGCAGTGAATACGCCGAGGCGTCGTCTTCGGGCATAATGTTGTTGACGTGGCGCACATTGGTGCCCTTGCCGCGCGTCAGCGCCGGGTGGGTGCCGGGCGGAATCGCTTTCGCCTCGTAGGTGCCGCCGCCCGGAGCAGAGCAGACCGCGAGTTCGAGGTCCGTCTCGGCCGTCACCGACCACGCGGATTCCATCGGAATATAGAGCGCATGCGGTGCACCATCGAAGGGGCTCATGCGCTCGCCCAGCGTGCCGAAATCCTTGGTGCCGGCCTTGGCCTTGCCCTTGCCGCTGACCCAGACGAGGCAAACCTCGCGTTCGCCCGTTTCTCCCGAAACGGTTTCATTCGGTTTCAACCGATGCATGTCGAAGCCGACATAGGTCCAGCCGGCATTTTCCGGCGTGACATGAGTAACGCGGCCGTGCGCGCCCGACGGTTTCACCTTGAGGTTTGGCATTCGTGGTACTCCTTGATGATCTGGCTTTCTTGTCCTCGACCCCTCCGCGTTGCGGGAGGGGTCGTGGGAGGAGCAGAAATGCAATTGGCCACACCTGTCGCGGACGGCGCGCTATTCCTTGGGGAAGCCTTCGGTTTCCACCGTGTAACCGGCGGCGGTCATGACGCGCATCAATTCGGCGTGGCCAATCTCGGCCATTTTCTGCGGCGGAGCCCTGCGCGGATCCTGTTCGGCCTCGACGACGAACCATCCCTCGTAGCCGTGATCGGCCAGCCGCTGGACGATGGCGCCGAAATCGAGCGAGCCGTCGCCCGGCACCGTGAAAGCGCCGAGCGCCACCGCATCAAGGAAGGACTGCCGGCTGCGGTCCAACCCGTCCACCACGGGCTTGCGGATGTCCTTGACATGAACGTGGTTGATGCGGGCGTGGTGATTGTCTATGGCGCGCAACACGTCGCCGCCGGCAAAGGCCAGGTGCCCAGCATCGAGCAACAGCGGGATGCCTTGGCCCGAATTGCGCATGAAGGCGTCGAGTTCCGGCTCGGTTTCGACCACGGCGGCCATATGATGGTGATAGGAGAGCGGCATGCCCTCATCGGCACACCATTCCCCGAACTGGGTGACGCGGCGCGCATAGGCCTTCATCTCGTCGTCGGAGAGGCGCGGCTTGGTCGCCAGCGGCTTGGAACGGTCGCCCTGGATGGAGCGGCCGGTTTCGCCATAGACGATGCAGGGCGCATTGACCGCTTTGAACAGCTCGATCATCGGAGCGATGCGGTCCTTGTTGGCGGCAAGTTCCTCGTCGACCAAAGTGCCCGAGAACCAGCCGCCGCAAAGCGTCACGTCGGCGGCGCGTAGAATGGGCAGCATCTCCCTGGGATCGTTGGGGAAGCGGCGGCCCTGTTCCATGCCGGTAAAGCCCGCACTGCGCGATTGGCGCAGGCATTCCTCAAGGGATACATCGTCGCTGAGCTCAGGAAGGTCGTCGTTCCACCACGCGATGGGCGACATGCCAAGTTTGGCCTTCATCAATATTCTCCTTAAACGCATTTTCTGAGGAACGGCAATCGCTCTTCCGAAAAACGACAACAATCAACTAGCTGATACGCTGGGCGGCGCGCGCTTCGACGTAGGCCTTGCGCGCCTTGTTGACCTGCTCGCGCGGGCTGACTTCGGGGACGGCAACATCCCACCAGTAGCCGCCGGCTTCCGTGGTGATCAGCGGGTCGGTGTCGATGACGAAGACCGATGTGCGGTCGTTCCTCTTCGAGTCGGCGATTGCCTTCTCGAGCTCGGCGATCGACGCGACCTTCACGGCAACGGCCCCCATGCTCTCGGCATGGCCCCGGAAATCGATCTCCGGCATCACTTCGTAGTGCGCGTCCTTCAGAAGGTTGTTGAAGTTCGCACCCCCGGTTGCCATCTGCAGGCGGTTGATGCACCCGTAGCCGCGATTGTCGAGCAGGACAATGTTGAGCTTCAGGCCGAGCATGACCGATGTCGCCAGCTCGGAATTCAGCATCATGTAGGAGCCGTCGCCGACGAGGACGAACACTTCCTTTTCGGGATGCGCCATCTTGGCGCCAAGGCCGCCGGCGATCTCGTAGCCCATGCAGGAGAAGCCGTACTCCATATGGTAGCTGCCCGGTGCGGTCGCCGGCCAGAGCTTGTGCATCTCGCCCGGCAAACCGCCCGCTGCGCAGAGGCCGATGGCCTTTTCGAGATCAATCGAGCGTGTAACCGCGCCGATCACCTGGGCATCGGAGGGCAGGGCGGCATTGGTGCTCGCCATCGCCTTGGCGGCTGCCTCCATCCAGACCTGCTTTTCCCGTTCTGCCTTCTGCGCCAATGCAGCCGGTGCCTTCCAGCCGGCGAGGCCGCTCGACACGGCCTTCAGGCCTTCGCGGGCGTCGGCCACCAACGTCTGGCCGTCGTGCTTCGCGGCATCGTAGGCGGCGATGTTCAGGCCGAGAATATTCAGCTTCTCGTTCTGGAAGAGCGCCCACGAACCGGTCGTGAAGTCCTGGCAGCGTGTTCCGACCGCGATGATCAGGTCCGTTTCGACGGCAATCGCATTGGCTGCCGATGTGCCGGTGACACCAACCGAGCCAAGCGCCAGCGGATGCCGCTCGTCGATCGCCGACTTTCCGGCCTGCGTGACGACGACCGGAATGCGGTGCTCCTCGGCGAAGGCGGTCAGTTCCTTGGTCGCCTGCGAGTAGAGGACGCCGCCGCCAGCGATGATGACCGGCTTTTCGGATTTCTTGATGAGCGCAATCGCATTCGCCAGCTCATCGGCATCCGGGCGCGGACGGCGCGTCGTCCAGACGCGTTCCTCAAAGAAGCTCTCTGGATAATCGAAAGCTTCCGCCTGCACGTCCTGGCAAAGAGACAGCGTAACCGGGCCGCAATCCAGCGGATCGGTCAGCACCTGCATGGCACGCTTCAGCGCCGCGATGATCTGTTCCGGCCGCGTGATCCGATCGAAATATCGCGAAACCGGGCGGAAGGCGTCGTTGGCCGACACTGTACCGTCGCCAAAATCCTCGATCTGCTGCAGCACCGGATCCGGCGCGCGGTTGGCGAAGACGTCGCCCGGCAGGAAGAGAACAGGAATGCGATTGACGTGCGCGACACCGGCAGCCGTCACCATGTTGAGTGCGCCGGGGCCGATGGAGGTGGTGCACGCCATGAATCGCTGGCGGAAACTCGCTTTGGCATATGCGATGGCCGCATGCGCCATGCCTTGCTCGTTGTGGGCGCGAAAGGTCGGCAGTTCACCGCGCACCTGATAGAGCGCTTCGCCGATGCCGGCAACGTTGCCGTGCCCGAAGATCGCCCAGACGCCACCGAAGATCGGCACCTTCTTGCCGTCGACGATGGTCATCTGCTTCTTGAGGAAATGCGCAACCGCCTGCGCCATCGTCAATCGTACAGTCTTGCCCATGGGGCACCTCCCAAATGCTCTAATTAATGTAGGCCGCGGGTTTTCAACCAGGCCTCGGTCAATTGGCGGAAGCGTCCGGCCATATCGGCGATCGCCTCCTCGTCGTTCATCTTGCCGGACAGCCAGGCGCGTGCCGCATCGGCAAAAATCGTCCGCCCCACGGCAAAGCCTTTGACGGAAGGGGCGGCCAGCGTCGCCTCGAAGCCCTTCACCAGCTCGTCGGCCGGCGCTTCAAGGCCGAGCAGCACGATGCCGCGGCACCAGGGATCGTGCTTGGCGATCACGGCGTCGATCTTCTTCCAGGCAGCCGTCGAGGCCTGAGGCTCCAGCTTCCACCAGTCGGGCTTGATGCCAAGTGCATAAAGCTCTTCCATCGCCGTCGAGATCGTATCGTCCGTCAACGGCCCGTTCTTGCTTGCAATGATCTCGATGAGCAGTTCGCGGCCGACCTTGCGAGCGGCCTCGAATAGCGTGCGCAGCTTTTCCTGCTGCTCGGTCTTCAGTGCTGCCGGATCATCCGGATGGTAGAAGCACAGGCACTTGATGCAATGGTCGAGCGGCCATTCTACGAGCTGCGAGCCGATGTCCTGGCTGAACTCGAAGCGCAGCGGCTTTGATCCCGGCAGTTCCACAGGGCGACCGATCCAGGCGAAGTTCTTGGTCGCCGCATCGAAGAAGGCGTCGCGCCCGAAGCGCTCATCGATCAACATTCCATAGCCATTGCGGCCATCCGCGACACGCGCGGCGGCTTGAACGGCAAGGCGCTTGAAGGCGACGATTTTCTTGTAATCGACGCCGAGCTCGTCGCAGACGCTTGTGAGCTGCGAGCGATGGTCGATCGCAAGCGCCATGAGAAGCGGAATATCGCCCTTGCGGGTCGAGGCCCAATGGATGTGGTTGATCGCGTCGTCCTTGCGCAGCGCGCGATGCTTGCTGCCGTGCTTCAGGAAGAAATCGAGCTCGGCCCAGGTCGGATATTCCGGCGAGCAGAGCAGGCGGGAAACGGCGAAGGCGCCGCAGGCGTTGGCCCAGGTGGCGCAGGTCTTCAGCGGCTCGTTCTTCAGCCAACCGCGCAAGAGGCCGGACATAAAGGCGTCGCCGGCGCCGAGCACGTTGAACACCTCGATGGGGAAACCTTCGCCGACAATGCCGTCTTCCAGATTGTCGCTGATTGGACCGTCATAGACGATGCAGCCCATGGCGCCGCGCTTGAGAACGATCGTTGCCGGCGACAGGCGGCGGATTTCCTTGAGTGCGCCGAGCACGTCGTCGGCCCCGGAGGCAATCAGGATTTCCTCTTCGGTTCCGACGATCAAATCGCAGTCTGGAAGCGTTTCCTTCATCTTAGATGAGACGCGGTCAGACTTCACATAGCGCTCGAAGCCCTCGGCGTGGCCCGCGAGACCCCAGAGATTCGGCCGATAGTCGATGTCAAAGATCACCTTGCGGCCGTTGGCCTTGGCGATTCGGATTGCCTTGCGCTGCGCGGTTTCGGTGTTCGGTCGGGAGAAATGCGTTCCCGACACCAGCACTGCGCGCGACGATTTTATGAAGCTTTCGTCGATATCGCCTTCATCGAGCGCCATGTCGGCACAATCCGAGCGGTAGAAAATCATCGGCGAAACGCCTTCGGCCTCGACGGCGAGAAGCACCAGCGCCGTCAGGCGTTCCTTATCGGTCCTGATACCTTTCGTCTCGACCCCTTCACGCGCCGATTGCTCGATGATGAAGCGACCCATCTGCTCGTCGCCAACGCGGGTGATCAGGCCGGACTTGAGTCCGAGGCGCGCGGTTCCGATGGCAATGTTGGCGGGGCAGCCTCCGACCGACTTGGCAAAGGAGCCGATATCCTCAAGCCGCGAACCGATCTGCTGCCCGTAGAGGTCGACCGAGGAGCGGCCGATGGTGATCACGTCAAGCGACGGCTCCGGCTGCGAGCCCGGGTTCGGTTGTGCCATGATGTCCTCCCGCTAGATTTTAGCTACGGCTTGATGCCTGCCGATTGCCAGTAATGAAACATCGGTTCCGTATTGTTGTCAATTCGGAATGTTTATTCCATTTTTCATTTCACCGATTTTGCGTGAGTTCTTTTCCGCCGCCGCTCGGCAATGGCGACTGGCAGGGCCATCGTCAGTGCCATCGAGGCCGAGAGCGAGCGGAAACCGGCAAAGTCCGCCTCCGCCACCTCGAACCAGCAGGTGGCGCGAGCAGCAAGCGGCGAAAAAGCCGAATCGGTGATGGCGACGACAGGCACGCCGCGATCCGCCAGTGCTTCCGCCTGGCTCAGGCTATCGGCGGCATAGGGCGAGAAGCTTGCGGCGATTGCCGCATCGTTCGGCGTCGCGAATTGCACCATCTCCGGATCGACGCCGTTTGGCGAAGCGACGATCTGGTGCCGGATATTCAGCTTCGAGAAGGCGTAGGTCATATGCGCAGTCAGCGGATAGGAGCGCCGCTTGGCGATCAGGTAGATCGTCTCCGCAGCCGCGAGAATCTCGACTGCCTTGGCAAAGGTGTCCGTCTGCACCGTGGCCGCCAGCCGGTTGATCGATTGGCTTGCGGCGGAAATGAAGCCGGATAGCAGGCTGGCATCTTCGTCCTCGCCGCTTGCCTTCTCCAGTGTCACGAGCCGCTCTTCATATGACAGTGTGCGGTCGCGAAGGCGCTCGCGAAAGATACTCTGCAGGTCCGAGAAGCCCACGTAACCGAGATGGTGTGCGAGGCGCACGAGGGTCGACGGCTGCACCTCGGATGCCGCCGCGATGCTTGCCGTCGTGCCGAATGCAATTTCATCAGGATTGCCGAGCGCAAAAGCCGCGACCTGTGCAAGGCGCTTAGGCATGTTTGCTTTGCGTTCGATGATGATGCTGCGCAGGCTCTCGAAGTCGCGCGGAACCCTAGCGGTCGTTTTGCTGTCACTGTCCATGCATGCGGTCCATTGAACGAAATAAACATTCCACAATGATCACCATAAATGATTTTCATACCGGAACCCAATTGTTTTTATTGCCTTGAAATCCAAGAGTTTTGAACGGTTCTCAAGTTTCGTGGCGCAAGCGTGCGCGGCAGGGGCGCTTGTCAAAATGATCTAAATATTCCAAAAACCACTCGGCATCTGGAGGAGATATGATGAAAGCACTGGGAATCGGCCTGATCGGCACCGGCTATATGGGCAAATGCCATGCCCTGGCGTGGAATGCGGTCAAAACCGTCTTCGGTGACGTCGAGCGCCCGCGCCTGGTTCATCTGGCCGAAGCCAATGCCGAGCTTGCCGGGAAGCGCGCCTCCGAATTCGGTTTCGAAAAGGCGACGGCCGATTGGCGCACGCTGATCGCCGATCCCGAAGTCGACGTCGTTTCCGTCACGACGCCGAACCAGTTCCATGCCGAGATGGCGATTGCCGCGCTCGACGCGGGCAAGCATGTCTGGTGCGAGAAGCCGATGGCGCCGGCGTACGCCGATGCCGAGCGCATGCTGAAGACGGCACGGGCCTCGGGCAAGGTTGCCGTTCTCGGCTACAACTACATCCAGAATCCCGTGATGCGGCATATCAAGGCGCTGATCGAGGAAGGGGCGATCGGTGCCGTCAATCATATCCGCGTCGAGATGGACGAGGACTTCATGGCCGATCCCCATGTCTTCTTCTATTGGAAGAGCGAACTTTCTGGCGGCTACGGCGCTCTGGATGATTTCGCCGTACATCCGCTGTCGCTGCTCTGGTATCTGTTCGGTCACGTGGAGGCTGTTATCACGGACATGGTGAAGCCGTACGACAGCCGACCGCTGAGGGAGGGTGGCCGTCGCGACGTCGAGAATCACGATGCGGCCAATGTTCTGATGCGCCTCGGCGGGGGCATCTCTGCTGTGCTGATGGCGAACCGCGCCGCTTGGGGGCGAAAAGGTCGAATCGCGCTGCAGATCTTCGGCTCGAAGGGCTCGATTGCCTACGATCAAGAGCGCATGAACGAATTCGAGCTCTACCAGGCGCAAGGCCGCGGCTCCGAACAGGGCTTCCGCAAGATACTCGCCGGCCCGGCTCACCAACCCTACGATCGTTTTATTCCGGCGCCAGGCCACGGGCTCGGCTTCAACGACCTGAAAATCATCGAATGCCGCGAATTGATCCGCGCAGTTTCCGGTGAGCCGTCGTCGATCGTGACATTCGAAGACGGTCTTAGGATAGAGAAGTCCGTTCACGCCATGGCACAGTCGTTCCACGAGCGCCGCTGGATCGAGATCGACTGAGGTCGATCAGCTTCCGGTTGACGGCGCTGGGGGTAGGGGCTAGGCCTTTGCTGGAACGCGCGAATGGATGCTGGGAGTGGGAACGTGACGGACAGATTGGTGATCATCGGCGCGGGGCAGGCGGGCTTTGCGCTGGCCGCGAAACTGCGCGCGCTCAAGGATATGCGACCCATCACCATCATCGGAGCCGAAGATGCGCTGCCCTATCAGCGGCCGCCGCTCACGAAGAAATATCTGCTCGGCGAGATGACGTTCGATCGCCTGCTGTTCCGGCCGGAACACTGGTATGGCGACAACAATGTCGAGATCAGGCTTTCCACCTGGGCTGAGCAGATCGTGCGCGACAAGAAGCAGGTGCTGCTGCAGGACGGCTCTTCGCTCGACTACGGTACTCTGGCACTGACGACCGGATCGACGCCGCGCGCGCTGCCGGCGTCGATCGGCGGAGATCTCGAAGGCGTCTATGTGGCGCGCGATAAGCGCGATGCCGATTTGCTGGCCGATGAAATGCGCCCGGGTCGTCGTGTCCTTATCATCGGCGGAGGCTATATCGGACTAGAGGCAGCTGCCGTCGCCCGCCACCGTGGTCTCGAGGTCACGGTCATCGAGATGGCCGACCGAATCCTCCAGCGCGTCGCCGCCAAGGAGACGGCCGACATCATGCGCGTGATTCACGAAGCGCATGATGTCGTCATCCGAGAGAAGACCGGACTAAAACACCTTGTCGGCCATGATGGCAGGGTCATCGCCGCAGAGCTCTCAGACGGGTCTACAATCGAGG
Source organism: Rhizobium favelukesii (assembly GCF_000577275.2). Lineage (NCBI taxonomy): Bacteria > Pseudomonadati > Pseudomonadota > Alphaproteobacteria > Hyphomicrobiales > Rhizobiaceae > Rhizobium > Rhizobium favelukesii. The sequence continues at coordinate 1,314,208 of NZ_HG916852.1, forward strand.
TCGATTTCGTGGTCGTCGGCATTGGCGTCGTCCCGAACGACCAGCTCGCCAAGGAGGCCGGTCTCGAGGTCGCCAACGGGATCATCGTGGACGAATTTGCCCGCACATCCGACCCCTCGATTTTTGCTGCCGGTGATTGCGCGGTCCTGCCGTGGCAAGGCGGGCGCATCCGTCTCGAATCGGTGCAGAACGCTGTCGACCAGGCGGAGGCCGTTGCCGCCATCATTGCGGGCGGCAACGAAGCATATGATCCCAGGCCCTGGTTCTGGTCTGATCAGTATGATGTGAAGCTGCAGATCGCCGGCTTCAATATGGGCTATGACGATACGGTCCTGCGCCCGGGAGCGCGCGACGGCGCGCACTCGATCTGGTATTTCAAGAACGGGTCGTTCATCGCCGTCGATGCGATCAATGACGCCAAGGCCTATGTCAGCGGCAAGAAGATGCTGGAAGCCGGGATCAATCCCGACAAGGCGATTATTGCCGATGCATCCGCCGATCTCAAACAGCTGTTGAACTGAGTAGCCCCAGCATCAGGTGAAAAAGCCGAAAAAGCGCTTGCGTCACCTGTCGAATGACTCTATCAGGCTCCCACCGGAGAGGTGGCCGAGTGGTCGAAGGCGCTCCCCTGCTAAGGGAGTATACGTCAAAAGCGTATCGAGGGTTCGAATCCCTTCCTCTCCGCCATCACATCACTTGTCCGGCCCGGAGACATAGGTAACAGATCGTCCCTAAGACATCGGTGACAACCTCGTGCCGAACGGGTTGTCGATGGTTTGCAAAGTCCTCTGCTCCAGGTCGATATATCCGAGATCATAGTGCATGAAGCTGACGAGCCAAATGCCGTCGTCGACTTCCTCGATGCCCAGTTTCTGGCCGGCCAGCACGGTCGAGATGTTGATCATCTTGCGATAGATGCAGATGCGGCCGCAATTGGTCACCAGCGCATCTCTGTCGTGGAACGGGTAGTCGATCTCGGGCAGTCCGTTATAGATCCGCGCTGATGTTGTGTAGATGTCTGCAGGGGCTCTCATATCCAGCGCCTCGTGCGGCCGTTCGGTATTGAATTCGCTGACGAATGCATCGAAGCGGGCCTGTTGCTGCAGGATGTTCCTGCCGGGTGGGCGCGTCGCCTCCCTTTTGAGTGTCAGGTGCATGCGCTCATGCCGGCCATTCTGTTGCGGATGGCCCGGCCTGATGCGCTCGAGGCCGATGCCGAGCCTCAGCCACCAGACCGACAGCTTCGACAGATTGTAGAGCCCGTTGGGGCTGGCGAACGGCAGGCCGTTGTCGCTACGGATCGCGCTTGGCAGGCCATGTTCGGCAAACTATCGGCGGAACGCCTCGAACACACCCACCTCCTTTGTCGATTCGACGGCCTCGCAGGCGAGCAGGTAGCGTGACACCTGGTCGGTGACCGTCAATGGGTAACAGTATCGACCATCGCCGAGCTTGAACTCGCCCTTGAAGTCGGCGCACCACACGTCGTTCGGCGAAAGGGCCTGTGATAAGGCCGTTCCCTCTGCCCGATAACGCTGTCGCTGGCGGGCATGAGCGACCAGTCCGTGCCGGTCGAGAATGGCATGCACCGTGCTTTTGGCGGGCACACGCACGTCGCCGGCAAGCTTCCTGACAAGCAGTTCGCGAATCTTCCGCGCCCCCCAATGCGGCTTGTCCTTCTTGCAGGAGACGATCTTCGCCTCCACCGGTGCGGGCAACTGGTTGGCATAGCGCACTGGCCGCCCCGAGCGATCCGTCAACGCCTCCGGGCGGTTGAAGATCTTGTAGCCGGTCTTGTGCGAGATGCCGAACTCCCGGCACACGTCGCTCATGCCTTCGCCCTCAAGCCGGGCGACGAAACGTAGACGTTGCTCCATCACCGAAGTCTCTTTCCACGGCATCAACACCTCCCGCAAAAAGCGAAAAGTGTTACCGATGTCTTCTCTATTTGGCGTGTTGGGGTCAAGCGCTTACGAGCGTCTCCGGTTCTTCGGGGCATGACATCTTCCGCAGGTCCTCGCTTCTCTTCGGGATCGGCGTTTCGCCCTCCCAGCATGGGGTTAGGAGGTTGAGGCGGTTCAATCTCCGGTACGTGATTACCGCGTGATGCGATCGGCACAGACATGGGTTCGAACTTGCCTCATCCATCGTCCTGCGAAGGACGTCCTTCCGCCGGCTGGCGGAACTTTGTGTCTTTCTCCTTCCGGCCTGTTGTCAGCTCGCTGATGTGGGGGCTTCCCGCATCCAGCGGAATTCAGTGCCGTCGAGCCACATGCGATGCATGACGACCGCTAGGCGACGAGCGGGCGCGACTTTCGCTTTCGCCATGCCGCGCGGTTTGGCGATCTTCATCGCCCAGGCTTTCAGCCACGACCATTTCCTCACGCGCGTCAGCAGCTGGGCAGCCTCATAGAGCAAAGTGCGCATCGTGCCGTCCCCGCATAGCGATATGCAGCCGACGCGCTTGCTTTCCCCGGACTCGTGGAGCTTCGGCGTTAGTCCCAGGATCGATCCCACCGCCTTGGAGTTCTGAAGCGCTGCGGAATGTCGATTGTCGCGGTATAGGCGAGCGCCACCACGGGGCCGACACCAGGGATCGTCATCAGGCGCCGGCAGGTGGCATCATCCTTCACGACCGCCAGAGCTTGTCTGTGGAGGTGCGCAAATTCGGTACGCAGCTTCCCTCGGGCGGCAAGCAGTGGCTCCATGATTGCCGCGAGATCGGGCATGCCTTCGGTGAGCTCGCGAATGCGCTCTTCGAACTTCGCCGTGCCCACGGCGCCAACCTTCAGCCCAAAATGCGCAGAAGGCCGCGGATGTCGTTCTCGATGGCGATCGCCTTTTCCTGCAACAGCTTGCGGGCCGCCAAGAGCGCCCGCCGCTCTGGCTCGTCAGCGTCTTCACATGCACTGGGCGATACAGATTGACGCGCATCATCTGCGCGATGCCGCGCGCATCGTTGCGATCCGTCTTGTTGGGCTGCGCCTTCAGGAATGCCTTCACATGGCGTGTCTCGATGCAGATGACCGGCAATCCCGCCCTGGCCAGCCCCTCAAATAACCACTGCGACAAAGGTCCGGCTTCAAGTCCGATCCGCTCGACGTTCCAGGTCTGGCCCTTCAGCGCCGCAATGAGATCGTCAGGGTGGCTGACAACCTTCACCTCACGACAGATCTTGCCGGATTCGTCGATAATGCAAACGGCGGTCTCTTTCACCGAGACATCGAGGCCAATAAAGTGCTTCATGCTGCGCTTCCTTTCCTGATGCTCGTGGCTGTTTGGACAGACCACGTTCTATCATCAGCTCGAAGCGCAGCACCTCCCTGCATCACCGCAGAAGATGGGGCGCAAGCCGAATACCCATCTCCGGTACGAAACCTCAGGTCGGGCAAATTTGTTTCGACAATGACCACGCCCTCGAGGCACTGTCCCTTTCGTTTGGCGCCTACCACCCCTGCGCTTGGCGCTCCGAATCTCGCGTCAGCAGAATCGAATTGAGAATCATCCGTAGTCAGCGAAACTGATTCTGCTCCGATTGAGGCTGCAGCCTGAGGCGCCGCCAACTCCTTGTCATCTGCGTCTCCTATGAAAGACGGGAATCTGGCGAGAAACTGGTTCCAATGTGGCACAATCCACAGCCCCGCACCGCTGCCCGATGCCGGTAAATTCCCGCAGAATCAGGGGTTTCTTAACAAAGTATAAAGAAACGGCAGGGGCGCGTGCCGCATTTGTGACCTTTCAGCAACAGCGCATGGGGAAGGCTGTGACAAATACCCCAAACGGGCAAGTTGGTGATTGCGTGACAGTCCCGGTCTTGTATTTTCAACTTCGGAAGCGAGGGCGGTTGATCGTCCGACTTCTTGAAACATGGGGATGGGGCAGGGAACGCTGCTCTAACGGCGAAAAACCCAGACCCGATCGAAACTTTGAATTGGAGGTCAATATGAACATCAAGAGCCTTCTTCTCGGCTCCGCTGCTGCTCTCGCAGTAGTTTCCGGTGCTCAGGCTGCTGACGCTATCGTTGCTGCTGAGCCGGAACCGGTTGAATACGTCCGCGTCTGTGACGCTTACGGCACCGGCTACTTCTACATCCCGGGCACGGAAACCTGCCTGAAGATCGAAGGTTACATCCGTTTCCAGGTTAACGTTGGACCGGACCAGGCCGCTCCTGGCACGTCTGACTGGGATGCGGTTACCCGCGGTCAGGTTCAGTTCACGGCTAAGAGCGACACCGAGTATGGTCCGCTCACTGGCGTGATCGTTCTGCAGGCCAATGCCGATAACGCTACCTTCCAGGAAACGATCCTCGACTCGGCTTACCTCGACATCGCTGGCTTCCGCGCTGGTCTGTTCTACAGCTGGTGGGATGATGGTTTGTCTGGCGAAACCGACGTTCTGGCAAGCGGCTCGACGCTGCATAACTCGATCCGCTATCAGTATGAGAGCGGCGACTTCTACGCCGGCATCTCGGTTGACGAACTGGAAGACAGCATCCACGGCACTCGCAATGTTGCGAACGTTGACGGTTCGTTCGGTGAGGGCGAGACCGCCAACAACGTTGGTATCGCTCTCGGTATCGGTGGCAAGGCTGGTGCCTTCACCTACCAGGTCATCGGTGGCTATGACACCGACACCGAAGATGGCGCGATCCGCGCCATGGGTACGGTTGCTATTGGTCCGGGCACGCTTGGCCTCGCAGCGGCTTGGGCATCTGGCCCGAACGCCTACTACGAAGAATCCGAATGGACGATCGCAGCTGAGTACGCCATCCAGGCGACCGACAAGCTGAAGATCACCCCCGGCGTTCAGTGGTTCGACAACTACCGCAATGGCAGCTACGGCGGTGGCGGCGTGACGAACACGACCGACTTCACCAGCGACGACGCTTGGAAGGTCGGCCTGACGGTTGACTACCAGATCGTAGAAAACTTCTACGCCAAGGCTTCGGTTCAGTACCTCGACGGTGACAACCTCGACGACGTCACGACCGGCTACTTCCGCCTGCAGCGTGCATTCTAATCTGATCTGACTTTGGTCAATCAGGGGAGCCCGGCTTTCGAGCCGGGCTTTTTTGTTTGCGGGACATTGCACGAGTGGGCTTCCTTGGAGCAGGCCCTACGCTTCCGCAGGGAAGCGCCTGATACGCTGGAACACTGGCTCCAGATGCAGCAGCGGTGCGTGTCCCTGCCCAGGAGCCTCCACTATCACGAGTGATGGATACCGAGCTTTCATCTCCGCAACCGTCTTGTCCGAGAGAAGATCGGAATGCTCTCCTCTGACGACCATCAGTGGTTCTGCAGCCAATCCATCGTAATACGGCCAGAGATCGGGTAGCGGCTGGTCGAAATCAATCATCTGCACCTGGGCGGCAATGGCGGGATCGAAATCGGCGACGGGCATGCCATCGACGTCGCGATAGATCGCCGTCGCCATCTCCTGCCAGTCATGCTCATCAAGGGCTGGGAAATACCGGCCATCGCAGGCCTTGAGGAACGCGACCGCTTCCGGCCAGTCGCGCGGCGGCGCGGCGGAATTGAGATAATCGCGAATCCGCTTCAGGCCTTCCGCCTCAATCTTCGGCCCAATGTCGTTGAGAATGGCACCGGCGATCAAGTCCGGCCTCATTTGCGCCAGCAGATGAAGAATCAGCCCACCGCGCGACGTGCCGATGAAGATGGCGCGATCAATTGCGAAATGCTGGCAGGCCGAGATGACATCCCGCGTTTCGACGCCGAGAGTGTAGTTGGCCTTGTCGGCATCCCAGTCGGAGTGGCCGCGTCCGCGAGAATCGAGGGTGATGACACGTCTCGGCGTCGCCGGCTCGGTCGACAGCAACAGTGCCAGCTGGTGAAAGTCGCGCGAATTCCGCGTCAATCCCGGCAGGCAGATGACCGGCAGCCGGTTCGCACGCTCGGGACCACCATAGTCTCGCGCATATAAAGTGAGTCCATCCTCAGTGAGGTAGGTTATCGCCCGGAATCGATCATCTCTTGCCGTGTCCACGCTCATCGTCCTCGTTGTGCAGAGGACAGATTAGCGAGGCCGGCAATATTCGCAAATCGCGATCAGGAGGAGCGGCCGTCGGTCAGGTCGCGGACGATGTCGCTCGGCTGGCCAAGCCGGGCCTTGTAGACTTCGTAGTTCTCCATCACGCGCTGCACATAATTGCGCGTTTCGGGGAAGGGGATCCGCTCGATCCAGTCGACGATGGCATCGATCGACTGTCCGCGTGGATCGCCATAGCGACCGATCCACTCTGGTACTCGCTTCGGACCCGCATTGTAGGCAATGAAGGTCATGATGTAGGAGCCGCCGAAAGCGTCGATCTGTTCGCCGAGATAATGCGCCCCGAGCGTCGCATTGTAGCCGGCGTCTGCCGTCAGCCGGTCCTTGGAATAGGCAATGTTGTGGCGCTTGGCGACGGCCTTCGCCGTTCCCGGCAAGATTTGCAGCAGCCCGCGGGCATCTGCAGCTGAAACGGCGGCCGGATTGAAAGCACTTTCCTGGCGGGCAATCGCGTAAGCAAGTGCCTTGCCGGAGCCGGAGATGTTGGCATTCGTCGGAATAACACCAAGCGGAAACGCCAGCGCCGCGACGTCGACGCCGCGGGAGTAGGCTATCTTGCCGACCTGCAGCGACAGATGGTGGTCGTCTGAACGCTCCGCCTGCGCACTTAAAACCGCAAGTTCGCCGGGGCTCTGCAGTTGCTCGGCGAGCGCCAGGTACAGGCCCTTGGCCCGCCAGCCATGGCCGGCTGCATCGAGACGGGCAATGGCCTGTACCGCTTCACGCGACAGATAGCGCTGGCGGTCGGCCTGGGTCGGCGATGGATAGCTCACATTCAATGTCTTGCGGCCAAGCTTGTCGCTGGCGAGCTGCCCATAGAAGGTCGTCGGATAGCTGGCGGCCTTCGCGTAGAATTCGGACGCCTTTCCAGGTCCGCCGGCCTCGGCAGATCGTCCCATCCAGTACCAGGCGCGCGATACGGAAATCGGTCCATTGGAAAAGTCGAGAATCTTGCGGAAATGCGCCTGCGCCGCTGCCGGATCCTGCAGGCCGCGCAGGGCATACCAGCCCGCGTGGAACTCGGCCTCGACGATGTCGGTCGGCGTCGCTGCGGCATAGCTGGCAACGATCCTGTAGGCGGCCTTGAAATCTCCCTGGTCGACCAGGCCTCGGCTGACGATCCGCTGCTCGTTCCACCACTCGCCTGCATTGACCAGTTCGTCCCGATTGCGAGGCGCCTGCTGCAGCAGCTTGGCGGCATCCGCATATTTGTCCTGTTTTCGGAGGTATTCAATGCGTGCAAAGAGGTAGCCGGCATCGCCCTTCCACTTGCCATCGACTGTGGCAAGAAGTGCGCCGGCATTGGGCGCCTTGCTCATCACGGCAGCCCAGGCCTTGTAGAGCGACTGGGCCTGACCCATGTCGCCAAAGCGCTTGGCCTGCACCGCGTGATTGCGATACATCAGGTAGTCCATTCGCGCCTTGTGATCGGCCGGTGTGAGCAGACGGGAAAACTCCGCCAGAATCTTGTCTTCGGTCGGCTTATCCAGCGTCTCGCCACACCAGACCTTGCGAATGTATTTCGCGGCCTGGCTCTGCTTGCCGGTCGCGACGAGTGCACGGGAAAGGATTATCGCGCCCGAAGTCGTCTCCGGCCCTGTCTGCCCGAAGGCCGCCAAGACCGCGGTCGGGCCAGGGTTTTCATCGTAAAGAGCGCGTTCGGAGTAAGCCCGTAGTTTCGCGAGCCCTGGCCATCCCTGCAATTCCTGCGCCGCTGCCGCAATCTCCGTCGAGGGAATGCCCTTCTGCCCGGAGACAGCAATCGCCCATGTCAGAATGTGCCGGTCCAGTGTCCCGCGTCCCATCCGGTCGCGGATGGAAAGCGCCTGCAGGGGATCGTTGTCCGAAAGCGCATCCAGGCCGGACTTCAAATCGCTGTTGAGGGGTGCAATTGCCTGCCCGCGCGGAATCGAGCCGGTGACGATCGATTCCGGCATTGTCGTCTGCGGCACAAAACCGATCGGCTTTACATCGGGAACCGGGGTGTCCTCGTTCGGAAGCGAAGACGCGGCGCTGCTCCACGCAGCGGCGGTAAAGCCGAGGGCGGACAGGATCAGGACTGCTTTCTTCATGGGACACTCACAACGAAAACACGCCCGTCCATTTGGCGGGAGCCATCTTAACGAAAGCTTACCAAAGTCAGTAAACTTCGTTCACATTTGCTAGCGGAATTTGCCCTAAACCGATCCATGCGCGCTTGTCGCGGCGATTTCGCCGCACTATGGTGCCCCACCAATATTCAAGGAATGCGGCCGAAGCGTGAATTCGGCCATGAGGAGTTCTGCATGTTTCAGGGATCCATTCCCGCTCTCGTCACTCCCTTCACTGATGCTGGACAAGTGGATGAGGCCTCGTTCGCGGCCCATGTCGACTGGCAGATCAAGGAAGGCAGCAGCGGTCTCGTTCCGGTCGGTACGACCGGCGAATCTCCGACGCTGTCGCATGCCGAGCACAAACGGGTGGTGGAACTCTGCATCGAAGCCGCAGCCAAGCGCGCACCCGTGATGGCCGGCGCCGGTTCGAACAATACGCGTGAAGCGATCGAACTTGCTCAGCACGCCGCGAAGGCCGGGGCGGATGCCATCCTTGTCGTCACGCCCTACTACAACAAGCCGACGCAGAAGGGATTGATCGCGCATTTTTCGGCAATCGCCGATGCCGTAAAGCTGCCGATCTATATCTACAACATCCCTGGCCGCTCGGTGATCGACATGACGCCGGAAACGATGGGAGCGCTTGCCAAGGCCCACTCGAACATTGTGGGCGTCAAGGATGCAACCGGCAAGATCGAGCGCGTGTCCGAGCAGCGCCTGACTTGCGGCAAGGAGTTCAGGCAGCTGTCTGGCGAGGATGCGACCGCGCTCGGCTTCAATGCCCATGGTGGTGTCGGCTGCGTCTCGGTGACGGCCAACGTGGCGCCGCGGCTTTGCGCGGAGTTCCAGGCTGCGACACTTGCCGGTGACTACGCGAAAGCGTTGGAATATCAGGATCGCCTGATGCCGCTGCACAAGGCAATCTTCCTGGAGCCCGGTCTCTGCGGGGCAAAGTATGGCCTGGCAAAGCTCGGGCGGATGAGCCGCAACTGCCGTTTGCCGCTGGTTTCGACACTGGAACCTGCCACGGAAACGGCAATCGATGCCGCGATGCGCCATGCCGGCTTGCTGAACTAGGACACGCCACGAGCCTGCCTTCACAGGCGGGCGATGTTCCCTTACATAGAAGGCAAGAGAAAAGGGCGCGGCAGTCGCGCCCTCAAGTATTTGGAATGTGTGTCATGGCCCCCAAAGGCAGCGAGCGCGTGGTCAAGAAGATCGTTGCGGAAAACCGCAAGGCGCGCTTCAACTATGAGATCATCGATACCTACGAAGCCGGATTGGTGCTCAAGGGCACCGAGGTCAAGTCGCTGCGCGAGGGTAAGGCCAATATCGCGGAATCCTATGCCTCTGATGAGGATGGCGAGATCTGGCTCATCAACTCCTACTTGCCCGAATATCTGCAGGCAAACCGTTTCAACCATGAGCCGCGCCGGCGCCGCAAGCTCCTCCTCTCGGGGCGCGAGATCAATCGCCTGCGGGCGGGGATCAATCGCGAAGGGATGACCTTGGTCCCGTTGAAGATCTATTTCAACGATCGCGGTCGCGCAAAGATAGAACTGGCGCTCGCCAAGGGTAAGAAGCTGCACGACAAGCGCGAGTCGGAGAAGGAGCGCGATTGGAATAGGCAGAAAAGCCGTCTTCTCAAGGACAACGGCTAGTCAACATCCGGGCCGGCATTTCTACCGGGACGTAATGGCACTCCATTGATCGGCTTAAGCTTCCAGATCGGTGGGCGTCGCGGTTTCGGTCGGCCGCGGTGGTCGCTCCGAGGGATCCCGCCCGATTTCGCTCTTCAAGGACAGAAGGTCTATGAAATGATCGGCCTGGCGACGCAGGTCGTCGGCAATCATCGGAGGTTGCGTTGCCATCGTTGAGATGACCGAGACCTTTCGGCCCTTGCGCTGGAGTGCCTCCACAAGCGTCGTGAAGTCTCCGTCGCCGGAGAATATGACGAGATGGTCGACGGTTTCCGATTGCTCCATGGCGTCGATCGCAAGCTCGATGTCCATGTTGCCCTTGATCTTTCGGCGGCCCATCGAATCCGTGAATTCCTTCGCCGGCTTCGTCACGACCTTGTAGCCGTTGTAGTCCAGCCAATCGATCAGCGGGCGAATGGAAGAGTACTCCTGATCTTCGATCAGCGCCGTGTAGTAGTAGGCGCGCAAGAGATAGCCGCGTTTCTGAAACGCCTTCAACAGCTTGCGGTAGTCGATATCGAAACCAAGACTTTTGGACGCAGCGTAGAGATTGGCGCCATCGATAAAAAGAGCAATTTTTTCGCGTGGATCAAACATCGCGTACCAATCCAATGTGAGCAATCTTGATGCTTCCGTCAAAATCCAAGAAAACAATGGGTTATGCGGTCGCTTGGAACAATTCTTACTTTATGAACTATTCATATAAGAAAGATTTAGGGCACGATTCGCGATATTCCAAGCAACTTTTGGTGGAAATCCGCTTTCCGTTCCAAAATTCGCCGTCTTCGCCGGTTGGGGCTTCGCGCAATGAAAACTTGAATTTGTCCGGTTTTAATTGTATCGGGCGTGTTAATCCCGAGATCACGACCGTAAAGGACAGGCAATGGCCCGTGTCACCGTAGAAGACTGCATTGATAAAGTTGAGAACCGCTTCGAGCTGGTTCTGCTTGCCAGCCACCGTGCCCGGCTGATTTCCCAGGGCGCCTCGATCACCATCGATCGTGACAACGACAAGAACCCGGTTGTGGCTCTTCGCGAGATCGCCGACGAGACGCTTTCTCCGGACGATCTCAAGGAAGATTTAATCCACTCGCTGCAGAAGCACGTCGAAATCGACGAGCCCGAGCCCGATCCGGCGAGCCTCATTGCAGCTGGCGGCGTCGCTGCGGCTGATAGCGAAGAGCAAGAGGATCTTCCCGAAACGATCACCTTCGACCAGATGTCGGAAGAAGAGCTTCTGGCTGGCATCGAAGGCCTCGTGCCGCCGGAAAAGAGCGACGATTACTAATCGTCAACCTTGCGCCGTTATTGCTTCGGCATATTATTGCATATCATGTGCGCCAATCCGTGATTGGCGCGCTTTTCTTTTTTAATGGAGTGGTTTCGGGATGATGCGGCAGTACGAGCTCGTGGAGCGGGTTCAGAAATATAAGCCCGACGCCAACGAAGCCCTGCTGAACAAAGCCTATGTCTATGCGATGCAAAAGCATGGACAACAAAAGCGTGCCAGCGGCGATCCCTACATCTCGCATCCGCTGGAAGTTGCCGCGATCCTGACCGACATGCACCTCGACGAGTCGACGATCGCCGTCGCGCTGCTTCACGACACCATTGAGGACACGACGGCGACGCGCGCCGAGATCGATGAACTCTTCGGCGAGGACATCGGTCGGCTGGTTGAGGGACTGACGAAGATCAAGAAGCTCGATCTCGTCACCAAGAAGGCCAAGCAGGCCGAAAACCTGCGCAAATTGCTGCTCGCCATCTCAGACGACGTGCGTGTGCTGCTCGTCAAGCTTGCAGACCGTCTGCACAACATGCGAACGCTGGATCACATGTCACCGGAAAAGCGTGCGCGCATTTCCGAGGAGACCATGGATATTTATGCGCCGCTTGCCGGACGCATGGGCATGCAGGACATGCGCGAGGAGCTGGAAGACCTCTCCTTCCGCCACATCAACCCGGAGGCCTACGAGACCGTCACCGGGCGGCTCGAGGAGCTTTCGAAGCGCAACGAAGGTCTGGTCAAGAAGATCGAGACCGAATTGGGCGATCTGCTCGTTGCGAACGGGCTGAATAGCGCGATCGTCAAGGGACGCCAGAAGAAGCCTTACTCCGTGTTCCGCAAGATGCAGTCGAAGTCGCTGTCCTTCGAGCAGCTTTCAGACGTCTACGGCTTCCGCATCATCGTCGATGATATTCCGGCTTGCTACCGGGCTCTCGGTATCGTTCACACCCGCTGGCGCGTGGTTCCCGGGCGCTTCAAGGACTATATCTCGACGCCGAAGCAGAATGACTACCGTTCGCTGCACACGACGATCGTCGGCCCGTCCAGCCAGCGCATCGAGCTTCAGATCCGCACCAAGCGGATGCACGAGATCGCTGAGTTCGGTATCGCCGCCCACACGCTCTATAAGGATGCCGCTTCGACCTCTGACAACGATATCCTGTCGCGTGAGTCCAACGCCTATTCATGGCTGCGACACACAATCGAGGCGCTTGCCGAAGGAGACAGCCCGGAGGAATTCCTGGAGCATACAAAGCTCGAGCTGTTCCAGGATCAGGTCTTCTGCTTCACGCCCAAGGGCAAACTGATCGCGCTTCCGCGAGGCGCGACCCCGATCGACTTTGCCTATGCGGTTCACACCAATATCGGCGACACGACAGTCGGTGCCAAGATCAACGGTCGTATCATGCCGCTCGTGACCCGGCTGGCAAATGGCGATGAGGTCGAGATCATTCGCTCCGGCGTGCAGGTGCCGCCTGCAGCCTGGGAAGAGATTGTCGTGACGGGCAAGGCGAGGGCCGCGATCCGCCGCGCCACCCGATTGGCCATCCGCAAGCAATATGCCGGCCTCGGCCATCGCATTCTGGAGCGCACCTTCGAGCGGGCCGGCAAGATCTTCTCGCGCGAAGCGATGAAGCCCGCGCTCCATCGGCTTGGGCAGAAGGATGTCGAAGACGCCATCGCCGCTGTCGGTCGTGGCGAAATGTCGTCGCTCGATGTGTTGCGCGCCGTTTATCCGGACCATCTGGAAGAACGCGTGACGGCCAAGCCGAGCGGTGACGACGGTTGGTTCAATGTTCGCAGTGCCTCCGGCATGATCTTCAAGATACCGGGCAAGGCGAAGTCGGGTGTCGACGGCGCGGCCGCAGACCTCAAAGCCGATATCGGTATGGATACGATGCCCATCCGGGGCATTTCGAGCAATGTCGATGTGCAGTTTGCGCCGACAGGCGCCGTACCCGGTGACCGCATCGTCGGGATCATGAATACGACGGAGAAGGGCAACGGCATTACGATCTACCCGATACAGTCGCCGACGCTGCAGCGTTTCGATGATCAGCCGGACCGATGGATCGATGTTCGCTGGGATCTCGATGAGGCCAACAAGTCGCGATTCATGGCGCGGATCATGGTCAATGCCTTGAACGAGCCCGGTACGTTGGCAAAACTCGCACAGACCGTTGCAGGTGTCGACGTCAATATCCGCGTGTTCAATACGGTGCGCGTCGCAACCGACTTCACCGAAATGACGCTTGATGTTGAGGTGTGGGACCTTCGGCAGTTGAATCAGCTGCTTGCTCAAATGAAGGATCTGGAATGCGTCGCGACGGTCCGCCGGCTCTACGAGTAGGCCGACAGAGCCGGTTGGCGAGCCATCTGCACATTTTGTGATCGTTTGGTGACGAAAATCGCACTGATATAAGGCTAGATATGCGTGCTGCGCATGGCTGCGCTTATGATAGAGCGTTGGTAATTGCTGCCGTGAGCGCCTATCTTCCAGTCATCAGGAAACGAACAGAAGATGAGGCAAAGAAATGTTTACACCGATCAAGAAGATCGCCCGCGCACTGCGCGCACCGACTGCTGAAGAACGCGAAATGGCTTACCTGAACGGCTCGTTTGACCGTATCGATCTTGAATATCGTCAGCGTCAGGTTGATCGCGGTCTGTTCCGCATTCGCTAATATCGGATCTATACTTGAAGAATAGAAGGGGCGTATTGCATATCACGCCCCTGGTGAGTGTTGCAGACTGCAGCAAGCAAATAGTGACTGAGATGGTTTGACGCTCTTGTCACGCCGGTGCGGGTTGCACTACATACGCGCCATGTTGTTCCGACGTCGAAAACCTGCTGGATTTCGTGAGAAAGTGCGTGAGGTGCTTTGGCCTCGCAAGGGATTCTTGCGGCCGCTCCGCTATTTCACGATGCGTGTTCTGCGCTTGACGGCGTCGCCGCACGCCGTCGCCATGGGCGTAGCCGCAGGGATTTTTGTGTCCTGGACGCCCTTTATCGGCGTTCATTTCGTTATGGCCTTCGTGCTCAGCTATCTCTTCTCCGGCAATATGGTCGCCGCCGCGCTTGGTTGCGCGGCTTTTGGCAATCCGCTGACCTATCCCTTTATCTGGGGGGCGACCTGGGAGATCGGTCACCTGCTGCTCGCTCGTCAGGATACGATGCAGGGGCACGCGATCGATCTTGGTGCTTTATTCCATGAGTTGCATTTCTCCGAACTCTGGCGCCCCGTTCTCGAGCCGATGCTTATCGGCTCCATCCCGCCGGCGCTTCTGACTTCCGTCATCGTCTACTTCGGAACCTTCTACGCCGTGAAGGGCTTCCAGACGCGCCGCCGCGAGCGTCTGATGGAGCGTGCCCGCATGCGGCTGCTAGACGCAGTACAGGAAACCGTATGATTATCGGCATCGGCAGCGATCTCATCGACATCAGGCGTGTCGAGAAATCCCTCGAACGCTTTGGCGAGCGCTTCACCAATCGCTGCTTCACCGAGGTCGAGCGGGCGAAGTCCGACCGGCGTGCCAACCGTGCGGCCTCCTATGCCAAACGCTTTGCGGCCAAGGAGGCCTGCTCCAAGGCGCTTGGGACAGGCATGGCGCAAGGTGTTTTCTGGAAGGATCTCGGCGTCGTGAACCTGCCGAGTGGCAAGCCGACGATGAAGCTGACGGGCGGGGCGGCCGAGATGCTGCAGTCGATGCTGCCGGCGGGCCACAGGGCTGCCATTCATTTGACGATAACCGATGATTACCCCTTGGCCCAAGCCTTCGTCATCATAGAGGCCATCCCGGAAAGTGCCTGATCAGCGACGTAGAGTCGCTTTTAATGTTGGCGCCATTGCCGCAATCGGCCGAAGCCGCTAGAGAGAAGCAAACAAGAGTTGCGCCCTTGACGGTGCATTGAAGGAATAAGACTGCGTGTCCGAAAAAGTCGAAACCAAGCCGAACGCCCTTTGGGAAAACATCAAGGTCATCGCCCAGGCGCTGATTTTGGCGATGGTTATCCGAACCGTGTTTTTTCAGCCGTTCACCATTCCCTCCGGCTCGATGATGCCGACTTTGCTTGTGGGCGACTACATCTTCGTCAACAAGTTCGCCTATGGCTATTCGAAGTACTCGCTGCCTTTCTCGCCGAACCTGTTCAGCGGCCGTATCTTCGCGAGTGAGCCGAAGCGCGGTGACATCGTTGTCTTCCGTTTCCCGCCGAATCCCGATGTCGATTACATCAAGCGGCTGGTCGGTCTTCCCGGCGACCACATTCAGGTCACGGAAGGCGTTCTCTACGTGAACGGCAAGCCGGTTCCGAAAGTGCCGGATGGCACGTTCAATTCCGACTACGCGCAGGATCCGGGCCAGGACGTGCCGGTTTTCCGCGAGACCCTGGATAGCGGCGTCAGCTACGATACACTGGACCAGTCCCCGGTTTCCCGTGGCGACAACACGCGCGAGTTCATCGTTCCCGAAGGTCACTACTTCATGATGGGCGATAATCGCGACAATTCGCTCGACAGCCGCTTCGATGTCGGCTTCGTGCCTGCGGAGAACCTGGTCGGCCGCGCCAGCGTCATCTTCTTCTCACTCGGCAACGACACCTCGTTCGGCGAGATCTGGAAGTGGCCGACGAACATGCGTTGGGATCGTCTTTTCAAGGGCGTTGAATGAGTAAGGCGCAGACGCTCTCGGCGGCGGATCGGACAAGGCTTGAAGCCCTGATCGGTCACGAGTTCGCCGAGAAAGAGCGGCTGGATCGGGCGTTGACGCATGCCAGTGCCCGCACGCAAAAAGGCGGCAACTACGAGCGGCTGGAGTTTCTTGGCGACAGGGTGCTTGGCCTCTGCGTCGCGGAACTGCTCTTCCGCACGTTCGGCGCGGCGACAGAGGGCGAACTTTCGGTGCGTCTCAATCAGCTCGTCAGCGCCGATACCTGTGCGGAAGTCGCCGATGAGCTCGGCCTGCACCTCTTCATTCGCACCGGCGCCGACGTCAAGAAGCTGACTGGCAAGCGCATGATGAATGTGCGCGCTGATGTGGTCGAAAGCCTCATCGCCGCGATCTACCTCGACGGCGGTCTGGAAGTTGCCCGCCGGTTTATCCTGAAATTCTGGGAGAAGCGGGCAGCACGCGCCGACGGCGCGAGGCGCGACGCGAAGACCGAGTTACAGGAATGGTCACATGCCAAATTCGGCATCACGCCGATCTACCGGGTTGAAGAACGCACCGGACCGGATCATGATCCGCGCTTCACGGTGACGGTGGAGGTCGCCGGTGTTCAGCCCGAAACGGGCATTGAGCGCTCAAAGCGGGCTGCCGAGCAGGTCGCAGCCACACGAATGCTGGAACGCGAAGGCATTTGGCAGAAATCCTCTGCCGGAAACTGACGGGATAAATGACGGAAGAACACGATATGGCGGATGACGCCCCTGAAACTGCGGGCGCGACACGATCGGGCTTCGTCGCTCTGATCGGGGCGACCAACGCCGGCAAGTCGACGCTGGTCAACCGGCTGGTCGGCGCCAAGGTCTCCATCGTCAGCCATAAGGTGCAGACGACGCGCGCCATCGTGCGCGGCATCGCGATCCACGACAATGCGCAAGTCGTGTTCATGGATACGCCTGGTATTTTCAAGCCGCGTCGGCGGCTCGACCGCGCCATGGTCACATCGGCCTGGGGCGGCGCCAAGGATGCCGACCTGATCATGTTGCTGATCGACAGCGAACGCGGTCTGCGCGGTGATGCGGAAGCCATCCTTGAGGGCCTCAAGGAGGTGCATCAGCCGAAAATCCTCGTCTTGAACAAGATCGACCGCGTCAAACGCGAAGATCTGCTGGCGCTCTCGGCAGCCGCCAACGAGAAGATTGACTTCACTCATACCTTCATGATCTCGGCCGAGAATGGTTCCGGTTGCGACGACGTCATGGACTATCTGGCAAAGACGCTACCCGAGGGACCTTGGTACTATCCCGAAGATCAGATTTCCGATCTGCCGATGCGCCAGCTTGCGGCGGAGATTACCCGCGAGAAGCTGTTCCTGCGGCTGCATCAGGAGCTTCCCTATTCATCGCATGTCGAGACTGAGAAGTGGGAAGAGCGCAAGGACGGCTCGGTCCGGATCGAGCAGGTGATCTACGTCGAACGCGACAGCCAGAAGAAAATCGCGCTCGGCAAGGGCGGCGAAACCATCAAGGCGATCTCGTCGGCCTCCCGACGGGAGCTCTCCGAAATCCTCGAACAGCCGGTCCATCTTTTCCTGTTCGTGAAGGTTCGCGAAAACTGGGGCGATGACCCCGAGCGCTTCCGCGAAATGGGGCTGGATTTTCCGAAGTAGGGCCGACCCTTCTACAGCTTTGTTTCTATAGTAAAAATTGCCTCCGTGTGGAACAACCCTCGGGGTTCGGGTGTTCCTATGTGAAGCGCGCCAAATCCGGCGGCGCTCTTCCTTTGAGCACAAGGGCCTGTATGGTGACCCAGCGCCCCACTTCCTCGTTCAAAACGCCGTGCGAGCGCTGTCCGTTGCGTGCGATCGCGACGTTCAGGGAGTTCAGCAGCGAAGAGCTCGAATTCGTTTCGAAGTTCAAGAGAGGCGAGCTGGCCGTGGATGCCGGTGCCACGATCCTCGTCGAGGGCGCACATAGTGCGCACCTGTTCACCGTTCTTTCCGGCTGGGGCTTCCGCTACAAGGCACTGGAGGACGGGCGCCGGCAAATCCTGAACTATGTAATGCCCGGTGATCTAATCGGTCTTCAGGGAACGATCATGGGGGAAATGCAGCATTCCGTCGAAGCGTTGTCGCCTGTGTCTCTTTGCGTCTTCGAGCGCGACAAGCTGATGACCCTCTATAGCAAGCATGCGTCTCTGGCCTTCGACATCACCTGGATTGCTGCCCAAGAGGAACGCATCCTTGACGAACACCTGTTGAGCATTGGCCGTCGGACGGCGCTCGAACGGGCCGCCTACCTCATCGCCTTTCTATTTGAGCGCGGGAGGGTGTTGAAGCTCTTCAACGGCCATCCGTCGATTCCGATCACGCAGCAGCATGTGGCCGATACGTTGGGGCTTTCGATTGTTCATACCAACAAGACATTGAAAAAACTCGCCAATCGTAACCTCATCCGCTGGCAGGAGCGTGCCTGCGAGGTGCTCGATGGCGAAGGCCTGATGGCTGCTGCTGGCTGGGAGGGGCTCGGAGAGAAAGTCCGTCCCTTCATATGATACGCGTCGCCGGTATGTCTTTTCTAAATGCGCATCACGCGAAGGGGACCTAAGATCCTCCGTGCCACCTTTCTTCCTGCTTTGCTTTTTATCGACGCGAAACGAAAAAGCGGCTATGCAAGCTAAGCGGTAAATGGTTGTCGGCCAATGAGCCATGGGGCGTCAGAGGTAGTAATCCGGGAAATGCAATGCCGAGCGTCTTCGATGACACTCAGCGAGGGGCGTATTGGGTATGAAGGCAAACCGTGTTCTGGTCCTTGAGGACAGTTTGATCATCGCGATGGAAGCCGAGGATATCCTTCGCCAGGTAGGCGTGGAAACGATTGGTATTGTCAGCAGCCTCGACCAGGCAATGGAGGCGACCAAGACCGAAACCTTCGATTTCGCGTTGCTGGACGTCAACCTCGGCGAAGTCATGAGCTTCGATTTCGCCCGTCATTTGGCCAACATCAACATCCCGTTTGGGTTTGTGAGCGGCTATTCGGACACGAAGGATTTTCCCGAAGATCTCCAGAATGTGCCCCTGCTCGTCAAACCGTTTGGCGAATCGGCGATGCGCGACTTCCTTCAGAAGCTCTTCCCAGCCAGCGTCTAATGCCTTTTCATGACAGAGCACCGGTGTTGCGGTAGGATCGAATCGAAGGTTAAAGGTTCGCTTCCGATGCAGTGGCACGACCGGGCAATCATCTTGGGCGTCAAGCGCCACGGCGAGACGAGCGTTATCGCCGAGGTGATGACGCGTGAGCGCGGGCGCCATCTGGGTATGGTCCGTGCCGGCCGGTCGCGGGCAATGCAACCTGTCCTTCAGCCCGGCAATGAGGTCGAGGTCACATGGCGCGCGCGCCTTGATGAGCACCTTGGAGAGTTTCGCATCGAGCCGCTGACGTTGCGGGCCGCGCGCCTGATGGAAACGGCGACTGCCGTCTATGGTGTACAGGCCATGGGCGCGCTGCTGCGGTTTTTGCCGGAACGAGATCCGCACCCGCATCTCTTCGAAGCGCTTGAGGTCATCCTCGACAATCTCCACAATCCGGCCGATGCTGGTGAGCTTTTTGTCCGGTTCGAGCTCGCAGTTCTGAACGACCTTGGTTTCGGCCTCGATCTGACCGAATGTGCCGCTACGGGCGCGCGTTCCGACCTTGCCTATGTGTCGCCGAAGTCGGGCAGGGCGGTCAGCCGGACTGCGGGGGCTCCATGGGCGGACAAGATGCTGCTCCTGCCGTCATTCCTGAGCAGCGAGGAAAACCGCGCAGCCGATATCGACAGCCTCAACGCTGCGTTCCGCTTAACGGCATTCTTTCTCCATCGCCATGTCTATGAGCCGCGCGGAGTGCAGGCGGCGGCTGCACGCGAGGGCTTCGTTCAGGCGGCGCTGAAAGCACTGAAGGCAGCCGCCACGCAGGACGAACTGCCGGCCTGATCGACCGTTTTTCATTGGTGAAAAATATCATGCAGAGCAGGTGCTTTACGCGCCTCACGCGCCTGCCTATTTCGATCGCATGCAGCCCAGCGATCGGAGGAGTAGACGATGCTGACCAAGCCCAATGTGACGACCACGATAAACCTCTGGAACAATTACGAAATACCCAGATTGGGTATGGGCTGCTGGGCGATCGGCGGGCCGTTCTATGCCGGCGATACGCCGCTCGGCTGGGGTGAGGTCGATGACGACGTGTCCGTCGCCGCCATTCATCGCGCAATCGAGCTCGGTATCCGTTTCTTTGATACAGCTTCAAACTATGGGGCGGGACATTCAGAGGAAATCCTCGGGCACGCGATCGGCAACCGCAGTGACATTGTCATCGCGACCAAGTTCGGTTTTGCCACCGACCCCAAGACAAAGCAGGCGACCGGGGCCTTCGCCGATCCAGTCTTCATTCGTCGCTCGGCCGAAACATCGCTCCGTCGGTTGAAGCGGGATCGCCTCGATCTGCTCCAGTTTCATCTGAACGATTTTCCGCTGGAGCAGTCAGACGCGGTCTTCGAAACGCTGGAGAAACTGCGCAGCGAGGGCAAGATCGACGCCTTCGGCTGGAGCACCGACTTTCCGGATCGTGCTGCACGACATGCCGAGCGTCGTGGTTTCGTTTCCATCCAGCACACGATGAACGTCTTCGAGCCGGTGCCGGATATGATCTCGGTGATCGAACGGCATGGACTGATCTCGATTAACCGCGGGCCGCTCGCGATGGGGTTGCTCAGCGGAAAATTCCGCGCCGACACGAAGGTCGGCGACAAGGATGTTCGCGGCGCGAGCCTCGATTGGATGGTCTATTTCAAGGAGGGGCGCATCGCGCCTGAGTTCGCGGCCCGACTGGAGGCGATTCGCGAGCTGTTGAGGTCCGACGGTCGAACTCTCACGCAAGGGGCTCTGGCGTGGCTCTGGGCGCGCTCGCCTCGAACCTTGCCGATCCCGGGCTTCCGCACCGTCGCCCAGGTTGAAGAAAACGCCGGCGCGCTGGCCAAAGGACCGCTATCGCCAGCGGTCATGACGGAAATAGACGAGACGCTTGCCAAGGTTCGGGCCTAATTTAGTCGCGGTTCCGGATCTTGAAAGCCCAGCCCGCGGGCCTCTCTTCGATGACTTTGACCGGGTCGCCGACCGTTATCCGGCCGACTCCACGAGGCGTGACATTCCAGCCAAAGAGCGGGCCGGGTACGCGCCGGTCCGCCGACATCCGAATGCGGCCCATGGCTGGCATCGGGTTGGGAACGTCGCGCGATCCGGTCGATTGGTCCTGCGTCGTCATGATGCAGCGCGCGCAGGGTTTGACAAGATCGAAACGAATGCCTCCGATTTCGATCGCTGCCCAACGATCTTCCTGCCAAGCTTCATCGGTATCGAGGACGATGTTGGGCCGGAACCGCTCCATGCCGACACCATCTTCGCCGTGCCTTTCGAGGTCGGCATTCAGTGCCCGTAGGGAGGCGGTCGTCGTCACCAGGATCTGGTAGCCATCGGTAAATGTAACCGGTGTGCCTTCGCCGGCCCATTCTGCGCTGGCGGAGCGCCTGGCATCCCCATCGAAAAACACCAGTCTTACGTCTCGCCCCAGCCAAGCGGAAAGTTGGTTATTCGCCACGTCATCGGCAACCGCAGCATCGACGATGGACTTCCAGATCGAAACGTCCATTCGCCTTGCGGCAATCGGGATCTGCGCAATCATCTGCTTGTCACCACCCATGGTGAGATGGAGCTGAGACGGCCCGGCCTGCACGGCAATGCGCGCAAGCTCGGGCAATTCGCGCTGTGTGATAAAGTGTCCGTCCCGATCGGTGATCATCGCACGCCGGTCGCCCGGCAGCCCGAATGCATCGATCTCGGAGGACGGCAGGGCATACCTCGAGCACTCTTGAGCGGATAGATGAAAAGATCGGTGATACGCATCAAGTGCTCCTAGATTTCGTCCATGAATGCCGCGAGGAAGTCTCGCAGCCGTTCGTCGCGTGCGGCCGCAAGCGCCCGCCCTGCTTTCGTCTGAAAGCCATCCGCCAGTTTGAACAGCTTGGTCTGGAAGTGGTCGATGACATATCGTTTGTCGTCAAGCTCTCGATAGCTGCCAGCCGGATCGAACGGGTCGTAGAGCGCTGACGACATCCGCCCACCGATATAGAAGCAACGCCCGGCGCCGACCATGCCTATCGCGTCCAGCCGGTCGGCATCCTGCAGTATCTTGGCTTCCAGGGTCTCCGGCGCGACGTTGGCGGAGAAGCTGTGCGCGACGATCGCGTGCGCGACTGATGCGATATCATTGCCGTCCCAGCCAAGCTCGGCGAGAATAGCCGATGCCTTTTCTGCCGCCAGTGCAGAGGCCCTCGATCGTATGGGGGAGTTCTTTTCCACGGCGACGCAGTCATGCAGAAGGACGGCAGCCGCAAGGATCCTTGCATCGCCACCCTCCAGAGCCTGGATTCGCATCGCGTTCTTGAAGACACGCAAGACATGCGCAAGGTCATGCGAGCCGTCGTCGCCTTCAGACGAATGCGGCACGAGCTCGATCGCAAGATTTTCAAATGGAGCAAAGGCCTTCGCCTGGAACATGGGATCACCGCATTAGAAGGGGGTGTCCTTCCATAAACGCAGGAACCACGAGTCGCAACGAAGTGCGTGTCAGCTCGCCCTGGTGCTGGTGTGTTCCGGTGGCTGCGACAACAGGTCGGGCACGTCGACGACAGGCCGCGGCGGACTGATGTGATAGCCCTGGATCTCATCGCAGGCTTCACGCTGCAGCAGCGCCAACTGCTCGGCCGTTTCCACACCTTCCACAGTTACGCGCATGCCGAGCGCATCGCCGAGAAGGATGATGGCGCGCATGATCGCAAAGGCTTCCCTGTCTTCGACGATACCGTTGACGAACGACTTGTCGATCTTGATCTTGTCGAACGGGAACCGCCGGAGATAGCTCAGCGATGAGTAGCCGGTGCCGAAATCGTCCATGGCGATGCGAATGCCGCTTTGTTTGAGCACGTGCAGGATGGGCAGGGCCTCATCGAGGTTTTCCATCAGCACACTTTCGGTGATCTCGATTTCCAAACGGCAGGCCGCAAGCCGTGCTTCCGCCAGTGCTGCGGCGACATCGGCCGGCAGATCGCTGTTCGTGAATTGAATGGCTGAAACGTTGACTGCGACCTTGATATCTTTCGGCCAGTGCACCGCATCGCGGCAGGCGCGGCGCAGCACCCAGCGCCCGATGTCGACCACGAGCCCGACCTCTTCCGCAAGAGGGATGAATTCCAGCGGCGGCACCCGACCACGCGTCGGGTGGTTCCATCGCACGAGCGCCTCGAAACCGCAGATCCGCTGCTGGCCGAGATCATAGAGCGGTTGATAATGAAGCTCGAACTCCTCGCGTTCCACCGCTTTGCGCAAATCCGCTTCGAGCGCATGCCGCGCTTCGATTTCAGCTTCCATCTCGGCGGTGAAGAAACGCTCGCCGTTGCCGCCGCTGCTCTTGGCGTGCGACAGCGCGACGCCGGCATGTTTCAGCAGGACATCCGTCTCCGTTCCGTCTTGCGGACTGATGGCGATACCCATCGACACGCTGAGCTCGACGGCTTTGTCGCCGCGAAAGAACGGCTCGGAAAGTTCCCGCCGGATCTGGTCGACAAGAGCCGTGACATTCCAAGGCTGCTGCCGCCCGGATTGGAGAACCGCAAATTCGTCCGAGCCAAGGCGTGCCAGCACATTGCCAGCGCCGGCCGACATGCGGATGCGCTCGGCCACCTGCCGCAGGATCTTGTCCCCGGCCGAGACGCCGAGCGTGTTGTTGATCGATTTGAAGCGATCAAGATTGAGGTGCACGAGGGCGATGTGTTCGTCCGGCTTGCGGCCGGCCAGCGCGGCGTCGATGCTCTCCCTGAGGCGGATGCGGTTCGGCAGGCCTGTCAGCGGATCGTGATGAGCGAGATAGGCAATACGCTCGGCCGCTTTTCGGTCTTCGGTGATGTCGGCGTGGATGGAAATATTGCTCCCATCGGGCAGGACGGTGATAACGCTCTGGATCGTGCGGCCGTCTTCCATCACCCATTCGCGGTGACGGATGTGTCCGCCCTCCGAGGCGGCGTCACGCAAACGGGAAACCTTTTTCTCACCGCGCTCGTTGCCGCGGATCTTTGCGATCAGCGATCCCAACGAAGCGCTGGGAGAGGCCTCCTCGCTGCTGAACCCGAAGAGTTGCCGGAAGCGGATGTTGCAGACCATCAACCGCTGCTGTGAGTCGAAGACACTCAGGCCCTGAGGCAGGTTGTCGAGAACGTTCCCGAAGAGGCGCTTCTGCTCCGCAAGATCTTCCTTTGAGGCGACGAGGTTGCCCTTCAGCTCGCCGTTTTCCTTGACGAGCAGCCGAGAACGATCCTCGGCAGCGCGCTTCTTTCCTGCCTGCAGCCGATATGTCTCGACGACAAGAGCCATCAGACGCTCGGCGTTGGCAGACCCGTCCTCATTGATAGCGGTTGTGCACTGTTGCCGAAAAAGGGCTTCAGCGTCCATTTGCGGCAATCTCCACGTCGGGAGAGAAAGGAAGATATGCGGAGCCCAGTGAACCGCCTGCTAACCTGCAATTGCGACGCGGCGCGTCAAACATGAAAGGACTTTCTGAAACAATCGAAAAAACTATCGTCAATACAATCTTAAACTCAACCGGCAGGTGCCGCCGCGGCAAAGATAATCCGTTGGTCGCATTAAAATTCTATTGCGACGCAAACGAATATATCGCTGGGAGGATATTTGGCTGCTTCAGCCGAAATGCGCGCAAATGCAGGCGATCTGGGCCCGGACCACACGTCGCTGATGCGCCGAGATCACACTTTGTCAATCATGGTTAATGGCATGTTAACAGCTTATTGACGCAGTGCGCAAATCAGTTTAACGACCGATTAGTCTTTGATTTTCCCCATTTCGTATTGCGTACAAACATCACCGAAACGGCGGTGAATGGAGGTTTGTATGAGCCAAGTTTCATCGGCTGGTGATACGTCTTACGCGTATCTCGCGACGCTGTCGCGGCTGGACACAAATGGCGACGGCCTGCTGAGCAGGGGCGAGCGGGCGGCTGACGATAGGCCGGGCGTTTTAAAGCAGTTGGGCGAAGAAGATACGATCCAGGAATTTGCGCCCAAGCTGTCTGATGGCGTGCTTACATTCATGATGGGCACGCGCGAGAGCGGAAGCGTCAACTTCTATCAGCAGCATAACGCTTCTAACGATCTGTATAAGAGCACCTACGGTCAGTACGATCTCGATCCCGTCGCCTGATCGCGCCGTGCGCCAAATTCGCAAGGCCGGCCCAGGGGCTAATGCAGTTCACTTAGTGAGCTGCGGGCAAGTTTGATGGTTCAGGATGGGGATTCGTTTTCCCATCCTGTTTTTGTTTGTGATGTCACGCACCCTTGGACATTCGGCCGAATTATCGGCTCTTTCGCAGGCGATCGACCCGGACTGGATCGCTCAGGCTCTCGCCACGACAGGCAAGGCGAGCATCCGCAAGCGCAAGCTGCCAGCCGAGCAGGTCGTCTGGCTGGTGATTGCGTTGGCCCTTTATCGTCATCAGTCGATCCCGGAGGTGGTGGCCCATCTTGATCTGGTTTTGCCCGATGAGGTCAACGCGGATATTGCCAAGAGCGCGTTGACACAGGCACGGCAGCGCTTGGGTCAGGCACCGTTGGCGCAGTTGTTTGCAATGAGTGCATCATGCTGGGATGAACGCCACCAATCCGGGCGTGCCTGGCGGGGTCTTTGTCGTTATGCCGTGGACGGCAGCACGCTGCGGACGTCCGACAGCCCGGAGAACCGGGCGCATTTTGGAGCGCAGGCCTACGCGTCTGGCGTTGTCGCAAGCTATCCGCAATTGCGGCTGCTGACGCTGACGGCGCTGGCGACGCATCTGGTGCGTGATGCGGTGTTCGGAGCCTATGGCACAAACGAGATGCTCTATGCCAAAAGCCTGCTCGACCGGGTTCCGGACCATTCGCTGACGGTCTTCGACAAGGGCTTCTTCAGTGCCAGCCTTCTCTTGCAATTGCAGACGAAGGGACATGAGCGTCACTGGCTGATTCCGGCCAAAGCCAACAGCACATGGGAACGACTGGATCCGCACCCCACCGATTATCGGGTGCGCATGAAGGTCTCGCCCCAGGCGCGGCAGGCAGAACTGGACTTGCCGGCCTTCTGGGAGGTCAGGGCCATCGAGACGACCACCAGCCATGGCAAAAAGAGCATATTGTTGACATCGCTGATGGACAGACAAAGTTTATCTGGCAAGCGAAATGGTCCATCAGTTTGAAGAGAGAGGGCGAATGGAGCCAAGTTATCGCGAACTCAAGCAGGAGTTTATGGGTAGTGAACTGACCCTGCGAAGCGGCACGCCGGAGACTGTATATCAGGAGGTGTGGGGCGCGTTGGTGGCCTACAATGTGGTGCGGCTCGAAATGGCAGAGGTCGCGACCGAAGCCCAAGTCGAGCCAACCCGACTAAGCTTTATCACAGCCCTGCATTACTTGCGTCACGAATGGGGATGGATGGCGATTGAAGCACCCGGCAAAATCCCCCCCCACCTCACCAGATTGAGAAACAGATTGGCAGACTTGCTGCTGACAGAAAAACGGGGGCGATCATGCCCCCGTGTCGTCAAAAAACTGCGTGCCAGATACCCGATAAGAGCCGTAAGCAAACCTAAGTGAACTGCATTACGGCCCAGGGGCCGTCTTTTCTTTGCTGCCATTTCAGGAACAGGTTCACGCCTCGCACGTTGAAAGCAGCGATGCAAGAGAAGGAAGCTCCAATGAAAACAGTCCTCTCGATTGCCGCTCTGGCGTTCATTGCGGTCTCTTCGGCCACGTTGGCTCAGGACAAGCAAACGGCCACCGCGGACTTCGTCGGCGGTGACGGAAAGGCAAGCGGTCGAGCCACTCTGACGGCTGCAGCGAACGGCGGTGTACTGATCGAGGTCGAAGTCGCTGGATTGCCTGCGAACAAATGGGTCGCATTCCATGTCCACGAGACCGGCAATTGCGACGCGGCCGTGCATCACGAGTCGGCTGGAAAACACTTCAATCCGACCAATGCTGAACATGGTCTGTTGTCTGCAAAGGGACCCCACGCCGGTGATATGCCTAATCAGTATGTTGACCAGGATGGCGTTCTGCGGGCGCAAATCTTTGACAGCATGGTCACCCTCGACGGCAAGACCGATGGCATCCGCGGTCGAGCGCTGATCGTTCACGCCAATTCCGATGATTATCGCAGCCAACCTGCAGGGGATGCAGGCAAGCGCCTGGCGTGCGGCGTCATCAAGTAGCGTCGCTGCAACGTCAGCGATAGTAGTATCGCTCGGCGTACCACTCGCTTGATGCCATGGGCTTATCCGTCGCGACCCATTGCCCGGCACTGCTCGCTTCGAGCAGATCGGCGGTGGCGTGGTCCTCCAGCCCGACAAATATGATATTGGTGTTTTCGCGCAGCAGGGGATCGATGCCGAAGCCGATGCGGCCGTCTTCTCCCGAGTACAGCAGGTTCATCCTGACATAGAAGAACTCAGCCTGGTATTCAGCGCCTTCTTCGCTGAAGGCTTGCGCGACGTCGATGACAGACTTCTGCGGCCCATCATAGACGGTGATAGCCTCGTTCAGGCCGAATGTTGCCCCATAAAGCGTGATCGAGCGCGTCGGAACCGAGCTGGTGGCGCCGGTGGTCACGTCCATCTGCTGGCCGAAGAAGCTGGTTTTGACACCATCCAGATCTCCCCGGAAGAAATAGGAAAATCGGTCACGCGTGAGATAGATCGCTTGCCACCGAAACCGCGCATATTCGTCGGACGCGCTTGTCAGGCTCTTGAGTGTCGCCAAACAGCTCACAAACGTATCGCGATAGTTCTGCAGCGACATCGATCAACCTCCTCTGGAGGTTAACCGGTATCGACTGAAAACGTTCCGGCGGTCGGCTCTTCCACGTTCAGCGTAAACGGCGCGTTTCCGTCCGCATCGGCGCCTCTGCCGATAACGCGAACCGCATCGACCAGCCGTCCCCTGCGGCCGAGCATGTCGTCACCGATTTGAACGAGGCGCGCATTGGGTGTCGCATAGGGGGAGGCAGCGCGCAGCCGGCGGACGAGCCCCATGTCCTCTTGCTCCGGCGACACGGAAAGAGCCGCAATCAAGGCGGCGGCGGGCGACCGTGACACGCCCATCCAGCAGTGGATGAGAAGAGGCGCGCCCCGATCCCAATCGCGCGTAAAATCGATGATCTCCTGCACATGGGTTTCATCAGGCGCGACAAGGTTGCCGGTTCCCCTGAAGGCGATGTCATTCATATTCAGGAGAAGGTGCCGGTGCGCCTGGATCACGGCAGGCCGGTGAAAGGCTTGCTCCTTCGCCATCAGGCTGATCATCTCGCGCGCGCCATGCCTGACCGCCATCTCGGCGATCCGGGAAAGGGGCGCAACAACGATCCTGGTCATGCTTTGCCGCCTCGAATGGCCTCGATTGCCTCGAAGCGCGCGCAAAAGAGGCGTTGCGCCTCGACAGCAGGCAGCGGGGTCATTAGCAGCATGTCTTTGCTGATCCCACGTGGCTGGCCGAAGAACTTCTGCGCCTCCGCCGAGGTAAAGCCGGCAAGCTGCGTCGCCTCGAAATAAGCGGCGATGGTGTCGGCGTTCTTTATCCTGTCCTTGAGCTCGCGTGTTGGGTGAGGTGGCAGGCCGAAGCGAAGATGGATAGCAGCCTCCAGCCGCTTTTCGACGGCCTTGTATCCGCCGCCGACGACCGACTTGAATGGTGAAATCATGTCGCCGATCACATATTCCGGCGCATCGTGCAGCAGCGCCATCAGGCATTGTTCGGCGGTCGCTTCGTTGAGGCGGCGGAAAATGTCCTCAACGACAAGGCAATGCTGGGCGACGGAAAAGGCGTGATCCCCCGAGGTCTGTCCGTTCCAGCGGGCGACGCGCGCAAGTCCATGTGCGATATCGCTCACCTCGACGTCGACGGGAGAGGGGTCGAGGAGATCGAGCCGGCGGCCTGAAAGCATGCGTTGCCACGCGCGCGGCGCCTTTGCGGTCACGCGCTTGCCTCGTCCGCCGTCGACGGGAATGTCAGCCCCGTCCAGGCAGGCAATTCCAGGGTAACGGATGTGTCGCCTGCCAGCAGCGGCGTGTGTGATGCCATGGCTTCACCGGCACGGTCGATGCGAACGATCGCAAGCCCGCCTTTTCCCACGACCGAGCCGAGTGCGCCGACCGGCTTGCCCGCGGCCGTTATCTCCGTCCCCGATGACGGGAGTGCCACCTCGGCCTTCACCGTAACGACGCGGCGGCGCGCTGTTCCACGATGCTGCATGCGTGAGACGACCTCCTGGCCGACATAGCAGCCCTTCTTGAAGGAGAGGCTGCCGTTGAAATCCATCAGGACATCGTGCGGGAAGGCATCCTGCAGGGCATAATCCTGTCCGGACACGGCGATGCCGTTTGCAATGCGCAACGCATCGTAAGCCTCGAGATCGTCGGTGCCGTGCTGACCCGGTTGCCGGACAAGAGTGATGCCGGCCTTGGTAAAACGGCTGTCAGCAAGCCCATTGTTTGTATTTTCCCAGGAAACCGTCATGCCTTCGCCGGCAGGCGACAGGTCGATGGCAGCC
This sequence comes from Rhizobium favelukesii, assembly GCF_000577275.2. Lineage (NCBI taxonomy): Bacteria > Pseudomonadati > Pseudomonadota > Alphaproteobacteria > Hyphomicrobiales > Rhizobiaceae > Rhizobium > Rhizobium favelukesii. Next base: position 1,343,702 of record NZ_HG916852.1, read on the forward strand.
CGGAGCTTATACATCGTCAGGCGCTTGAGCAGGGCATCCCGCTGATGATGATCCGTCTCGATGACGAACCGGTCGCCGTCCCGCCAGATCATGAAGTCGAAGAGGATTTTGCCCTGAGGGGTCAAGAGCGCGCCTGGCCGCGCTTCGTCGGCCGAAAGTGCGGCGATGTCTGTGGTGATCAGGTTCTGCAGGAAGGATTGAGCCTCTGAGCCGCTGACCCGGATGAGCGAGCGGTTCTTCAGAAATACGGCTGGCATGGCGGCACCTGTCGCGTTCGTTATCGCTCAGAAGTATGTCTTCGTTTAAGGGTTCGCAAGCCTCAGTCGCCGGCGGTGAAGTACTTCCACTTGCCGTCGGGGGTGATGCCCAGCCGATAGAAATTATAGCCGCCGAATTCCTGCATGTCGGACAGGTCACCTGCTGTAACGATGCGTAGCAATTCGACCCGCTCGGGGGGTGTCAGCGCCTTGAGATCCTTCTCCGCGAAGTAGGGCCAGACGTACATCTCGTCAGGCGTGCCTTGGCCAACATGAACGAACCCGGTGGAAATGATGTCGAGCATGATCGCCAGGATCTCATCGCCCTCCGGATCGCCCGAAAGGTCCTTGAGAGCGCTGATTGGATCGTCGGTCGGCTCGCCGACTGTTACCTGGGTCTGGCCGGAGCCTGTGCCGAGCAGAGGCCGCAGCCGCTCGAGATCGCCCGAAGCGGCAGCTTCGACGATCTGCTCGCGCATCTTGCGAACGGGCTCGGGGACCTTGCTGATATCGTAGATGACTTCGACAGGCTTCGTGCTGTCCTGGGCGCCGGGTGTCTTGTCGTTGCCCTGGCCGGCCTGCGAGTTGACCAGCGGGTCGGGCATCGGAACACCGGGCGCGGTTGGCGATGCTGCAGGCTTTTCGCTGCCTTGCCCCGGAGCGCTTTGTTCAGCTTGGCCCGGGGTCTTCTGCAGCTCGGAAAGTGCCAGGGCCGAGGTCCCGGTCAAAAAGCTGCTGGCGCTAAGGCCGATTGCAAGCAAAAGCGGCGCGATCGCGGGCCGCGAAGCATTGTCCCTAGCGGTATGCATGAAGCTCTCTGTGATCGTTATTGCAAGGTGCGGTTCGGAGAAAACTCGCCGGCAAGCATACGCTCGCGCAAAGAATCCAGCAGCGCTTCGGCACTGTTTTCGCCATGGAGGCGAATGGTTTCACGTAGCGCATGGATGATTGCTGTATCGGCGATGATCTCGGGTTCGATTCCGTCTGCCATGCCGTCGGCCCAGGCTTCGTTATGGTACTCCAAGGCCGCCTGAGTCTTCTCATGAACGATCATGTCGTCGATGTCATTGAGGCTTGGTTCCATTGTCATTTCCTCAAACTGCATGCCTTACTGCCTAGTTAACAACCTTATCAGCCTTTTCCCAAAACGACACGGCCGGGTGTGAAAAGAGGTTAATTAACCGTTAATTTCCGAACCGTGACGTAATTTCTGTGGCAAGTGTTGCACCTTCGGCACGGTATCGCTCTTCTGCCACGATGGCTGCCGACGTGCAATCCGTATAAACCGACGCGAAGGCGCGGTAGCCGCGATTGAAGGCCGCGGTCAACTGTTCCTTACGCTGTGGTTCGTCTTTGGCTTCTGAATCAAGCAATTGCTGCATGCGCCCTCGCCATTCGCCGCTGTTTTCCGCTTTGCACAGAGTCCTCAGGTAGTGAACTGAGCCCAGCACTTCGGCAAGCCGCGAGAGCTTGTCGTCATAGGGCACGATGACCGCTTTTGGCGCATTCTCCTCCGGCAGTGTTGGCGTCGGGCCCTGTGCCCATGCGGGGTCGGGTAGGGCGGCGCTTGCGCACAATGCAAGAGACAGGAGCGCGCATCGAACGGGAATCATGCTCATAGTTGATACGCTGACAGTGACGGGAACAAGGCGCATGCAGGAATTTCCACTTGCTTATTCACTGCCGGACGCCAGGCGTTCGGCGCATTCAAGCACGCTTTGAGGGGCGGGCAGTCGGCGGATCTCTTCGACGCTGAACCAGCCGAGGTCGGCTGCGTCGTCGGCGGCGATGGCGACAGTCTCGTCGTCCGCCTCGACTTGAAACACCGAAAGGAAGAAATGGCTCACGACAGTGCCGTCGGCGGAATGTGTCTTCAGATCGTATGTTGCGACGAGCCGAGGGCCGCGGGCCTTTATGCCGGTCTCCTCCTCGAATTCCCGCAGCGCGGTTTCCGCGGGCGTCTCGCCGGGTTCGGCCCGTCCTCCCGGAAAGGCATACATGTCGGCCGACGGCGGATTGCGCCGGAGCACGAGGAGGAACCGGTCGCCGCGCTGCAGGATGGCGGAGGATGCCGCCTTCGGAGTGCAAGTCATAGACGGATCCGCGTCGATTGGTGGTGGCTGTGCTTGGCGCAACCGACGTTGCGCCGGATATTGAGTTCGGCGATTCGAAGGAGCCGTGACTTATATCATCTATGTCGCTGCAGCTGTTTTCGAGATTGCCGGTTGCTTTTTTATTCTGGGCATGGCTGAAAGATGGCAAAGCCTGAATGGTGGCTCGCGCCAGGCATGGTGTCTCTGGCGCTGTTCGCCTGGCTTCTCAGGCTTGTGCCGAGCGAGGCCGCCGGCCGCACATTTGCCGCCTATGGCGCATCTACATCGTCGCCTCGGGACATCGGCGGCGCGCTCTTTGGCCGCGGTGGGCACTCCAATCATACTGGTCGCCCCGCGTGGCTGAGTGAGCCTTGACCATAGCGGGTCTGAGTGCAAAGACATCCCCATGTGTGGACGTTATGCGCTGACGATTTCCCCCGAAGAACTCAAGGAAATCTTGGGGATCATGGATCTCGAGGATTTTCCCGCGCGTTTCAACGTTGCCCCGACCCAGCCCATTCTGGTCGTCGTCTGCGATGAAACAAGGGAGAAAGGCAGCAACCTTCCCGAGCGGCGCGCGGTGCTCGTACGCTGGGGCTTTACGCCCGGCTGGGTAAAGGATCCGAAGCAATTTCCGCTCCTGATCAATGCCCGCGCCGAAACGGCGATTGGCAAGGCATCGTTTCGCGCCGCCATGCGCCATCGGCGCGTGCTCGTGCCCGCTTCCGGATTCTATGAATGGCATCGCCCCAGCAAGGAGAGCGGCGAGAGGTCCCAGGCCTATTGGATCAAGCCGCGCGGCGGCGGTGTTGTCGCGTTCGCGGGCCTGATGGAAACGTGGTCCTCCGCCGATGGTTCGGAGGTCGATACCGGCGCGATCCTGACGACCGCGGCAAACGCTGGCATCGCACCGATCCACGACCGCATGCCCGTCGTCATCAAGCCGGAGAACTTTTCGCGCTGGCTGGATTGCAAGACACAGGAGCCGCGCGACGTGGCCGATCTGATGAAACCGGTGGAAGAGGATTTCTTCGAGGCAATCCCAGTTTCCGACAAGGTCAACAAGGTGACCAACATGGGGGCCGATCTGCAGGAAAGAGTGGCCGTCGAAAAGCCGCCGTCGCCTGAAAAGAAAAAGCCGGACGATGGCCAGCTGAGCTTCTTCTAGTCCGCTACTCCCACTGCATCATTTCCGGAAAATCGCATGATCTCCTTCTCGGCCGCGCTTGCAGGCTTCTTTCTCGGCGCCTCGCTCATCATCGCAATCGGTGCACAGAACGCGTTCATTCTGCGTCAGGGCTTGCTGCGGTCGCACGTCTTTATCCTGTGCCTGATCTGCGCTCTATCGGATGCCGTGCTGATTACCGCCGGCGTTGCCGGGCTTGGAACGCTCGTCGCCCAGTCGCCGACGCTCATCTCGGTCGTGACGCTGGGGGCGCGATCTTCCTCGGCACATATGCCGTGATGGCATTTCGCCGGGCCCTCCATCCGGGCGCCATGCAGGCGGGTTCTCCACAAGCGCTGGGCCTGAAAGCCGCCGTGGCGACCTGCCTGGCCTTCACCTTCTTGAACCCGCATGTCTATCTGGACACGGTTGTTCTGCTCCGCAGCCTATAGCGGCCCGGACCGCTTGGCCTACGGCCTCGGCGCGGCGACCGCATCATTCGTCTGGTTCTTTGGATTGGGTTACGGCGCTCGCCTGCTGCAGCCAGTCTTCGCAAAACCCGCCGCCTGGCGGGTTCTCGATATCATCATCGGCGTTGTCATGGGACTGCTGGCGATCAGCCTGGTCGTCGGCTTTTTGGCAGGTTCTTAGGCAGGCTTCTTGATCAGAGTCGGCTTGCTCTTGAGCATCAGGGCCGCCGCAAGGACGGCCTTCAGGCCGAGCGGGCGGTAGTTAGCGCTGAGGTCGGACTTGGCCGGCTGTTCGACGCTTGTCTTCTTCGGGGTCACAATACTCTCCTTACGTGCTGTCCCTAGACTCTTATATTTATTGCTCTTTTGCCTGTAATAGCGACAAAATAGAGGCGCCGCATATCAGGAATTATGTATCTAATGCATAATTCGCGAGGCTTGAGTCAGGCATTCTTCCGCAACAAGAGTCGTAAAATGTCAGATGTGTCGGCCGATATCGTCTTCGCCGACGCCGGGTTCCTCGATCGTCAGCGTGCCGTACTTGCGCTTCCATTTGCGGGCGCCGAAGGGCAACGTGAGGAGGTAGAGAACCGCGGTCACGACCATGACTTCCCAGGTGAAACTCGATAGCAGCGCAACGTAGAGAACGACGCCGAGCATCACCGGCAGCACCAGATCACGCCGCAGTCTGCTGCCTTCGGACTTTCCGGACCAGACCGGAAGACGGCTGATGAGGAGGAACGCGATCAGAACCGTATAGGCCGAGGAGAGATAGGCGAAGGTGCGATCCGTCGTCAGGCCGAGAAAGCCGAGATAGACAGGCAGCAGCACCAGCATCGCGCCGGCTGGCGCGGGCACGCCGACGAAATACTCCGACTGCCACGTTGCCTTGTTCTCGCGCTCGGCCATGACGTTGAAGCGGGCTAGGCGAAGACCCGCCGCAATCGAATAGATCAGGGCGGCGATCCAGCCGATCGAGCGTGCCTGATCCAGTGCAAAGACGTAGACGACGAGTGCCGGCGCGACGCCGAAATTCACGATGTCCGCCAGCGAATCCATTTGCGCGCCGAACTTCGACGTCGCCTTCATCAGGCGGGCAACACGGCCGTCGATCCCGTCGAGGAATGCAGCCAGAAGCACCATGCCGACCGCCAGCTCGTACCGGTTCTCGAACGCGAGGCGAATGCCGGTGAGGCCGGCACAGATCGCCAGAATCGTGATGAGGTTGGGTATGATGAGGCGAAGCGGAATCTCGCGAAGCCGCGGTCCGCGGCCCGAATCATCAGGAGGGCCGTTGGGCTCGAAGGGCGGGAAGGGCGTTTCCATGTCGCTCTCCAGTACTGTTAGCTTCGGCGGCTGACGACCGGACCCTTGGCCGCGCCGAATTCGGCCAGCACGGTTTCTCCGGCAATGGCCGTCTGGCCGAGTGTCACCCGTGGCGCTGCGCTTGCCGGCAAAAACACGTCAAGGCGTGAGCCGAAACGAATGAGGCCAAAGCGCTCGCCAGCATCCAGCGGCTCGTTCGGGTTTGCCCAGCACAGGATACGTCGTGCAACAAGGCCGGCGATCTGAACGACGCCGATCTGGCCGTGCTTTGTTTCGATAACAAGGCCGTTGCGCTCGTTGTCCTCGCTTGCCTTATCGAGTTCGGCATTCACGAAGCTGCCCGACCGGTAGTTGACGCTGACGATCCGTCCGCGCACCGGGGAGCGGTTCACGTGGCAGTTGAAGACATTCATGAACACCGAGATACGCAGCAGCGGCTCGCTGCCAAGGCTCAGTTCGGCGGGCGGCACGACCATCTGGACCGATGACACCTTGCCATCGGCCGGGGAGATGACGAGATCGTCGTCCTGAGGCGTCATTCTCTCGGGATCGCGGAAGAAATAAGCGCACCAGAGCGTCAGGATCAGTCCGATCCAGAACAGCGGCTTGAAGATCCAACCGAGGACCAGCGAGGCGACGAAGAAGGCGGCGATGAAGGGATACCCTTCCTTGTGCACCGGAACGATCGTGTTGCGTACCGTATTGAACAAGCTCATTTATACCGCGCTCCTAAAGCATGTCTCCCGAAGGCGGGAACCGGCTTCGGGCCAAAGACATGCGTGAAAACAAAGAACTAAAGCGCGACAAGCGAATCTCAAAGATCGCGCCGTGCTTGGCGTTCTTTTCTCATCGCTGGTTACAGCGAAACCGCCGCCGGGGCAATGCTGCGGCTCCTTGACCCACATCTATGACGGGCTCCTGAACAGCAAAGCAGCCCGATTGCCGTCCATTCAGGTTAGCTCGCGGGCGCAAGCCTGTTCACGACGCCCATGTCGTCGCTCTCGCGCACCTGCTTCAGATGCTCTTCGGCCTGCGTTGCCTCGCGCTGGCGGTTCCACATCGAAGCATAAAGGCCATTCTTCTGGAGAAGCGCGGCATGGGTGCCGCGCTCTGCAATCTCACCGCTCTTCAGAACGATGATCTCGTGCGCGCCGATGACGGTGGACAGGCGGTGGGCAATGACCAGCGTCGTGCGGTTCTTGGATACGACATCGAGCGCGGTCTGGATGTCCCGCTCGGTGGTTGTGTCGAGGGCCGACGTCGCCTCGTCGAGGATCAGAATCGGTGGCGCCTTCAGGATCGTCCGCGCGATCGCAACGCGTTGTTTCTCGCCGCCCGAGAGCTTCAAGCCGCGCTCGCCGACCTTAGTCTCAAAGCCCTGTGGCAGCAGATCGATAAAGTGGGCGATCTGCGCGATCTCGGCCGCGGTTTTTACCTCGGCTTCGCTGGCGGAAGGGCGCCCATAGCGGATGTTGTAGGCGACCGTATCGTTGAAAAGGACGGTGTCTTGCGGAACCATCCCGATTACCGATCGCAAGCTTTTCTGGGTCACCGTCCTGATATCCTGACCGTCGACCGAGACCGAGCCGCTCTGAATGTCATAGAAACGGTAGAGCAGACGCGACAATGTCGATTTTCCAGCGCCCGACGGCCCGACGACGGCAACGGTCTTGCCGGCAGGCACCTCGAAGGAAATGCCTTTGAGGATCGGACGGGCAGGGTCATAGGAAAAATGCACGTCCTTGAACGAGATGGCGCCTTGCTTGATGTTCAGAGGTGCGGCATCGGGCGCATCCATCACTTCAGCCCTGACTTCGAGGAGATCGAACATCTGCTCGATATCGGTCAAGCCCTGGCGGATTTCACGGTAGACGAAGCCGATGAAGTTTAGCGGGACGGAAAGCTGCAGCAGCATGGCGTTGACGAAGACGAAGTCGCCGACCGTCTGCTCGCCGCGTTGGACCGCAAGGGCCGACAGGATCAACATCACCGTCGTGCCTAGCCCGAAGATCACCCCTTGGCCGAAGTTGAGCCAGCCGAGCGAGGTCCAGACATCGGTGGCCGCCTTCTCGTAGCGTTCCATCGACCTGTCGAAGCGCCGGGCCTCCATCTCCTCGTTGCCGAAGTACTTGACGGTCTCGAAGTTGAGGAGGGAGTCGATCGCCTTGGTGTTGGCGTCGGTATCGCTGTCGTTCATCGTGCGGCGGATGGCGATGCGCCAGTCGCTGGCGCGGATCGTGAACCAGATATAGGCCCAGACCGTGAACGCGGTGACGGCGAGATAGGAGAAGCCGTAGCCCCACCAGAAGATGATGGCGGTCAGCAGGAACTCGATCAGCGTCGGGACGGAGTTGAGGATCGTGAACCGCACGATGGTCTCGATCCCCTTCGTGCCGCGCTCGATCACACGCGAAAGCCCACCGGTCTTTCGTTCGAGGTGGAAGCGCAGCGACAGTTCGTGCATGTGCACGAAGGTCTTGTAGGCCAACTGCCGCACGGCATGCTGCCCGACACTGGCAAAGAGCGCGTCGCGCAACTGGTTCAGACCGAGTTGGAGCAGGCGGGTGAGATTGTAGGCGACGACCAATGCCGTTGCACCAACAAGCAGGTCCGGCACCTTGCCGGCCAGATCCATCCTCCCGTTCAGCGCATCCGTCGACCACTTGAAGAAATAGGGGACGAGCAGCAGCACGAACTTGGAAACGAGCAGGTAAACTGAGGCCCAGACGACGCGCATCTTGAGATCCGGGCGACCGGTCGGCCACATATAGGGCCAGAGATTGAACAGCGTCCGCAGAAGATTGGAATCCGAGACTGTTTTGTCGTTTGCCATGCGAATCTCCCGCCGAAAGGCGCTGATGGCGCTGCGTTGCCGACAAATTGGGGGCGGCGGAAATACCGAAAAGGCCTCGCCGGACATGATCGTCGTCACCGCCAGATAGGGGCTGGCGGGAGCAATACAACAAATGGACACTGCAGGAAAAGAGCGGCCGGGCATGATATGCGTCCGGCCGCTCTATTCAGAATATGATTGCCTAGAGATGCTCGCCCGAAAGCCGCTTGCGGTGAAGCTCTTCCGCGTTTGGCAAGGCGTCCTTGGGAAGGCCGAAGATCTGGCCCGGCAAGATCCGATCCGGGTTTGTGATCTTGTCCTCGTTGGCGACGTAGATTGTCGTATAGCGCACGCCCGCGCCGTAGATGCGCCGCGATATCTGCCAGAGCGTGTCGCCACGGCGGATGATGACCGTCTCGTTACTTGGAGCGAGCGGAGCCTGCTCGATCGTTGTCGGTCCGCCTTGGGCTCCTGCGACCTGGTTGGTTGCAGGTGCGTCCGGCGTGGCCGGCGCGCCCGCAGGGCCGGTCAACTGGGCGATGTCGCCGCCGAGCTTGCCCAGTGCCGTGCCGACCGATTCCGCATCCTTCGGCAGAGCCTGCAGTGTCTGCAGGGCGCCGGCGGCGGCCTGGGCCGCCGTCGAAGCCTGTTGTTTGAAGTCGGCTGTCGCATCGGCTGCCGCGCGGAATTCCATGATGGCACGCAGGGCGAACTCGTTGGCGGAGCGGGCTGCGGCGAGCTGTTCTGCTCCCGGCAATTTGCCGTCGGCGAAGAGCCCGCTGAGCAGAGAGAAGGCCTTGGTGGCATCGTTCTTCAGCTTTCCGAGCGCGCCTTCATCCAGTGGCACCAACCCTGCCGTGTTTCCGGTCTGGGGATTGGCCCCTTGCGCGGCAACCGTCACCTGATTTCCTTCCGGACGGTTGAAATTCACCGAGGCGCGCACGGCGACCTTGCCGGCGTCGTCGAGAACGTCGACGCGAATCTTGTGATCGCCGACGGAAAGCGGCATCACGCCATCGATCACGAAATGGCCATCGGGACCGGCTTTCGCCTTGCCGATCAGCTTGTCATCCGCATAGGCGACGACGTTTGCCGAAGGCTTCGCCGCGCCTGCGACAAAGATCTTGTCGCCTTCGATCTCGACGGCGCTGACCATAACGTCGGCAGCCGTAGCTGTGCCTGGCTGCGTGCCAGAGGCTGCGGGCACGTTCGCCACATCCGTCGAGCCCGGCGTGACTTGGGCTGCAGGCTGATCAGACGGAGCGATGCCGCCATTGGAGGCAACCTGGGCGTCCGGCTTGGGCGCCGTGATGATGCGACTTGCGGTGCCGGACTTGGAAACCATAGCCAGCAGTTCGGAGCTCTTGCCATCTTTGGGAACGGATACGGTCGCGACTTCTTCCGATGTCGAGGTCTTGCCATCCTTGCCGGTGGCGCGCAGGACGAGCTGGTGATTACCGGCGGCAAGCGGGTTTTCGAGCACGGCAGCAAAGTCGCCGGTCGGACCGACGTCGGTCGTGGTCACGACCTTATCGCCGTCCATGATTTCAAGCTTGCTGTTCGGCTCGGCCGAGCCGGCAATGACCGTGGACCCGTCCGGTTCGACGCGTAGCACATCGAATGTCGGGAGCTTGCTGGCGCTGTCTGCCGGGGCAACCGCGGACGGCTCGCTTGCGGGCGCGCCGGCTTCCCTGGAGCCTGTCAGCGCCGCTTCAGCCATCGCAATCGCCGCTGTCGCATCGGCAGTGGTTTCCGGCAGAGCCTTGATGATGGTCAGTGCCTTCGCTGCGCCATCCTTGGCTTTGGAGGCGGCGGCGGCCGTGACCGGGTTCGTGCCATCAGGGATCGCAAGGTCTGCAAGTGCCTGCAGCGAGGTCGTCGCCTTCGACTTGGCCGCTTCGAAAACTTCCTGGGTCGGGCCCTTGCCGTCGGCAAAGAGCGCCTTAAGTTGCGAAATGGATTGGCCTGCCTCCGAAGCAAGGCGCCCGACTGTCTGGGTCGTCGCGGCATCGTCCGGCGCTGCGGGGCGCGATGTCTTCGCGGATTCGGTGACCGTCTTCTTCACTTCGGAGCCGGCCTGGTTGATTGCGTCACCAACTTTCGCGGCGTCTCCGCCGATGCGGGGCATGACGAAAAAGACCATCAACAGAATTGCGACTACAAGCACTGCAAGGGCCAGCAAGCCGGCACGGTTTCTCATCATCACGTCTCCCCAGGCGGCAATCTTGCCGGACTTCCTAAAATTGCTAGCGATTCCCGCTGCTTTGCACAAGCAGTCAAAGTAGCCAGGCAAATGTAGGACGCAGGTTTTCCGTCATTTTTCTTGACTGGAGCCATAGAGAATAGTTGTTTGCCCTTATGACAGATCAATCTCATTCCATTCGCTCCATCTGTGTTTACTGTGGCTCGCGACCGGGCAGCGATCCTCGCCACATGGCGGCCGGTCGTGCGCTGGGTAAGGAAATCGCCGAATATGGCCTGCGCCTCATCTATGGTGGAGGCACCAAGGGCATCATGGGGGCTGTGGCGAGCGGCGTGCTTTCGAACGGTGGTCAGGTAACCGGCATCATCCCCGAGTTCCTGATCGACATGGAGGCTACGCGCCATTCCCTCGGCCAGCTCAATGAACTGATTGTAACGCCTGATATGCATACGCGCAAACATGCGATGTTCGAGCGCTCCGACGCCTTCGTAGCGCTGCCGGGCGGCATCGGTACGCTGGAGGAAATCGTCGAGATCATGACCTGGGCGCAGCTCGGCCGTCACGAGAAGCCGATGGTGTTTGCCAACGTCGGCGGCTTTTGGGATCCGATGATGGAGCTCATGCGCCACATGACAGACGAGGGTTTCGTCCATACGGCCCATCGCGTTCAGCCGCTCGTCATAGACGACATATCCGAAATCATCCCCGGCATCATGGCACAGGCGGCCGAGATCGCATCCCTGGACCGCGAGGGTGAGGATGAGGTGATCTCGAAGATGTAACGCGTTCCAAGATCAGGATGACTTTAGGCCCGATGGGCCTGAAATCTAAATGCTGCCCCGGCTCCTGCTCTAGCGCTCGCGGCTCCCCTTGAGCGTCGCCCAGCTGTAGAGGAACAAGCCCGCCCAGATCAGCGGGAAGGCGATCATGCGCGCCGTGCCGAGCGGCTCGTGGAACACGAAGATCGCGATGAGGAAGATCATCGTCGGCGCGATGTACTGCATGATGCCGATGGTCGAAAGCCTGAGCAGCTTGGCGCCATTGGCATAGATCATCAGCGGTACGGCGGTGACGATGCCGCAGCCGAGCAACAGGGCGGTATCGGCCCAGCCGGTGCGATAGAAGTGTCCTTCGCCGCTGCCGAGCTCCAGATAGAGAACGTAGAACAGGGCCGGGACGCTGAGGATCAGCACCTCCAGGAAGAAACCCTGGTTCGGACCGAGCGGCAGCGTCTTGCGAAACAGCGCATAAAGACCCCAGGAAATCGTCAGCGTCAGCGACACCCACGGCAAGCCGCCGCTATCAAGCGCCAGCACGACGACCGCGAGGCCAGCCAACGCAATCGCTGCGATTTGCACAGGTTGCAGTCGCTCTTTCAATACCACGGCGCCGAGGAAGATGCTGAACAGCGGATTGATGAAATAGCCGAGCGCCGCGTCGATCGCGTGGCCGCTGCCGATCGCCCAGACATAGGTGCCCCAATTGACAGTGATCAGGGCAGCGGTGAGTGCGGCCATGGCCAGCATCCGCGGTGATCTCAAGGCTGTGTGGATATCTTGCGTGCGGCCGAGGACGACGAGCACCAGCCCTGCCAAGGGCAAGGACCAGAGGATGCGATGAGCGATGACCTCCGCCGGCGAAATATGAGCGACGGCCTTCATGTAGATCGGCAAGAAGCCCCACAGAAGATACGCCGTCAGCGCAAAGGCGAAGCCACGTGGACTGTCTTCGTTCTTGACGATCGGAGCGCTTGCATTGGCGGACATCGAGTGTTTCCATATTTGTTCTTGTTATGGATCCGCTTAACGCAACGGACGTGAATAGGCCAATTCATTTCGGTGAATGGATGCCGGCCATCGCGAGGGTGAAGACCATGGACGAAGAGGCTCTTGCGAACTGCCGAAGGGCGTTTGCCGCGCAGGTGCTTTCGAAGGAGGGCGTGCAAAGCGACGACGCGCTGTTGCGCGCCTTCGCGACGGTGCCGCGCGAGCGGTTCCTGGGGCCGCCGCCGTGGAAGACGGCGAGTTGGTGCGGCTATGTCGATGTTCCCTCGGGGGATCCCTCTGTCGTCTACCAGGATGCCCTGTTTGCGCTTCAGCATGAGCGGCATGTCAACAACGGTAGCCCGAGCTTGCATGCCAGGGGCATCCATAAGCTGGCGCTGCGCCGTGGGGAAACGGTCTGCCATGTCGGCGCCGGCAGTGGCTACTACACGGCGATCATGTCTCTGCTGGTTGGCGGCGATGGCCACGTCACTGCCGTCGAATTCAATGAGGAGCTGGCGAGGCGCGCAGAGGATAATTTGCGGGCCTATCCGAACGTTCGTGTCGTCCGTGGCAACGGGGTCGAATGGCCGCGCGAGCTGACCGATGCCGTCTATGTGAATTTTGCCGTCCATTTTCCGGCCGAACCCTGGGTGGAGCGGTTGAGTGTCGGCGGTCGACTGATCATGCCGCTGGGCGTCCCTGACGTCGATGCGGCAGGCCCGACCGGGCTTGCTTCCTACGCTGGCTTCTTCCTGTTTTGCCGCGAAGAACATGGCTACGCAGCCGAGTATCTTGCCCCGGTCTCGTTTGTCTGGGCGGAGGCCGTGGCGGGTGGGTTCGACAGCTACAGGCGGCTCGAAGCCGCCTTCAGCAGAGGCGGTATGCAGCATGTCCGCGCCCTGCGCTGGAAGACCGCACGGCAGGGCAAGGAGTGGTATTCGGAGGCGGATTGGGGCCTCGTATTCGGTATGTGAAGCCTATTCGGCGGCGATCTTGCCGGCCAGTTGCCGGTTCTTCATCAGCTTGTAGATCACCGAGTCCATCAGTGCCTGGAACGATGCGTCGATGATGTTCTCGGACACGCCGACCGTCCACCAGCGAACCCCGTCGCTATCGGTGGATTCGATGAGAACGCGAGTAATGGCCTCGGTGCCGCCATTGAGGATACGGACCTTGAAGTCGGCCAGAACCAGATCATCGATCTCGTGCTGATATTTGCCGAAGTCCTTGCGCAGCGCAAGGTCGAGCGCGTTGACCGGACCGTCGCCTTCCGCGACGGACATGATCGTCTGCCCGTCGATGACGATCTTCACGACGGCTTCCGAGACGATTTTCACGCGGCCATGGGAATCGAAGCGGCGCTCGACCATGATGCGGAAGCCCTCGACAGAGAAGAATTCCGGGATCGTGCCGAGGGTCCGCCGAGCAAGCAGCTCGAAGCTGGCATCGGCGCCCTCATAGGCATAGCCCGACGCTTCACGCTCCTTGACCAGCGCGATCAAGCGGTCGAGCTTCGGGTCGTCCTTGCCGACCTCGATGCCGCGGCGCTTTAGCGCGTTGATGAAGTTCGCCTTGCCACCCTGGTCTGAGACCATGACCTTGCGGAAATTACCGACGCTTTCAGGCGTCACATGCTCGTAAGTGCGCGGATCCTTGAGCAAAGCCGAAGCATGAATGCCAGCCTTTGTCGCAAAGGCAGACGCGCCGACATAAGGCATCTGATGATCGGGCGAGCGGTTCAACAGCTCGTCGAAAGCGTGCGAGAGTCGTGTGAGATTCAACAATCGCTCGGTGTCGATCGAGGTTTCGAACCGGGATGAATATGTTTCCTTCAGCGCCAGCGTCGGGATGAGGGTCACGAGGTTGGCATTGCCGCAGCGCTCGCCGATGCCGTTCAGCGTGCCCTGGATCTGTCGCACACCCGCTTCCACGGCGGCAAGCGAATTGGCGACCGCCTGACCGGTGTCGTTGTGCGCGTGGATGCCAAGCCAGTGACCGGGAACGCCCGCCGCAATAACCGCGTAGACGATATTGCGGATTTCTGGCGGTTGCGTGCCGCCATTGGTGTCGCAGAGCACGACCCAGCGTGCGCCGGATTCATAGGCGGTCTTGGCGCAGGCGATAGCATAGGCGGGGTTTGCCTTATAACCGTCGAAGAAATGTTCGCAGTCGACCAATGCCTCCTTGCCCGCGGCGACGGCGGCCTTGACGCTCTCAGCGATGCTTTCGAGGTTTTCCTCGTTGGTGCAGCCAAGCGCCACCTTCACGTGATAGTCCCAGCTCTTGGCGACAAAACAGATCGCGTCGCTCTCGGCCTGCAGGAGGCTAGCCAGGCCCGGGTCGTTGGAGGCTGAAATGCCGGCTCGCTTCGTCATTCCGAAGGCGACGAAGCGAGCTTGCGTCGTGCGCTTCTCGCTGAAGAAGGCAGTATCCGTCGGATTGGCGCCAGGATAGCCGCCTTCCACGTAGTCAAGGCCGAACTCATCAAGCATGCTTGCGATCGCAATCTTGTCCTCGACGGAGAAGTCGATGCCGGGCGTCTGCTGCCCGTCGCGGAGCGTCGTGTCGAAGAGGTAGATCTTTTTGCGTGTCATGATGGTGGTCCTGTCGGCCTTGTGGCTCGCTATTGCTTTCCGGCGAACTTGTCCGTAGCGCGGATCAGCTTGTCGAGGATGCCTGGTTCCGAATAGGCGTGTCCGGCGCCTTCGATCAGATGGAACTCTGCCCTTGGCCATGCCTTATGCAATAGCCAGGCATACTTTGCCGGGCAGGGCATGTCGTAGCGGCCGTGCACGGATGACGCCGGGAACGTCCTTCAGCTTATAAGCATCGCGCAGCAACTGTCCTTCGTCCATCCAGCCCGCATTGACGAAGAAGTGGTTCTCGATGCGCGCGAAAGCATAGGCGAAGTCGGCCTCCTCGAACTTGCCGCTGGTCGACTTTTCCGGCAGCAGCGTGATCGTCTCGCCTTCCCAGATGCTCCAGGCTTTGGCAGCCTCTAGGGCAACGGCCCGGTCCGCGCCGGTAAGGCGGCGATTGTAAGCATGCATCATTTCATGGCGCTCTTCCGACGGGATCGGTGCAATGAAGCGCTCCCATTTGTCGGGGAACATTTCCGACACGCCGAACTGATAATACCAGTCGAGCTCGGCCTTGGTGAGCGTATAGATGCCGCGCACGATCAGCTCGGAAACACGCTCCGGATGCTTCTCGGCATAAGCGAGCGCCAGCGTCGAGCCCCACGAGCCACCGAAGACTTGCCACTTCTCGACGCCTGCCATCTCACGCAGCCGCTCGATGTCGGCGACAAGGTGCCAGGTCGTGTTGGCATTGAGATCGGCGTGCGGCGTGGACTTGCCGCAACCACGCTGGTCGAACAGCAATACGTCGTACAGCGCAGGGTCGAAGAGGCGGCGGTGGCTCGGCGAAAAGCCGCCGCCGGGCCCGCCGTGCAGGAAGATCGCCGGCTTTGCACCCGGCGTGCCCGAACGCTCCCAATAGATCTTATGGCCGTCGCCGACGCCGAGGTGGCCGGAGGCATAGGGTTCGATCTCGGGGTAGAGGGTACGGAGCACTTCAGTCATATTTTGACGCCTTCGGCTGGCCAGATTGCAGTATCGTGATCGGGATGCTGGAAGGAAATGATTGCCTCCTGCTGCGCGTAGTAATCCGGGTCCTTGTGAATGGGCTGGTCGAAGATCGTCTCGACCCAGGGGATGCGGGCGTCGTAGTTGACCTGAATTTGCGGCGACAGATCGCTGCGGTCGTCGAATGTTCCGATCGCCAGCTCGAGGCCGCCCGGGTGGCGGTAGGTCATCGGCGTGCCGCAATTTTTGCAGAAGCCGCGCTCGATATTGACGGAGGACTGGAAATAGCTGGGCGCGCCGCGCGTCCACGCCATGCCTTCGTCAGGCGCCGTGACCAGGGCGGAGAAGAACCCGCCGAACTGCTTCTGGCACATACGGCAATGGCAGATCGAGGGACGGCCAAGCTTGCCGCTGATGCGGAATCTAACTGCGCCGCATTGACAGCCGCCGGTTCGAATGGGTTCGCTCATTGTGACGCTCCGGTTGGCCAATGGGCCGTGTCGTGATCGGGATGCTGGTGATTGCTCGCGGCAATGGCGTTGTCGCGATCGGGCGTTTCGGGTTCCGGCTCGACGGGCAGGGCATCGAGCTCGTGAAACCAGCTCATCCTGCGTCCGGTGTTCGATTGCATCACCGGCTTGACGCTATCGGGATCGTCCAACGAGCCGAGCGCGATGTTGATGAAGTCGGCATCCGGAACATCGTAGAAAAGCGGCGTCCCGCAGTCCGCGCAAAAGCCGCGCCGTACGATACCGGAAGAGTGGAACCATTTGGGCTCGCCGCGCGTCAGTGCGAAATCTGTTCGCTTCGCCGCAGCCAGCGGCATGAAGTAGTTTCCGGCCGCCTTCTGGCACATGCGGCAGTGGCAAAGGTGCGGATAGCCGAGTTCGCCGACGGCCCGGTAGCGAACCGCGCCGCACTGGCAACCTCCGCTCAGAGCCGCTGCGGGTGTCATGGATGTCTCTCCTCAGGCCACGTCGTCGTGTCATGGTCCGGATGCTGGTAGGATACGATGTCGAGCACGAAGGGAGCAGCCTCGGCATCGTCTTCCGTCTCTCGGGCGGGCAACTCATGCAGATGGTCGACGAAGCCGATCTTGCCTTCCGTGCCGAACTGGATGACTGGCGCAAGGGCGGACGGATCATCGAAGGCGCCTGCCGCGACCGCCATGCCATCCGGCGCCTCGTAAGTCAGCGGCGTGCCGCAATCGGCGCAGAAGCCGCGCTCGACCATGTTGGACGAACGAAAGCGCTTGCGCTCGCCGCGCGTCCATTCGAACTCGGCGCCACGCACGGAGACCAGCGGTGCGTAATAGGCACCGAACGCCTTCTGACACATGCGGCAATGACAGATGGACGTCTCCTTCAAGGTGCCGCGAACGCGAAAACGGATCGCCCCGCACTGGCACCCACCGGTATAGGTGGTCATCTCTTCACCTCCCACTTAGTCACCCGTTCGCCGGTGGCCGGATCCTTGCCGTCCTTCAGCTGGATGCCTTCGGCAAGCAGGGTGTCGCGTATTGTGTCGGCCTCGGGGAAGTTCTTCGCCTTGAGCAATTCGAGCCGCGCCTTCACGCGTCGGTCGATTTCGATGGCGACCGCTTCGTCGATTTCTGCCTTCTCAGGCAGGACACCGAGCAGGATCGCGCTGGCGGCAAATGTTGCGTGATCGCCGGACTGGGCAAGCGCATGCAACGCTTGAACGGCCGCCACCGTGTTGAGGTCGTCGGCCAAAGCGCTGAGGACAGCGGCGTCGGGCTGCGCGCCCGCTGCGTCCGCTGCCGGCCACTTGGCGAGCACCCGTTCGGCCTCCTCCAGCCGCTTGACCGAAAAGTCGATCGGCTCGCGGTAGTGGGTCATCAGCATGGCAAGACGCAGGACTTCGCCGGGCCACTGCCGGCCGCCGAACTTCTCGGTGTGTAGCAACTCGTAGATAGTGACGAAATTGCCTTCCGACTTCGACATCTTGCGGCCCTCGACCTGCAGGAAGCCGTTGTGCATCCAGACGTTTGCCATGACCTTGGTGCCATGGGCGCAACGCGACTGGGCGATCTCGTTCTCATGGTGGGGGAAGATCAGGTCGAGACCGCCGCCGTGAATGTCGAAGACCTCGCCCAGATAGCGTTCGCTCATGGCCGAGCATTCGATATGCCAGCCCGGGCGACCGCGCCCCCAAGGGCTTTCCCAGCCGGGTTCGTTGTCGCTCGAAAGCTTCCAGAGGACGAAGTCGCCCGGGTTTTTCTTGTGCGCTTCGACCGCGACGCGCGCGCCTGCCTGCTGTTCCTCGAGGTTGCGCCTGGAAAGCGCGCCGTAATCTGTCATGGATTTCGTATTGAACAGCACTTCGCCCTCCGCCTGATAGGCGTGGCTCTTGGCAATCAGCTTCTCAATGATCGCGATCATCTGGGCAATGTTGTCGGTCGCCCGCGGCTGGATCGTCGGATCAAGGCAGCCGAGGGCCTTGGCGTCTTCGAGATATTGCGTCTCGGTTCTTTCGGTGACCAAGCGGATCGCCTCGTTCAGCGGCAAGCCGGGGTGGTCGCGCAGAGCCCGCGCATTGATCTTGTCATCGACGTCGGTGATGTTGCGCGCATAGGTGACATGTTCGGCGCCATAGACATGGTTCAGCAGCCGAAACAGCACGTCGAAGATGATGGCGGGACGCGCGTTGCCGATATGGGCGTAGTCATAAACAGTCGGGCCGCAAACATACATGCGCACGTTCTGCGAATCGATCGGCGCGAAGGCTGCCTTGTCGCGCGTCAGCGTGTTGTAAAGCTTCAGTTCCGGCTTCTTAGTGTCTGGCGCGCCGGCCATATCTACTCTCCCAAATGCAATGATCCGAAAAATTCTACCACCGGCGGGCCGGGGCGTTTCTCATCTTGGACTTTTCAGGAGACGAAAACGGCCAGGCCAGCGAGCGCGCTAGCGAATAATCTTCCGGCAGATAATGCAGACAACCGTTTTCATGGCGGGTTTTATGGCGCGGGAACCGGGTTTGGTCAAGGGGGTGAGAAGCGGCCCGGCCGACGCCCGAAGCGTAAGCCCGGGGCCTGGCGTGCCTCCCGCATCGCAGGGCAACAAAATTCTGTTACAACCGGCCAAAGAAAGCGAAAGAGCCCTGGTGTGAAAAGCCTCTGTCGAACAATCCTCGGACTGGTGATTCTGGCTGTCGCGGTCGCATCGTATCTGGCATACGATCGTGCGATGGCACCGTTCACTCCTCCGACGCTTGCGGACTATCCCATACAGGGCATCGACATCAGCCACCATCAGGGCGCCGTAGATTGGCGAGCCTTGGCACGGCAGCCGAACGTTCGCTTCGCGATCATGAAGGCGACCGAGGGCGGGGATCACCGCGACACGCGCTTTGCCGAAAACTGGAAGGCTGCGAAAGATGCCGGCATCGTGCCCGGCGCCTATCACTTCTTCACATTCTGCCGCCCCGGCCGTGAACAGGCCCGTAATCTAATGGCGACTGTGCCTGTCGAAGCGGACGCGTTGCCGATCGCGATCGACCTCGAATTCACCGGCAACTGTGGCAAGGTGCCGACGCTCGATGAACTGGTTGCGGAAATCAACGCATTCCTGGACGAACTG